>CAIJRN010000049.1 GCA_903823115.1 uncultured cyanobacterium
CTCGATCGGCGGCGAAGAGGTGCCCCTCTCCGCCGACGGCACCTTCCGCATTCAGGTCCCCTTCCGCGACGGTCAGCAGCTCTATCCGATCGAGGCCCTCGCCGCCGATGGCGAACAGCGACGCAACATCACCCTGGAGTTTCAGCGCACCACCCCCGAGGCCAACGTCAACAGCAAGGAAGCGGCCGTTCCCGACTGGTTCTGAGTGTTCAGTCAGGGGCTGGCGCGGCCATCAACGCCGCGGCCAGTCTCTCCAGGAGGTCTTGATCATCCTGGCCGGCTGCAAGCGACAGGTCGGGGCGATCAACACCATCACAGCCATCGGCATCGCTGGCCTCAGCCACCAGGGTTGAGGCCAGCTCACTGCGTTCCAGGGGATCGCGCAGCTCGATCTGCCGCTCCAGTACCGCCAGATCGGCATCGGAGGGGTCCAGGCCCACGGCCTGACGGGCGCTGAGGCGCCGGCGGGCCAGCTCAGGCGAACAGCGGCAATCGAGAATCACGAAGCGGGCCCCGCAGCGGTCCGCCAGATCGGCGAAGCGATGGCGATGGCGGCGATCCAGAAAGGTGGCATCCACGATCAGCGACAGGCCCGCCCCCAGGATGGCCTCGGCACACTGGGGCAGCTGGTTGCCGAACAGTTGCTCCGTGACTTCGGCGGCATAGAGATCACCGCTGCGGACCTCTCGGACGGGGAGTCCCCAGAGCCCGAACAGGCGCTTGCGCTCCACATCGGAGCGCAGCCGGATCCAGCCGAGACGGCGGGCCAGGCGGCGGGCCAGATGGCTCTTGCCACTGCCCGAGACCCCATGGGTGATCACCAGCACGGGGGTGGACGCGGTGGTGGTGGCTTCAGCCAGGGCCAGATAGGACTGGATCAACAGCTGCTGGCCGGAGAGCTCGGCTGAGCTCAGATCAGCCTGCTGGAGCCTGAGGGCGGCCACCTTGGCGCGCACCAGCGCCCGGTAGACCAGGTACCAGCGCCAGCTCCGCAGGCCGGCGTAATCGCCGGTGAGCTCCAGCCAGCGGTTCAGCACCAGGGCTGCCAGGTCGCCGCGCTGACGCTGGCGCAGGTCCATCACCAGAAAAGCCAGGTCGCTGCTGGGGTCGATCCAGCGCAGAGGCGGGCTGAACTCAAGGCAGTCGAAGACGAGAATGCGCTCCTGCCAGAGGGCCATGTTGCCCAGATGCAGATCGCCGTGGCCTTCGCGAATCCAGCCGTTCAGCCGGCGAGCCTCAAACCAGGGCGCCAGCCGCTGCGCCTGTTCTTCGCTCCAGCGGCGCAGGCCCTCCAGGCGGGGATCGGCAGCGAGAACCCGTTCGAGCACATCGAGGTTGGCGATCGCGGGCGCACGAACCTGCTGGGCCGAACCGAATGGCTCCTGGCCGCTCGCCACGGCCGCACTGGCATGGAAGCCGGCCAGGGTGACCGCCAACTGCTCGAACAGCTCCTCCAGCGCGCCTGCCGCCAGATCCTGCCGCTGCAACACCGCCGGCAGCAGATCCTGCTGGCCGAACTGGCGCATCTGAACGGCCATCTCGATGATCGGCCCGTCGCCGCGAAAGCTGGCCGCAGCCGCCGGTCCATGGATCGGGCAGAGGCCCAGATAGAGCTCCGGCGCCAGACGGCGATTGAGGCGCAATTCCTCCTGGCAGAACTGCAGGCGCCGTTGGCGGGTGCTGAAGTCGACGAAGCCCAGATTGACCGGCTTCTTGATCTTGTAGGCGTAGGCACCGGTGAGCAGCACCCAGGAGATGTGGGTTTCCAGCAGCGCGATCTCCGCCACCGGGTGGTCGTAGGCCTCGGGACGGAGCAGGGCGTCGATCAGGGGCTCCATGGCAGGCCTGGTCAGGGAAGGGGGCGGCAGGGGACAGTTGGCAGCGGCGAGCAGGAGGGCGCTGGCTGGCCACTCAACGGCTGGCCGCTCAACAGCCCGGGTTGAGCTGGCGCATCTGCCAGGTGATCAGGGCTTCGAGTGGAGTCCAGCACAGGAACGGCAGCATCAACAGTGCGGATGACGGCGAGATCGAGATCAGCAACAGGGTGAGGATCAGCCCATAGCTCCAGCAGACCAGGCAAAGAATCGTGCCGGCCGACAGGCGGCGGGATCGGCACATCAGCCAGGTGTAACCCTCGACAAGACCGAGCAGCAGCACATAGGCCAACACCAGATTCCAGCTGCTGCGCACGCTCCAACTGATCAAAGCCGACAGGTAGAAGCAGGCGAGGATCAGCAGCCAGATCATGGGGATGGAGGCCGAAAAAGTGACCCAGGGCGGACGGCGCAGCCCCTGATACCAGGCGAAGTCCTTGCGGGTGGGGTTGATCAGCAGGATCACCCCCTCCATCAGGATGAGGATCAGCAGCCAGGGAGGCACGAGTTGCGATTCGGCGAGAGGTTGCTGAAACCAGCGGCATGAGCTGCGAGCCGGGTGGCGGGGAGCTGGGGAGCGCCGCCCGGGTGGATGGCTGTCCGGTGGGTTGGGATGGAGCTCAGACCGGCACTGCTCCAGCCATGCCAGGGCAGGACAGGGACGCAGCAGGCTGTGGCGGCCTGCGACACCATCAGCATCCGAGCCTTGCAGAAGCGCCCAACCGGCAAGCGCTGGTCAATGCACAGGTCGAGGCACAAAGCGGGCTTGGCCAGGAAAGGCCTGAGCATCAAGAATCGAGCATCAACGCGATTCACTCTGACACCAATCAGGGCAAAAGATGCAACATCGCTGGCAGGAGAGAGCTTAAGCGATGCTGAATATTTCAATCAAGACCGGCCACCGCTGGATCCTCTTTCGGAAGATTGGCTTGATCTTGATATGGAGCGATCGCAAGCACAGATCTGATCGAAATTAAGGCCAACGCATCCGATTGGTTCGTTAACTCTCCCGACAGCAAAAACGCAAGCCGGCGAAGACAAACGGACCTCGACGGGCAGGGCCGCCGCGCCCAGGGACTGGCGCAGGCGCGAGGCGAGCTGGACATGATCGCCGCGCTGCCTCAACTGCCAATGCCAGGCACCCCAGCCAGGCACCCCCAGAAGGGACATCAGAGCCAAGGCGGGCGTCTCGGAGGGGAGCACGGGCGATGGGGACCACACACACCCTGCCAAGTGCCACCATGCGTCCCATCCACCGCCCGCGGCCCCCGTCCGCCCCCACAGCGCCATGGCCTTGCCCGACCGCCCCAGACCCGCCTGGCTCAACTGGCTGATCCTGCTGGCCTTCCTCTGGTCCTCCTGGCAACTGGCCGGCCTCTGGTTGCAGCGTTTTCACGGTTGAGGGGCCGTCGGGTCGGGTTTCAGAGTTCGAGTTGGTAGCCGGCTCCCCGCATCCAGCGCTCGAATTCGATCACCACCAACTCATTGGGACAATCGATCAGAGAGAGGTTTCTGACCGTGCAATCCCCGTGGCCACCGTGATGCAGGGTCAGCAGGAATTGCTCGCCACTGAGACCGCAAATTTCGGGATCACTGCGCACCACGACATCGAGTGCGGCTCCCAGCCGCGCGACACGGCGGCGCAGATCGGACCAGGTCATCAGCTTCCTCCCAGGTCCAATCCATGGACCCGCTCCCACTCTCTCATCAGGGCTTGCCGATCAAGGCTGAGGACGAGCGCCTCCCCTCTCCGCGGCCTGCTGAATCAGGGTTTGCCGGCTGCGGCCGCCGCCGGCGCCGTGGGGGCAGGAGCTGGCGGGGGCGGCGGCACGATCAGGGCCACAGCGGCGGCCGCGGCCAGGGCTGCCAGTCCGGCCACCGGTGCCGCCAGGCGGCGCTGCAGGGGCAGGCGCTCAGCCAACTCCCGCTGCCGCAGGGGCACGGGCTGGGGCACGGTCAGCTGAAGCTGCAGCCTGGGGTCCAGCCGCAGACTGTCGAGCACCCGCACCAGATCGGCGAGCTCGGCGTCATCGAGCTCCACCACCAGGGAGGGGTTGCCCGCCTGGCGACTGCGCAGTTCGAGCCGATGGCCGCCAGCGCTGTCAGGTTCGATCTGAACGGGCTGATCCTCGCTGCCAAAGCGTCGGCCGACGCCACTGATCAGATGGCGGGCATAGGGAAGCACCACCTCCATCAACGCCAGCAGATGCTCCCGCTCCCCCTCCAGTTCGGGACGGCCCATCCACTCCAACCGCCAGCCCGTGATGATCCCCACCGTGCCCGGAGCCTGGCCGGCGGAGACATCGGGGAAACCATCGACCTGAAGCCGACAGCTGAGCTGATCGTGGCGGAGGGTCTGTTTCATCAGGGCACTCTGAAGCATCGGATTGGCCGGATCGGCGGCGGAGATCGGATCGGCCGCGCCTAGGCGGCGGCATCCAGCAGGCTGGCCCGGAGCCGCTCGAAACCTCCCTCACCGGCCGCCAGGGAGAGACTGCGCACCATGTGGCGCCGTTCGACGGCACCGAGTTCGGGATCGAGCAGCTGTTGCACGCCACTGCGACGGGGATTCATGCGCTCGCGGATCAGCTCGGCGAGGCGATCCTGAAACAACTGCCAGCGCTGGGCCAGCAGCTCCGGTGCCTCGCTGTTGGACAGCAGGGTGCGCAACATCGGATAGAGGCGATCGGCCATCTGGCAGAGAATCCGGATCAGAGCATCGGTTTCGCTGACGGAGATCGGACCGCGACGGCAGGCGCGCCGCAGGGGATTGTGACAACGCCGCTTCCAGAGCTCGACCCGATTGGGGAAGAGGTCGGCAAAGCCGAGTTGCTGGCACATCCAGACCATCGCTTCGCCGCCATTGAGGTCGAGGGCCTCAAGCGCCAGAAGCAACAGATCAAGGCGCTCCAGCCCCCGTCGCGGCAGGGGACGGGAAAGATGGGACTGGGAGGGAGCCTGGGTCATGGCTGCGATGATGCCAGCAGCGGGGGTGATCCGTCACCCGTAGCGTCCAGCCCGAAGTCCGTTCACCAGCCGTTGCCCCTTCGATGATCGCCAGCGTCGCCTCGATCGATCTGCGCCAGTTTGTGCGAGAAATCCCCGATTTCCCCAAGCCGGGCATCCTGTTTCGCGACCTGACGCCGTTGATGCGCGATAGCGACGTCTGGCAGGAGGTGATCCGCCGGCTGGCCGTCCAGTGTGAGCCGCTGCAGCCCGATCTGATTGTCGGGATCGAGTCTCGCGGCTTCATTGTCGGGATGGCCCTGTCCATGGCCATGGGCCTGGGCTTCGTGCCGATCCGCAAGCCCGGCAAACTGCCTGGCCCCTTGCATCACGTCGACTACGACCTCGAATACGGCAGTGACAGGCTCGAGATCCAGAGGGATGCCTTCGTCACGATCACGCCATCGGCGACAACGATCGAGGAAGGACAGGTCCTGACCACCACCGTCAGCACCACCGCGATTCCCCCGGGCACCACCCTCCATTACGCCCTCAGCGGCAAGGGCATCAACGCCGCCGACTTCGCCGCCGGCAAGCTCAACGGCGAGCAAACCGTCGGGATCGACGGCAGCTTCCGTTTCTCCCACGCGATCGCCAACGACGAGTTCACCGAGGGGCCCGAAGTTCTCGAGATCCGGATCTTCGCCGACAGAGGCCACACCCATCAGCTGGGCGCCACGGCCTTCGTGACCATCAACGACAGCTCCACCTCACCCTCCTGCGCCGGCAAACGGGTGCTGGTGGTCGACGATCTGCTGGCCACCGGTGGCACCGCCGCCGCCGCTGGGGAGCTGGTGACCGTGGCGGGCGGCAGCCTCTGTGGCTTCGCCTTCGTGATCGAACTGGCCGGACTCCATGGCCGCCGGAAACTGCCGGACGGGGTGCCAGTGGATTCACTCGTGGCCTACGCGTGAGCCGGCGGCTTCAGGGCCGCTGATCCTGCCAGTCGAGCACCTGGCCCAGCTGCTCCAGCGTGATCAGGCCATAGCGCCAGAGCACCACCGGCAGGGGGGCCTGCTCCAGCTGGGCCTGCTTGAGGCCCAGGTCCAGGGCGCTGTCGCTGAGGCCGATCTGATGGCGCAGGTACTGCAGCAGCGCTGCCGGCGGCAGGGACTGGGGGGAGGAACTGATCACCATCATCCCGGCTGTGATCGCCACAGGCTGAGCCGATCTTTCACTCTGGCCGGCTGGCCTGGATCGCACAAGGTCCGCTGGTCATCACCGCCAGGGCGAGGCGCCGCAGCGGCTGGAAGCGGCCCAGCAGTCCCAGGGCCAGACGACGCAGCGGCAGCAGCACCGGTGAGCGGCTGGAGAAGATCCGAACCAGCAGATCGGTGACCAGCAGGGTGAGCAGCAGATCGGGCCAGCGGCGGCGCCCGTAGGCGGCGCCCAGGCGGCGGGGATCGAGCTCCCCGCGGCTGGCCCTGCGGGCCAGCCGGTGCAGCACCGCCACATCGCGCCAGCAGAGATTGAGACCCTGGCCGCCGACCGGATGGCAGCGATGGGCGCTCTCCCCCACCAGCAGGGTGCCCTGGCGGTGCAGGCGCTGGGCGATCAACAGCTCCACCGCGAAGGTCCGGGGTTGATCGAGCAGCGCATCGGGCTGGAAGCGATCCGGCAGCGCCGCCGCCAGGCGATCGAGGAAGGCGCTGGCCGAAAGGCTTTCCAACTGGCGGCAGCGGGCCGCTGGGGCACTCCAGACCAGCTGGAAGCGTTGCGCGCCCAGGGGCAGCACGGCAAAAGGGCCCTCCGAACGCAACAGCTCCCAGGCCTGGTTGTCCGCGGCGCCGCGTAGAGCCACGGTCGCCGTCAGACAGGCCTGGCCATAGGGACGGCGCCAGCAGCCGATGCCGAGGCGGCGCCGGGTGGGCGAATCGGGCCCATCGGCCGCAATCACCAGATCGAGGCGCCGCTGCGGGTCCGGGATGGGGCTGGAGCCCAGCTGCAGGCTGACCCCAGCCGATGAACCCAGTCGCCGCAACAGGAGTGTCATCAGCTCGTCGTGGCGGCCGATCCAGCCGATGGCGGCCATGCGCTTGCTGGCCTGGTGGCGATTCAGATCGGCCAGGCCGAAGGCCAGCGATTGCTGTACGCCCAGATCCCAGAGCTGAAGCTCGTCAAAGGGAACCAGCTGCGGCTCGATCCAGGTCCACAGATCGAGACGCTCAAGCAGCTCGCGGCTGGACTGATTGAAGGCGTAGGCCCGCTGGCGCCGGCACAGGGCCTCGGCGTCGAGGGGATCGCAGAGTTCCACCGTCCAACCGGCATCCACCAGGGCCAGAGCCGCCAGAGCCCCGGTGGGGCCGGCGCCGAGAACCCTGGCGACAAGTCCAGCGGCAGGCACCCGGCGAGCGAACCGGGAGGGAGCGGCAACCACGGACGGGGAAGGGACGAAGGTCAGGGGACAGCAAAAGCGCCGCAACAGAGTCTGCTGCGGCGCGATGCGATCAGGTCAGTTCAATCAGATGCCTGATGCCTGGGCTCTTCAAGCTGGGGCCGTTTCAACTTTGAGGCTGAAACGGCTGAGCCGGCTCGACTGTTTGAACCCGACCGGAATCAGCCGATGCCGAGCAGGCCGCGGGTGAAGGCTTCGCCGCCAAGGGCGAACTCGGTGGCCAGCAGGGCGATGAAACCGAGCATGGCCATGCGGCCGTTGAGCTTTTCAGCGCGCAGGTGGAAGCCCCAGCCGCTCTCAGCACTGACGACTTCCATGCGGGGCTCGGTGGCGAAGGCATTGAGGCGGCCGCCGTCTTCGGTGGTGACGGTGGCGCCGCGGATGACGGCGGAAGCGGCAGCGGTGGCAGGGGCTTGAGCCATGGAGAACCTTGCGATGTGTGAAGGAACTGTAACGCAATGTTGCGGGTTTGGCGCAAGCGACTCCGAATCCACTGGCTTCAAGGCGCAGAACGCAGCTCACCATTGGCCCGGGCTCCCATTGGGCTGCGGGGGGCAGGTCACGGAGCCCGCACCTGAGGCCACCGTGATCAGCGGCGGCGCAGCCTTCTGGATCATCAGGCAGCTTCAGGTCACGGCCAGCACCAGCCGAAGATCGACGGCCCTTCAGCGCAAGCGCAGCAGGCAGAGCTCTTCAAAGGCCGGACGCAGCAGGAAGGGGTACTCCCCCACCCAGAGCTTCAGCTGGGGCAACCAGGCATCGGTGAGGGCGCCAATGCGCGAAAAATCCTTGCGCTCACTGAGCACCAGGGTGCGAATCACCATGCCGCGGCGGATCTTCTCGTGCTTTTTCTTGTCCAGGGGGAAGCGCACCTGGCCCAGGTAGCCGTCCTCATCCTCGAGCTCCAGGCACAGCCAGGTGCGGTGGTTCTCCACCAACTCCAGCCGGCCATCGTTGTTGGCCTGTTCGCGGCGATCCTCCACCACATCCCGGGTGAACAGATCCGCCACCGTGCCCTCGAAGATCGCCGCCGTCGGATAGCGGCGCAGGGCCGCATTCTTGCGGCCCGCCTCCAGAATCGGCCCCCAGAGGATGTACAGCAGAAACACCACCCCCACCACCAGCATCACCGGGGCGAACTGGCTGTTCATCGACAGCGCCTGGCTCACCAGCAGGGTGAGAACCCCGCCGATCACCGAGATCAGCACCCGCTGCAGCAATTTGCGCGGCTCACCGCTGCAGGCATTGAACTGGGGCCCGGTGGCCACCGCCGGAATCAGGCGGCTGAACTCGTGGGGTTTGACCGGAATCAGCATCGCTTCAGGATGGCGCCTGGCAGGCCCCTCATCACAGCAGGCGCTCCAGGCCGTAAACCAACCCCTGGAGCGTCCGCACCCGGCGCACCGTGAGTAGCACCCCGGGCATGTAGGCGCTGCGCTCGATCGTGTCGTGGCGCAGGGTGTAGGTCTCGCCGGCGGCACCGAACATCACCTCCTGGTGGGCCACCAGCCCCGGCAGGCGGATCGAATGCAGCCTCAGGCCGCTCTGGCGCTGGCCCCCCCGGCAGCCGGGGAGAGTTTCATGCTCCTCCACCTGCAGGGGGTTGAAGCTCTTGCCCAGCTCTTCGATCAGCTCGGCCGTCTTGATGCAGGTGCCGCTGGGGGCATCGGCCTTGCGGTTGTGGTGCAGTTCGGTGAGTTCAGCGAAGTCGTAGAAGCGGGCGGCGGCAGCGGCGGCCTGCTGCAGCAACACCATGCCGACACTGAAGTTGGGAATCACCGCTCCCCCCATCGAGGCCTTGGCGGCAAAGCCCGCCAGATCCTGCAGTTGTTCGGGGTTCAGGCCCGTGGTGCCGATCACCGGATGCACGCCGTAGGCAATCGCCGAGCGGGTGTGCTCGAACACCACCGAGGGATGGGTGAAATCCACCAGCACCGCGCCGCAGCCGGGGCCGGCGTTGCGCACCGCCTGGCTGGCCTGGCAGAGGCTGCCCTCAAAATCGGCCGTGATCGCCACCTCCAGTTCGCCGAGGCCCAGCTCCAGGCCGACATCACAACCCTCCTTGCCGGCCGTGGTGTCGATCGCCCCCACCAGCGTGGTGTCGGCAGCGGCGAGCACCGCCTTGACCACTTCGGCGCCCATGCGCCCCAGGGCCCCGGCCACCACCACCGGGATCGGCAGTTGCTCAGGGGCGGAACGGAAGGGGGTTACGGATGAGCTGGTCATGGATCGGGGCGCGGACCTGGGCTGGGCCGAGCCTATGAGCCTCCGGTGGCCGGGGTGAGGCCGGCCAGCAGGCCTTCCCAGGTCGGCAGGACGGGCCGCGGCTCCAGCTCCCGGCGGCACTGCTGGTCCACGGAGATGCCGAGGCGGTCGTCGAGCGTGCGGCGGCGGCTCGGTGGGGTGCTCATTCCCTGCTGGTAGCCGCCCACAGCCCCGATGGCCAGGGTCTGACCTGTAACAGCCATGGCGGCGGTTCTCGCGTCAGAACCCCGAACTCCGTAGGCTCCTTCACATTGCTCAATCCGAACACATGTTCACGCAGGTCCGTTCCGCCAGCCGTCGGGTCAGCCCAGGCCCCAGCGAGCGCAAGGACCGGGCCGTGATGAAAGCCGTCTACGTGGTGCTCGAACCCCAGTACCAGAACGCCCTCACCACGGCGGCCACCAGCCTCAACGACCAGAACGGCCCCCTGGCGGTGGAACTGAGCGGCTACCTGATCGAGGAGCTGCGCGATCCGCAGAACTACGCCGATTTCTGCGCCGACGTGGCGGCGGCCGATGTGTTCATCGCCTCGCTGATCTTCATTGAGGACCTGGCCCAGAAGGTGGTGGAGGCCGTGGCGCCCCATCGCGATCGGCTCAAGGCGGCCGTGGTGTTCCCCTCGATGCCCGAGGTGATGCGGCTCAACAAGCTGGGCACCTTCTCGATGGCCCAGCTCGGACAGAGCAAGAGTGCCATCGCCCAATTCATGAAGAAGCGCAAGGAGAAGAGCGGCTCGGCGGGCTTCCAGGACGCCATGCTCAAGCTGCTCAACACCCTGCCGACGGTGCTCAAGTACCTGCCGGTGGAGAAGGCGCAGGATGCCCGCTCCTTCATGCTCAGCTTCCAGTACTGGCTGGGGGGCACGCCGGACAACCTGCGCAACTTCCTGTTGATGCTGGCCGACAAATATGTGTTCCCCCGGAGCGGCTCAGATCGTGCGGCGGTCACCGTTGCTGACCCTGTGGTCTTCCCGGACCTGGGCCTGTGGCACCCCATGGCGCCGGCGATGTTCGAGGACCTCAAGGAATACCTGAACTGGACGGCCAGCCGCACAGATCTCTCAGAGAAGGCCCGTCAGGGCCCGGTGATCGGCCTGGTGTTGCAGCGCAGCCACATCGTCACGGGTGATGAGGCCCACTATGTGGCGATCATCCAGGAGCTGGAATATCGCGGTGCCACCGTGATTCCCGTGTTCTGCGGCGGCCTCGACTTCAGCAAGCCCGTCAACGCCTTCTTCTACGACCCGCTCAATCCGGAGCAGCAACTGGTGGACGGGGTCGTGAGCCTCACCGGTTTTGCCCTGGTGGGCGGGCCGGCCCGTCAGGACCACCCCAAGGCGATCGAGGCCCTCAAGCGGCTCAATCGCCCCTACATGGTGGCCTTGCCCCTGGTGTTCCAGACCACCCAGGAATGGGAGGAGAGCGATCTGGGCTTGCACCCGGTACAGGTGGCCCTGCAGATCGCGATCCCGGAACTCGATGGCGCCATCGAGCCGATCGTGCTTTCAGGCCGCGACGATGCCACCGGCAAGGCCCACACCCTGCAGGACCGGGTGGAGGCGATCGCCGAGCGTTCGATCCGCTGGGCCTCGCTGCGGATCAAGCCGCGGGCCGAGAAGAAATTGGCGATCACCGTGTTCAGTTTCCCCCCCGACAAGGGCAATGTCGGCACGGCGGCCTACCTGGATGTGTTCGGCTCGATCTATCGCGTGCTGGAGGAGATGAAGGCCAAGGGCTACAACGTGGCCGACATGCCCCGCGACTCCAAGGCGCTGATGGAGGCCGTGCTCAGCGACCCCGAGGCCCTCGCCGGCGCGCCGGAACTGGCGATCGCCCACCGCATGAGCGTCGAGGAGTACGAGCGGCTGACCCCCTACTCCGAGCGCCTGGAGGAGAACTGGGGCAAGCCCCCCGGCAACCTCAACTCCGATGGCACCAATCTGCTGATCTACGGCCGACACTTCGGCAATGTCTTCGTGGGGGTGCAGCCCACCTTCGGCTACGAGGGAGATCCGATGCGGCTGCTCTATTCGCGCAGCGCCAGCCCCCACCACGGTTTTGCCGCCTATTACACCTACCTTGAGAAGGTGTGGGGCGCCGATGCGGTGCTGCACTTCGGCACCCATGGCTCGCTGGAGTTCATGCCGGGCAAGCAGATGGGCATGAGCGAAGCCTGCTATCCGGATTCCCTGATCGGGGCCCTTCCGAATCTCTATTACTACGCCGCCAATAACCCGTCGGAGGCCACCATCGCCAAGCGGCGGGGCTATGCCTCCACGATCAGCTATCTCACGCCGCCGGCCGAAAATGCCGGCCTCTACAAGGGGCTCAAGGAGCTGGGCGAACTGGTGGGCAGTTACCAGCAGCTGCGCGAAAGCTCCCGAGGCGTGCAGATTGTCAATGCGATCGTCGAGACGGCGCGCCAGTGCAACCTCGACAAGGATGTGACCCTGCCGGAGGTTGATGGTTCCGAGCTGGATCTCGAGGGCCGTGATGGCGTGGTGGGGGCGGTGTATCGCCAATTGATGGAGATTGAGAGCCGGCTGCTGCCCTGCGGTCTGCACACCATCGGCAAACCTCCCACCGCCGAGGAGGCGATCGCCACCCTGGTGAGCATCGGGGCCCTGGAGCGGGAGGAGGAGGGCCTGCGCGCTCTGCCCGGTCTGCTGGCCGAAAGCCGCGGGCGCACGATTGATGAGGTGTACAAGGCCAACGATGCCGGTGTGCTGGCCGATGTGGAACTGAACCAGCTGATCACCGAAACCTGCCGCGCGGCGGTGGGCGCCATGGTGGGCGAAGTCACCGGCAGCGATGGCCGCGTCAGCCTGCGCCGCAATTTCGGCTGGTTTTTTGACATGCTGGAGCGCTTCGGCTTCAAGTTGCCGTCCCCCTGGCTGTCGGCCTGCCGCAGCGCCGGTTTCGCCGAGGTGGACCAGCTGGAACTGGACAAGACCTTCGCCTATCTGCGCTTCTGCCTGGAGCAGATCTGCGCCGACATGGAAATGGAGAGCCTGCTGCGGGCCCTCGATGGCGAATATGTGTTGCCCGGCCCCGGCGGCGATCCGATCCGCAACCCCGGCGTGCTGCCCAGCGGCAAGAACATCCATGCCCTCGATCCCCAGTCAATCCCCACCCGGGCCGCCATCGCCGCCGCCAAGGTGGTGGTCGATCGCCTGATCGAGCGCCAGAAGGCTGAGCAGGGCACCTGGCCGGAAACGATCGCCTGCGTGCTCTGGGGCACCGACAACATCAAGACCTACGGCGAATCCCTGGCCCAGATTCTCTGGTTCATCGGTGTACGCCCGGTGGCCGATTCCCTGGGAAGGGTCAACAAGCTGGAACTGATCTCCCTGGAAGAGCTGGGCCGGCCCCGCATCGATGTGGTGGTGAACTGCAGCGGTGTCTTCCGCGATCTGTTCATCAACCAGATGGGCTTGATCGATCAGGGGGTGAAGATGGCAGCCGAGGCTGAAGAGCCCTTGGAACTGAACTTCGTGCGCAAGCACAGCCAGGAGCAGGCCAAAGAGCAGGGTATCTCCCTGCGCGATGCCGCCACCCGCGTGTTCTCGAATGCCAGCGGCAGCTATTCATCCAATGTGAACCTGGCGGTGGAGAACAGCACATGGGAAGAGGAAGGGGAACTGCAGGAGATGTATCTCTCGCGCAAAACCTTTGCCTTCAATGCTGACAATCCTGGCGAAATGAACCAGAAGCGTGCGGTGTTTGAATCGGCGATGAAAACAGCCGATGTCACCTTCCAGAACCTCGATTCTGCCGAGATCTCACTCACTGATGTCAGCCACTATTTCGATTCTGATCCCACCAAGCTGATCGCCGGCCTGCGCGACGACGGCAAGGCACCGACCAGCTACATCGCTGACACCACCACCGCCAATGCTCAGGTGCGTTCCCTGAGTGAAACAATTCGCCTCGATTCCCGCACCAAGCTGCTCAATCCCAAGTGGTACGAGGGCATGCTGGATTCGGGCTACGAAGGTGTGCGTGAAGTGGCCAAACGGCTGAACTTCACCCTGGGCTGGAGCGCCACCAGCGGCGCCGTTGACAACTTCGTCTATGAAGAAGCCAACGAGACCTTCATCAATGATGCCGAGATGCGCAAGCGGCTGATGGACCTCAACCCCCACAGCTTCCGCCGCATTGTCGGCACGCTGCTTGAAGTGAATGGCCGCGGCTACTGGGAAACCAGCGACGAGAACATCGCCCAGCTGCAGGAGATCTACCAGGAGATCGAAGATCGCATTGAGGGGGTGAGCCAGGTCTGAGACTCTTGGCTCACTGGCCCACAATTCGCCATCGTTGAATGTTGGAAGTCTGAACCGACTTGGTTCGGGCATGCTCAGGGCTAAAGACACAGTCATGGCCCTGGCATCAGCCCCTCCCGTCTTTACTGCCCGGGATGACTGCCCGGGATGGCGGCAACGGGCCCGTTGAGGGGCCCGGATGTCCCCAGATCGCTATCTGTTGCCGGCATTGAGGTTGGTCACCATGCCTTGGCCATTGGTGTCGCAGGTGCCGATTGGATCTTTGCCCTTGGCATGGCGGGCCGTGAAGTTGTAGGACAGACCACGTTTGTTAACGTCGGCGAGCGTGATCTGCCCAGCGTCGATGCTCTGTTTCAAGGTGGCACCGAGGGTTACATCGACATCCGCCATGGTCATTCTGGAGCTGCCGTACTTCTCGATGATGGCGTTCTTGCAGTTGCGGCCCCAGGCTTCGATGCGGGCATTGATCTTGGCATCCTCGTTGGCAGCAGGAACCGCCGTGCCAGCAGAGGAGGAGGAGTAAGAGGAGGAGGAGGAGTTTCCAGCCCCGGAGTCTGTCTTCACCATCAGGCGGCGGGTGCGCTGACCGTCATTCCAGGTGAACACGCCGCGGGGCCCCTTGTCCTCGTACAGCACGTTGCTGCTGTTTCCATTGCCGCTGCTCAGGCGCAGCGATTGGTTGTTCGCCCCGAGGAATCGGTACGTATCCCCGTTCTCCAGCTTCACCACGAAGCCGGTGGAGCCGAAGTCACTCTTCTGCTTGACACTGCAGTCGCCATCGAAGACGACCGCGCCATTATCTGTGAGGCGGCACTGGGCGTCAGCACGAGCAACGGTGTTAGCAGTAGCAGGTGCAATCGGAGCGAAAATGACAACCGTCATGGCCATGATCGGCGCGACAGCGATGGAATTCAAACGGTTCAGAATGATGGCCATAGGAGTTCGAGACGGCTGGAAGTGTTGTGCGCCGTTTACCAATTAAGTTTACGGCAAACCTTGTCCTGCGTTACCCGATCCCACCTGCTTCGATGCTGCATCATCCCAGCACTGGATCATGGCGCTGGTCCCAGCCAGGTGGGTAGCGCGCCGGGGGCGAGGTTCGTGGAGCACGGCGCCGATGAAGCGCTTGCGTCAGGGGCCTACCAGCAGCTCGGAGCGCATGTTGGAAACGGCGCGGTAGCGTCAGCGGATCGCCTGAAGCGCCGGCAGGACCAGCGAAAAGGGCGCTAGAGCTCCAAAGGTTCGTGGCACGGGAGGCACCTGGGCCAGGAAGTGGGTGGACCGAGCTCGGCTGGAGCCGACAGGAGGCCTTGATCGTCAGGCTTGACAATCAATAAGGATTTGCGACGCAAGCTGAAAGGTGAGTGGCCATGGGCTATAAAGATCTACGGACGCGATTCAGCCATGTCAAAAGAATCACTGGAAGCACTGCTTGCCAAGCTCAAAGACGATGAAGGGCTGCAACAGAGCCTCAAAGGTGCCACCAATCTTGACGAAGCTGCCGGCATTGCCCAGGCGGCTGGTTTTGATGTCTCAAAATACGATTTTCTCGGGCACAAACGTCTCATCGGCCCCCATTTGCTCTGGGAGTGGGACTGGATTTAAGCGGTTTGGCGGCAAGCAGGTGCATGATGCCTGTCTCGCCGACACCAAAGACAAGCGTTGCAGAGGCAATAAGTCCGTGGACCATGAACGAGCTGAGCAGTTTCCTCAAGCATGCTGATTCTGCGCCAGCTCCTTGACGAAGGCATCCTGATCAGTCTCGGTCGCGTTCAGACCCTGTTTCCTGGCGTGGCCTTGTGTGTCGCGATTGGCGTGCTCTCCTGGCTGATCGATCAGGCCGAAGTGGCGAGCTTCAGTTATGCCGCCATTGAAGCCATCGTTCTCGCCATGCTCATCGGCATGGCGATGAGGACCGTGTGGACCCCGTCGAGGGCGTTCCGGCCAGGGATTGTCTTCACGGCCCAGTTTGTGCTTGAGGTCGCCATCGTGCTGCTCGGCGCCTCGCTGGATCTTCGCAGCCTGGAATCACTCGGCTTTGCCCTGCTCGCGGCCGTGTTCATGACCACCGCCATGACGCTTGGACTGGGAGTCGCATGCGGGAGGTTCTTCGGGCTCAGCGGCAACCTGGCGATCCTGATCGCGGTCGGCAACGCCATCTGCGGCAACTCCGCCATTGCAGCCGTCGCCCCGGTCATCCGCGCCAAAAGGGAGGAGCTCGCCAGCGCCATCTCGCTGACTGCGGTTCTGGGGGTGCTCGTGGTGCTCACCCTGCCACGATTGAAAGAGCCATTCGGGCTCAATGATCACCAGTACGGCATCCTCGCCGGGATGGTCGTTTACGCCGTGCCGCAGGTCCTCGCTGCCACCATCCCCGTCTCCGACGCCTCCGGCCAGATCGGCGCCCTGGTCAAACTGATCCGCGTGGCTTTGCTTGGTCCCGTCGTCGCGCTGTTTGCCTACAGGCATCGCGGCGGTTCCACGGGCCAGGCGGTCGGCTTTTCGCTGACGCGCTATCTGCCGTGGTTCGTGCTCGGCTTCTTCCTCACCTCGCTCCTTCGCACCGCCGGCGTGGTTCCCGTTGAGCTGGGCAGCTCCGCCAAGGACATCAGTCGCTGGCTCACCATCGCCTCCATGGCAGCACTGGGGCTGGGTGTGGATGTGCGGGCGGTGCGCAAGTCGGGGCCAAGAGTGGCGCTGGTGGTCTGCGGGCTTCTGGTGATGCTCGTCAGCCTGGCCATCACCTTGATCCACCTGTTCCAGCTGTAAGGGGACGGCAGCATCGGCCGTGAATTCCATCCCGGAACGCTGGTTGGTGGCGATCAGGGCGAGGTGGGCCGCAGAGCTGCCGCCATGCGCACCACCTGGCAGATCGGGGCCACATCGTGCACCCGCACCACCCGGGCTCCGGCGGCCACCGCCACGGCGCAGACCGCCGCCGTGCCCCAGAGGCGGGCGCGGGGGCGGGCTTCCCCCAGCACGGCGCCGATGAAGCGCTTGCGCGAAGGCCCCACCAGCAGCGGGTAGCCCTCGGCGCGCAGTTCAGCCAAGCCGCGCAGCAGCTCCAGGTTCTGTTCGGTGGTCTTGGCGAAGCCGAGGCCAGGATCCCAGACGATCTGCTCCGTCCGCACCCCCGCCGCCAGCGCCTGCTGCGTGGCAGCCAGCAGCTCGGCGCGCACCTCGGCCACCACGTCGCCGTACACCGCCAGCTCATCCATCGTCTGGCTGGTGCCGCGGCTGTGCATCAGCACGTAGGGGCAGCCGGCGCGGGCGATCAGCGGCAACATCAGCGGATCTCGCAGGCTGGTGTCGCCCTCCCGGTTGGCGCCACGCACGTCGTTGATCCAGTCGGCCCCCGCCGCCAGTGCGGCTTCGGCCACGGAGGCATGAAAGGTGTCGATCGAAATCAACAGGCCGGGATGGGCGGCGCGCAGCTCCTGCAGCGCGGCAAGAAGCGGCAGCAGCCGCTGCAGTTCCACCGCCGCACCGACGCTCTCGGCCCCGGGCCGGGTGCTCTGGCCGCCGAGATCGAGCAGATCGGCCCCCTGGGCCAGCATCCGCGCCGCCGCCTTCAGGGCCGCCGGCACGCTGTTCAGCCGGCCGCCATCGCTGAAGGAATCGGGGGTGAGATTGAGCACCCCCATCACCAGGGTGCGGGCGCCCCAGGCGATCTGGCGCGGAGCCGGGGTGTCTGAGAAGGTCAAGCCGGCCGCCTCAGGTCCTGACGGGCACCTGGTAGTTGGCAATCCGGGCGAAGCTGATCGGATCGAGGGAGGCCCCGCCCACCAGCACGCCGTCGATCTCCGACTGGGCCATCAGGTCATCGATCGTGGCCGGATTGACCGAGCCTCCGTACTGCACGGTGACGTCGGCATTGCCAACCCAGCCGCGGATCAGGCCGCAGATGCGGTTGGCCTCCTCAGCGGCGCAGGTCTTGCCGGTGCCGATCGCCCAGATCGGCTCGTAGGCCACGATCACCCGCAGGGGATCGAGACCCTCCAGGCCCTGCTCCACCTGGCGGTGGATGACCCGCTCGGTTTCGGCGGCCTCCCGTTGATCGAGGCTCTCACCCACACACAGGATCGGCATCAGTCCGGTGCGCTGGGCGGTGCGGGCGCGCAGGTTGATCTGCTCGTCGGTTTCGCTGTAATACTTGCGCGGCTCGCTGTGGCCGACGATCGCGTGACTGACTCCGTGTTCGATCAGCATCGGCGCGGAAATCATGCCGGTGTAGGCCCCCTGCTCTTCCCAGTGCACGTTCTGGCCGGCGATGAAGACGCCAGCCCCCTCCAGATGCCGACAGAGGGTGGGAATCGAGGTGAACGGCGGCGCGATCACCACCTCGCGATCGGAGGGCAGATCCGCGATCAGGGGACGGAAGACGGCGGCGAAATCCCGCGTCTCAGCACAGGTCATGTGCATCTTCCAATTTCCAGCGATGACGGACTTCCGCACCAGAGGGACCTCGCTTCGACATCAGAGCCAAGTTAAGGCTTGGTGGCGCCACCCCCCCGGGGCATCACAATCAGCTCGTGGCCGTCGATCGCCACCGCATCGCCGGTACCCAGCTGGCGGCCACGACGGGTCTCGATCACGCCATTGACCCGCACATCCCCCCGCTGGATGCGCTGTTTGGCCTCGCCACCACTGGCGACCAGAGCCTGCCATTTCAGGAACTGATCCAACTTCAAAGCAGCATCTCCGGGCCCCACAGGAGGGGCGTAAGGTGCCCCGATGCTTGCACCCTCGCCGGCCGGCTTCCGCAGGCTGCTGCCCCTGCTGAAGCCCCATCGCCGCCGCCTGGGAGCCGGATGGCTCTGCACGCTCGTGTTCGTGGCCAGCTTTCCGGTTCTGGCCTGGTTGGCCGGCCAGCTGATCCCCGCCATCGGCGCCGGCGACATCCCGCGGGTGCTGCGGGCGGTGGCCGCCGCTCTCGGGGTGTTTCTGCTGCAGAAAATGGCCCAGTTCGGCCAGGACACGTTGCTGGCGGGTCCGGCGCTGCAGGTGAGCCAGGAGCTGCGCCGCCAGCTGTTCGCCCGGCTGCAGCGCCTGGATTTCGGCGCCCTCGAGAAACTCTCCGCCGGCGATCTCACTTACCGGCTCACGGAGGACGCCGATCGGGTCGGCGAGGTGATCTACAAATCGATCCAGGACACCACGCCAAGCGCCCTGCAACTGGTGGTGGTACTGGGTTACATGCTCTGGCTGGACTGGCCCCTGGCGCTGGCCACCCTGCTGCTGGCCCCGATCGTGGCCCTGCTGGTCAGCGCCTTCGGTGCCCGGGTGATGGGCGCGGCCGAGCGCAGCCAGAAGCAGGTGAGCGATCTGGCGGCCCTGCTCGCCGAGGCGATCGGCGGCCTGCCCCTGGTGCGGGCCTACGCCGCTGAGCCATGGCTGCAGCATCGCTTCGACATCGAGATCGACCTGCATCGCCGGGCCCGCTACCGCACGATGACCTTGCTGGCCCAGCAGCATCCGGTGGTCGGCTTCATCGAGGCCTTCGGCATCCTGGCGGTGCTGGTGATCGGCGCCGTGCGCATCCAGGCCGGTGGGCTCAATGCCCAGGGCTTCGCCACCTTCATGACAGCCCTGTTGATGCTGATCGATCCGATCTCCCATCTCACCACCAACTTCAACGAATTCCAGCAGGGACAGGCCTCCCTGCGCCGCCTGCGCGCGATTGAATCCGAGCCGATCGAACCTCCCGATCGCCCCACAGCCAGGCCTCTGGGCCAGGTGCAGGGACGCCTGGAACTGCAGGGTGTGAGCTTCGGTTACGCGGCTGAGCAGCCGGTGTTGCACGATCTCAATCTGGCGATCGAGCCAGGTCAGATGGTGGCGCTGGTCGGCCCTTCCGGTGCCGGCAAGAGCACCCTGTTCTCGCTGCTGCTGCGGTTCAACACCGCCCAGCACGGGCGGGTGCTGCTCGATGGCCAGGACCTGGCCGAACTTCAGGCACGGGAACTGCGCCAGGCCATCGCTCTGGTGCCGCAACAGAGCAGTGTCTTCTCTGGAACCGTGGCCGAAGTGATTGCCTTCGGTCGGCCGGCGAGCCGCGATCAGGTCGTGGCGGCAGCCCGCCTGGCCAATGCCTCCGCCTTCATCGAGGCCCTGCCCCAGGGCTATGACAGCCGCATCGAGGAGCGGGGCAGCAATTTCTCAGGCGGCCAGCTGCAGCGGTTGGCGATCGCCCGGGCCGTGCTGGGCAACCCGGCGATCCTGCTGCTCGATGAAGCCACCAGCGCCCTCGATGCCGAAGCGGAGGCGGCGGTGCAGCAGGGGCTCAATCAGGCGATGAGCGGTCGCACGGTGCTCGTGATCGCCCACCGCCTCTCGACCGTGCAGGAAGCGGATCGCATCCTGGTGCTCGAAGCCGGCCGGATTGTGGAGCAGGGCAGCCATGGTGAACTGATGGCCGCAGGCGGCCGCTACCACAACCTCTGCGAGCGTCAGTTCATCCAGATGGCGCCGCAGGCCGGCTGAAGTGGGACTGACAAGCTCGGTGGGGGCTCCCAGACAGCGGCCTTTGGCTGGCGGTTGACCCTTATTGTTTCCGCTGACGCTTGGCCATGCCTTGAACACCCCCTCACAACAACCCCCCGTTCTCACCTTCGAAGGCAAGCGCTACAACCTCAACGGTTTGCCCGAGGACATCCAGGAACTGGTGCGGGGCATGCAGGTGGCCGATGCTCAGTTGCGCTTCCACGAAGACACTCTCAAGGTGCTGGCCATCGGTCGTCAATCGATGGCGATGCAACTGAAGGACCGCCTCAACGACGTCCCGGCGATCGAGGACTGAGCAGGGCTTGCTGGATCAGGACTGAATCGGTGGAGTGGAGCGGATCAATACCCGACGACATCCGCTCCCCTCGATCAGTCCTGAGATCAGGGTGATCCGAGCTTCAGTCGACCACCTCATTGGCCGACTTGAGCACCGGTTCCGGGATGGTCAGGCCGATCTCCTTGGCGGTGGTCTTGTTGAGTCGCACGTCGATCTTGTTGAGCGGCAGGAAGGCCATCTTGGCCGGTGATTCACCTTTGAGCACCTTCACCGCCACTTCGCCAGCCGCATAGCCATCGTCGTAATAGGACCAGCCCAAGGTGGCCAGGGTGCCAGGCAGTTTGATGTCATCGGCATCCACGGAAATCACCGGGATCTTGTTCTTCAGGCCCACCTTGGCGATCGAGGCAAAGCCCTGAATCGTGGCGTAATCGCCGATCTTCACGAACGCCTGCACCTTCTTCTGGGCCAGGGCTTCAGCCGCCTGCAGCACTTCGCCGGAATTGGCCACCGACTGCTCTTCCACCGTGATGCCACGCTTGGCGGCTTCCTCTTTGAGTAGCTTGGCCTCGAACTCGGAGTTGGGTTCGCCAGGGTTGTAAATCAGCCCGACGGTCTTGAGTCCAGGCACCAGCTCCCGAGCCAGATCCAATTCCTTGCCCACCGGGCTGGTGCCGATCGTGCCGATCACATTGGCCCGGTGCTGACCGACGCCGCCGGGAGGGGTGCCGGCTCCGGCGCCCCAGGGGTTGGAGGTGTAAGCGAACACCACGGGTGTCTTGGCAGGGATCTCCTTCATCGCCGCCTGCAGCGGTGGGGTGCCGATGGCGAAGACCAGCGTGGGATTTTCGCCGGCGAACTGCTTCATCACCAGGGTGGCGTTGGGAATCTCGCCGGCGGCATCTTTCTGGATGAAGTTGACGCTCTTGCCCTCTTGGTAGCCGGCCTTGGCCAGGGCCTCAACGAAGCCGCGACGCACTTCGTTGGGGGGCTGGGCATCGACCAGCTGCAGCATCGCGATGGTGGGCCCCTTCACTGCTGCCCCTTCACCGCCGCCCTTGCGACCGCAGGCTGCCAGCACCACGGTGCTGCCCAGTCCGGTTCCCATCAGGGCAAGAAAGCTGCGGCGGTCAAGGGTCATGGGAAGACGATCAATTGGTCTGGCGAACTCTGGCAGCCCCGTACATCTCCCGCAAGCTTTCCGGCGTCAAGTGTTGTCGTTCGCGGGCGTTCCAGTCGCCCAGAATCCGACCCTCATGCAGCATCACCAGCCTGTCGCCGAAGCTCAGCGCCTGGTCCAGGCTGTGGGTCACCATCAGCGCCGTGGTGCCCAGCTGGCGCACCAGTCGGTCGGTGAGCGCCATCACGGTGGCCTCCGCCCTGGGATCGAGCGCCGCCGTGTGCTCATCCAGCAGCAACAGCTGGGGCTGGCCGAGGGTGGCCATCACCAGGCTGATCGTCTGGCGCTGGCCGCCGGACAGTTGGCCCACCAGGGTGTCAATGCGATCGGCCAGGGGCAGGCCGAGCTGCTCGAGCAGGTCCCGGTAGCGGCGGCGATCGGCCCGGCTGGGATGGACGCCACTCAGTCCCCGCCAGCTGATCACCGAGCGGCGTCGGCCTTCCGCCAGGCGCAGATTCTCGGCGATGGTCAGGCCTGGACAGGTGCCCTCCAGGGGGTTCTGCATGACGCGGCCGATACGCCGGGCGCGGCGATGGTCGCTCAGCTGCTGCAGCGGCTTGTCGTGGAGGCGAATGCTGCCGGAATTGCTGTGCAGAGTGCCGGCGAGCAGATTCAGGAACGTGGACTTGCCGGACCCGTTGCTGCCGATCACCACCGTGAACTCGCCGGTGGGGCTCTGGAAATCGAAGTTCGCAAACAGCTGACGCCAGCCTCCACCGGGCACGGTGTGGCCCCAGCAGAGCTTGTCGACCAGAAGGCTCATGGCTGCTCCCCAGGCAAAGGATCGGCCTCGGCTTCGCTGCCGGCGATTGCCGCAGGTTCACTCGCCGCGTCCTGGGGGCTGGCATTGAGCCCGGGCAACTTGATGTGACCCAGGGACATGGCCGCCAGCAGCAGCACGGCGGTGGTCAGCTTCAGGTCCACCGGATCGAGGCCGAGCTGCAGGGCGATGGCGATCAGCAGACGGAACAGGATTGCCCCCACCACCACCGCGAACAGAGCCGTCGGCACCGAGCGGGGCCTGAGCACCGATTCACCGATGATCACCATGCCCAGGCCCAGAATCAGGGAGCCAATGCCCATGGTGACGTCGGCAAAACCCTGATACATCGCCACCAGGGCACCGGACAGTCCGACCAGGGCGTTGCCGGCGGCGATGCCGAGGGTGAGTCCCAGGCCCTGATTGACCGCATTGGCCCTGGCCATGGTGGGGTTGTTGCCGATCGCCCGCAGCGCCAGGCCGAAATCGGTGGCCAGCAGCAGGGCGATCAGGGCGACCATGCCGAGCAGCACACAGGTGAGGGCGATGGCCCAGCGGCCATCGTCGCCCTGGCCGAAATCGGGCCAGTTCACCACCGGGGTGATGTCGGTGATCGGGATATTGGAGCGGCCCATCACCCGCAGGGTGACGGTGTAGAGGCCGGTGGTGGTGAGGATGCCGGCGAACAGATCATTGACCCCCAGGCGGGTGTGGATCAGGGCGGTGATGGTGCCCGCCAGACCACCCAGCACCACGGCCGCAAGGATGGCCAGCGGCACAGGCACGCCGTTGGTGATCAGGACAGCGGCAGTACCGCCGCCGAGGGCAAAGGAGCCGTCGACGGTGAGATCGGCGAAGTTGAGGACGCGGAGCGTGAGATAGGTGCCCAGGGCCAGACTGGCGTAGGCCAGTCCCTGGTCGTAGGCACCCAGCCAGAGGGAAAGCATCGGGGCATTGTGCCCTGTCATGGCCGGATTGGACGGCCTGCACCGAAATCCCAGGGGCGAATCAGGCCGTCCGGTTGGCCCTCAGGCGAGCGCTGCCAGATCCTCAAAACGGAAGGTCTGGGTGGTGCTGCCGCTGGTGGCCTCGCCATCGGCCGCCTCGCCGGCCTCAGTGACCACCACCCGCTCCGCCAGCACCCAGGGACCACCACCCGGCAGGGCGACGAAGGTGTCGGTGAAGGAGCTGCTGCCACCGCGGGGCTCACCACTGGCCGGATCGCTGTACTGGCTGGTGTAGGTGTGGCTCAGGTAGCCGGCGCCGGTGTCGGTGATCGCCGTGGTGAAGATGGTCACCACCGTGCCGTGGATGTGGCGATGCACCATGGTCACCACGTCATCCTTGATGCGGTAGCGATCTCCCTCCCCTTTGCCGCCGATGATCACCTCGGTGCCGATGGCGTCGGTGTCACCGGCGCTGAAGGTGTTGGCGCCGTGGGTCTGCTCGAAGGGGCGACGGACGCGGTGGATCGCCACCTCCCACAGCTGGGAGGCCATGGCCTTGTGCACCTCGCCATCGTCGATGCCGTTGACCGTGGCCTTGAGGTCGGCGCCGACCTGGAAGCTGCCCTCTTCGCGGCGATCGCCCTGCAGCCAGACGCAGCGGCCGCCGTAGCCGCCGAATCCAGGCTCCCAGGTGTAGCGGTTTTCATAGGCAGCCCGGAAGCTCTGGCGCAGATCGCTGCCGGGGGCGGGGGCGGCGCCGTCGGCTTCAGAAGCTGATGCAGCCGGACTCGGGGCGGCGGAGGAAGCGACGGTCAAGGGGTAGCTGGCAGCAGGGAATGCACCCTAAGAGTTCATGGCCACAACCTGTTCAGGGCCCGCTTGCCAGCCATCGCCCGTCCCCAGGTCCGGTGGACGCAACGCTGGCAGGAGTGGGTCCTCTCCTCAGCACCAGCGTCTCGGCGTTTCCAGGCCAGGCCCCGGATCCCAGCCGCAGGGCCGTTCACCAGGGCTTGTGGATGTCCTGCAGGGCGGCCACCTCCACCTGCCCCTGCTGCTGCAGAGCGGCGATCGCTTCGACGGCGGCTCGGGCTGCGGCCAGGGTGGTGACCGTCGGCACGGCGTAGTCGAGTGCCGCCCGCCGCAGGTAGCGGTCGTCGTGAACGGCCTGGCGGCCGATCGGCGTGTTGATGATCAACTGGATCAGGCCGGTGCGGATCGCATCTTCGATGTTGGGCCGGCCCTCGTGCACCTTGAGCACCGATTCGACCGTCAGACCCGCCGCCGCCAGCGCCTGGGCGGTGCCGCTGGTGGCCATCAGGGCGAAGCCCTCCTCCGCCAGCCGCCGGGCCACCGGGATCAGGGCGCTCTTGTCGCGATCGTGGGTGGAGAGGAACACCGTGCCGCCGGTGGGCAGGGGCTCGCCGGCCGCCAGTTCGGCCTTGGCATAGGCCAGGCCGAAACCGGCGGCGATGCCCATCACCTCGCCGGTGGAGCGCATTTCGGGGCCCAGCAGGGTGTCGGCACCGGGGAAGCGCTTGAAGGGCAGCACCGCCTCCTTGACCGTCTGGCGGGGCGGGACGGGCTCGCTGGTCAGTCCGAGCTCCAGCAGGGTGCGACCGGCCATCAGCTGGCTGGCGATCTTGGCCAGGGGGACGCCGGTGGCCTTGGCCACGAACGGCACCGTGCGGGAGGCGCGGGGGTTGGCCTCGATGATGAACACCCGCTCACCCAGTTCCGGATCCACCTGCACCGCGAATTGCAGGTTGATCAGTCCCCGCACCTCCAGGGCCAGGGCCAGGGCTTCGCTCCACTGGCGGATCGTGGCCAGGGCCGCCGGGCGCAGGGAGACGGAAGGCAGGGCACAGGCCGAATCGCCCGAATGGATGCCGGCGGGCTCGATGTGCTCCATCAGCCCACCGATCACCACCCGGCCCTCGCGGTCGCAGAGGGCATCGACATCCACCTCGATGGCATTTTCCAGGTACTGGTCAATCAACACCGGATGGTCGGGCTCCACCTGCACCGCCTCGACCATGTAGCGATTCAGCTCCTCCTCGTCGTACACGACCTCCATGGCGCGGCCGCCGAGCACGTAGCTGGGCCGCACGACCACCGGATAGCCCACCCGGTTGGCGATCGCCCGCGCCTCCTGATCGCTGCGGGCCAGGCCGTTGCGGGGCTGACGAATCTCCAGCTGCCGCAGGATCGCCTCGAACTGCTCGCGATCTTCGGCCCGATCGATCGATTCCGGTGACGTGCCCCAGATGCGGGTGCCGGTGGCCTGGCCTTTGGCGGTGGCCAGCCAGTGCAGCAGGGGAATCGCCAGCTTCAGGGGCGTCTGGCCGCCGAACTGCACGATCACGCCTTCGGGTCGCTCGGCCTCGATCACATTGAGCACGTCCTCGAAGGTGAGCGGCTCGAAATAGAGCCGGTCGCTGGTGTCGTAGTCGGTGGAGACGGTTTCGGGATTGCTGTTCACCATCACCGTGGCGAAGCCCTCCTGGCGCAGGGCGAAGGAGGCGTGGCAGCAGCAGTAATCGAACTCGATGCCCTGACCGATGCGGTTGGGACCGCCACCGAGGATCATCACCTTGCGGCGCTGCTCCGGCTGCACCTCATCTTCGGGGGCCAGGGTCTGCAGCGAACCGTCCTCGGCCAGCCGTTCCAGCGGCCGCTCATAGGTGCCGTAGTGATACGGGGTGGTGGAGGCGAACTCCGCCGCGCAGGTGTCCACCGTCTTGTAGACGACATCAACGCCCAGGGCCTGGCGATGGCGCCGCACCTCCAGTTCATGGCTGCCGGTGGCCCAGCCGATCTGGCGATCCGAGAACCCCAGCTGCTTGAGCTCGAACAACTCGGCGGCCGCCAGCTGCTCGAGGCTGTGGCCCGTCAGCAGGCGAGCCTGGGCCTCGATCAGCCGCCGCAACTTGGCCAAGAACCAGGGATCAATGGCGCTGAGCTGGTGGATCTCGGCATCACTGCGGCCAGCCACCATGGCGGAGCGCACGGCAAAGATGCGATCCGGGGAGGGAGTGCGCAGCTGGCGATCCAGGTCGCCCGGCTCGCTCAGGAGATCGTCGCGATCACAGCCCCAGCCGGCATGGCCCGTTTCCAGCGAGCGCAGGGCCTTTTGGAAGGATTCCTCGAAGCAGCGGCCGATCGCCATGGCCTCCCCCACCGACTTCATCGAGGTGGTGAGCACCGCCGGACTGCCGCGGAACTTCTCGAAGGCGAAGCGCGGCACCTTGGTGACCACGTAGTCGATCGTCGGCTCGAAGCAGGCCGGCGTGGCGCCGGTGATGTCGTTGACGATCTCGTCGAGGGTGTAGCCCACCGCCAGGCGGGCGGCGATCTTGGCGATCGGGAAGCCGGTGGCCTTCGAGGCCAGGGCCGAGGAGCGCGACACGCGCGGATTCATCTCGATCACCACCACATCGCCATTGGCGGGGTTGATCGCGAACTGGATGTTGCTGCCGCCGGTGTCGACACCGATCTCGCGGATGATGGCGATCGACTGATCCCGCAGCCGCTGGTATTCGCGGTCGGTCAGGGTCTGGGCCGGGGCGACGGTGATCGAATCGCCGGTGTGCACCCCCATCGGATCGAGATTTTCGATGCTGCAGACGATCACCACGTTGTCGGCGGTGTCGCGCATCACCTCGAGCTCGAACTCCTTCCAGCCCAGCAACGACTGCTCGATCAGGATCTGGGAGACGGGGCTGGCCTCGAGGCCGCTCTTGCAGAAGGCCCGGAACTCCTCAGGGTTGTAGGCGATGCCACCGCCGGAGCCCCCCAGGGTGTAGGCCGGCCGGATGATGCGCGGATAGCTGGCGATCGTGTCGCCGACGATCTCGGCCTCCTCCAGGGTGTTGGCGATGCCGGAGGGGCACACCGCCACGCCGATGCGGGCCATGGCCTCCTTGAACAGGAGCCGGTCTTCGGCCTTGCGGATCGCCTCGAGGTTGGCGCCGATCAGCTCGACCCCGAAGCGCTCGAGGGTGCCGTTCTCGGCCAGGGCCACCGCCAGGTTGAGGGCCGTCTGGCCGCCCATGGTCGGCAGCAGGGCATCGGGCCGCTCGATCTCGATCACCCGGGCCACCACCTCGGGGGTGAGGGGCTCGAGGTAGGTGCGATCGGCCAGGTCCGGGTCCGTCATGATCGAGGCCGGGTTGGAGTTCACCAACACCACCTCGTAGCCATCGGCCCTCAGGGCCTTGCAGGCCTGGGTGCCGGAGTAATCGAACTCACAGGCCTGACCGATCACGATCGGTCCTGAACCCAGCAGCAGGATGCGCCTGAGATCCGTGCGGCGGGGCATGAAGTTTCACTGGCCAAACAGGCCCAGCCTCTCACGGTGGACGGTCATCGTCCCCGTCCCGGCTCCGACCGCACATCGGCGTGATCGCTAATCTGAGTGAATACCCCGCTTCACGGCACACCCGGACGTCACCAGCGATGAGCGAACTCCAGCGCCTGAAGGGGCTGCTTCCCCCGGAAATGCAGAGCTGGGTGTTCGTCGAAGCCTCGGCCTCAGTCGATCCTCCCCTGATCACGCTGGAGGAAATCGGCCGCGACGAGATCGAGATCCAGGTGGATCTGGAGAAATGGGAGGCCCTGGCCCTCGATCACCGCAACCTGCTCTTCTGGCATGAGGTGGGCCGGGTCCAGAACGACGCCGTGCCCCGGGACGGCTGGGAGATGGCCGCGCTGGCCATCGGCCTGGGCGGCGCCATCGGCGAACTCTGGGTGCAGGACGGTCTGCTGCTGGTGATGGCGATGGGCCTCTCCGGCTTCGCCGGCTACCGCCTCTATCTCAAGAACAACTCCGAGAAGCGCCTCCAGGATGCGGTGCAGGCGGATGAGCGGGCCATCGATCTGGCCTGCCGCTTCGGCTACAGCCTGCCCAATGCCTACAAGAGCCTGGGCGGCGCCCTCAAGGAGCTGGTGGAGCAGACCCGCAAGAAGCGCCGCCGCGCCTTCTACGAAGACCGGCTGGAGGCCCTGCGCAAGAGTGCCGGCAAAGCCCGGGCCGAAATGGCCCAGCAACAGGGCTCCCGCCAATCCGTGAGCAGTGAGAACGTCTATGGCTGATTCTTCTTTCACGATGTCCGAATCCTCCCTGCCCGAGTCCGCCCTGGCTGATCCGGAGCTTTCCGGAGCCCAGGCCCCGATCACCGCACCCAGCCCCGAGCGTCTCAGAGCCGATGCCGCCAGCCGCGCCCTGGCCCTGCTGGCCGCTGAAGCCTGCGATGACCGCAAGGCCGTGGACATCCGCCTGATCCGGGTCGACGAGGTGTCGTCGCTGACCGACTGGTTCGTGATCTGCAGCGGCCTCACCGATGTCCAGGTGCGGGCCATCGCCCGCTCGGTGGAGGACAGCCTGGAGCTGGAGGCCGGCCGGCAGCCGCTGCGGCGCGAAGGTCAGAGCGAAGGGCGCTGGGTGCTGCTCGATTACGGCGAGCTGATCGTGCACGTGCTCACGCCCCAGGAGCGCAGCTACTACGACCTCGAATCCTTCTGGGGACACGGGGAACAGGAGCGCTACATCAGCCCGCTGCAGCCCGGCGGCGGCGACCTGCCAGCCAGCCCCGCCCAGAGCGCGTGAACGCCGAAGCGGCCGCCGGTGATCCGGGCCAGGTGCAGGCCTCCATGCCGTGTCCGGTGCCGCCGGAACAGCGGCCCCTGCGCGAATACGAACAACTGCTGCGCTCCTGGTTCTTCATCTGGCCGTCGGGCCAGCCCCGCTCGCTGTTCAAGCCGCTGCTGATCAGCTGGTTGCTCGCCCTGCCGCCGAGCCTGCTGGTGTCCAGCGGCAGCCTCAGCCTGCGCCACGATCCGCCGCGGATGCTGTTGGCCGCAGCTGCGGCGGCCCTGTTGTTGCCCTTGTTTCTGCTGCTGCGCCAGTGGCTCGGCTGGAGCTATGTGCAGCGGCGGCTGGTGGCGATTGAGGTGGCCTACGAGGAATCCGGCTGGTACGACGGTCAGATCTGGCAGAAACCGGTGGCGTGGCGCCAACAGGATCTGCTGGTGGCCACCCACCAGGTGAATCCGGTGTTGCAGCGCCTGCAGCGGGTGATCCTGCTCACGGTCGCTCTGCTGCTGGCCGGTACGGGACTCTGCCAGGCTTTCTGAGCCCGAACGGCGCCAGCTCCCGATTCCGCCATGGCCCAGACGACCTCCAGCTTCCCCGGCTCCGGCCGACTGGTGATTCCACCGCTGGAGGTGAGGCTCCTGCGCAATGGCATCGTCGAATCCCAGCACCGGGTGCATGCGGTGGTCTGCGATCAGCGCGGGCGCGTGCTGATGCGCTCCGGCGACCCCCAGCAGCTGAGTTTCATCCGCTCGGCGCTCAAGCCGTTCCAGGCCACGATGTTCGTCAACAGTGGCGCCATGGAGAGGGGCGGCTGTGGCGATCGCGGCCTGGCGATCGCCTGTGCCTCCCACGCCGGTACCCCCGCCCATGCCCGCGAGGCGTTCCGCGTGCTCTGGGGGGCGGAACTGGACGCGGAACGACTCCAGTGCCCGATCCCCACGGGCGGCCACAGCCCCCTGGAGCACAACTGCTCGGGCAAGCATGCCGCCTTTCTGGCCAGCTGCCGCCAGATGCACTGGCCGCTGGAGAGCTACCTGCAGACGGCCCACCCGCTGCAACAGGAGGTGATCAAGCGGGTGGGAGAACTGCTCGGGCTGCCGGCGGCGGAGCTGGTCAGCGCCCGCGACGACTGCGGTGCGCCGACGCTGCAGCTGCAGCTGGCCCAGATGGCGTTGCTGTACGCCCACCTGGGCGCCAGCGCCCAGCCGGATCTCGAACAGATCAGCCGGGCGATGCTGGCCCATCCGGCCCTGATCGCCGGCTCGGGGCGCTTTGACACCGAGCTGATGCGCCTCGGCCACGGCCAGGTGCTCAGCAAGGGGGGCGCCGAAGGCATTCAGTGCCTCAGCCGCATCGGCGAAGGCCTGGGGGTGGCGATCAAGGTGGAGGACGGCGCCAGCCGCGCCAAGCACGCCGTCGCCCTGCACCTGCTCGAGCAGCTGGACTGGCTCACCCCCGCCAGCCTCGAGGAACTGCGCCAGCACCATCTCAGGCCCGCCGACCATCTGCGCCTGGATGTGCTGGGCGAACTGCGCTTCACCTGAGGCGACGCCGGCCTTCTCCCTCCCTGCGCAGGGGGGAGAAGGCCGGCTGGTACAGTAAGCAGGTCGACGCGGGGTAGAGCAGTCTGGTAGCTCGTCGGGCTCATAACCCGAAGGTCGCGAGTTCAAATCTCGCCCCCGCCACCAACTCCAGAACAACTCATTCGTGAGTTGAACAGATAACCCTCAGGTTTATAGCCTGGGGGTTTTCTGTTGCTGGGCAACGGCGAATTGGGGCGGATCCAGGAGCCGGGCCAGAAGCAGCCAGGGCCGGCGGCGCCCATGGATGGTGACGGTGCTCCGTGGTTGCGAAAGTGAATCGCCAGCTCCCAGCTCAGCCAGCGGATGGCTGGGGGCTGGTGGCGTCCCGGTGCCTGGGCGGCAGCGGCAGCCTTGTGCTCACCAGAGCGGCCGCTGCCACCAACAGCGAGGAGGTCCAGAGGCAGGCCTGCAGCCCACCAAGCAGGAACATGCCACCCGAGAGCAAGGTGCCCAGCAGCCGGCCGGCGGCATTGGCCATGTAATAAAAGCCCACGTTGAGGCTCACAGCTTCGGCATCGCTGTAGGCCAGGATCATGTAGCTGTGGATCGAGGAATTCATGGCGAACACAACAGCGAAAACCGCCAGACCCACCACCACCGCCACGCCAGGATGGCCCACCTGGCGCCAGAGAGCGATCGCGATCAGGGCGGGGATGGCGGTGAGCACGGCGCTCCAGAACTGCACCGCAGCCACACCGGGCGGGGCGCTCTGGCCCCAGGCCCGCCGCAGGGCCGGCGCTGACCCCTGCACGATCCCGTAGCCGATCACCCACAGGCCCATGAAGCCGCCCACCTCCCAGAAACGCCAGCCCAGGGCGGCCTCGAGAAACACCGGCAGCGCCACCACGAACCAGACATCGCGGGCGCCGAACAGAAAGAAGCGCGCCAGGGAGAGCACGTTGATGCCGCGGCTCTTGGAGAACAGAGCATTGAAGCCAGGCTTCTGCTTCATCCGGCCCATCTCAGCGGGCAGAACGAGGGTGCCGCAGAAGGCCAGCAGCAGGCCAGCGGCCATCACCGCCATGGCCGCGTTGAAGCCGATGCTGGTGAGCAGCACGCCGCCGAGGAAGAAGCCCACCCCCTTGAGGGCATTTTTGGAGCCGGTGAGGAGAGCCACCCAACGGAACAGTTGCTGCTCGCCCTGCTGGTGGTTGTCCGGCGTTTCCGGCACCACCGTTTTGATGGCGCTCTTGGCGCTCATCTTGTTGAGGTCCTTGGCGATGCCGCTGATCGCCTGGGCCACCATCACGTAGACGACGCTCCACCACTTCGGCCAGCTGTCCGCCACCGGGATCAGCAGCAGCAGCGCCGCCACCTGCAGCAGGGTGCCCGTCCAGAGAGTGAAGCGCAGGCCGAATCTTCCGCCCAGCCAGCCGCCATAGAGGTTGGTGAGGATTCCGAAGAACTCATAAAACAGAAACAGCAGGGCTATTTCGAGCGTGCTGTAGCCGAGCCCATGGAAGTGGAACACCACCAGCATCCGCAACGCCCCATCGGTGAGGGTGAAGGCCCAGTAGTTGGCCGTGACGATGGCGTACTGCTGCAGGGCGGAGAGCGTTCGACGCGGTGGCTGTTCCCCTTGGCCCTGATCAGGTTTCGTTTCCAACGCCATGCTCCCGCTCAGCGCGCCTCAAGGAGGGCCACATGGCTCACCAGATCCGCCAGGCGCGAGCTGTAGCCCCACTCGTTGTCGTACCAGGCGTAGACCTTGAGCTGGGTGCCGTTGACCACCATCGTCGAGAGGCCATCGACGATCGCACTGCGCGAGTCGTTGACGTAGTCGACGGACACCAGCGGCCGGGTTTCGTAGCCGAGGATCCCTTGCAGGGGGCCATTCGCGGCCTGCTCGAAAGCCCGGTTCACCTCCTCCACCGTGACGCTGCGCCTGAGCTCGAACACCGCATCGGTGAGCGAGGCATTCAGCAGCGGCACCCGCACGGCATGGCCATTGAGTCTTCCCAGCAACTCCGGGAAGATCAGGCCGATCGCCTTGGCCGATCCGGTGGTCGTGGGAATCAGGCTCTGGCTGCAGGAGCGGGCCCGGCGCCAATCACGCTTGAAGGCATCCACCACCACCTGGGTGTTGGTCACATCGTGCAGGGTGGTGATCGAGCCGTGTTCGATGCCAAAGCTCTCCTGCACCACCTTGACCACCGGCGCCAGGCAGTTGGTGGTGCAGGAAGCGGCTGTCAGCAGGCGATGGCGATCGGGCTCATAGAGGTGGTGATTGATGCCGAACACGATGTTGAGTGCCTCGGCGCCGGCGATCTCGCCCTTGACGGGGCAGGCCACCACCACGCGTCTGAGGCCCACCACATCGAAATAGGGCTGCAGCGTTTCCGGCGTCTTGAACCTGCCGCTGCATTCGAGCACCATCTCGACACCGGCCTGACGCCAGGGGACGGCGGTGGGGTCCGTCTCCTGGCTGTAGCTCACCGGGGTGGTGCCCACGACAAAGCCTGGGCTGTTGCTCGGCAATCCGTTATGCGCTTGAACGGTCTGCTGCCAGCGGCCATGCACCGAATCAAACGCCAGCAAGTGAGCGGCGGTGGCGGCATCACCGGCCGGGTCGTTGACGTGAACGAGTTCGATGTCGGGCCGCCCCCAGAGGGCACGGAAGACGAGGCGGCCGATGCGCCCGAAGCCGTTGATACCGAGTTTCATGGCAAAGGGAGCGGGAGCGCCGGCCGACGTCGGAACCATAGATCAACTAGGGTTGATGGATCTGGTGTTCTGCGTCACATGCCGGTCGTCTCTGTGGAGCCAGCTGGAGCACCAGGGGCAATAGCTGCGCCGCTGGCTCTGGAGCAGGCACAGCGGCTGTTGCGCGCCCTGGCCGAACCGATCCGCCTGCAGGTGGTCCAGGCCCTGCAGCATGGCGAGTGCTGCGTCTGTGACCTCACCAGCCATCTGGATCTGGCCCAATCGAAGCTCTCGTTTCATCTCAAGGTGCTCAAGGAGGCGGGCCTGATTCGCGCCCGCCAGGAGGGCCGCTGGATCTACTACCGCCTGGAGCCTGCCGCCCTGCGGCTGCTGCGCGACTGGCTCGACCAGCTCGCCGCCGCTTCTCAGTCCCCAGCACCTCCCTGTTCCTGACCCCCATGCCCGATCCAGGCTCCGATCGCCCCGCAGGCGCTGCCCAGCCGAGCGGTGTGCTCGTCCATCTCTCCTGGCTCGACCGGTTGCTGCCGCTCTGGATCCTGCTGGCCATGGCCGCAGGCCTGCTGTTGGGGCGCCTGGTGCCTGGCCTGCAGGCGGTGCTGGGTGCGGTGCAGGTGGGCCACACCTCCCTGCCGATCGCCCTCGGCCTGCTGCTGATGATGTATCCGGTGCTGGCCAAGGTGCGCTACGGCGAACTCGGCTCCATGGCCCGCGATCGGCGCCTGCTGACCCTGACTCTGGGGCTGACCTGGGGGTTGGGGCCGCTGCTGATGTTCACCCTGGCCTGGTTGTTTCTGCCGGATCAGCCGGCCTTTCGCACCGGCCTGATCCTGATCGGCATCGCCCCTTGCATCGCCATGGTGTTGATCTGGATCGAGCTGGCCGAGGGGAACCGGGAGGCCGCAGCCCTGCTGGTGGCGATCAATTCGATCCTGCAGGTTCTGATCTATGCGTTGCTCGGCAGCTTCTACCTGCAGATTCTGCCGGCCTGGTTGGGTCTCGACAGTCAGGTTGTGCGCTTCTCGTTCGGGGAGATCGCCCGGGCGGTGCTGATCTTTCTGGGCATTCCGCTGGTGGCTGGCTTCCTCACCCGTCTGATCGGCGTGCGCCTCAAGGGGCGTCGCTGGTATGAGCAGCGCTTCCTGCCCAGAATCAGTCCCCTGGCCCTTTATGGCCTGCTGTTCACGATCGTGGTGATGTTTGCCCTGCAGGGTCAGGCGATCACCTCGGATCCGGCCCAGGTGATCAAGGTGGCGATTCCATTGCTGCTGTACTTCGTGCTGATGTGGGGCATCGCCTTCACAGTGGGGAAGACAAGCGGCCTCGACTATCCCCGCACCTCGGCCCTCGCCTTCACGGCCGCCGGCAACAACTTCGAACTGGCGATCGCTGTCTGCATCAGCATCTGGGGAGTCACCTCCCCGCAGGCCCTGGCCGGGGTGATCGGTCCGCTGATCGAGGTGCCGGTCCTGGTGGCGCTGGTGTACGTATCGCTGTGGCTGCGGGGCCTGCTGTTCGCCGCCGCGCCGGGCTGAGGGGTGGCAGCGAGGGCCCTTGTCGCCTCGCCGGCCGATAGCGTTGACGCCACGAAAGTCGCCTGTCCGCCGTGGATGCCGCCAGCCTCAAGGACCTGTTCACCAAGACTTACGGGGCACCGGCACCGACCGAGGCCCAGTGGCGGCAGGCCTATGCCGAGGATGTGCACTTCCAGGACCCCACCCAGGAGAAGCGCGGCCTCAGCGCCTACATCGAGGCCCAGGAGGGCCTGGTCCGGCGCTGCGAAGGGGTGTATCTGAAGCCGGGGGCGATCGCGGTCGAGGGCCGGACGGCATTTGTGGAGTGGGAGATGGGCATGAAGATCCAGGGTCTTCTGTTCATCTATCCCGGCACGACCCGCCTGCAGTTCAACGACGACGGCAAGATCAGCGACCATCGCGACTACTTCGACTTCGTCGGCCCCACCTTTGCGCCCGTGCCGGTGGTGGGTGGGTTCGTGCGCTGGCTCTACGGCCGCTTCGTGTCCTGAGCGGCAGGCCGATCCGGAAGGTGGGCTCTCAGATGTCGTGGTGTAGCTGCTTTGAGGCTCTTGGGCTGGCAGGACTTTGCCTGCTCGGGTGATCACAGGAGCGACCTGGATCCAGCTGAGCCCGTAGGTTGTCCCAGGTTCATCAGGTCATGGTTTGAGCCCAGAGTCGCCCTCCCCCATGGCTAGCGATGACGGTCAAGCTGCCGCCAAGGTCAAGCTGCCGGAAGCCGGTTGGATCGGCGAAGTGCTGGGCACCACCATCGCCAGCCTCAAGATTCAGCCGATGGGACCGAGCCGGGGCTTCCAATCCACCACCTGGAAGCTGCATCTCAGCTGTGAGCCCCTCGGCAGTGCTCCCGCCACGGTGGTGCTCAAGAGTGAGACCTCAAACCAGGCTTTCAACGAACTCAGCCGGCTGCACAATGCCTTTGGCCGTGAAGTCGGCGTTTACACCCACTGTGTGCCGCGGCTGAAGGATCACCAACCGATCATCTATGCCAGCCAGGGCAGTGAGCCGTGCTGGTTGCTGATGGAGGATCTGACCGATCTGCGCGCCGGCGATCAGCTGCTGGGGCTCTCCCATGGCGAGACGCTCAGCGCCGGGCGGCGGATGGCCGCCCTGCATGCCGAGTTCTGGATGGATCCCCATCTCGAGCGACAGCCATGGCTACCGCTGCACAGTTTCTGGTTTCAGAAACCCCGGCCCGAACTGGTGGAGTCATTTTTTCAGACCTACAGCGTCCGCTTCGGCCCCAGGGTCACCCGGCTGGCGCGCGCGGTGCTGGCGCAGGAGGAGGCCATCGACGCGGCCCTCAACGAGCGCCCCTGGACACTGGTGCATGGCGATCTGCGCGCCGACAACCTGCTGTTCGACGGTCCGGAAGCCGAACCGGAGGCCGTCATCCTGGACTGGTCCTGGGCCTGCCGCAGCCTGGGCAGCATCGACCTGGCCTTCCTGGTCGGCGGCAGCGAGCCGCAGGCCCAGCGCCGCGGTCGTCACGAGGAGCTGCTCGGTGCCTGGCATCAGGAACTGGTCGCCCGGGGCGTGCGCGATTACCCGCTGGCGGAAGCGCGCCGCGATCTGCAGCTGGCCGCCCTGCGTTGCCTGACGGCCGGCGTGGCCATGCATGGCTTCCTGCAGGACCCCGACACCACGATCCGCACCGCCCTGTTCATGGATCAGGCCATCCAGCGCCACGCCGCCCTGGCAGAAGAGCTGGCGGCCTGGGAAGCTCTGCCGGAGGCCAGTGGCTTCAGTGTCGTCTAACCACCCCAATGCCCGACTGACGCCAGGGTGACCTTAGGCATCGCTTGATCCTGTGCTGGGTGGTTGCTTCAGAAAACCGACGACAAGCAACGACCAGGCGATGATCAGCCCTAATCCAGCGGCAATGTGGGTGAGTTTGACGACGACTTCTTGCCATGGTTCACCGCCGATGGCACCGGCCTGACTTGCGGCAATGGACAACATTTGCGACGTTCCCCACCAGGAATTGGCGACTTCGGAGATGGCCATAGTCCATGTCAACCAAGCCGCTACCACCATCACCCAGACAGACTTGAGCCCGACACTGTGCGGGAGCGCCAGCAGCGCTGTTGCCAGGACAATGAACAGCATGCCATTGGTGACGAACTGGATGTGAGCTCCGAGGGCAAGTCTTGGGTGCGGGGTACCGGGGACGAAAAGGCCCCACACCAATCCGACCAGCACGAGAACCATGCCATGGATCAGAAGCTGCCGACTGCCGCTGCGAACGTTCATGGCTGAAAGTCTCTTGGTGCCTGGCGATCCGCCCAGACCGACTGACTGGAGTCAAGCGAGACCTGCAGAGAATGCCAGCCAGAGCTTTACATTCCGTAGAAGACGATCATTCTGTTGCTTGCCATCACCCGCAACCTCCCAGCTGCTGCGATGCAGAGACCTTGCCGAGCGCTGTACCAGTGGGTGAACAGTTGTGATGCAGATCTGCGGGAGAGCCCTGCATCGGGAGGGGATAGAAAGACCAGCTGGGTCAGCAGAAAAAGGAGCGCTCGCCTCCAGGCATTGAGTCTGCCTGACGCTCAAGCTCAACGGCGGATCAAGGCCCAATACATTGGACAGGCAATGTTGGCCCCGGCCACTGGATCTTGACGTAAGCCGTTGCTCTTAGGCGCCGAGTGGCGTACAGAGTTCAATGAGACAGCCATCCGGCGCTCGAACATACGAGACGATCTGTCCCCAAGGTTTCGCGACAGGCGCGCTCAATTCGATGGCGCCTTCCCGTAAGGCATGCGCATGAGCAACAGCGACGTCAGGTGTCACCAAACCGATCTCCATCCCCAGGGGTAGTTTTGATTCACTGGCACGAATATGGCCACCAGGAAAGTTTGCATCGCCAAGGTCATGCGCAGCAAACGCTAGCGTTGTTTCTCCAGTCTCAAGTTCTCCATATGTTCCCGATTCATGAAGAAAGCGTCGCTGGAACCCAAAGGCACGCTCGTAGAAACTCAGAGACGAAGCAACATCAGCTACATACAGAATCGTATATCCGAGTTTCATTGTCAAAACCCAAGAATGTATTGCTCAGGTTACCACAAGCAGCCATCAGAGGCGAAAGCCTCGTCTTTGGGAGAGGCCTGACGCTCAAAATCAATAACGGGCAGGAGAAGCACCAAAAGGACAACCTTTGAGCCGTGATGGCACTAGGCAGACAAGAGCCAACCCAACCTTCTTGTTGTACGACCTTGGTGACATGATCAGGGCTGGGTGGTTCCCCGCTCACTCAGTTCCAGCCTGAGTTGTAAACTCAAAGCATGCCAAGTTTTCACGATGGCCTATGTAGGTGGCTGGCACAGGAGTGAGGTGGGGGGATGGCGAAAACTGGAGCCCCCGAGTTCGACAGCGGAAGGGCAGACAGCCCAACGCCAGCGCACTTCACGGCGCAATGCCGCTCTGAAGACAGAGACCTCAGCCGCCCACCACCAAGGCATCAACAATCTCATAGCGCTCGAAGTTCTCGCCAAGAACCAGCACCGACACATCACCACGCCGCTGCACCGAGAGCTTCTCAGGCTGGTCGGAGGCGACGGCCTTGCCCTTCACGAACAGGAACTGGCGCTTCTGGCCCTCGGGGTTCGTGACCACCACCGTGCCGCTGTTGTTGGCCCGGCGGATCACGGAGGCCTTGCAGCTGAAGGCCTTGCCGCTACTCCCGGACACGCAGGGCACCTCCGCCGAGGCGTGATAAGGAGTGCCGGGGATCAGGGCATCGCGGGAGGCGGGCACGGGGGCGAGGGGAGCACCGGCGATCCCCAGCTTCAGGCTGTAGGTGCTCGTTTCATGGCGGCGTGCCGCCGGGCGCATCAGATACACCCTCACCCGGACGTCGCCATCGCTGGGCAAGAGCCCACGGAAGCGGTTGCCGGAGCTGCTGCCAATGAACAGGGCGTTCTCGGTCCCGGCTGCCAGCACGTTGAAGTAGTTCTGCAGGTTGGAACCCTTGAGCTCCACCGTCAGGGTCTGACCGGCGCCGGCCCGCAGTTTGTAGTCAACGGTCTGATCACCCTGGAGCTGGCCCTTGAGCAGGGTGGAATCGGCTCCGGCTCGAAACGTGACCCTTTGACTCTCGATCGCCACCTGGGCCAGGGCGCCCGCGGCCGGAAGGCTGAGCGATAAGAAGCCAGCGGCGGCAGAGGCGAGTGGAGCACGCATAAGAGCCGACAAGATAAGTATTTGCAACTCTACTTCGCTTGCTCTTAGGCGCCAATTGAATCACCCAATTCATGGCTGGCCATTCAACTTACTGAGAGGTAAGGCGTGATGGAGGCAATCTACCTTTTGGCACTGGTGGGTCCAACGCGGCACCTGAGTGACAGCCAAGAAGCGATCGATATGGAAGTCGACATGTCGGCGGCCAATCCATTCCAGGGGCTTGTTGGCTGGCCTACCGGCTGCAACTCTCTTTGCGTCCATGGCTGTTTGAACCAGGGCCTCGGAACGTGAAGCAGCCATCGGTTCAACCCATCGTTTTGGGGTTCCCCCGGTTTCATGCTCGTCGTTGACATGTACAACGGCAGGAAGATTCAACTCATCTTGATAGCCCGCATCTCAGCAGCACGCTCGTCGACAGGAATCACAGGTCGTTCGCCCTTGACGGTGACCGGCAGGCTGCGGAGGTAATCCATGATCGCCTGCCATTCCTTGATCTCCTGGGATGCATGGTTGCCCACCCCCTTGACGACACTCTCCAGATCCGTGGTGCCTGGTGGCGGCAGGAGATAACCCGGATTGTCGCGGGGCAGCTCAAGGGCATCAACTTTGGAGGTGAGGGGGGTGCCATCCTTCTTCTTGGGCACAAGGGCGAGCTTGCCCTTCGTGTATCTGGGGATGGCCACAATAATCGGGCCAAGCATCAGCGGGCAGGTGAGGCTGTAGAGACGCTCATCCTTGCCACTGATATCAATGGCTTTGTAGCCACTGTCAAAGTCTCCCAGCTCAATCGCCGTCACCACATCGAACTTCGGACGCATGGGGTCGTAGCGAAAACGCATACCGGAGGAGCGCGGGAAATACTCGCCGGGATGGGCTGGACTGTCGATGAGCATGAACTCCAGCAGATTCTTGAGATCCTTGCCGGTGAAATAGCCGGTCACCAGTGTGCTGCCGGCAGTCGGATCCACAACGCCAGAGCCGAGCGGTGCCACGGCAAAGACGTCGTAGACCGTCACAACACCCGTCTTGCCGCGCAGGAGACCTGCGCGCATCATGCCGTTGGCCGTGAAGCCGATATCAGCCTTGGTTGCTGTGCGAAACGAGTCAGTGACGAGATTTGCCAGCACGGTGCCGGCAGCGATGTCGCTATAGGTGTTGAGCAAATCCCGGGGGGCGATGGCCAGGGGCTGGTCCATGCTGTAGCCCCGGGATGCGAAGGCAGCTGAACTGACCACCTGCTTCAGTTGATCGATCGCATTGCCGATGATCCGATCACCGAGGATACTGTCATCGATCGGCAGGAGTCGATACGACGTAACGGTCAGCCTGTTGCCATCGAGGGCGATCACCAGCTCGCCGAGATTGTTGCTCTCTTTTCCGGTCTGTACCACCGGCGTACGGCCATTCACGAGGATTGGTTGCTTCAGCTCCGTGTGGCTGTGGCCGCTTATCACAACATCAATTCCCGGAACATCCTTGGCCAGTTGCACATCTTCTCCGGTGACGTAGCGACCATCCGGATCCTTCTCCAAGCCTCCATGGCTCAAGGCGATGACAACATCAACCTTTTCGAACTCGCGCAGGATTTTCACCACCTCTTTCGCCGTACTAGTGGGATCTGCGAAGCTTGTGGCACCACCACTGGTATAGATCATGGCCTCCTTGCCCAGGACGCCAAAGATGCCGAAACGCAGACCGCCGCGCTCGATCACCTTGTAGCGGCGGATCACACCCTGACGGGTCAGCGTCTGCAGATCGGCCAAACTGGGATCGCCACCGGCAAAACTGGTGTTCGCAGCGAGGATTGCTGGGATGGGATGCACTTTGACGGCGGCGCCGATCGAACGACCGAGGCCCTCCGGTCCGAGATCGAACTCATGATTGCCAAAAGTGGTGGCGTCATAACCCATCATTCCCATCAGCTGCAGTTCACCGCCGGTTTCGCGCGTGGCAGCGCTGAAGGCGGAGCCCATGCTGTAGTCGCCAGCATCCAGCACCAACACCGGCCCCTGGCTCTTGCGCGCAGCGATGCGCTGATCAATCAGGCTCGCCAACCGCGCATAGCCACCACGGGTTGTGTCGTCGTTCAGCGAGAAGGGGGTGTAATCAGACGACGGACCCATGCCAATGAAGCTTGCATGCAGGTCATTGGTATGGAGAATCGTAAACCTCATGGCTCCAGCTTTCGCAGCACGTAAGAATTCTGGCAAGAGGACGGTGATACCGCCAATGGCTGAGGCTGCCAGGAATTTAGCGCGGGAAAGTTTTCCAATAGATCCCTTGCTGCTCCTATGGCTGTCCTGCACTTTTGCCACGGTTTATTGATAGCCAATCATAGCTATTGATTCATTTCAAGCTTGGCCATCAAGGGACGGTCCGCGCTCCAGCCAACGCTCCAGATCACAAGCGGGCAAATCTTGTGGCGGGGAGAAATTATTTATGACCCTATCTTCTGTATCTGGATGTTGGGCAGTATTGTATATTTATCAATCCGCCTCATGATGGAGGATCAAATGCGTCCGCAATCGATGCGATCTTCCCCGAATCATTGAGCACAAAAAAACCAGCATTAACTGACTGAATGAGTGTAGCTATCATCCTTTTCTTGTTTTCACCGACTATCTCCGCGATTTGGGAAGCAGCCTCTTTGAGTGAATAGGTGAAGGGAGGGGCTTCTCCAATCACTTTGTCTACTGCTAGGTTTACCCTTTGCAACTCGGCTGTTAGATCGATCTTCGGTTCAATAATGTCTAGCCTAAACGAGTCATCGGGAAAAAACTTAACTATTCCCGAAGCTTTCATCTCTAGCAGGGCACGGCGTATCTCGTCCTCGTTTAGGTCTTTCTTGCGTACGTTGACAGCACCGCCTTCAGCCCTATGTGAATCCCGTATCTGCGCAAATCTTGTTGAATTTGATTCATTTTCTCTCAAGACGCGATAGATTGATACCTTTTGCCATTCTCTGGTTTCCTTTTCTTGCCTATCAGAAAAGTACTTCGCAAGGCCAACAAGGCCTCCTGCGATACCAACAGTAGCCGCTATGGCGGAGAATAGATCTTTCGCACTTGTAGTTGAGACAATGTGCGCGGAGGGCTGAGTTTGAGCATTTACATTATTAGGCAAAGTGGCGGCAATTGAGAGAAGAACAGCTATGTGCAAAAAGTTTTGACATTTGTGACGTACCATTGGACTCATGGAATGACGTAAATCAAGCTTAGCAATTTCTTCTATGGCTGCACGATTCTTTTCCTCTATCCGCTCAACAGTAATTAGGCAGACCGCAGAAGTTGCCAATGGTCTTTTGCTTGCCGCATAAGTTGCAAGTCGTGACCTCCCTTGCGTGTGTCAACTCTTCTATAGCAAGGCCTCCGAAGCATCGCCATCTGCTTCAAGGATTTTTACATGGTCTGCCTAGGATCCATGCGGACCTCAGAGCAGGTCAGCGGGGCTGCGCACAGCCAAGCAGCCCAAGGATGAGCATATGGGATTACATCAAGCTTTCACTCAGTTCCCAATGAACGAGAAGTTCGTGGATCGTGCGGATGTCCTAGAAGCGTGTTTCTTATAGGCCATTCCAAGTGAAACGAACCAATACGCCCCATACCCCCCCCCCCAATTCGATCGCAGAAAAGTTGCAGATTCCAGCTCGCTTCAATGCTAGTTTCTTGAAATCGATTCCGGCACTGATGATTTCAGCGAATCCACCACGCCATGATCAATTCACTGCGTTCTCAGCTTGATTACGTCCTGAGTTCCCTTTGCGGCGGAAAAACCCTTGATTTCCGTCAGACGATCGATAGGCGACAGGCTTCTAGTAAAAGGCAACCACATCAGCGTCCACTGACGCTTGCTCGGATCAAAGCTGATCACCGGGCAGGAAGCGCTGGATGAACACCGCCAACGGCATGGGCCCGCAGCGGAGATTCCAGCTGCTACCGCCTGGGAGCCGGCGCCAGCACTGCACTTGTAGTTGGGGATCAGCGCAGGGGACGAGCTGCACCCGGTAGCAGTACTCGGCATCAGCCGCCTGCTCGGGGCTCTGAATTGGCTCCGCCCTGGGCTGCGTGCTCACGAAAGCGACAAGGAAGGAAGCCGGTTCGGGGCATTGGCGCAAGGCCTGGGCAAAGCGCCAGGCGGCGCCGGTGGGGTAGCCGTCGTGATGGAGGTAGAGATGGCACTGCGCGTCGTTTTCAAAGCCAGTGAAGGTGTAGACAGAGCGGGTGGCCAAGACGGTGGAGCGGATGCTCTTGTCAGTTCCACCGCTGTATCAGGGCCTGCCCATAGGGCCTGCCAATCGGTCCTGCGGCGGATGGGAACTGGGGCGGCAAAGCAACACCCAGATCCGGGTTGGCTGCAGACGCATCACTGCCACGCCAGAAGGAATCCCAGCAGGAGCGTTCGCCTCACGGGCCGCCCAAAACCAAACCAGGCCCTGGAGCCCGGCAGCCGCCAGCATCACTCCAGGGCCGCCAGCCCCGACCAGCCGCTGATGCTCATGGAGCTGCTGAGGCGCGGGTTTGCCAAGCAACAGCAAGCCCTGCGCCCGCGCGAGATGGGGCCCGCCGGAACCGAAACGCATGGTGGGCCGGGTGCTCACCGGCAACGGCATCACCGCCGATGGCGATGGCCACGACAGCCTGATCGGCGGCGAATCGTTGAGCGATGGCGTTACCTGGCCGAAGGCGAGCGTGGCGGAGCCACGACGCGACGAGCTGCTGAAGCTCTGCCGCCAGCGCCTCGATGCCTTCCGAGAGCAGCGCGGCGAGGAGGTGTTCGCCCACCGCAGCCGCCACCGCACGCCGATCAGCGGTTCGATCAAAGTCCAGGTGCTCACCCGGGCCAAGGGCCGCTGCGAATGCTGCGGTGCCGGCAGTTGCTTGGCAAACCCCGCACCAACGGGCCCTGGAGGTGGACCACATCGTGCCCAGGAACCACGGCGGCTCGGACGACCTCAGCAACCTGCAGGCCCTCTGCTTCCGCTGCAATGCCGGCAAGCACGACGGCTGTTTGCCGACGCAAGAGGGCGCACCGACTTCCGCGGATTGCGGGCCAGCGATGGGAGGCGCGAGGCGGGCTGTGTGTTCTGCGCGCTGGAGGGCAGCGGCCGGGTGCTGCTGGAGAACGAATTGGCGCTATGCATCGCCGATGCCGATCCGGTGACGCCTGGGCACAGCCTGGTGATCCCGCGGCGGCATGTGACCGATGGGTTGGCGTTGCACCAGCCGGAATGGAACGCGGTGGTGGAGCTGCTGAAGCGGCGGCGGAAGCAGCTGAGCGCCCCGGATGCGTCGCTCAGCGGTTGGGCTGGTTCTTGGGATGAAAACCGGGGGGTTCAATTCAGGTGTGGCGGCGGGGCAGACAGTGCTTCATGCACACAGGCATCTGATTCCACGGCGGGAAGGGGATTATGAGGAGCCGAGGGATGGATAAGGGGGGTGATTCCTGGGAGAGCAAGTATGAGTGCGTCATGACAATTCGAGCTGGACTTGATCGAGCAGTGAGGCCGTGATGCCCAACAGGAGCGGCCAATCTGGAGAGCTGATCTCTACAGTGTCATCGTATCGGGTTTGAACCGCAAAGAATAAGAGATCGGCAATCTGCTCGAACGCTCAGACATCGGTACCCGATTCCTCCAGCCAATCCATCAAAGCGACGAGGTCGTGGGTGAAGGGAGCCATGCCTCCCTTGGTGTGGATCCAGCTTTTGAGGGCTTTTTCGCAGGCCTGTTGAAGTCGAAAACCGATGCTGCTGTTGCGGAAGCCCGAGAGCTTCACCATGCGCTGCGCCTCATCAAGATCAGCTTGGGCGATCCGGAGGTAGCGCAGGGCATCCGGATCAACCATTCAGCAAAATTCCTTCTTGATAAGCCAAGGATGTAACAGCACTTCTGTATTGCTGGCGTTGACTCACTTCGGTTTCGGTGTAAAGAAGCAGATCAAGCGGCAGCCGATGGCTGGAATATTGGCGCCAAAGGTCTCCCAGAACGCGAACACGATCATGGTCAGCCAACCACTGATCCGGCACGGTGATTAGCAGATCCACGTCGGAATCAGGCCGGGATGTGCCCTTGGCGCGTGATCCAAACAGGCGAACCTGGGCTTCCGGGATGGCAGCGGAGATTCCTGAGGCGATCGCGCTGATCCGTGGGTCGATCGGGATTGAGGGATTGGTGGAGAGTGCTGCTGTCATGGAGGCATTCTGACCGAACAGGCATGGGGGTGGTAGAGCCGCGGAACGTGGCCCGCCGGAACCGCCGCGCCTGGTGGGCAAGGTTCACCTTCAACGGCATCACCCGCTACGACCAGGGCGCCTACGACCTGGTGGGAGGGGAGAAGCTGAGCGACGCCGAGCGCGAAGAGATGCTGCAGATGTGCCGCCAACGCCTTGATGCTTTCCGAGAGCAGAGCGGCGAGGAGGTGGGCTGTTTGCTCATCCAGAAGCCTGCGGATTCGGCCACCGCACGCCGATCAGCGGCTCGTGAAACACCGGGTGCTCACCCTTACCCACGCTGCTCCCGGCTGCTGCCAGACAACACCGCTAGTGTGAATTGAAGTGGCTTCCGGCTTGGCCGGACTGGCATGTGGTGAACAATCTGCTGACCCTGCCCCTGGCGCAACGGCTGGAGTTGGTCCAGACCCTATGGGATTCCATCGCTGCGGAGCAGATCGGCCCGGAACTCACTGAATCCGAGCGCGAGCTGATCGATCATCGCTTGGAGCGGTTCCTGGCTGACGGCGACGCTGGGCTCGATCCTGATGAGGTGCTAAACGCACTGGAGCAGACGCTCTGATCATGGTGCTACGGCTACGGCCTGAAGCCCGGCTCGATCTCGAAGCAGCAGTCCGCTGGTACGAAGCACAGGAAAATGGCCTAGGCAGGATGTTTGTGCAGGAGGTGCGCCAGGCTTTTCAGCGGATTCGAACCAACCCTTAGGCCTACCCCGCGGGCTATCGGAACACCCGCCGTGCACTGATACGGCGCTTCCCCTACGGCGTGGTTTACCTACCCATTCCCGAACAAGACACCATCGTTGTGCTGGCCGTTCTGCATTGCGGCCGCGACCCCAAGCTATGGCAGAAGCGCTCCAGCACCTGAGTGCCCATGCCCCCAACCCCCTCCGCCACCTACGAGCGCCTACGCGACACCATCGCCAAGCGCATGCGCATGAGCCACGTGTACCAACCCCTGATGCTCATGAAGCTCCTGGGCCACGGATTGGCCAGGCAACAGCCAGCCCGGCCCCCGCACAGGATGTGGCCCGGCGGATCCTGGGGGAGGACGTGACCCAGATCGATGTCTACCCGAACGCGTCAAGTGGATGGTGGGCAAGGTTCACCTTCAACGGCATCACCCGCTACGAGCGGGGCACCTACGACCTGGTGGGCGGGGAGGAGCTGAGCGACGCCGTTACCTGGCCGAAGGCCAGCGTGGCGGAGCCACTACGCGACCAGCTGCGATGGCTACGCAACAGAACGATCCAACAGCGAACCGCTGACGTATTTGTGCAGAACACTACTGATCAACGTCTGATAAGGAATGCCTTCCTGCAGGGCTTTGACACGTAAAGCTTGCAGATCCGCACTGGAAAGACGGATATTGATGCGTTGATCCTTTACACCCATCGCCGTGGCGGACTGCCGAAGTGCATCCAGAAGCTCTGGGGTCGCCACGCTGCGCAGCTCAGCTGCGTTGAAGTCGGAGAGCAACTGTTGCTCTTCGGGGGTAAACGAAGGCGATGGCGAGTTAATCATGAGGGTGTTTCGGTAGGGATTGACGGTTTCTGCAGGCGATTTTCCTTGCGACTGGGAATGATGGTCTTCAGGAAGAAATTCTCATCTGTCTCAACAAAGGGAACAAGGTGGACATAGCCATTCAGGCGCACGATCAGGATTCGCTGCTCAGGGTATCGCTGCGGATTTGGGTGCTCTCGAACATCGAGCCGATTCCCTGTCTCAATGGCAACGATGACAGCTTCAAAGCACAGACCACGTGCAGCAAGGAGTTGTTCGTTTTTCTCATGGCTCCAAGCGAAGGGCTTCATTGGATCAACCTAGCCATGGCGTGTGCCTAATGTGATCAGGTCGGAGGCCCGTGGTGCTCTACGTCCATGGGTCCCCGAGTTCTTACTCCTCTCCCCAACAGTGCCACCCCCCGGCACCTCGCTCCCCTTCTGGGCCTTCAAGGACCCGCAGCATCAGGATGCCTGCATGCCTGCGCAACCTCCTCCACCGACCAAGGCGCCTACAGCTTGGTGGGCGGCGTAGCCGAAGGCTTCTGCGCAGCAGTAGAGCGGAGCGACGCCGAGCGCGACGAGCTGCTGGAGCTCTACCGCCAGCGCCTCGATGCCTTCCGAATGCAACGCGGCGAGGAGGTGACTTGTTTGCTCACGCAGAAGCCTGCGGCTTCGGGCACAGGAGCCGCCACCGCACCCCGATCAGCGGCTCGATCAAAGTCCGGGTGCTCACCCGTGCCCGCGGCCGCTGGGAATGCTGCGGCTCCGGCTGTTGCTTGGCAAACCCCGCACCAACGGGCCCTGGAGGTGGACCACATCGTGCCCAGGAACCAGGGCGGCTCGGACGACCTCAGCAACCTGCAGGCCCTCTGCTTCCGCTGCAACGCCGGCAAGCGCGATGCAGTTTGCCGACGCAAGAGGGCACCACCGACTTCCGCGGTCTGCAGGCCAGCAACGCCCTGCGCGGGACAGATCAGAAAGGCAAGGTTGCCGCCACATCGGAGAGACGGATCAGCAGGGTGTCGGGGTCTATGGGCGAGGGATCGGAGCCCATGTGCAGATAGAAGCTGCGGGCTTGATCGGAGGCCGCATGAACCACGATGCCGCGCACGCCGATCTGAGTGCTGGCCTGCAGCACCCGCTCGAACGCATCGGCGAGCAGGGCGCGAGCGATGCCGCGTCCCTGGACACTGCGGCAGACCGCCAGCCGCGCCAGCACCACCACGGGGATAGGGTCGGGCATGTTGCGCCGAAAACGCCCAGGGGCTGAGGCCACGGCCACCGCGCCGGAGGCCAGAGCCACAGTGGCCTTGACGATCCCGTCGCTGTTGCACACCACGAAGCTTCGCGTCGCACCGCTCAGCTGGTTGGAGTGGGCACGCTGCAGGAGCCAGCGGTTGAGGCCGGAGTCGCCGCAGTCAAAGCCGACGGTGCTCTGATGCGGCGCCAGCGGCTGCGGCGCCAGCAGATCCATCAGCGTTGCCAGGGTCTCGGGGCCGTCATGGTGCGTTGCAGGCGATCACTGGGGCCGGGGGGAGCATCGAGCTGGCAGAGAAACTGGTCAAATTGCTCGGGCGAAACGGCTTGCCAGCTTTGCTGCACCAACAGCTCACGGGCGGCGGAGCGGGCCGCCTGCAGAACGAAATCGGTTCGGGTGAGGCCGGAGGCGTGGACGGCGCGATCGATCAACGCCTGATCATCGGGCGTGACGCGCAGGTTCCAGCTGAGGCGAGGGGTGGCAGCCACGGCTGAGCAGAAGACCTGTGGCCAGCCTAGCTCCCTTGGGTAGACGACGTCTATCCAGCTGATCATCATGTCGATCGCCCGGGGCTTCTCCCTACAAGTTCCACCCCCGTCCCACCCAGTCAGGATCCCCCCATGCCCCCGCCCCCCTCCGCCACCTACCAGCGCCTGCGGCTCTCCATCGGCGAACGCATGCGCATGAGCCACGTCTACCGGCCCCGGCGCAGGACGTGGCCCGGCGGATCCTGGGGGAAGACGTGACCCAGATCGATGTCTACACAGAGCGCGTCAAGCGGATGGTGGGCAAGGTTCACCTTCAACGGCATCACCCGCTACGCCCAAGGCGCCTACGACCTTGTGGGCGGGGAGGAGCTGAGCGACGCCGAGCGCGACGAGCTGCTGGAGCTGTGCCGCCAGCGCCTCGATACCTTCCGAGAGCAGCGCGGCGAGGAGGTGGGCTGTTTGCTCACGCAGAAGCCTCCGGCTTCGGGCACAGGAGCCGCCACCGCACCCCGATCAGCGGCGCGATCAAAGTCCGGGTGCTCACCCGTGCCCGCGGCCGCTGCGAATGCTGCGGCTCCGGCTGTTGCTTGGCAAACCCCGCATCAAAAGGCCCTGGAGGTGGACCACATCGTGCCCAGGAACCATGGCGGCTCGGACGAACTCAGCAACCTGCAGTCCCTCTGCTTCCGCTGCAATGCCGGCAAGCGATGGGAGACGCGAGGCGGGCTGCGTGTTCTGCGCGCTGGAGGCCAGCGGCCGGGTGCTGCTGGAGAACGAACTGGCGCTCTGCATCGCCGATGCCTATCCGGTAACGCCTGGGCACAGCCTTGGTGATCCCGCGGCGGCATGGGGCCGATGGGTTGGCGTTGCACCAGCCGGAAAGGAGTGCGGTGGTGGAGCTGCCTCACCCCATTGTCCATAAATGGACATCCACATGCTGAGCGGCCGCATGGAAGTCCTTATCGGTTGTTAGCAGGGTCAGGTCATAGCGCTGGCTGAGTTGGATAAGCAGGGCATCAATGGTTCCGATCTGTACACCCCGACGGCGGCAGGCATTGCGGATCTCGGCGGCTGCGATGTGGTCCTGTTTGTCCGGCTGAAGAAAGGCGAGCCCAGAAAGACGCTCCACGAGCTGGTCCCGGTTTTTGGGGCCTGCAAAACCCTGCAGCACTTCCTGTAGCACCAATCCAGTGGTGAAGACCTGCTCGGCGCCCAGGAGAGCGGCACGGAGAGCGCCAACTTCAGGCAGTCCAGGCTGGCCATCACGGCGAAAGGCCAGCGACCAGACAGAAGTGTCGACCAACAGACTCACCGCTGGCGTTCCCGTTCGGCCTTGTAGTCGTAGCCGGGCTCCCACTCGAGTTTGCCGAAGAGCTCCGCCACCTGGCGCTGTTCCCGGCGCGCGATGAACTCCTGCAGAGCGCGGGTAACGGCGGCCTTCTTGGTGGGCTCACCGCTCAGGCGGAAGGCGTGGTCAAGCAGGTCCTGATCGAGAGCGAGATTCGTAGCCATGTGTGACCTCGTCAAGAGGTGTCTACACATTATGGCCGACTCCCTGGCTGAGGGGACCGAACAAGACATGGCAGCTGGGCTTCTCCCCCGCAAGTTCCACCCCCCGCCACACCCCAGCACCAGCGCAGCCCCCACAGCGCCAAGATCCCCCCCATGCCCCCAACCCCCTCCCCCACTGACGAGCGCCTGCGCGAGACCATCGCCAAGCGCATGCGCATGAGCCACGTTGACCAGCCCCTGATGCTCATGGAGCTCCTGGGTCATGGATTGGCCAGGCAACAGCCAGCCAAGCCCCCGCGCAGGACGTGGCCCGCCGGATCCTGGGCGAAGACGTGACCCAGATCGATCACTACACAGAGCGCGTCAAGCGGATGGTGGGCAAGGTTCACCTTCAACGGCATCACCCGCTACGACCAGGGCGCCTACGACCTTGTGGGCGGCGAGGAGCTGAGCGACGCCGTTACCTGGCCGAAGGCCAGCGTGGCGGAGCCACTACGCGAAGAGCTGCTGCAACTGTGCCGCCAGCGCCTCGATGCCTTCCGAATGCAGCGCGGCGAGGAGGTGGGCTGTTTGCTCACGCAGAAGCCTGCGGCTTCGGGCACAGGAGCCGCCACCGCACGCCGATCAGCGGCTCGATCAAAGTCCGGGTGCTCACCCGGGCCAAGGGCCGCTGCGAATGCTGCGGGGCGGGCTGTTGCTTGGCAAACCCCGCACCAGAGGGCCCTGGAGGTGGACCACATCGTGACCAGGAACCAGGGCGGTTCGGACGACCTCAGCAACCTGCAGGCACTCTGCATCGCCGATGCCCATTCAGGTGCGCTGTTTCCAGCGCCGGGGATCCTGGCGACCGTGCAGAGCGATCACGAGGATTTCAGTGCCCTGCTCGCGGAAATAGACGGCATAGGGAAATCGACTCAGCACCACCCTGCGGATCTGACCGTGGATCAAGGGAAACGATTGAGGTGAGACGAGAATGCGTTGAATCGCAGCCGCAACGGTTTCGGCAAAGTCCTGGGCCAACGCCGACTCACGCGCGCCGTACCAGCGCTGGGTTTCCAGAAGATCCTCCACCGCCTCTGGCAGGAAGCGAACCGAGGGGAGCGTCATCCAAGGCCGAGTTGGCTGCGCACTTCATCCCAGGGCACTGCTGCGCCAGGGTTGGCGAGATGGGCCGTCCAGCGCCGATCCAGCTGAGCGCAGAGGGCAGAATCGATCGGCAGCGCCCCATCTCGGGCCTCGTCATCGAGGCTGTCCCAGAGGGCGATCGCCAGAGCAAGCCGTTCGTTCTGGGGCAGCTGAAGAAGGTCAGACACGGGTGCCATCGCCACCAGGAACGGCTGAGAACCCAGCGTAGGCACTCTCCATGGTGGTCAAGGGGGTGGGAGGGATCAAGACCACGGCAGCAAGGCTTCTTCCCCACCAGTGCCACCCCCTGTCACACCCCGCCCCAGCAAGCCGGCCTGCACAAGGAATCCCGGCCAGGATCCCCCGATGCCCCCAACCCCCTCCCCCACCTACGAGCGCCTGCGGCACTACATCGCCAAGCGCATGCGCATGAGCCACGTCTACCAACCCTTGATGCTCATGGAGCTCCTGTGACATGGATTTGCCAGGCAACAGCCAGCCCGGCCCTCGCGCAGGACGTGGCCCGCCGGATCCTGGGGGAGGACGTGACCCAGTTCGATTTCTACGCCGGCCCCAATGGGCTTGACGTCATCAGGATTGTGGCCGGTGAGGCGCTCGGCCTAGCGCTCATGGCGACACGCTTTTCAAGGCGGCGGTGGGGAGGTTGCCAGACGATCGCGAATCCAGATGGGATCTCGGCGGCAATCAAGGATGGCATAGATATCTATCGATGATTCGTTGACCAAGTAGTAGAGCGCGAACGGGAACCGCTTGATCAACATCCGATAAAATCCATCGAGCTTTCGATGGGTGCCTGCGTAGAGGGCTAATGTTTGCACATCAGAATCAATGGCGGCAAGAAAGGTATTGCCAAGGCCCTGACTTTGTCGCTCGTAGAACGACCATCCGCTACGCAGATCATCCTTGGCGGACTCAAGGAGTCTGATGTTCATGTCGTTGTGTTTTCAGTTCAGCGATGGCGTCGTCCCAGTTCAGAAACTTGGTACTGCCCTGCTGTACTTGCTCTCTCCGGCGCTGCAACTCTTCGCCGTGCCAGGCCGGTGACACAACTTGATCGGGGGTGGCCGAGAGGTCTGCCCAGAGGAGCTCCATGGCCACGAGCTTCTCTTGCAGGCTCATCCGGCTCAGTGGAAGGTTCATCGCCATCAGCCCAATGCTCAAAGCAGACACCGAATCAACCTTAGGGCTGATCCAGTCAAAAGTTCGACCATGAGCAATGCAGACGGGGCAGTTACATCCGATCAGTGCCACCCCCCGTCACACCCCACCTGGCCCCGCAGCCCCCACAGCGCCAAGATCCCCCCATGCCCCCAACCCCCTCCCCCACCTACGAGCGCCTACGCGACTACATCGCCAAGCGCATGCGCATGAGCCACGTTGACCAACCCCTGATGCTGATGGAGCTCCTGGGACATTGATTTGCCAGGCAACAGCCAGCCCAGCCCCCGCACAGGACGTGGCCCGCCGGATCCTGGGGGAGGACGTGACCCAGATCGAGTACTACACAGAGCGCGTCAAGCGGAAGGTGGGCAAAGTGCTCACCGGCAACGGCATCACCCGCTACGACCAGGGCGCCTACGGCTTGATGGGCGGCGTAGCCGAAGGCTTCTGCGCAGCAGTAGAGCTGAGCGACAGCGAGCGCGAGCAGCTGCTGCAACTGTGCCGCCAGCGCCTCGATGCCTTCCGAATGCAACGCGGCGAGGAGGTGGGCTGTTTGCTCACGCAGAAGCCTGCGGCTTCGGGCACAGGAGCCGCCACCGCACGCCGATCAGCGGCTCGATCAAAGTCCGGGTGCTCACCCGTGCCAAGGGCCGCTGCGAATGCTGCGGGGCCCATGAGCATCAAAGGGCCCTGGAGGTGGACCACATCGTGCCCAGGAACCAGGGCGGCTCGGACGACCTCAGCAACCTGCAGGCCCTCTGCTTCCGCTGCAATGCCGGCAAGCGCGATGCAGTTTACCTACGCAAGAGGGCACCACCGACTTCCGCGGGCTGCAGGCCAGCTACACCCATCGCCAGGACAGTTGTGTGTTCTGCGCGCTGGAGGCCAGCGGCCGGGTGCTGCTGGAGAACGAACTGGCGCTGTGCATCGCCGATGCCTATCCGGTGACGCCTGGGCACTGCCTGGTGATCCCGCGGCGGCATGTGGCCGATGGGTTGGCATTGCACCAGCCAGAATGGAACGCAGTGGTGGAGCTGCTGAAGCGGCGGCGGGAGCAGCTGAGCGCCCGGGATCCGTCGATCAGCGGCTGGAATGCGGGGTTGAACTCAGGTGAGGCAGCAGGGTAGACGGTGTTTCATGCGCATTGGCATCTGATTCCACGGCGGGAGGGGGATTGCGAGGAGCCGCGCGGTGGGGTGCGGGGGGTGATCCCGGCGCATCAGTCCTACTAAGGTCAACCCCCACAACCTCAGCTACAACAAGACAAACTCCCGGCCAGCTCCTTGTCCTCCTACTGGTGGGTCAACCACAAACAGACCTACCGCCAGGAGACGGACGGCGGCTACATCTGGTCGCCGAAGGCCAATGCCAACGGCGCGCGGAACATGACCTACGACAACCTCAGCCGCTGCCAGCGGGGGGATGTGGTGTTCAGCTATGCCAATGGGCGGATCAGCCAGATGGGCCTGGTGGAAACGGCAGCGATCACGGCCACCAAGCCTCCGGAGTTCGGCTCAGCGGGCGAGAACTGGAGCCAGGAGGGCTGGCTGGTGCGGGTGAACTGGCAGCCGCTGCGCCAGGCCCTTGTGCCGCAGACGTTCTTTGAGCTGCTGCAACCACTGCTTCCGGAACGCCACAGCCCGATCAGCACCAGCACGGGCCGTGGCAATCAGGGGGTGTACCTGGCAGGTCTGAGCGAAACCCTGGGACTGTTGCTGCTGAAGCTGATCGAAGACCACGCCGATCCAGCGGTGCGGGTGCACCTGGTGGTGCTGGCGGAAGAGGGGGAGTACACCGCCGCCCTACTCGATGACATGCAGCAGCTGCGGGAGGTGCCGAGCAGCACGGAACGCGATGCGCTCACCAAGGCGCGGCTGGGGCAGGGGTTGTTTCGTCATAGGGTGTCGGAGCTGGAGCCGGCCTGCCGGGTCACGGGGCTGGCGCGGCAGGAGTTCCTGGTGGCAAGCCACATCAAACCCTGGCGATCCTGCGACAACAGCGAACGGCTGAGCGGATCCAATGGCCTGCTGCTCTCCCCCCATGTGGACAAGCTGTTTGATCGCCATTGGATCAGCTTCGACTCCAGCGGCGAACTGATCTGGCAGCACGAGGCAGCAGGGGAGGCCTTGCGCTGCTGGGGCATCGAAGGGGCGAATCTGATCCAACCGTTCAACCGGGAGCAGGAGGCGTTCTTACGTGCCCACCGAGAAGCCCTGAGGCACTGAGGCCGATGGGGTCAAGAGGCTTGGGTTGGATTTGCCACAAAAGGCTGATCCGGCTGGCCAGGGCGCTTGATCACGGCATGCGTGAGATCTTCCTCCGTGATTTCAGGAATCTCCTCATATTCTTTGGGTTGGATGACATGGGCATCCACGCGCTGAAGATCAGAGTGGATCTTGCCTTCAGGAGAGTTCGGGGAAAAAACGACGCTGTTCTCGCTCATTGGCCTTTCGCATGGAGATGATGTGCCTGATGCCGCAATCCAACGCAGACGATTCTGACTTCACCATAGGCTCGCCTTCGATCGGGGAGCTCGATCGTTGGGCCGGCGAAGACAGCCTCTGCATCGAGAAAATCCATGCCGCGCAGCTCCAGCGTTCGCAGGCGCTTGGCCGGGTCAAAGCTGATCACCGGGAAGGAAGCGCTGGATGAAGGCCGCCAGCGGCAAGGGCATACAGCGGGGAATCCAGCTGCCGCCGCATGGGATCCGACGCCAGCACTGCACCTCAAGGTGGGGATCGGTGCCGGGGAGCAACTGCACCCGGTAGCGGTACTCCGCATCACCCGCCTGCTCGGGGCACTGGATTGGCTCCGCCCTGGGCTGGGTACTCAGGAAGGCGGCAAGGAAGGAGGCGGGTTCAGAGTTTTCGCGCAGGGCTGCCGCAAAGCGCCAGGCGGCGCCGGTGGGGTAGCCATCGTGGTGGAGATAGAGGTGGTGCTCCGGGACGCCGGGAAACCCGGTGAAGGAGAAGACGGCGCGGGTGGCCAAGAGGCTGGAGCGGCTGCTCTTGTCAGTACCACCGGTGTCTCAAGGATCGAAAACGCATTACTCCGCAGCAGATGAAGGATCGCGCTTGGCGACCCTGATTCGGCCAACCAGTTGTGCAGGGGGAGCAGGGTCTGCGGGTGCCATCTGCCTTTACAGCGCAGATTCAAGTAAGTGCGCCCCAGCGCCTCAGGCACATTGGATTGCTTTCACTGATATGAACGGTGCTCAGCCGATCTGCATTACAACCCGAAGCATTATCAATGTTCGCGAGAATTGAGATTCCACAAATATCAAGTAGCGAGGCTGCCTACAGGAGAGAAACTCATTAAGCCTCAGACAGAAGACTGCTTCACCGCCATGAGAGCCCCACCAGTCTGTAGTATGTATCAGCAAGAGGTCTATGCGCCTTCAGTTTAGATCTGGAAAACCCATCTCCTTGGATTGTAGGATAGACTTGTACATCGGGCTCATCCAGGTCAACGAATAAGCTCTTCACACGCTTCCAGACTTGACAGCCGAGATTCAAGCGTCAAGCCCCATTCACAGCCAGTGAGCCCAAGATCTCGTTCCAAGCTTAACCGGGCAAGCTGTGCTGCGATAAGAGCATTAGCGGGCGATGCCGGCATCTAGCTCGATTTCGATTGGGGACAGCTGCGTCAGCACTTGCCGCCAACTTGGATATGATTGGCTCATGCCGCTCACACTTACCCCCACGCCCGCTCCACCGATATGTGGTGGCACTGCCTGGACTGTCGCCGATCCCGACGCACTAGCAGAGGTTACTGCTCAAGTCTTGATCGGCCGCGCGCTGCATGCAGCACAGATTCTTGACGGAGTTCGCCAGCCCGGGACGCCGCCGATGATGAGCGCCGCTCTCAAAGAGAAACTCCGTATTGAACTTCACCCAGAATCCAGTGCCAGAATCTGGCATCGCGATGGCTTGCTGTTTGAGATCATCAGCTGGGTTGCTGCGCGAATCTCTGCAACGGCCGATGAGGCGATGCTTGATCCCCACCTAAAGGCAACGAATCAAGGCACCGACTGCCTCAAGGTCACGATTAATCCCACCACACGCATCCTCACGCGTGTAACAGTTTACGAGTACAAATGTACGACTAATTGGCGTAAACTTTTCGCCGGCGACGTGAAAGCTGCATTCAGAGAATATGTGAGCGGGGAACGCGACAACCAGCTCGCTCAGGCAACGATCAGTTTGCTGAGTTGCCTCGGCCTTACCTCGGAAGAACGAGAGGCCGCCTACGATCAGCTTATCCAGCAGCGACCACTTGCATTCCAGGCGTCGCTTACCGTAGAGCCGAGCGGATTCACCCCGGCCCAACGGGCGGCACTCTTCGCCGGCTACGAGGAGATCATCGACGACATCGACGTACGTGACGGCAATACTCTCCCTTTGGACGGTATCCGGGCCTGGTTTGCTGCATTCTCCGATCGAGTCTGGGCAAAGATAGAGGCGTTCGATGTTCGACGCTGAGACAGCCGCGCTGATAAGGTCCGCTCCACCTCTGCGCGGCGTAGACCCGCAACTCCTCCCCCAGGAACTTACGAGCATTTATGCAGAGCTGACTGGGCTGCGAATGCGCGCTGCGCAGCCCACAGATGAGCCAGACTATCTTGCTCGCATAAAACGTTTGTCGCGGATCGCGACCATCTACGAGGCGCTTGTCGACGACACAATTGACGGCGCAGCGCGAGGCGCCGCCGCATTCGTGGCCGGGACAGCTCATCAGGTTCTTGGCCGGATCCTGCCCGCGGTAGCCGAAACCCGCGACTTCTTTACCGCCGGAGCCATCCACCCCCGCATTGCCGCACCTCTGCTGTTCCTAATTGCAGACCAAAGACCCGACGCCAGGGAAGCAGCCCGAGCGATCGGCTCTTCCCGGCTTAATGATCTCCATCGGGGGGCGCTACTCGAGAGCATTCAGGACTTGGCTTATGAACGGTTCAACCTGATCCTCGAGCGGGCTGAGCGTCTTTCAGGTCTTCAGCCCTCGGCCGATGATTCATTGTCCGAGCAGGCAACACAGGGTCTATATGGCATGTGCTGGGCAGGTCTTGTTCAGATCACCGCGCGCCTTCTCAATAGACCGCTGCCGGCCTTGGCCTATCCATTGATGGAATCTCCAAACCAGATCTTCGACCGTGTCGTCGAACTTTCGGTGGACACCATCTCACTCTCGACGCCAGGCGCCCGCCTAGTTTCCGCTTATGCAGGCCCTCGTCATCTTGCCCGGTTACTTAAACATGTTGCCGATAGCCTAGAAGGGGCAGGAATCGCTCATCTTCCTACACCTCCCGGCGCAGATGAACAGGCCTGGCATCGATGGCTACGCCATCGCGCGCAAACCAAGCCGACAATATGGCCCAATCACAGAGACGCGATCGGGTCTGGATTCCTCGCAGCCGGTATGTCCGCTGTAATTGTTCTACCAACCGGTGCGGGAAAAACCACACTTTCCGAACTCAAGATCGCCGCAACCCTGAGTGCTGGGCGCAAGGTCATTTTCTTGGTACCAACACTCGCTCTCGTTGACCAGCTTCGCGACGATCTCTCCGAGAGCTTTCCAAAGAGTCTAGCCGATTACGACATCTCTACTGACGGTGATCTCGTCGCCTTCATCGAAGGACCCGAGCTAGGCATGATCGAAGTCATGACACCTGAGCGCCTCCTCGCCATGTTGAGTTTTGGAGATTCCAACGTCGAGGATGTTGGATTAATTGTTTTCGATGAATGTCACCTGCTTAGTCCCGCAGGCGGCGGAGCTCGCAGCGTTGATGCGATGCTCTGTCTACTACATGCTCTGCGACGCGCTCCCCAAGCCGATTACTTGCTTCTCTCAGCAATGTTAAATAATGCCCCTGAAGTGGCTGAATGGCTGACGCAGTTGACCGGGCGTCGATGCATCAGCTTCCTTGACTCCTGGAAACCTAGCAGGCAAGCACGCGGAGTCCTCACCTACCCAGCCGACGAACTCAATGCAGCAAACCGCTGCGTGCGCGCCTTAGGTCCGCAGCGTCGCGGGCGTCGGGGCGTTCGAACACCGCTCCATGTTTCACCATTCGCTCTATTCGGCCTGCATCATGCTTGGGCACGCAATACACCGGACGACATTCGTCTAGTGCGGCTTTCAGACCAATACGTGAGGCTGAGCTATGGAGAACGAAGAGCTACACCGAATGCCAATAAGGTCGGAGCCTTCTTGGCAATAAATTCCGCGCGCGCTGGGCTTAAGTCAATCATGTTCGTCAACCAGGCCGATCATGCGCCCTCGACCGCAACGGACATTAGCGCGCAGCTTCCCGCAATAGGCGGCCTCACCGAGTCGGAACATCGGCTCTGGGAAGACATCATCGCCGAACTTGGCGGAGGCCAGCATTCTTTGATCGTCCCGACTGCCCCGGCTGTTCCTCACAACGGCGACATGATCGCCATGGAGCGACGGCTCGCAGAGTCCATGTTCAGGAGACGGGACGGCGCCAGCGTTGTCGTCGCGACACCAACCCTTGCCCAAGGTATGAACCTACCTGCCGAAGTCGCAATCCTGGCAGGGACGATGCGCCATGTCGATGCAGGGCGTGAACCACTGAAGAGCCACGAGATTCTTAATGCAGCTGGACGGGCAGGCCGCGCCGGTCACCTCGCCAATGGAACGGTGCTACTCATACCAGAGCCTCCCGTCGGATTTGAGGAAAATGGAATAGCGTCCAACGAAGCACTCAACATGCTCGCATTGGTCCTTCCCGCCTCCGACCAATGTTTAAAGATCGACGATCCGCTGACTTCTCTTCTCGACCGGATCCAAGCCGGAGACGTGAACAGTGCGGACGTTCGTTACTTTCTCAGCCGTCTACGCACCGGAGAGGGCGAGGAGCAGGATGCCAGCGCCTCCATCGAAATAATGAGGCGATCCTTTGCGGCGTTCCAGGCGCGTAAAGCGGACAATGAAGCCTCTGTTGAGTCTAAGTTAACTTCCCTAAGGGATGCGCTGGATGCGGAAGCACATGCTGCAGACGTGATTACTGTCAAGACAGCGACATTCAGCGGAATGCCGCTTGAACCGCTGACAGCGTTAGCCGCGCGGATCGCGGCGGAGATGGAATCCCTTCCGACAACGATTATTGAGTGGTGCTATTGGCTGATCGACTTCATGATCGGGGATCGTGCCAGCTACGCTGCCTTATTTGGACCAGACGTCGAAACGGTCAAGGCCGTAACACGGGGAAAGAAGGCGGGAGGCGACAGTTCTGATGCTGAGATGGAGCTGCTCAAGCCGGCCTTGCACTTGTGGCTGACCGGCGCACCGTACGCAGCGATCGAGGCCTCGCTCGGCGTATCGCCGGATAGAATCCAGACTTGTAAGAGGGCGCGCGATTTCGTCATGCGTCTTATGAACAGGCGGCTCTATATGATCGCTGGGGCATTAAGCGTTCTCGTTCAGCATGCCCTGAATGAGGCAGGCCAAGTGTCAGCCTATCCTGCCGCACTGGAGATCTTGCCGATAGCAGTACGTAAGGGGCTCGCCTCGCCTGAACAGGTAGCCTTCGCCCATCGATCGCCCATGATCCGATCGCGTGTGGTGCTTCACAGAACCTATGCGCAGCAGTTCTCCAGCCATCAGGATCTTATGGGTACTGACTTCCAGACAGTTCTTCGCTTGGTTGACGCACGAATGGTTTTCTAGGGTTAATCCTGCGTACAATCACCGGTGTGCAGTTGCAGTTTCCGCGAACGTGCAGCTGAGCTTGTGCTTCACGCATAGCCAAAGGCTTGATCAGAAGTCGAAGTCTGACTACGTGATTTTATTGGTGAACCGATCTGGTTGACATGAGTTCGGACAATGCCGTTGCCAAGGTGTCCTATGGATTGTTCCAGCTATCAAAGACGGAAGGCTTTCCGCACGGGCAAAAAAGATGTTTCTTACGCCTGAATAGCTGAACGTAGGCATTGATGATTTCACGAAGGCTACTTGGCTGCTTGGGATAAGTGGGCGCTGATATAGCAACTTGAATCCTGTAGCTGCTCTTCACGATTCGCCTGCCACTATCAACACCTGCCGCCCCCCTTCCAGCTCTTCACGGATGTTGCCAGCTTCCACCTCCAGCGCCAACTGCCTCCGGAACCGCCCGGGCTCCAACTCCGAAGCCGCCAGAAGCGCCCGCTCACTGAGGGCACCGCACTCCTGCAGCAGCTGGGCGAGGAGATCGGGAGGAGGAGCGGGTGCGGCAGGGAGAGGGCTCTGTTCCGGGCTGGCTGCAGCCTTGCCCCGCCCTCGCCGCGAGGGTTTTCCCGTAGCAGCGTCCGCCTGCCGGGCAGCCCAGATCCGCTCTAGCAACAGTGTCGCAGGCTCATCGTTGGGATCCTGGGGCACCAGCTCACCGCGGAAGGCCTTGGCCAGTAGGGCTGGCGTGAGGCGATCGACGATCCTGCGGGCGGCGGAGAGCTTGGCTTCCAGTTGGTCGGCGAGGGTGAAGAGCTCCTGGGCGCGTCGGACAATTTCTGCTTGTTCATCTGGAGAGGGGAGAGGAAACTCGACTTCTCCGAATCGACCAGCACTCAGATGAGCAATATTTGTAGTGATTGTGCCTTCACTGACATAGCGACCTGAATGCATATAGTGGCGGAAGACTAGCAATGCAAATTCAGGCAGAACTGAGTCGCCAGCCTGGAAGCGAATCAAGGAATTGGTGAAGCAGACCTCACCAGGTACCTGGCCCCGATACATCGCAGGCCTGCCAAGATACTGAGGACTCTGACCTTCGTTGAGTAGAATGTCTCCAGGATGCAGCAGGTACCTTTGCAAGTCCGCACCGGAAAAATCCATCTCCATGACATCTGACAGATCGATGCGATCTTCAAAGATGTTCTGCACCCGAAGGTATGGCCGCATTGTTGGACCACTGTGATACTTGGGGGAGCGCTGTCGCCCGAGTTGCACCCTGCCTGCCTCCCTTGTCTTGATTGTCGACCAATCCCGATCTTCGATGCCCCTCTCCCCCCTCCACTCCCGCGTCAACTCCCCCGACGTCGCCGCCGCCAGCACGGACTGGCGAAAGCGCTTGAGGATTGCCGCCACGCCATCGAGGCGCTGGCGGCAGGCCTCGACAGCAGCGAGGGTGGTGTCGAGCTTGGCGGCGATGCGGCGTTGTTCGTTTAGAGGTGGAAGGCAAACCTCCGTCTGCTCAAACTTTCCCTTGGTGACATGACGCAAGCCAACTCCTCCATGCGCAATATCGATCAGTTCATTTAGCTTCTGATTGATCGCGTATCTGAAAAAGTCTTTCTTAAGAGAAACTTCATCAAAATCAACCCTGAAAATGTGCTGATTTAGAGCGGCCTTGCCGCCTGCCCAGATATGGGCGCCGAATGATGTGCCAGGCGTCCCAGACCATGCAAACAGAAGTTCGCCGCCACCGAGGAGATGGTTGGCATCAACCTCGCCTTGATAGTGATTGAACTTTGCCTGCCGATTGTTGAGATTCTGGATTCGGACAATCGGAATCCCTTCATCAGTCCATTCCGCTGGTTTGAAGGCGCGGCCATTGCGTAGCTCGCACAAATCGCCGATCGGAACTTCAACCCACCCCACCGGTAACTCCCGCCCCTCCATCACACCAACTCCTCCACCTCTTCCCCCAGCTCCGCCAGGATCGCCCGCAGATCCTCCAACGCCCCTTCCAGCTCCACCATCGCCTCCTGGGCCAACACCGCCGGTTCCGGCAAGTCGGCGCCATCTTCGGCAGAATCATCCTTCAGCCAGGCCAAATCGAGGCTGTCGCCCCGGGCGGCGATCTCCTCGCGGCTGAAGCACTGCCAGCGGCCTTCCGGCCCCGTGGCCGTACGCGGCGCCAGCCCCAGGGGATCGGAGCCATAGGCCGCTTCAAACGCTGCAAAATGCTCGCGGGTGAGCGGGGTGCGCTTGCCGAAGGCAGGCATGTTGGCCCGCAGGTCATACACCCACACCGCTGCGGTGTTACCCCGATCGCTGCTGCCGCGGGTGAAGAACAGCACATTGGTCTTTACACCCTGGGCGTAGAAGATGCCGGTGGGCAGGCGCAGGATCGTGTGCAGGTTGCACTTGTCCATCAGGTCCTCGCGGATCTGTTTGCCCACGTTGCCCTCGAACAGCACGTTGTCCGGCAGCACCACCGCTGCCCTCCCTCCAGGTTTCAAGGCCCGGTAGATGTGTTGTAGGAAGCAGAACTGCTTGTTGCTGGTGGGGAAGAGAAAATCTCCCCGGCTGGGTAAACCGCCGCCCTTCTTAGTGCCGAATGGTGGATTGGTGAGAATAAGGGTAGCCGGCGGCAGAGGGGCGACATCTTCAGTACTCAGCGTATCGCCGTAGAGGATTCCGTATTCCTTAGGCTTTGAATCCAGCCCATGCAGCATCAAGTTCATCAGCGCCAGGCGGTGCGTGTCCTGTACGTGCTCCATGCCGTAAAACGTGTGTTCGTAGAACTGCTTCTGCTGTTTCTCATCCAGCAGGCTCGGATCCTGGTGATCACAGATCCAACGCTGCGCCGCGATTAAAAAGCCGCCGGTGCCGGCAGCCGGATCCTGGATCACGTCCCCCAGCTTCGGCTGCATCACCGCCACCATCGCGTCGATCAGCGGCCGGGGCGTGAAGTATTGGCCGGCGCCGGATTTCTTCTCCTCGGCATTTTTCTGCAGCAGCCCCTCATAGAGATCACCCAAGCCCTCCTCGCGAGCGCTGTACCAATCCAACTTGTCGATCTCGTCAACCAGCTTTTTCAGCGTGGTTGGTTTCTTGATGAAGGTGCTGGCGTTGGAGTAAATCTCTGTCACGATTGGCGAGACAGGATTGGCTTGTTCTTCTTCAGCCCCTTCTTCGCTGATGTCAGCTTGTGTCACTCCCTCTTCGTTATCCTCGGAACTCTCCTTTTCAGAGTCGTCATTCTCTCCTGTGCTCTGTGATGAGCTGCCCAGCTTCAGAAGCAGCTCCTTGTAGTGGTTGAACTGGCTGAGGCCCGACAGGGTCTCAAGTACATCCCAGCGCCATTCCGGCGGAATCCCCTGCTCCCGAGCAGTTTCCTTGGCCATCTTCAGGAACAACAGATAAGTGAGCTCGCTCACGTACTGGTGATAGGTCACCCCGTCGTCCTTCAGCACATTGCAGAGGTTCCAGAGCTTGGCAACGATGTCGTGGGTTGTGGTTCCTGCCATCACCAGGCCTCCAGCTGCAATTCGGCCACGTTGGCAAAGGCCTGATCCGCCGTCACCAGGGCGCAGCCCTCGCTCAGGGCATGGCTGGCAATCAGCAGGTCCATCGCCGCCACAGGCTTGCCATGGCGTTCGAGATCGGCGCGCAGCCGGCCGTAGATCCTCGTGCACGCTTCCGACCAGGGCAGGATCTCCAGGGTCTCGAGGGTGGCCTCCGCCAGCTCTTTCAGCCGCGTCGCCGCCGGCTGCTTTTCCAGCCCGTAGCGGATCTCGGCCGCCACAATCGCCGACAGGCAACAACGTTGCTCCCGCACCCAGGCATCCAGGCGTGGCGAGCGTCGTTTGAGAAAGGCGCTCATGGCGTTGGTATCAAGCATCAACCTCTCGTTCCCCGCAGCCATCAGGGGAAGTCCACCGGTTCGGCAGGTCGGGTGTCATGCAACCCCTCGAAAAACGCATCCAGTTCGGCCTGGAAGCCAGGCTCCTGCAGCAACGCATCCCTTAGCTCCAGCAATGCACTGGCCGAGGGCCGCACCGGCGTCAGCACCACGGCGCCGCTCTCAGGATCACGTTGCACCTCAACCTCCGTTCCCTCAAATCGGAATTCGGCCGGCAGGCGTACCGCCTGGCTGCGGCCGTTGCGGAAGAGCTTGGCGCGCATGGCTTTCCTCCGATGGCGATCGATACCCAGTCTAGACCGAGGCAGCGGTTTCATGCCGCCTCCCACACGGCTTCGTTGAAGCGGTGCAGCACCTGCTCCAGCTCGCCGCCGAACAGCTTGTTCAACCGTGGCCAGCCGCCCCCCTCGCGCTGGAACAAGAGGGCGTCGTCGTCGAGCGCTTCGCGATCCACGATCGTGATCGCCTTCGTTTGGTTGGCGATGCGTTGCAGCCACTGGCGTTGGGGCGCGGTCCATGGCTTCGAGGCCAGGATGCGCTGCAGGGCCTTTTCCACCCGCTGCTCGTAGGGCAGCAGCGGATCGCCGAGAGCCGCCTGGCGGATGTAGCCCATGATCGAGGCGGCCATGTCCTGGTTGGTGGTTTCGCGCCAGGCGGTGGCCAGGGTGGCCTCGTTGTAGCCCCGCTGATCGAGCGCAAGCCTCAGCTCCCGCAGATCCTTGCGGGTCAGCTCCCAGGGCCGCTGCAGCACCGTGGTGAGGGCCGGCAGATCGTTACCGGCGTCGCGCACAAAGGCCGAGAAGCCATCGAGGTAGTCCTGCGGGCGGGTGGCCTCGCCATAGCCCCGCTCAATCGATCGCAGCGCGTCGTGATGCTCGGAGAGGAACTGGGGCTCGGCAGGCCCGTCCCACTGCTGATCCAACAACTCAGCCAAGCCGTGGATGGTTCCCAACCAGCGGCTGGCCTCCTGAATCGGCAGCTGCTGCAGGCGTCGGATGAAGTCGGCGGGTTCCTCGCCGGTGAGCAATCTGAACTGCGCCGAGTGGTTCTCGCTCAACCGCTGTTGCTTGCGCCGCAGCTTGGCGATCAGCTGTTGACGCACCAGCTCGCTCTCCTCGCCCTCCGTGGTGTCCAGTTCATGGATCAGCTGGCCGAAGGTGATGTTCGGATTCACCACCACCGGCTTCATGTCCGTGAAGTTCTCCAGGGCCTCGTAGATCCGCACCGCATCAAAGATGCGGAAGTGGGTCTTGTCGATCGCATCACAAAGACGGGTGGCACGGCCGATCATCTGGTCGTAGAGAATGCGGCTGTTCATGCGCCGCAGGAACACGATGTTGCAGATCGCGGGCACATCCACGCCGGTGCTGAGCAGATCCACCGTGACGGCCACATTGGGAAATTGCTCGTTCTTGTACCGGCGGATCAGCTCCTTGGGCTTATCACTGGCGCCAGTGATCTTGGCGACCGCATCATTGGCCACGCTGCCGTAGCGCTCCTGGAAGGCCTCTTTGAGCAGCATCACCACCAGATCGGCATGGGCGTCGCTGGCGCAGAAGATCAGGGTTTTGTAGGGGGAAAATGGGTCCAACTCATCGGCGAGCGCTTCGCAAACCACGCGGTTGAAGGACTCCGTGATCACCTTGCGGTTGAACGCCTCCACCTCAAAACGCAACTCATCCGGCGTCGTGAACTTCTCGATCTGCGTTGTGGCTGGATCGTAAATCTTGACGTCCTCCCCTGCAGCCCATCCAATGCCTTCGCTGGAAAGCTCGGTGTTGATCCGGATCGGTGGCTCGTGGTCCACCAGGAAGCCATCCACCACCGCCTCGCGGTAGCTGTACACGAACACCGGTTGGCCAAAGATGTTCACCGTGTGCAGGGCCGGCGTGGCCGTGAGGCCGATCTTGACAGCATCAAACATTTCGAGCACCCGCCTGTACTTCGAGACGTAGTCGTTGAAATCCCGGAAGCGAAGCTCCCGATCACTCAGCTCCCGATCCAGCAGATAGCCCCGGTGGCATTCATCCACCACGATCAAGTCGTATGTGTCCACCGTGGGCTTGTCTTCCTCGCTGCCCAGCAGCAGTCGCTGCACCATCGCCTGCACGGTGGCGATGTGAACCCGTGTATCGGTTTCAACCTCGCGCTCGCCCAGTTCCTTGATGCCGTAGATATCGGCGAAGCTCTGCAGGCTCTCCATCCGCGTTTCCTTGAAGGCATCGGCGGCCTGGGTGCCGAGTTCCGAGCGGTCCACCAGAAACAGCACACGCCGGAATCGCCCGGTTTTGAGCAGCCGGTAGATCAGGGCCACACAGGTTTTGGTCTTGCCCGTGCCGGTGGCCATGGCGAGCATGATGGCCCGTTGGCCTGCTGCGATCGCCGCTTCGGTGGCCTCGATGGCGCGGCGCTGGTAGGGCCTCAGCGGAAAGCCAAAGCTGAACGATTCCCGCCGCAGTTGCTGTTGGGCCAGGTCCACGTCCTGGCGCGCCAGCGCCTTGAGCCCTTCAGGTGAATACCAGCGTTCGAGGGGTCCGGCGAGATTTTCACTGCGGCGCAGGTCACGGAACCAGATGCCGCTCTTGGTGCGCAGTTGGTTCAGGAACGGCCGGCCATTGCTGGAGAAGGCGAAGGGGATGCGGTATTCGCCCTCTGGACCCCAACCATCGCTCCTCAGCTCCGTTTCGGCGCTTGGTTGAAAGTCCCGGCAATAGCGCTCAGCTTGGGGCACCTTGCCCGCCACATCAGTGTTGGCCCGCTTGGCCTCCACGGCCGCAACCGGGGTCAGGCCGACGAACAGCACGTAATCAGCTGGACCGCTGCTGGTGGGCCATTCGGCGATAGCCAGGTTGCGGTTCTTTTGCGGCCGGGCTCCTTTCCCGTGGCGAAGGGTCTGCGTGTCCGCCTCCCAGCCCGCTTGCCGCAACTGCTCATCGATCAGCTGGCGTGTGGAGGCCTCATCCAGTTCGATCGAACCAGCGGCCTTCTTGGCTGCCTGTAGCAATCCCGCAGACACCGCTGCCGGTTGCTGGGCGGCGGCGTTCTGAAGGGCTTGCAGTTGAGTAGAGAGGGCAACCTTGTCGGCTTCGGCCGCTTCGGCCAACTGTTCCCATTGCTGCTGCTCGACGAGGGCCTGTTGCAGCTGGGCCTCCGTGGCGCTGAGCTGCTCGGCCACGGCTCCTCCCTGGGCGCGGAAGGCATCGAGCGCACGCTGCAGGCCGGCCAGCTCTGCGCGCAGTTCCTCACTTTCATCGTCAGGGGGCTGAGGAGGCTGAAAGGGACCACTGCGGAACTCAGGATCCGAGAAGGTGCGGTGGAACCACACCCCCAACTGCCAGGCGATCTTGAGGGTGCTCAGGGCGCTGGCATGGTCGCCGTAAAGCCCATGGGTGGCGTCATTTCCTGTCGTGCGCAGGTCATGGAAGAGAACTGCCACCTCACGCTCGATCAGGCCCTCGAACTCCAACCGCCGAATCAAGGCCAGTTGCGACTCCTGGGCGCTGGTGAACGCTCCAAACCGGGACGCCACCTGCTGGGCCAGCCGTTCACCCAGCTGCCGCAGCTTGATCAGCGCCGTGTTGGGATCCTCTGGGAAATAGCGCTCCGCCAGCACCCCGAGCCGGAACAATTGCTCATCGTAGCGACGTAGATGGGCGAAGTTGGTGCTCACAACACCTCCACCCACTGGCGAATCTTCTCGGCCATCAGCCGCCGCCGCTCCACCAGGAAGGCGTCGTAGTCCAAGGGTTCGCCATCCAACAGCGACGTGGGCAGACAATTCATCACGAGATTGGCTCTCAGCTCTGCTGGATCGGTGATGCCGCCGTAACGCTTAGGTCCACCGTTCACCTGCTCGCGCAGCTCAGCGAAATAGATCTCAGGTGCCTTATCGCCAATCGCAATGTTGATCTCACTCTGGGCCATCACGAAGTTGGCAATCTGGTTGTAGCTGCTTCGAGATGCCCCTCCCCGCTGCAGGTGCTTGCGTGGGAACACATGGTGCTTGTCACCGCGATTGAGCAGCAAGTCGCGCACGGTGATATCGGAGGAAAGGAAACCACGATCACCAAGCCGAGCCTGGGCCGCCTGGTAGGCGATGAAGTACGGGCTCATGGCTGATGAGGTGTCCATCAGCTGAGGAAGCATCCCAGTCCAGAAGGTGGTGGGCAGTTCGTTCTCGATCACCGCTTCGGCATAGGTCTTCAGACCCTGGGAATCAATCTGCCGGATGTCGAGGTCGAAGGCCGTTTCCGGGCTGCCGGAATAACGGCCGGTGAGAATCGACATCGCAAACCATCGCCGCACCAGGCTCTCGATGTCGGGGGCGTGCAGATTCTCGTGCCTGCCCCTCAGATAGAGAATGTAGGCGAAGTTGACAGCATTACGGCTGCGAATCAGATCACTGGTCACAAAACCCGCTGATCTCAGGATCATGGTGATCCGATCAAAGTGGGTCTTGTTGATGAACGCCAACACGCCCTGCTTCAGCTTGGCGAACGATTCCTCCGCAATACTTTCCTCATACTGCTTGGTTACGAAGTTTCGCCCTGAGAGCAAAGCGACCAGATCCTGTAACTTGCCCCTGCCAAATTGCGAGGTGAATGCCACGCGCAGCATGTCGGTGTAGGTGGGATCATAGAGGTCATCGTTGACATCCTTGATCCACCGCATCTGGGGAAAGAATTCCGATTGAGCGAAAGCTGGATCCACTCGCTCAATCTGAGCGAAAAACTCCGGCGCCACAGCAAGATGGCAAAAGTAGTCGATTGCTTTGCGTAGTGTGTTGCCGCCGAAGGTCTCATTCACGGCTATCTTTGACATGGCAAAGTCTGCTTGAGACAGCTCCTTGCCAGCAGAATTCACACGGATGAAGATTTCCGTGACTGTTTCGATGTCGAGATCTTCAGCAAGTTCAATCAAACCCACATGGTTGTAGACGATCTTGAGGAGCCGTTCAAGAATTCTGCCAATGCGATCAGGGTCAGCTTCAGGGTTTCGCTTGATGTAGGCATTCGTCTGGCTCAGCAACCCCGATTCAGGTGCAAAAAGCACTGAGATATCAGGTATCCAAACCGGATTCTTCTCAATCGCGGGGTTGCTGACCTCAAAGCAGGGCTCTTCCGCCTGTGGGTTGAAGGCAATCCGAATGCGGGTCCGTTCATAGTCCTTGGTGAGCACCTCCATTCCGAGCAACGCAGCCATCAAGGCAGTAACCCGCTGCTGTCCATCGATCAGGATCCGCTTGCCAGCAGCTGAGCTGCCATCCTTCAGCTTCACCGTGGGGTTGCGCCAGGCAATCAGGTAGCCCACCGGGAACCCCTGATAGAGGGAATCCAGCAGGTTGCGCACCTTGGTGGCCTCCCAAACGAAGGGCCGCTGGATCTCCGGGATTGCAATGTCCCCCGATTTAACCCAAGTCAGCAGGGTTTCGATGGGGTGGGGTGTGACGGAGTAGCGCTGGGTGGCCATCTCCTACCCCTCCCCCAGCAACTGACGCACCAAGGCAATCAATTCCTTCTTCGTCAAACTCTCCAACGGCGGCGGCGGTGGAGTCACGCCATGGCGTTCCAGCAGTTGGGCCAGAGCAGCCTTTGGCAACTTGGAGTACCCCTTGATGCCGTGCTCCTTGCACAGCTGCTTGAGGCTGGCCGCGGGCTGCTGCAGGAAACTCCCCTTGCCCAGCAAGGCTTTCGGGTCCTGGGTGCCTGCGGGCTTGGGATCCTGGAGGTCCTGGAGCGCCGTACTGGAGCGCTGCAGATGGTCCGCCACCCGGCGGTACACGCGGGCATCGGTGCCCGCCAGTTCACGTTGGGTCTGCTCCAGCAGATCGGCGATCGACGGGCCCGCACTCATGGCTGAGAGCCGAGCTTGCTGGCGGAAGTTCCGGCCTCAGCCGCTTCGCTCGCCAATTCAGCAGCCTTGGCCTTCACCGATCGCCAGCGCGTCGCCTGCTGAACCAACCGGCGGAACATCTCCACGAGCCAGAAGCCACTTTGGCGCTCGCTCTCATCGATCAAGCCCACCATCGCATCACCCGTTTCCTCCAGCTCACGGATCACGGTGCCGAGCTTGGCGTTGAGGGCATGGAGACGAGCCTTGGCCCGGGCCTCATCGGCCAGATCCGCCTCCAGCTCCACCAGCTCCCGCTGCAGCTCGGTGATCACCACCCCCCGCCGGTCGCTTTGGGCCTTGAGCACGCCCCGGGAGCGGTTGGCCGACACCAAGGCCGCCCGGCAGTCCTGGTAGGTGTCCTGCAGAGCCTCTGGATCTGGTGTGATCGGGAATTCGCTGGCCGAGCGGAGGGGCATCGGGATTCGAATGGCTGACTCCAGGATTACCGATTTTGAGCAGTTTTGGCTGGGTCAGCTGGTGGAAGGGGTGATCGGGTCTTCCTTCGGGTTCGGCCAGCTCAACGAAGCCCGCCCCTTCCCATGCCGCGTAGTCGAAGGCTTGTGCGTAGCAGTGGGCGTCTTTTTCGATGAAGCTACCCAGTACGACGTCTTCTTCATCACCCTCAAAAAGAGTGAGCGCCTCTTCTCCCCATCGACCCGCTACAACGACTACGCCATCTCCCCGTGGGAGTTCCACTGGGAGAGCCAGAGCATCCTGCTCTTGCGGCCCACCGAGAGCGCCACTCCACGCTGAATCGTGTTCCTGCAGCAGCTGGGCCGGGGTCTGCGCCTCTCGCCCGACACCGGCAAAAGCTGCCTCACGGTGCTTGGCCAAAAAACGCAACAAGCATCGGTCAGCAGCACCGGCGTTTTCGCTTTGATCTGCGCTACCGGGCCCTGCTGGGCTGCAGCCGGCGCCAGCTCGAAGACCAGCTGGCTCAGGGCTTCCCGTTTCTGCCGCCCGGGTGCCGGCTGGTGCTCGATCGCGTCTCCAGCGAGCGGGTGCTTTCAAGTTTGCACCAGTGCCTGCCCAGCCGCCGGCCCCAGCTGCTCCTGGAGTTGCGCTCCCTTGCCGCCGAGGGAACGATCGGCCCCGCCAGCGGCCTGGCCGACTGGCTCGAAGCCCTGGCCATGGAGCCGGCCGACTTCTACGGCATCCGCGGCGCCGGCTTCACCTCCCTGCGGCGCGAGCTGGGCTGGTTGCCGCCCCACCTGGCCGGTGCGCCCCATCCCGAGGAGGAGCGCCTCAGCCGCGCCATCGCCGCCGGCCTGCTCCACCTCGACGACCCCGACCGTCTGCGCGCCACCGCCGCCTCCCTGGCCGCCTCCGCGCCGCCCGATCCGCAGGCCCTATCCGAGCGCGAGATGCGCCAGTGGCTGATGCTCACGGCTCAGCTGTACTGCTTCGCAGAAGCCTGGCGGCTACGGCACCGGCCGCCAGTGGCGGCCCCTCGATCAGGCCCTGGATGTGCTCTGGCAGGCTGGCGCCTGGCGCGAGGAGCTGATCCAGCTCCTGGAGTTGCTCGCTGAGCGTGCCGATCGCCGCCTCCACCCGCTGCCCTGGGCATTGCCGGTGCCCCTGCGCGTGCACGGCCACTACACACGCGCCGAGATCGAAGCGGCCTTTGGTGTGCTCAGCACCGACGCCCCCTGGATCCACCGCGAAGGCGTGCTCTGGCACCAAGCCAGCGCCACCGACCTGCTGTTCGTCACCCTGCGCAAAAGCGAAGCCCTCTTCTCCCCCTCCACCCGCTACCGCGACCTGGCCCTCGGCCCCGCCCTGTTCCACTGGGAAAGCCAAAGCACCACCACCGCGTCCTCGGCCACCGGCCACCGGCCAGCGCTACATCCACCACGAGGTGCGCGGCTCACGGGTGCTGCTGTTTGTGCGCGAGCAACGCAAAAAGGATGGCCGCCCTGGCGCCCCCACCGAGCCCTTCATGTGCCTGGGGTTTGCGCACTACGAAAGCCACGAGGGCGAGCGGCCGATGGCGATCCGCTGGCGGCTGGAGCGCGAGATCCCGGCGGCGTGGTTACCGGTGATGGCGTTGGCGGTTTGAGGGGGGGCGAACCCCATGGGAGGCCATGTTCACACTCCTGGCTAAACGGAGCCAAGCAGGATCTTCAGGGCATCCCTCAGCCTGCTCGCGCACTCCACGAAGTCTGCCTGTTCCTCGGCTGAGGTTTCAAAACCCGGGTAGCGCGCGAGCACGGCTCCTGAGGAGAGATCAGCCAGTTCCTCACTATCCCAGCTCCATTGGCCATCTACCGCCTCAAGTTGACGCGACAGGGCAGCCAGATCATGGATCTTGTCGACCGGCTGCCCAAGTTGGATCAACCGAGCTTTCAGCAGTTTCTCCACGCATTGCTGAGCGTGAAACACCACCGCATCACGCAAGCCGGGTGTGTTCCTGGTCAGAAGGATCTCCAAGGCTTCCCAATCGCCTTCCGCCTTGACCATCCACTCCGGAACAGCTGACCAGGGTTCAACCATGCAGCATCTCTCCATGGTCAAGCGCCTCGCGCACGACCGGATCACCCCCCCGGTAGCGAACCTCAACTTCCTCAGGCCGCCGGACCAACAAATCCAGGGGGAATCGCACTGGGCAGAGACGGCGCATTTCACGGATCTTGGCTAGGTGGCGACCCTCGAAGGGCATCACCACAAGGATGTCGGCATCAGAATCCCAGCGCGCCTCACCACGGGCCAAGGAACCGAACAAAATCACCCTTTCGGGTGCATAGTGCTTCACCAACTGCTGCGTAAAGGCCAGCAGGGCTTCGCGGGTCACCAGAGGGGTCGGCGTGGTGGTCATAGGCCCATCATCGCGAAGCTTCGCAGGACAGGCCACGATCCTCTCGGCCCGCTGCAGCAGGAGCCGGGTTGGTGGGCAGCAGGAGAGTCCTCGGATCCAGCAGAGGATCAACGACGGCAGGGTTGGAGCCGGATTTCGGGACCGGCCGGGCCGAGCGCGAAAGGCGCCAGTGGCTGATGCTCCCCGCCCAGCTGTACTGCTTCTCTTCGAGAAGGCTGCGCCTACGCAGAAGCCTGGCGGCTACGGCACCGGCCGCCAGTGGCGGCCCCTCGATCAGGCCCTGGAGCTTGCTCTGGCAGGCAGGCGCCTGGCGCGAGGAGCTGATCCAGCTGCTGCGGCCGTTGGCCGAGCGTGCCGATCGCCGTCTCCACCCGCTACCGCGACCTGGCCCTCGGCCCCGCCCTGTTCCACTGGGAAAGCCAGAGCACCACCACCGCCGGCTCCCCCACCGGCCAGCGCACCATCCACCACGCCTCCCGCGGCTCACGGGTGCTCCTCTACCGCTGCGCGGAAGCCTGCGGCTACGTGCGCGAGCAACGCAAACAAGATGGCCGCGCCGGCGCCCCCACCGAACCGTTCGTGTGCCTGGGGTTTGCCACCTACGAAAGCCACGAAGGCGAGCGACCGATGGCGTGGGGGAATCTCTGTGGCGGCTCGAGCGGGAGGTCCCGGCGGCGTGGTTACCGGTGATGGGGTTGGCGGTTTGAGGGGGGGGGGCATCATTCGCCAGCCCCCGTCAGACTGAGATCACTGAACCCCGGCCCATGGAACTCACTGCCGTGCTGTCCCCCGCAGAGGAAGCTGGATACGTGGCCTTCAACCCTGAAACGGGCACCACAACGGAGGGTGAATCCATCGAGGAGGCCCTCGCCAACCTGCGCGAGGCCACCACGCTCTACCTGGAGGAGTTTCCCGCCGTGACCAAAGGCCATCCGCTGGTGACCATGTTCACCGTTCCGGCGCATGCAGGCCAGGGTGGATGTGAGCGAGTTCCTGCACCTTCTCTGAACTGGCTCTGAACCAGATACAGAAACCCGCCTTGCCGCTCTCGGCCGTGGTCCTCAAGGCAGCCCTTGGCGCAGTGTCCTGTCTCCGTTCAGCAGCAATCCTGGGCCGAGGCGCCGGCACACCCCCAGCCAGCGACCAGCCACTCAGCCATGCCTTCATTCGAAAAGCGTGGCATCATGCTGTCGTTGTGGAAAATGCCGTGGCCTTCGCTCTGTCGGCAACAGTGTTGGTTGTGGTGGTGGGCCCGTTGGCGCTGCTGGCCTCCTGCCTGAACCAGCTGCGATCCCTTATGGCGCAGGGATCGCAGCTGGTTCAGGCCGACGACGTCCGCCTTCATGAGCTGGCCAGCCTGGATCGGCGCCGCGAGGCCCACGGCCCCCAGTCCATCCCGCTTCAGCTCAACGCTCTGCGCTGAGATCGGCCAGCTGGTCGGACCCAGATCCGATCCGATCTCGCCGGCATGGTCCGGATCAGCCTGCTCTTTCAGCTCGATGCCACCGGCCTGATGACTCAGGTGCCGATCGGGATGCCGGCGAGCCTGGCGCTGCTCCCTGGCCTGCCTTGGCCGGCTAAGCACCCGGGGGGAGCGGGCTTGTGGTGCCGGTTCCGGGTCGCCGCCCGGCTGCTCCAGGAGGGGGCTGTCGGCTGCGTCACCTGCGCGCCTAACTAGAGTTGCTTTCCCCTTGTCAGGTCGGCATGAAACCGTTGCCGCAACCCGAGGCGCTGCGGCAATCGGCGTCCTTTGGGCTGGCCGATCTGGCCGTGATCCTGGGGGTGCTGACGCTGCTGACCCTGATCGCCCATGTGGGCTCCGGGGCGATGGTGAGCTTCCGGCCGCCGGAACTGAGTCCCACCATCTCGCTCGATCCCCGCAACCTGCCCGAATATGCCGGCCGCTCGAGCCTGCGCATGTTCATCGCCCTGGGGGCCTCGATGCTGTTCACCCTGGTCTACGGCTCCCTGGCGGCCCATAACCGCCGGGCCGAACGGGTGCTGGTGCCCCTGCTCGACATCCTCCAGTCGGTGCCGGTGCTGGGCTTCCTCTCGATCACCGTGACCGGCTTCATCGCCCTGTTCCCAGGCAGCCTGCTGGGGCTGGAGGCGGCGTCGATCTTCGCGATCTTCACCAGTCAGGTCTGGAACATGACCTTCTCCTTCTATCAATCGCTGCGCACGGTTCCCAAGGAACTCACCGAAGCCGCCAGCCTCTATCAGCTCTCGCGCTGGCAGCGTTTCAGCCGGCTGGAGCTGCCCAGCGCCGCGATCCCGCTGCTCTGGAACGCGATGATGAGCTTCGGCGGCGGCTGGTTCTTCGTGGCCGCCAGTGAGGCGATCAGCGTTCTCAACCACGACTACACCCTGCCGGGGATCGGCTCCTATGTGGCCGCCGCCGTCAGCGCCCAGGATCTGCCGGCGCTGGGCTGGGCCAGCCTCACCATGGCGGTGGTGATCCTGCTGGTCGATCAGCTGTTCTGGCGACCGCTGGTGGCCTGGTCCGACCGCTTCCGGCTGGAGCAGAGCGGCTCCGGTGACGTCCCGGAATCCTGGGTGTTCGATCTGCTCACCACAGCGCGGGTGCCGCGGCTGCTGGGCACGGCGCTCACCCCCCTGGCCGATCGCCTCGATCGACTGATGTCCGGTCTGCTCGGCAGCAGTCAGGACGGCGATGAGGAGCTTCTGGTCGTGCGGGGTGATCGCCTGTTCAATCTCGGCCTGCTGGGGCTGATCGCCGTGCTGGTCAGCCTGCTGGTCCACTTCGTGCTGGTGCGGGTGGGGATCGCCGAGGTGATCACCGCCTTCTGGCTGGGGGTGCACACCCTGGGCCGCGTCTCGATCCTGTTGCTGCTCGCCACCCTGATCTGGACGCCGATCGGCGTGATGATCGGCTTTCAGCCGCGGCTGGCGCGGCGCCTGCAGCCACTGGTGCAGTTTCTGGCCTCCTTCCCGGCCAACTTCGTCTTTCCCTTCGCCACCCTGTTCTTCATCCGAGCCCACATCAGCCTCGACTGGGGCTCGATTCTGCTGATGGCGCTCGGCTCCCAGTGGTACATCCTGTTCAACTCGATCGCCGGTGCCCAGACGATTCCCTCCGATCTGCGCGAAATGGCCGATGACGTCGGCCTGCGCGGCAGCCAGCGCTGGCGCAAGTTGATCATCCCCGGCATCTTTTCGGCCTGGGTCACCGGCGGGGTCACCGCCTGCGGCGGCGCCTGGAACGCCAGCATCGTCTCGGAGGTGGTGAGCTGGGGTGGCACCACCTTGAAGGCCAATGGCCTCGGGTCCTACATCGCCGAAGCCACCACCCACGGCGACTGGCCCCGCATCGCCCTGGGCATCGGGATGATGAGCCTGTTCGTCGTCGGCATCAATCGCCTGTTCTGGCGTCGTCTCTACGGCCTGGCGGAACGGCGCTATCACCTCTGAGTCCTGGTCTCGCGCCTGTCCCTGACCCCTCTTCGTTCGCTTCCTTCCGCCCCTCCCCTCCGGCCATGGCCCTGATCACCGTCGAGAACGTCTCCAAGCGCTTCCCCCTGCCCGATGGCAAGGGCGAATTCACGGTGCTCGGCGATGTCAGCCTGGCGGTGAAAGCCGGCGAGGTGGTGGCCCTGCTGGGCCGCAGCGGCAGTGGCAAGAGCACCCTGCTGCGGATCATGTCGGGCCTGATCCGCCCCAGCCAGGGGCTGGTCTGCAGCAACGGCCAGCCGTTGCGTGGCGCCAATCCCAACCTGGCGATGGTGTTCCAGAGCTTTGCGCTGCTGCCCTGGCTCACCGTGCAGGACAATGTCGAACTGGGCCTGGCGGCCCGCCACGTGCCGCGCCAGCAGCGTCGGGAGCGGGCGCTCAAGGCGATCGACCTCGTCGGCCTTGACGGCTTCGAGAATGCCTACCCCAAGGAACTCTCCGGCGGCATGAAGCAACGGGTGGGCTTCGCCCGCGCCTTTGTGCTGGAGCCGGAGGTGTTGTTCATGGATGAACCGTTCAGCGCCCTCGATGTGCTCACCGCCGAAAACCTGCGCGGTGAAATTGACGATCTCTGGAATGCGGGCACCTTTCCCTCCAAGAGCATCCTGATCGTCACCCACAACATCGAGGAGGCTGTCTATCTCGCCGATCGCGTCGTGATTCTGGGCTCCAAACCCGGCCGCATCCGCGGTGAGCTGGCCGTGAATCTGCCCCGCCCCCACGACCGCAGCCATCCGCGCTTCAAGGCGCTGGTCGATTACATCTATTCCGTCATGACCAACCCCGACATCGAGGTGAGCGGCGAAGTGGCCGGCCGCGAGACGCCCGCCAATGCCCAGCGCCAGGCGATCTCACCCTTCTCCAAGGCCCTGCCCCACGTGCGGGTGGGGGGGATCAGCGGCCTGCTGGAGCTGGTGGCGGAGAAGCGCGAGGGAGGGGGCGACATTCCCCAGTTGGCCCAGCGGCTGCAGCTGGAGGTGGATGACCTGCTGCCCCTGCTCGATGCGGCCGTGATGCTGGGCTTCGCCGAGGTCACCGATGGCGATGTGCGGCTCACCCCGATCGGCAGCGACTTCGCCACCACCACGATTCAACGCAGCAAGGATCTATTCCGCCAGCAGGCCCTGGGCCGGATTCCGGTGTTGAGCAGCATCGTGCACACCCTGCAGGAAAAAGAAAATCAAGCGATGCGCGCCGATTTCTTTCTCGGCATCTGGGATGACTACTTTCCCCTGGAGGAAGCGGAGCGGCAGTTGGCCACGGCCGTGGACTGGGGTCGTTATGGCGAACTGTTCGAATATGACGCCAGTGAAGGACGGTTCCACCTGGCCCTCTGAAGGCGGCAATTCTTACCCAATCCTTGCCGTCCCAACACCAGAATCGCCCGATGCTTGTTTTCGGTTTCCCGTTGCGATCCATGGCCAGGGCGAGGCTTCCGCTCCTGCGGCCCAGGGCGCTGGCTGCCGTCGCGCTGGCCCTGCTTGCCGGGACGGCCCAGCCGAGCCAGGCAGCGGCCAACGCCAATGCCAGCTCTGACACCAATCTGCTGGTTCTTGCTTACCACGACATCAGCGAACGCGCCACAGCCGTCAGCGCTGACTTCGCTGTCACTCCAGACCAGTTGGCCAGCCAGCTGACCTGGCTGCAGGAGCACGGCTATCACCCCGTATCGGTGGCCCAGCTGCTGCGGGCCCGCAACGGCGGTCCACCCCTGCCGCGCCGGCCGGTGCTGCTCAGCTTCGATGACGGCTACAGCAGTGTCTACACCCAGGCCTTCCCCTTGCTGCAACGCTTCAAGGTTCCGGCCGTGGTGGCGGTGGTGGGCCGTTGGCTGGAGCCCGATCACGGCACGGTGGCCTATGGCGACCAGAAGCTGGATCGCTCCCGCTTCCTCAGTTGGGACCAGTTGCGCACGATGCAGGCCAGCGGCCTGGTGGAGGTGGCCAGCCACAGCTACGACCTGCATCACGGCATCATCGCCAACCCCCAGGCCAACTCCGAGCCCGCTGCCACCACCCGGGCCTACCGGCCGGGCCATGGCTACGAAACGGAGATCAGCTACCAGCAGCGCATCCAGGCCGATCTGGCCCGTAACAACGCTCTGCTGCGCTCCCATCTGGGCCGCTCGCCGCGGCTGATCGTCTGGCCCTACGGCCGTTACAACGCCACCGTTCAACGGATCGCCGCCGAGCAGGGGATGCCGGTGGGGCTCACGCTCGATGACAGCGCCAACCCGATCAGCGGTCCCCTGTCAGCGCTGGGGCGGATTCTGATCGGTCCGGAACTGGGCAGCACCAGTCAGTGGGCCCAGGAACTGGAGCTGCGCCAGCGCAACGGCAACGACCACTGGCGCGCCGCCAAGGTGATGCACGTGGATCTCGATGCCATTCACGATCCCAATCCCGCCCAGACGGAACGCAACCTGGCCCTGTTGCTGGCCCGCATCAATGCCATGGGGGTCAACACCGTTTACCTCCAGGCCTTCGCGGATCCCGATGGCGATGGTGTCGCGGACGCCCTCTACTTCCCCAACCGGGTGCTGCCGCTGCGCGATGACCTGTTCAACCACGTGGCCTGGGAGATCCGCACCCGTACCCGGGTGCGGCGGCTCTACGCCTGGATGCCGGTGCTGGCCTTCGTGCTGCCCAAAGGCACCCCCGGGGCGAACGATCGGGTGGTGACCCTGCCGAACCGCAGCGGCCACCTGGCCACGGGCTACTGGCGCCTGTCACCGTTTTCAGCCATCGCCATGCGGCAGGTGCGCACCATCTATGAGGATCTGGGGCGCCGGGCCAGCTTCGACGGCCTGCTGTTCCACGACGACGTCACCCTCAGCGACTACGAAGACGGCAGCTCGACCGCCCTGAACCAATACCGCCACTGGGGCCTGTCCAGCGATCTGGCGGCGATCCGCGGCAATGCTGCGGCCCTGAATCGCTGGAGCGAGCTCAAGACCGACTATCTCAACCGGCTCACCACCCAGCTGGCCGCTGAAGTGCGTCGCAACCAGCCCCAGCTGCTCACCGCCCGTAATCTCTATGCCCAGGTGGTGCTCAACCCCCGTGCCCAGGCCTGGTACAGCCAGTCCCTGTCCTCGGCCCTGCGCACCTACGACTTCACCGCGCTCGAGGCCATGCCGTACATGGAGAAAGCCAGCGATGCCGAGGCCTTTCTGGGGCAGCTGGTGGCCCGGGTGCGAGCCCAGCCCCAGGGCCTGTCACGGGTGGTGTTCGAGCTGCAGAGCACCGACTGGTCCAGCCGCAGGGATCTGCCCTCGGCGGAGCTGGCGCAGCAGTTGCGCTGGCTCTATGCCCTGGGCGTACGGCATGTGGGCTACTACCCCGACAGCCCCTTCCGGGCCAACCCCGATCCGGCCTTGATCGCGCCGGTGCTGGCCAGTCACTCCAGCGCTCCGGAGCCTCCCCGTTGAGCCAGGCCCTGGCCACGCTGTTGACCAACTACGTGGCGATCTATCCGATCGTGATGGCGCTGCTCTGGAGCGGCATGGCCCTGGTGTTCTTCTGGCTGCGGGAACGCCGGGAACGCTGGCTGGTGCTGCCCGCCCGCATGCCGTTGCCCCTGCCGGTGAGCATCCTGATCCCCTGCTTCAACGAAGGTCCTCTGCTGGTGGAAACCCTGGCGGCGGCCCTGGCGGTCGAATGGCCCGAGTTCGAGGTGATCGCCATCAATGACGGCAGCAGTGATGACACGGGCCGCCAACTCAATCAGCTGGCGGCAGCGAACAGTCGGCTGCGGGTGGTGCATCTGGCCAGCAACCAGGGCAAGGCCCTGGCCCTGCGCGCCGGTGCCCTGATCGCCAAGCACGAATGGCTGGTGTGTATCGATGCCGATGCCCTGCTCGATCGCCATGCTCTGGCCTGGCTGATGCGCCATTTCCCCGGCCGCGATCGCCTGGCGGCGGTGACCGGAAACCCGCGCATCCGCAACCGCACCACCCTGCTGGGCCGCCTTCAGGTCGGCGAATTCTCGGTGATCATTGGCCTGATCAAACGGGCCCAGGCGCTCAGCGGCGGCCTGTTCTGCGTTTCGGGGGTGATCGGTGCCTTCCGCCGCTCGGCCCTGCACCAGGTGGGCTACTGGGACAGCAACTGTCTCACCGAGGACATCGCCATCACCTGGAAGCTGCAGCGGGCCGGCTGGCAGGTGGACTACGAACCCCATGCCCTGATCTGGATCCTGATGCCGGAAACCCTGCGCGGCCTCTGGCGGCAGCGGCTGCGCTGGGCCGAAGGGGGGCTGCAGGTGATCGGCAGCCATCTCGACCTGCTGGTCAGTCCACGCCAATGGCATCTGCTGCCCCTGCTGCTGGAACCCCTGGCCAGCCTGGTCTGGGCCTACGCCCTGGTGGCGTGCCTGCTCCTGGGCCTGCCCCCCGCGGCCAGCGTGTCCCTGCTGCCCCTGGTCTGCCTGCTGCAATTTCTGGTCAGTTTCGAGCTGGACCGCCCCTATGACCCGGGGCTCAGGCGCATCGTCTTCTGGATGATCTGGTACCCGGTGCTGTTCTGGCTGATCACCTTGCTGGCCTCCCTTGTCGCCCTGCCCCGGGTGGCCCTGCGGCGCCGGTCGCTGCGGGCCCGTTGGGTCAGTCCTGATCGAGGGCAACCGGGCTGAGGGCCAAGGCACGTCTTGCCGATTTCTGGCCCGACGTCAACGACGCTGTGCTGTATCGAACTAACTTCCCCCCTTGGAATCCACCTCCTTGGATTACCAGTCCCTGGATGGCCTCTCGGTGGACAGCCTCTCTCTGTCGAGCCTGCACCTGGATCCCCAGGAGAGCAGCGGCCCCATCGCCTCGACCTCCTGCCGACCACCCCGGGCTGAACCGATCCTGGATCGCTGCGCCGAAGGGGCCGCAAGCACCCGCTGGTTGAGCCGTGGACTGACCGCCGGGCTCTGGGTCGCCCTGGTGGCCGTGGCGGGCCCCCTGGCCTGGAAGGGAGGTGTGGTCACCGCTGTCGGTCTGGGCCTGCAGCGGCAACGCCGCCGTCGCCCCTGCCTGCTGCCCCCCCCGCAGCCCGACCCGGCCCTGCTCCCCTTGTCCGTGCCCTTGCCCGTGTCGCGGCAGGAGCTGGCCACCAGCTTTCGACTTCAGGAGCGGATCTTGTTTCGCGTCCGGCACGCCAGGATCAGCGAGGTGAGCCATGACGCCAACGGTGACATCACCGCGATCCGCACCATCCCTCAGGACCTCGACGAACCCCAGACGATCCCGCATGCGCATCCTGTTAGCTGAGGACGACGGGCGCCTGGCGGAACCGCTGGTCGATTACCTGCAGCGGGAACAGCATGGGGTTCTCTGGTTGGCTGATGGTCGCCAGGCGCTCGATGCGCTGCTGGACGGCGACTATGACCTGGCCCTGCTCGACTGGATGCTGCCGGGACTGGACGGACTGTCGGTGGTGTCCGAGCTGCGTCGTCATGGCCGGAACACCCTGGTGTTGATGCTCACCGCCCGGGATGATCTCGGCGATGTGGTGCAGGGTCTGCAGAGCGGAGCCGACGACTACCTGGTCAAACCCTTCCGGATGGCGGAACTCTCCGCCCGAATCCGATCACTGGAGCGTCGCTCCGCCCGCGGCTACCAGCCCACCCAGCTGCACTGGGGGGCCATCCAGCTGGATCCGTTGCAGGCACGGGTGCTGGTCCAGGGCGTTGAGCTGGCGCTCACCTCGAAAGAGCTGCAATTGCTGGAATGGTTTCTGCGCCATCCCGCACGGCTGATAAGCCGCAGCCACCTGCTGGACCATCTCTGGTCCCTGGACAAGGACGCCGGCGAAAACACGGTGAAGACCCACCTCAACAACCTGCGCCGCAAACTCAAGGCAGCCGGCAGTGACGACCCGATCGAAACTCTGCATGGCATGGGCTATCGGCTGCGGGAGGCGCCAGCTTGAAATCGATACGACAACCTGTCGGCTCCGAGCAAGGTCTGGTGCGCCAGCGGCGTGAGCTGTTTCTGCTCTATCTCGGCAGCCTGGGCCTCGCTCTGGTCACCGTGGCCCTGGTGGTGCGGGGCATCACCAGGCAGATCGAACTGGCGGAAACCCGCAGCCAGCTGGCCCTGATCGGTGAGGATCTGGCCAGCCTGCCGGTGCCGGGCCCTGGCCGGGAACGGGAGTTGCAGAAGAGCCGCCGCGACTTCCGCAGCGCCCATCTGCTGGTGGAGTGGTTCACCAACCGGGATCAGGACGCGGTGGCCCGTCTGGGTGACATCCGCAGCATGGGTCGCTTGCCGGTGGAGAGCGCCGCTCAGGCCACCCAATGGCAGCAGGGCCCGGGCTGGATCGCCCTGGTGCTCTCGGGCAGTTCAGAAAAAGCCTGGGGCAGCCCGAATCAGAGGGTGTGGTTGCGCATCAGCGCCGGGCTGGAGCCCATGGAAGCGCGCCTGCGCCAGCTGGATCTCACCTTGAGTGCGGCGCTGCTGATGGCCATGGTGATCAGCGCCGCCAGCTCCTGGCTGCTGACCCGCAGGGCCGTGGCCCCGGTGGAGGCCACATTGGAGCGGCTGCGCCAGTTCAGCCTCGATGCCTCCCATGAGTTGCGGGGCCCCCTGGCGGCCATGGCGGCGAATGCCGAGATGGGACTGGTGGAAACCCAGCTGCATGAGCGCTCCCAGCGCCGCCGTTTTGAAGCCATTGCCAGTGCCAGCGAACAGATGCAGCAACTTGTCGATGATTTGTTGCTGCTGGCGAAGAATGGCGAGAACCGCCTCGGTCGGGCCGAGCCATTGGATCTGTCCGAACTGCTGGAACAGGAAATGGATCTGCAGCAGGATCTGTTCAGCCAGAAGCAACTGAAACTGGTCGCCGAAATCACCCCAGGCATCAGGATCTGCGGCTACGGCCCCCTGCTGCATCGCTTGATGCGCAACCTGCTCGACAATGCCCGCCGCTACACCGAGCCGGGTGGCCTGGTTCGCCTCAGCGCCCAGCGGCGCGGCCGCCTGGCCCATATCTCGGTGCTCGACAGCGGCATTGGCCTGAACCCCGATCAGCAGGCCAGGGTCTTCGATCGCTTCTGGAGGGCCCGTCAGGACCGCAGTGATGGCGGTTCGGGCCTGGGACTGGCGATTGCCGCCCGCATCTGCAGCCTGCACGGCGGACGCATTCAGGTGAGCAGTGAACCGGGAACAGGCAGTTGCTTTGAAGTGGATCTGCCGGCTCTGCCGGGTGCCGGCACCACGATCATCAATCCAGGCTGAACCTCAGCGATTGGCTCAGACGCTGCAATCTTTACCCCAGCGCTGATAGCAGAGTCCGTCATCACGGCAGTCGACACGCTTGAGGGGATGCTGAAACTTTTCGTAGAGAGCATCTTGGACGATCACCGAAGGGGCTGCCCCATGAAACTCCTTGCTGACCTTGCAGGCAGCGGCAGCAAAACTGGCGCCAGGCAGGACCAGGGGGCCGAACACAACGGCAAACAGCAGGGACTTCGCCAACAGGTTCATCGCTTTCACCAGCAAGGGATTGAAAATGGTCTCAACAATCTAACCCGGACAGCAACCAGCCGCGATCCAGCCAGGGCAAGTCCTCAGGGGCAAGGCTGCAGCTGGCTGAGCTGCTGAGTGGCATCCTTGGCCTGGAAATTGACTGGAAATCACAATCTCTTACCTCCAGCATTGGCTCTGGCTCGCCGGGGCTGGAGCCTGGCCTCTGGCGCCGTGCTCAGCGGAAATGTCAGCTCACTGAACGATCGATACAGCACCCATCAAAAGGGGAGATCCGACTGCACCGCACCAAAATCCTGAACGACAATCGCGGCAGCCTTCCTGCGCCAATGAGTCAGGCTTTTTTATTGATCGGACGGCGACGAGTACGGAACCACATGACCAGACCTGTGACGATCAGCAAGAGCAGGCAGAATCCGAGGACATAAGCATAGTAAGGCTGCAGATTGATAGGGCCAAAATGGCCGCTGTGAATCTGAATCAGCCAATCTGCTTCGATCCCTCTTTGATCCAGGATGCTGAAGATCACACCGGTGATCGCTGTGAGCATCAAAGGAACGGCGGCAATCGGCACGATGGCGCGGTGGGCACTGCGGGACGATTTGAACATGAGAGCTGGGGGTGATGAGAATCGGGATTGGGCTGCAATCAACAAGCGATGATCACAGGTTTCGACTGGATAAGGCAGCTGAGCACTCAACCTGAAAACAGATCCGGCGGCTTGCTCGTTGAGCATGCGCTGTTGGCATCAGCCACGAAGCTGAGCCTGGAGCTGAAATCAGAGCCGAGGTTGTGATTGAAGCCTGGGAATGCCCCTTGGAGCGGAGACCTGGAAGCTGACCTTGGCCATGGGGCCTAGAACTTGAAGGTGGTCTTGACCAGGGCCCCGAGGTTATCGAAGGATTGTCCCGACGAGGTGAACTGTCCTGCAGGGCGGCTCAGGTAGAAGATCGCCGGTGTCACGGCGATGTGGTCGGTGGCCTGAATCTTGTACCAGAGTTCAAAGGCATAGTTGCCATCATTGGGAGTCTGGCCACCGGTGAGTCCGGTGGCGAACACCGGCTGCCCCAGAGCCAGGCCGAGGCTGTTGGCCTCAGCAAAGGCCTTCTGCCATTGCAGGCCCACATACCAGGACTGGCTGTCCTTGAGGCTGCCGCTGGGTACGGCCTGGCCGTAGTCGTAGGCGTTGTACCCCCAACCGGCACTGATCGAGGGGAACCAGCCGCTGACCTGAGGCTGCCAGTAGCCACTGAGGGCGAAGGCATTGAGATGGCCGGCACCGGTGCTGGCCCAATCACCGGCCGCAAAGGGAGTGGTGCCAGGAATCTCGGTGTTCTGTTGCACATAGCTGTAGAGACCGGCAAGAGCCCAGTTTTCACGGGCATAGGCCAACTGCACCGTACCGGCTGCCTGGGAGTTGGCGTTGCCGATTCCCCCCAGATTCGGATTTCCGACATCCCCCAATGCCGCAACGTAGTTGGCGGAGACGCTCCAGGCGTTGGACTTCCACCAGAGACCGGCGCCGGGTCCGAGGTTGTGGTTGTAGGCAGCGGGGGCGCCGTTATAGGTAAAAAGATCGAGGATGGTGTCGTCGGGATAGACACTGGGCGAAACCGCCAGCATGTCCTCCTGTCCGACTCGACCGCCGAAGGTGGCCACCCATTGCGAGCCGATCGGGAACTGATAGAAGAGCTTGTCAATCGCCACCACGTTGCCGCAATCCGCGGTGGTTCCGCAGTTCTGCTGGAAAGCAACCTCCAGTTCATTGAGACCGCCATTGCCGAAGGCTGAGTCGGCGAAGTTACCGGAGCGCAGCACAGTACGCAGCAGGTCCTTGCCGTTGAAGCTGGTGTCGAAGTTCAGCTCCAGGTCATAGTTGAAGCTGGTGCCGCCTTCGCTGGCGCGAGCGCCACGCACCAGATCGTGAGCTGAGCCCCCGAAGGCATTGGCACCGAGCACGAACACGGCCATGCCGTCGAGCTTGGTGGTGGTCGAGAACTGGGTGGCCTCCAGTTCGCCCACTTTGGCCTCGAGGCCGTCGACTCGGCCGCGGATCACCGCCAGCTCCTTGCCGAACTCAGCCATCAGCTTCTTGAGCTCGTCGGTCACTTCGGTGACGCGATCGAGACAGGCGTTGAGCAGGGCCGCCGCCTCATAGCGGGTCATGGCCTGACCGCCTTTGAAGCTGCCGTTGGGGTAGCCGGCGACGCAGCCGTAGCGCTCAACCAGGTTGGAGAGAGCCTGGTAAGCCCAGTCAGTGGGGCGCACGTCACTGAATTGGGCGACGCTGGTCACCTGGTTCTGGGAAGATGGGCCTGCGCTGGCCTCGCTGTAGTGGCCCATCCCCGTGAGGTTGAGCTCGGCAGCTTCAACGGAGGCCGCTGTGAGCACAACAGGCAGCAACGGCACCATCATGCCGAACAACACAGGGATCACGGCAGGGCAACTGCAACACTTAGGCAGCGACATCGGCTGAAACACTTCATCTAGGCTCCAGTAGGGTTGTACGAGATGGAAAAGAAAACGGGAAGTTTTTCGCACGCATCAGCAAATCCGACAGGACAGGCCGAAAAAGAGAGAAAGCCTTGAGAATCAACCATAGACAAGAGCACGTCCAGCACTGGCATCGTCGGATCCGAGCACGTTGACGAATCCCCCTGCATACGCAAGCAAACCATCGCCACGCATCCGTTTGGCTCCACCCTCGATCTTGCCTGACGAAGCTCCGCAGGCAAGACGGAACCGAACCCGATCCATGGGTTCCCCCCACGGAGCCGTACAGATGAACTCACCAGGTCGCGAAGGGCCTGCCGTTCTCAGCGGTTCAGCCGCTGCATCTGCCAGGTGACAAAGGTGCCGACCGGGCTCCAGAGCAGATAGGGCAACAACAGCAGCCAGATCGCCAGGCCGTACGGGGACACCGCCACTGTCAGGGCCAGGCCCCAGACCCAACCGGCAAAGCCGATGGCCGTGCCTGGGCGCAGCGAGCGGCTGCGGCAGATCACCAGGGTGTAGCTCTGCACCAACACCAGCAGCACCAGGTAGGCGCCCATCAGGGGCCAGCTGCGGCTGGCAAACCAACAGAGCAGCGCTGAGGCGTAGAAACAGGCATAGATGGCGATCCAGATCAGCGGAATCGCGGCCTCGAACACCAGCCAGGCGGGCCGCCTCAGCCGCAGAAACCAGGCGAAATCCTCGCGAGCCGGATTGAGCCCGAAGGCCACCGCCAGCATCACCACCAGGATCAACAGGGCAGCCATGGCGCTACGTCACAGAGCTTCTCAGACTGGCAGGTCGGCCGAGGGCTGGACATCGGCAAGCTGCACTTGCCGGTCCCGCCATCAGAGCCATTTTACGCGGTCACCCACAGGCGACAGGAACTTGCTGGCTATGACCCCGGCAGGCTTTCGATCAGAGCTCAGACGTTAAGTTGCATGGCCGCGGTCCCGCAACCGCCGCTGACACAGGCAGGATGGCAGAGGTGTGATAACAATCAGCAGAGCGATTGGGCTGCGGAGATTTGCTGTTGGATGACAACGAGTCTGGCACCAAGAACCTCGCAGCATTCAGCACATTTCAGCGATCCCGAGGTACAGCCGCACCATCAGAACCGGCAATTCTTGACCATCCAGACAAGCCAAATGCTGCAGATAAGCCTCATTGCTGCTTGGTTTTGATTGGGTCATGCAAGTCATCCGTACAATCAAATTGTTGTTCAGATGATTCAGGACACATGATTCTGGACTCAAATCTGGGGCACGAAAATGGACGGGGTCTGAAGCGAGGCCGGAGGTTCAAGACGCATCTCCTGCAGCTCGCCATGATAGGCGCCTCATTGGCCAGTGTTTCGGTTGCAACGAGTTGGGCCAAGGCTGAACCTCAGATCACCCAATCCTGTGGTTCAGAGAGCAGCAAGTGCTGCATCGACGCCGAAGGCAAGAAAGTGCCCCCAGGCAGCAAGAACGGCCCCTACACGTGTCTTCCCGATGGCTCATGGGGATAGTCCAGCCGCACAGCGCCTGACGCTGGCGGGAACTCTGCAGTTCTTAGGAGCCTCGTCCATTGTGGCGATCCTCACCTGGAGCCTGACTAATTTCATCAATCACAAAAACAACCAACAGGCCCAGCTCAATAGTTTCATCAGCATTATCTCGGATCTGATGATCAGCAAGGGCCTGGATACGCCAGGATCAAAAGCGCTGGTACCGCCCGTTTCCAGAGCCGCCCATGGCTTTGCTTTGAATACACTTGAGAATCTGAACGGCGCTTGGCCAATTGGCGATCCAGATAAAAAACAAGAACTGCTGAAGTTTTTGTATGATTCCCGCATGATCGGGTACTGCACTGCACCGTCTGTCGGCGCTTACAATCTTTATCAGCATCAAGCAAAAGAACAGTGCATCGCCCCAAGGGTTGATCTCAAGGATGCCAAGCTCATGGGGCTTGACTTTGACTCCGTTGGCTCTGTGTTGATGGGTATGGACCTTTCCCAGGCCAAGCTGCAGAAATCAAACCTGAGTGCTCTCGATTTACGGTTTACCAACTTTGCAACCGCGGACCTATCGGCGGCGAATCTCACGCAGGCCCTGCTGAATTTCAGTAATTTACGCCAGGCATCCCTGATTGGGGCTGATCTGGCTGGAGCCAGTATCAGCAGTGCCGATCTCAGCGGATCGCAACTCTGTGGTGCCAACCTCATGCTGATCAAAGGACTGGAGAGTGCCAAGCTCACCGGTGCCACCTTCGACATGTCCACGAAAGTGTCGTTGGCGCAGCTGGCCATACTGGCTCAAAGGGGCGCCCACATTCAACCCTGCCGCCATAAGACGGCCTGAAATCCCAGAGGCTGAGCTAAAAGCTGGGCCGGTTGACAATGGGATTGACCAGCATGGATGAAGTCTGACCTTTGCTGGCTTTGGATGAGATCCAGATGCCCCCTGGCTCCATGTCCGTGCTGCCGCTGCTCAATGGTCGGGGAGCTGCCCGTTCGCTTTCCAGCATGTCGCCAGCTCCCCTCATCGATAGCCTCATCTTGATGGCTCTGATTGGCGTCATGGCGTGTTCAATCGACTGGTTTGACAGCGCATCACAGGATCGCCAGATTATTGAGATTGCCGCTGAATCCCGTGATATCGATCAAGCCATCATTGGTGGCTGAGAAGCCGGCAGTCTTGTCATTGAGTGCCAGGAACGTCTGGCTGCCGTAACTGAAGGCCACAGCCTTGAAGGCTCCGAATGTGCTGGTGGTGAGCACGGCACTGATGCCGGCGGCCGTCAGGTTGGTCACCGCTGTGGCCAGCATGGTGACACCGCCGGCGCTGATGGCGGTGGGTCCATCAATCCGGTCCACGATGCCGTCACCAAGGTCAAGATCGAGATCAGTGATGCGATCATAGTTGGCGGCGGTATTGGATTTACTCACCTGCAGGCTGGAATCGGTGAGGATGCTATAGACGAAGCTGTCGATCCCGCCTTCGCCCGTCAGAACATCGCGGCCAGTCCCACCGGTGATCGAATCATTGCCGCCATTGCCATGGATGATGTCGGCGCCACCGTTGCCAAAGAGGCTGTCGCCAAAGGCGCTGCCCAGCAGGCTGTTGGCACCGTTATTGCCTGTGATGCTCAGGGCATTCAACACCTCCGTGGCATCCAGACTGAGACTTGTGGTGCCTGTGGTCGTCGCGGTTCCAGTGGTGCCCGTGCCGATCACGGCCTCCTCCAGGCCCGTGTCGCCGGCATACAGATGCAGGATCTGATTGGCGGTGGTGGAGGTGAATCGGGCCTGATCATTGCCACTGCTGCCGCTGTCCTTGAATTCGGCAACGGCATGGTCTGCAGAACTGGACACGATGTAGAGATCGCCGCCATCGCCGCCATCAATGAAATCGTTTCCCGCTTTGCCATCAAGACTGTTGGCCGCCGTGGTGCCGATGATCGTGTTGGCCAGGGCATTGCCATTGCCGGTGATCGCCGATCCCGTCAGCACCAGGTTGGTGTAAGAGGTGGCGGGCAGGGTGAGGCCATTATCACCAAGAGTCGTGACATTAGCCGCAGATTGATAGGTCTCTGCCACCCGATTGCCAAAGGTCAGCAGTGGATTGCCGGCCTGGTCGGTGATCAGTCCAGCGTTGGCATTGCCTGAGATGGCGCTGTAGCTCAACTTCACCGCCGAGGTACTGGTGGGACTGCTGCCGCTGAAACTGAGTGTCACCGTATTGGTGACTGTGTCGAGGCTGATGGTCTTGGCGCTGACGGCCGTTGCCGTGCCGATTGCCCGCTTGAAGTTCGCGGCCAGGAGATTGGTTCCCTTGATCGCTTCGGAGAAGCTGAGAGTCACGCTGTTGCCGGAGACGATCATCCCCGTGACCATCGGTGGTGTGCTGTCGACGACCGCGATCGGGCTGGCCGTGGCGGCGGAAGCCAGCGATTCCGTCGTGCCACAGCCATCGGTGTAGCTGGCGACAACCCGGATGTAGTGATTGACATCCCCCGCCGCCAGTTGATACGAGCCACCTGTTGCCAGTGTGCTGTAAGTGCCATTGGCCGTGTTGGCGCCCTGCCAGGTGTAGGTGATGGCACCGAGGCCATCGTCATCGGCGATGGAATTGCTGGCGTTGAGGATCTGGCCCTGCTTGAGGGTGCCCGTCAGGCTGACGCCGCCGGTCGGCTGATCGTTGACGTTGGCAATCAACTGGCCAGCGCTGCTGAACTCGGTGCTGCCGCCCAGGATGTCGGTGCTGGTGGCCAGCACCCGCACGGTTTTGCCGACGTAGCTCTGATCGTCGGGGATCGTCAGGATGGCCGTGTTCTTGCCGCTCAGATCACTCCAGCTGGCGCCGTTCCACTCCTGCCAGCGATAGTCAGTGCTGGTCGTCCCATCGGCATCGACGACGTTGTTGAGCAAGGCGCTCAGCGCTCCCCCTTCCGCCGCCGTACCGCTCACCTCCAGGCTGCCGCTGGCGGCGTCATCGACGTTGGCGATCAACTGGCCAGCGCTGCTGAACTCGGTGCTGCCGCCCAGGATGTCGGTGCTGGTGGCCAGCACCCGCACGGTTTTGCCGACGTAGCTCTGATCGTCAGGAATCGCCAGGGTGGCAGACGTCTGGCCGCTGAGATCACTCCAACTGGCGCCGGTTTGTTCCTGCCAGCGATAGTCAGTGCTGGTGGCCCCGTCGGCATCGACGAGATCATTGAGCGAGGCAATCAGCAGTCCAGCTTCGAGCGCCAGCCCGTCGACGACCAGGCTGCCGCTGGCCTCCTGATCAGCTGCCGGTGGCGCTGTGACGACCAGCAACTGGGAGGCGTTGATCAAGCCGCCGTTGCCATCCTCGACGGTGTAGCTCAGCTCCACCGGTCCGCTGAAGGCACCATCAGCCACAAAGGTCCAGCTGCCATCACCGTTGTCCGTGACGCTGCCGCCGCCATCACAGCCCAGCCCACTCACCAAGAGCGTGTCCCCATCAGCATCACTGAAGCCGGCCAAGAGATCGCTGCTGCTGAGCAGGGTGCAGCCGCCTTGTTCCACGGCAGCAAGCACGGCGTTGGCAGTGCCGATCGGCGCCTGGTTGAGGTGGTGGCTCAGGTCAGCGATGCTGGTGGAGGCGATCCCGTCCTGAATCGAGAGCAGGTCGGTCCATTCTTTGGCTATTGCTGCCAGCCCCTGGCCATCGGCGATGGCTTCCGCCATCGACTTGTTGCGATCAACGATCTCCTTCAAGGGCTGGGGGTAGTCCTGCTTGCTGAGGCCCGTGATGTCGACACCGAGGATCTGGGCCAGGGTGGCGGCGTTGGCCAGGTCAATCGTCTGTCCGGCGGCAGCCGCATTGACCAGAGCCAGGCTCAGGTTGATGCCGGTGTCGTCATCGGAGAGGGAGGTGAAGATCGCCACCTGCACCGCCACCAACTCCATCGTCAGTGCCTTGGCATCGCTGGGGCTGGTCTGCAGAACCTGGTAAGCGTCATAGCTGTTGAGCTTGATGCCAGCCGGCAGATTGAGCACCGAACTGATGGCCTGCACCGCTTGATTGGGTGAGAGACCCAGGTCGATGGCCCGTTGCACCAGCGTGGTGATCGGGTTCACTTCGCTGAAGCCGATTGGCGCTTCCAGCTGCAGCAAGGTGACCTTCAGGTCACCCGACGTTGAGGCCAGGATGGCCTTGCCGGCACTGATGGCATTGGAACTCAGGTCAGCACCATCGATGTAGTTGGCTATAGCGCGCAGCGCCTGGTTGGCATCCCCCGACAGCACATCATACGTATTATTGGTGGCGCCAATGACTGTGCTCCAGGTGGTGCCGCCATCGCCCGATGTCTGCCATTCCCAGCTGATCGGATTCGGGGTGCCATCCGGATCACTGAGATTGGCAGTGAGGGTGTGGCCAGCTGCGGCAATACCGCTCAGCAACACCAGCCCTGGTGCATTGCTCGTCGGCGGTGGTGGCGAACCTGCCGGGGTGAGAGTGGCGCCATTGAGGTTGAAGACACCATCACTGAACTTCAGCAGCTCAATGCCAACCAGGGAATCGAGGCCTTCCAGGCCCTGGCTATCATTGACCGTGGTCACCCCAGTGAGCACGTCGTAGCTGAGGTTGTAGGCACTGCTGGCACCGGTATAGACAGCGGTATCAACATCAGCGCCGCCATCCAGCCAGTCATCGCCGCTATCGCCTTTGAGCTCGTCGTTGCCACTGCCACCATAAACCTGGTCCTTGCCGGCACCGGCGACAACGATGTCATCTCCGCCGCCCGCATAGGCGATGTCATTGCCGGCCTGGAGGTCAAAGTACTCACTTTTGCTTGACCCTGTGCAGGTGTCATCGCCCGTCGTGCCACCACCAGGGTTATCGACAACGCCGGATCCCGGTGTAGTGCCGGCACTGAGGTTGGCAAGGAAGATACCGGAATCGAGGACATGATCACCGGTATCGGCAATGCCGATCTTGATCGTGTTGGTTTGCCCGGCAATGATCGGGGCGACGATCTTGAGCATATGGCTGACACCGTCATATTCGATGGCCAGCAAGTTGGTGCCATTATTATCCTGAAAGTAGCCCGCAGCCAGGTTGGAGCTGATCACGCTCAGTGGTGCATTCGGATCATGGTTGAACAGGGCATAGTTGATCCCGTTCACCATCACCACCGCCGAATCAACAAAGGCATCCACCCATTCGGGATACTCATCCGAGCCAAAAACCAGATCGAAGCTGATCGAGGTGGCATTGGGATCCGTGACGCTGAAAGCAAAGCTGAGGGTGGTCGCGTCGTAGGACTGGGTCTGAAACACATGGTTGACCACCGCGTCAATGTCGGCGTCGCCATTGCTGAAACCGCTTGTGCCGCTGTTATCAGTGCCGAAGCCGGTGGAGGTGTTGGTGGTGCTCGGAGTGGTGCCGGAGGTGAGCAGCAGACCAGCGCCGATGCCCAGCCCCGTGATCGAGCCGTCGTAGAAGTTGACGGCGTCGCTGCCCGAGGCATGCAGCACGATGCTGCTGGTGTCGACAACGATGCCACCACCATTGCTGGCCAGCAGGGCTGCCGCCAGAGCCGCATCACTGCTGCCGTCGTACATCACGAATGGGCTTGTGGCCATGTTGGTCCTAAGGAACTGTTTCTGGATCCGTTATCGCCCAACGGCCGGGGAGAACTCGTGAAGATCGCCGGGGAGTAGGCCAGGACGCTGGGGATCAGGCTTTCAGCGGCAGCTCCAGCAACAGGCGGGCACCGCCCCCAGGAGCCTCCCGGGCCACCAGCCGGCCGCCGTGGGCCTGGGCGACGGCCCGCGCAATCGCCAGACCCAGGCCGCCATGGCTGGCACTGCTGCGGGAGGGATCGGCCTGCCAGAAGCGCTGGAACACCTGGTCGCGCTGCGCGGCTGGAATGCCTGACCCCTGATCATCCACCCACAGCTGCACGAACGCCCCCTGCACCTTGAGTCCGATCAGGACGGTGTCTCCCGCGGCTGAAAACCGCAGCGCATTGCTGATCAGATTCACCAGCAGCCGCCTCAGCCGCTCTGGATGGCCGAAAACAGTGGCCGGATCGCGAATGTCGGCGATCAGGGTGACACCGTGGGCGGCGGCACTGTCCTGAAACAGGCGGCATTGATCTTCCACCAGCTCCTCGAGCGGGAAGTCGCGCATGCCGCTGTGATCCTCGATGGCCCGATCGAAGCGGGTCAGCAGCAGCAGATCGTCCACCAGCTTGCCCATCCGTTCGCTGGCCCCATCGATCAGCGCCAGCTTCTCGAGCACCACCGGCTGGGCCCCCACCAGGGCCTCGCCATGGTGGAGGCTGCCGATCACGGCGCGGATCGCGGTCAACGGCTGGCGCAGTTCGTGGGAAGCATCGGCCGTGAAGCGCACCAGTTGCTCGATCTGGCGGCGGATCGGCTGCAGCGAGACCGCCACCATCCATTGACTGCCGGCAAAGGCCAGCAGGACCGCCAGCAGACTGCCGATCAACAGCCCTTGACGCAGGCTGTCGAGTTCCTGATCGAAGGCCATGGAGCCCAGGGCCACCGAGACATAGCCGTGCAGAACGGGCGGCTGGCCCGGTCGCTCCCTCACCCGCACGGGCTGCCAGATGGCCAGGCCATTGGACAAGGTCAGCCACTGGCTCTGAGCTCGATCGGCCAGGGCCGGCACGGTGCCCCCCCCGGGCTGGAAGGTTCCGTAGCTGGAGAGTTCGTGCAGTTCGGGGTCAAACCAGCGGATGCGTTTGCTTCCCTGGGTGTTCCGTTGTTCATCAAAGTGGGCGATCAACGACACCGCTGCCTGGCGCCGCCGGGACGGCAGCCGCATTTCGTCGAACTCGTGATGGATCAAGGGCAACGCCGCGGCGGCGGTGGAGGCCATCTGGCTCAGCTGCTGGCGCAGCATCTGGTGACGGCTGAACACCACTTGCCCGTAGACCGTGGCGGCGAAGACGGACAACAACAGGCACGAAAGGGCCGCATGGCGCAGGGTGAGGGTGCGCCGGGTGCGACTGAGGTCAGGTTGCATGATCTGGATTCAACCGGAAACCAATGCCGTAGACCGTTTCAATCAGATCGGCCGGGGCCCTGACCTGGGCGAGTTTGGCGCGAATGTTTTTGATGTGGGTCTTGACACTTTCCTCGCCGGGGGATTCGGCCAGGGTCCAGGCGGCATTGAGTATTTTTTCCTTGGAGCAGGTGGAGCCGGCGGCTTGCAGCAGGGTTTCGAGGATGCGATGTTCGGTGGGGGTGAGTTGCAGAGGCTGGCCGGCGTAATCGGCTCCCTGACCGCCCCGCTCCAGATCCAGGGATCCCCAGTGGGAACTGAGCTGCAAGGGACGATTGGCCCGGCGCAACAGGGCCCGCAGCCGCGCCCGCAAGACGTCGGGATCAAAGGGTTTGACCATGTAGTCGTCGGCTCCATCCTCCAGTCCCAGCACCTTGTCAAAGCTGGAATCACGGGCGGTGAGCATCAGGATCAGCGGCTGTTGCTCCAATCTGGACCGCAACCGCTGGCAAAGTGCCAGTCCGTCCAATCTGGGCAGGTTGAGATCAAGCAGGATCAGATCGTAGGGGTATTGACTGGCCAGATCCCAGGCAAGTTCCCCATCTTCGGCATGGTCGCAGGCATAGCCCCAGGCTTTCAGCATCTCCAGAAGCGAAAGCTGGATCAGCGAATCATCTTCAACGACGAGGATCTTCATGCCACTCCTGCGGCAGGCCGCTGAACCAGGCAACGGCCCCGGCTTGATTCTGCACCCACAGACCACATGCCGGCATCCAGGCACCCCATTCAGACCGCCACTGTCAGACCGCCACCGATCGCCTGAACGCGGCGGCAGGCCTCCGCTGTTCAAGCTGCTACTGGTCGGATGGGATCGGCGCTGGCGGACCGGATCAGCCGCGGCACCCTGCATACGCTTTCCCCAATTCCTGGATACCAATAGTGAGCTGTTGATTTTCAGGTTCAGCGACTGGAATATCTGCAAAGCCGCAACATCACCCTTTAGGCGGATTGAAGCTGGCGAGCAGACTAACGGCCGAAAGATTCTGTCATTTGACTGATTTATCTTTGAACGGCATTGTCGTGACGGCCCGAATAGTGGCGCCGTGCTTCTACCACTGCAGCAGCACAAACAGGCCGCCGCCACCATCAACTCCGGGCCCTTGCCCAGATCCTCAGGAGTCCGAACTCATGGCCACCGACTGCAGCAACGCCCTGACAGACACCCCACCACAGGTGTATTGTGCACATTCACACAATACAGGCTCATGGCGGCAGCGGGGCGCAGATGCACATCCACTCGTGAGGGCAAGGTGGTGCTCTCCTGCTGGATTTCCGAGGAGCTGAGGCTGGAGCTCGACCGCCTCTGGGCCCACAAGGGCCTGAGGCCCCATGGCCGCACCCAGCAGGGCATGGAGGACATGATCGCGGCCTACCTCCAGGCCAACCCCGAGGCCTGAGCGATGGCCGCTGCGCAGGATCAAGCTGCCGAATTGCCCGAACATCCTGAGCCCGGGCTCCAGCCCCAGCACGGTCACGATCACACCCCCGGGCACCATGCCGACCAGCGGCAGCACGACGGCCATGGTCACTCCAGCGACGGTCACCGTGGCGGTCACGCTCACCACAGCAGTCACGGACACCATCACGGACACCTTCACGGCGATGGCAACAGCGCCGCGAAGGCCTTCCGCTGGAGTGTGCTGCTCAACAGCATCCTCACCGGACTGCAGCTGGCGATCGGCATCGGCTTCGGCTCCCTGGCCCTGATCGGTGACGCTCTCCACAACCTTGGCGATGTCGTCGGGCTGAGCCTGGGCTGGGGGGCCGAAAAGCTCAGCCACAGGCCCGCCTCCGGCCGCTTCACTTATGGCTATGGCCGCAGCACCCTGATGGCCTCGATGCTGAATGGGTTGCTCACCTTCGCCGCTGGCTCGGTGGTGGTGGTCGAGGCGATTCAGCGCTTCCTCCAGCCGGTCCCCCTGGTGGCGATGCCGGTCGCCTGGGCCGCTGCCGCCGGCATCGTCATCAACCTCGTTTCAGCCCGGCTGTTCGGCCATCAGCACCATCACGACCTCAATCAGAGGGCCGCTGTTTTCCACCTGCTCACCGATGCGGCGGTCTCCGTGGCGGTGCTGATCAGTGCCCTGCTGGTGGCGGCAACCGGCTGGCTCTGGCTCGACGCCTTCACGGCCCTCGCCGTCGGACTGGTGGTGATGGCCGGTGCCTGGGGCCTGCTGCGGGAGGCCATGGCCGCCAATCTCGATGCCGCGCCCCGCCACATCGCCCTGGAGCAGGTGCGTCTGGCCCTGCTGGATCTGCCGGGGGTGGTGGCGGTCGAGGAGTTGCACGTCTGGGGCCTGAGCACCTCGCGCACGGCCCTCACCGCCCACATCCGACGTCGCACCGGCCCGGGCCCCGATGCCGATGCCTTCCTGCTCCAGGCTCAGCAAAAGTTGGAGCAGCTGGGGATCAGCAAGAGCACCCTGCAGTTGCAGACGGCTGACGGCTAACCGCTGACCAGTGACCAGTGACCAGTGACCGCTGACACCAGCGGCTGGGCAGCCCAGGAACCAGGCCATGCACTCCAACCGATACGCTGCGAGCCTGAAACGGTTCCCTCAGTGCCCGAGAGCGCCAACGGATCACGCCGCCGGTCCGTACCTCCATGGCCAGCCAGAGTCCGCCATCCGTTCCTGGCCTGTGATCCCGGCTGTGATCGTCCTGCCTCAGGCCATGGACTGCGCCCAGCTTCGGTTCAGCTCCCCTTGCCAACGGCTGGTCGTTCTTGACTGACAGCACCCCGATCGACGCCACGGCTTTCGACGCCACAGCATTCGACGCCACAGGCTTCGACGCCGTTGTCGTCGGAGCCGGCGCCAACGGCAGTGTGGCGGCCATGGTGCTGGCCGAAGCAGGCTGCCGCGTGCTGCTGCTGGAGGCGGGGCCCGAGCTGACGCCGGCCCAGGCCAGCAGCAACGAACCCCTCGACAGCCTGCGGCGCTTGGCCCATCTGGCCGGCGGGCGCCAGCGCAGCCAGGCCAACCATCCCGGCTACTGGAAACACAACCCCGAGCTGTTCATCGATGAACGGCTCCATCCGTACACCACACCCGCCGATCAACCGTTCCTGTGGACCCGCGGCCGCCAGGTGGGCGGCAAGAGCCTCACCTGGGGCGGAATCACCCTGCGGTTGTCGCCCTCGGAATTCCGCGCCGGTGAGCGGGATGGTCACGGACCCTCCTGGCCGATCGGCAGTGAGGACCTGGCACCGTTCTATGGGCGTCTGGAACGCCTGCTCGGCATCCATGGCCATGCCGATGGACTGAGCCAGCTTCCCGATGGCGAGTTTCTGCCGCCCCTGCCGCTCACGCCAGGGGAAGTGCATCTGCGCCAGGCCATCGGCAGGGAGCTGGATCTGCCCCTGATCCATTCGCGGGGCTTTGCGCTGCCCCGGCCCAGGGGAGGCCCCAGCTGGCCGCGATCCAGTGCCCAGGGCGGCACCCTTGCCAGGGCCCTGGCCACCGGCAGAGTGCGGCTGAGGCCCAACGCCCAGGTGAGCCATCTGCAGATGAAGCCCGGCGAAGATCGGGCCGAAGCTGTGGTTCTGATCGATACCTGCAGCGGCCGCATCGAGCGGATCGAGGCGCCCCTCGTGGTGCTCTGCGCCTCGACGATCGAGTCGGTGCGGATCCTCCTGAACTCCCAGGAGGGCCGGCAGAGCGGTGGCCTGGTCGACCCCTCCGGCAGCCTGGGGCACTATCTGATGGATCACATCTCCACCTGCCGGTTCTTCTCGATTCCCGGCATCGCCAGGCCCCAGGGGGCCGTTGAGCTTTCGGGGGCCGGCAGCTGCTTCATCCCCAACACGGTCAACCTGCAGGGTGATGACGGGCTGGGCTTCCGGCGCGGCTATGGCATCTGGAGCGCCCTGCAGCGCTTCGATCCGCCCCGCCTCTTGCAGCGCCGTCCCCAGGAGGCAGTGGGTTTCCTGATCGCCCACGGCGAGGTGCTGCCCGAGGCCGGCAATTGCATCAGCCTCGATGCCGAGGTGCGCGATCACTGGGGACTGGCGGTGCCCCACATCAGCTGCCGCTGGGGCAGCAACGAGAGCGCCATGGTGGCCCACATGCATGCCCGCATGCAGGCCGTGGTGGCCGCTGCCGGCGGCACGATCCGGCCACTGGAAGAGCTGTTCAAGCTGCCGCTGCTGGAACCGTTAATCCTGCGCAGCGCCGCCATCAGGCCGGAGGCCCCACCACCCGGCTACTACATTCACGAGCTGGGTGGAGCCCGCATGGCGGCCGAGCAGGAAGGTGGCGTCGTCGACGCCTGGAACCGCTGCTGGCGGGCCCGCAATGTGTTGGTCACCGATGGCGCCTGCTGGCCGAGCGCCGGTTGGCAGAGTCCGACGCTGACGGAAATGGCCGTGACCTGGCGGGCTTGTGCGGCCGCAGCGGCCAATGCCGGCCGTTTCTGAAGCCCAGGGCCAGGCCAAGGGCCACGCCAGGGACCCTGGTCCGATCACTCAGGCGGCGAAGACGATCAGGACAAAACCATGCTGTGAGCGTTGATCTCTGACGCGCTACTGACAGTGGCGTTGTGGGACCAGTTCAGGTCGTGGTGTCACGGAAGGTCTTTAAGAGTTTGCAGAAAAACCAGCCCACGGGGAAGTTTTCCACAGCCATGAGCTGATTTCTGGCTCAAAAAGACAAATCAATGCCGATCAAGTCCGCAAACAGCCCGATTTCGGCATCGTTGGCCTGTCTGCAAGGCATTCGTTGTGCTCTTTGGGCCACACCTCTGGGCAACTGGCTGTTCATGCCGCCTCCATCGCGGGCTACTCCTGCGGAGAAGGCTGCGCCAAGAGCAGGTTGCCCAGGCCGATCAGGTTGTAGGCGATCACGTGCTGGCCAAATACGGCACTGACGTTCTCCTGGCCGCGCAGTTTGAACTGCCGCAGTCCGCCGAACGCCTTGAGCCAACCGAACACCTTCTCGATCCCCCGGCGGGCATTGATCGACTTGGTGTAGCCCACGTGACGAGTGGTGCGGCCATCGATCGCTGAACCACCGCTGCGGGCAGTGTTCTGCGCCACGTGCGGCGTGATACCGATCCGCCTCATCTCAGCCACGAACCCTTTGGTGTCGTAGTTCTTGTCAGCGCCGACAGTCTTCTGATGGGCACCGGTGAGGTCTGCGGCCATCTCCTTGGCGGCATCCCGCTCACTGGTGCCCGTGGCTTGTGTGACGCAGCCATCGACGATCAGGTCGTGGCGATTGTCCATCAGCCCATGGCGTCGCAACGATAGGTGCGCTCATTGAATCTTCAGCTGAGCTGTGCTGGATGGGCATTGGATTTCCGGGCCAGCAAGGCCACGGGATCGGTGCTGGAGCGGTGGGTCTCGTTGCTGAGCTTGATACCGCGAAAGTCGCCTAGTGGCTCCGCCACGCTCACCCTTCGGGTTCGGTAGGGGCTCGCTTCTTGCCCTCTTTGGGAACACCGAATCCCTCGTCTGGGCCAGTGGGTGGAGGCGGAGAATCCTCCTGGCCATCGATCCGTTTCAGGGAAGCGTGTGACGCCCAGGCCTGCAACAAGGTGCCGTCCACAGAGAAGTGCTCGTCGCTGAGCAGCGGTTTGACCTCTGGAGCGCCCATCAGCTTCTCCAGGAACAGCCGCAGCCTTTCGGAGCGGATCCCGTAGAACGCCTGCAGCAGTGAGGCCAGCAGCAGCTGCTCCGGTGGAACCGATGGGCGGCCCTCCAAGGCATACAGCTGGCAGAAGGTGGGATTGAGTCGATCTAGTGCTTGATCCGCCAACTTCCGTATCCGCCGGAGCGGATGGCTGGTCGGGCTCCGCTCCTCAATCGAGACGTAGGAGAACAAGGAGCCGCTGCGCTCCTGATGGCCTCGCATCAACGCATGGGCAGCTGTCCAATTTTTGCAGAGGGGGCCGGGTTTTTCAGCGAACTCTTTAGATACCACACTCCCCGAATGGTTCACGGGCCGCCAGCGGGCAGCGCCAGCCAGTTGTCAGCCCATGCACATCAAAGGCAACTCTGGTGTCAACGACCACAATTTGCTGCAGCCGCTCTCCACACAATAGGCAGGCGACCTTTCACAGGGTCGGGCAAGGGAGAACAAAGGCGAGGGTTGGCCCCCTCGCTTTTTTATGGCTGTGCCAGAAGCCTTGGAAAACCTCAGAAGCCAGGCCAGAACCCGCTTCCCCGCAGGATTCACTTGCCTGCTTCGACCCTCGTTGGGCCTGCTTAGACCTAGCCTGAACCCCAGTTTTAGTGAAGGTTCTAGTGAAGGCCCTGCCCCTGGACCCCGCCCTCGGGGAGCTCAACGAGCGCCTCAAGGTCGCCCGCCACCGGGTGCGGATTGAGCGCCGGGGACAGCGCCTCTACCTCCGGGCCACCCTGCCCGACCGCAACGACCCGACCAAGCGCAGCCAGCAGAACATCGCCCTCGGCCTCGACGCCACACTCACCGCCCTCGAGGAAGCCGAGAGCCTTGCCCTCAAGCTCAGCCTCGACTGCCGCCGCAGCACCTTCGCCTGGGCCGACTGGACCGAGCAGCCACCCGAGGACGCCAGCCAGCTCACCGTCGACACCTTCCTGGCCCACGCCAAAGCGCTCCACGCCACCAAGTACCGGGCCTCCCCCGAGCGCGGCTCCTACGCCTGGGCCAAGCAGTGGGCCCCCGCCCTCAAGAAAATGCCGCCCTCCGGCCCGGTCACCGAGGCCGTCCTGCTGCGCATCATCCGCCTCATGCCCGAGGGCAGCGCCGGCCGCTACGACCAGGGCAGCACGCTCTGCCGCATCGGTGAGTCCCTGGGCCTTGAGCTCCCCAAGGCCCGCGCCGCCTGCCGGGGCTACGGCGTCGCCAAGTTGATCCCCCGCGACATCCCTTCCGACACCGAGATCGAGGAGGCCTGGTCCCGGATCAAGCTCCCCCACTGGCGCTGGATGTGGGGGGTCTGCGCCGCCTACGGCCTCCGCCCCCACGAAGCCGCCCATATCGAGATTCGGCCTGACGGTTTGGCCGTGATCGACGAGAACACCAAGACCGGCAGCCGCATCTGCTCTGCCTGCCCCAGCCACTGGATCACCGAGTTCCAGCTCCTCGAACTCCCCCGCCCTCACCAAGAGGCCCGTGTTCTTGCCAAGGCCTTCAGCAAAGTCCTCCACCGCGATGGCATCACCCTCCGCCCCTACGTCCTCCGCCACGCCTACGCCATCCGCACCATGGCCGCCGGCCTCCCGGTCAGCCTCTCCGCCCGGATGATGGGCCACTCCGAGGCCGTCCACGCCCAGATCTACCAGCGCTGGATCACCGAAGACCAGATCATCGACGCCTTGAGCCGCTTCAACCTGTAGACATCAGGGTAGATCAAATTTCCAAGTGCTTGAGAAAGTTGGGCTGAGTAGCACCTTTTCCAAAACACATAGAGACGCACAAAGAATTACTTCCACTCAAGCCACTCTCATTGTGGCTTATGTAGGTCGATTCAACGAAATGAGTTGAACCGCAATCGCAGAGGAAGAGGAGATTCGAGCCCACTCGCATGCCTTTGGTGCCTGTTGATCACTGGCTCTTCTTCTTCCTATGGGACACCCTTCAGGCAGGCGCCATAGGCCTCGATCGGCTCCAGCAGGTGTGGCGCCACTCCGAGGGCGATCCGCCGCCAACACAGCCAGGGCGACGGACCCGTGCTAGTACATATGTTCGCATCACTGAGGAAGGGTATGGCTGTCCGTCTACGCCGGCAGGCGGCCGAAGGGGTCGGGTCTATTGAGGCCTCCATCGAAGAATGGCTCTATCTCGACGAGGCCGTCCTGCTCAAGACCCGCAGCCGCAAGGTCTGCATGACCTGCCATTGGTTCCGCCACCACGCCGGGGTGAACTGCATTCCCCTGCTCACCTGTCAGCTGCATCAGGGCCTGATCGCCCATGGCGAGCACCTCACCAGCCGCTGCCAGGGCTGGACGGACGACATGGTGAGGCAACGGGGCTGGGCGCCCGAGGTGGCCTGAGCGCCACCCAATGCCCAACAGCAGCAGCAACCGGCCGCCGCTGTCGCCCAAAGAGGCCTGGATCAGCGACGGTCGCCAGGTGCTGCACTTCCGGCCCAGCCGTTGGGATCGCTGGTCCCAACGGCTGGAGGTCACCGTGGGGGAGCTGTTGCCAGGTCAACCGGTGCCGCTGTTGAAAAAGCGGCTGGAGCTCAGCCGCGAGGCGGCCCTCAAGCTCTGGAGCGAGAAACGCAAACTGGGCTGGCAGCCCACAACCCCGCAGTGGCAACCGCCCCAGGCACCAGCTCGGGACTGAGCACAATCACAGCCATGGACCTCCACGCCGATCTCGAGCAGCGCATCACGCTGGACACCACCGCCCTGCCGTGGACGCCTTCCCCGATGGCCGGGTTGGAGCGGCGGATGCTGGATCGCCGTGGCGGTGAAGTGGCCCGCGCCACTTCGATCGTGCGTTATGCACCGGGGAGTCGCTTTGAGCGTCACAGCCATGCCGGCGGCGAGGAGATCCTCGTTCTCCAGGGCACCTTCTCCGATGAGTTGGGGGACTATCCAGCTGGCACCTACCTGCGCAATCCCGCCGACTCGGACCATGCCCCCTACAGCGCAAGCGGTTGCACGTTGCTGGTCAAGCTGCAGCAGATGCACCCGGCCGATCAGCATCGACTGGTGATCGACAGCCGCCAAGGCTCCTGGCATCCCGGCCCCGTGGCGGGACTGGCGTTGCTGCCTTTGCACCACTGGGGCAGCGAGAACGTGGACCTCAGACGTTTGGCACCCGGCACGGTGGTGCCGCACCACAGCCACCCCGGCGGCGAGGAAATCCTGGTGCTCGAGGGGGTGTTTCAGGACGATCACGGCAGCTATCCGGCCGGCAGCTGGCTGCGTCAGCCCCCTGGTAGTGCACACCAGCCCAGCAGCGAGCAGGGCTGCACCATTTGGGTGAAAAGCGGCCACCTGCCGCTCACGCTGCTCACCGACGGCTCAGAAGCGTGAGTCATGAGCAATGGGCCTGACAGCCTGTAGGAAATTCTGATCGGTGCGGCAGACAGCGATCCCAGCAACTGAGCCTTTGCCGCCTTGGCGAACGCTGCTGCTCCGCGGCTGGGCTGGCGCTTCGGCACTGGAGCTGCTCACGGATGGCCGCAGCGCCAAAGCAACCAAGCTGTAACAGCAACCTGCTGAGGGGCTGAGCTTCTGGTCTCCAAGAAGGAGATGAGCACCTGCAAGGTCGAACGGCCATTCCATGCTGCAGGCAGCTTCGATGCGTTACCCCCATGCCACGCCATCGTTACCGCCAGAACCCGCTGACGCTTGGAACGGAAGCCCCACCACCCCAGGTGTTCGGGCCGGAGCAACCCAACCCGCCGGGGCTGCAGGTGACGGAGCAGGGTCAACTGGATGTGGTGCCACTGGGGCCGTTGTTTGAGCCTGAAAATGCAACCGACAGCGCAGAAGCCTGATCGGTGCCGATGGCTGACCTCATGATCAGTGCCCAATAGGAACGGCCCTCGCCGGAGGGGGGCGGGGCCCGCCCTATGAGCTTGTGCGCCGGCTGGATCTCAGGAAGGTTGGATCGTGCTCCCTTCACGGGATGGGCGGCGGCAAGACTTGAGTTCGGAGCGATAAATCCTGGGAGGACGAAATAGGAGATGTCTTGACTTTCTGCGATGGGCAAATTTTATGTTGATCGTATTGCCCATGGCCTTTTGTCTTCGACCAGGTCTGTGGCCTTTGCACATTGGCTCCACAGGCAATCCCTACGAACGTGCGCAGTAGTTTATCAGTCCCACATCATGCCTCCTCTTTCGAAAACAAGGGTGTGCTGATGGCAGGAAGGGCAGTAGTACTTCCCATTGTTCAGCGAATAGCAGGGCCCGTCCGGCCCTTTGGGAGACCAGTCGACGACGTCCTCGCTCCCCTTGTCAGCGCAAAGGATCGGGTCGTTATAGGCGATGACATTTTTGGACTTGCATTCTGGGCATTTGGGGGAGCTGGAGAGGGCATTACAGGTGACCATCTTTGAACAAGATCGACACAAGAACGGGAAGCGGCACTCGACTCCGAAGGTTGCCATTCCTCCACCAATGAGGGAGGACGATTGATTCCCGCAGGGGCAGCTGGCGCGAACAGAAGAACCCATGACAAACCGAGGGGGATAGAGGGGATAAAGGATCTTGAAATGTGTACCGGTCAACCGGCTTGGTTGGCAGCAACCAGCCAGCCCCGGGCGTTCACCAACCGCGCCGCTTCCTGGGCCGCCTCAACGCAGCGGTGAGCACGGCGTTTCACATCGTCCTGGCTCTGGGCCCGCAACAGATAACCCTGCATCGCCTCCGGTGTTTCGATCACTGCCAGCAGCCCGGTCGGCCGTGCACCAAGAGAACCATCGGCGAGCAGGCGGCTCACCAAGCCCAACTCCCAGAGCTGCTGGCCGGTGGAACCGGGCGAAAACAGCTGCTGGTGCAGCACCGCCAGCAGTTCAGCTTTGAGGCTTTCAAGCTGACCGGATCTGAGGCGGCGGCTGTTGGGCAGCCCCTGGGCCGCACCCGCCGGAATCGCCACAGGCCGATCGGGCGTCTGCTCCATGCTCCAGCTCAGGCCGGTGCCCGGCAGGCCCACCGTGGTGCGTGGACCGCCGCTGCGCGCCACCGGGATGTTGAACGACGCCCCGCGACCCCCCACGGAGATCGAACTGAGCCCTCCCTTGCCGAAGTTGAAACGCAAAGGCCCCAGTCGGGCAGAACGGCGGAAGCGAAAAGCCATGGTATTAAGCGATTTTTCACGCAGTAGAAACCGAAGCTGAAGCAGCCCAGTGGGCAGCCACCGACCCTCGGCAGAGGGCGCACCGGTTGCTGGGCCAGGGCGCCACCGCTGGCTGCAACGGTCACGGACGCAATCAACGCGGTAGTCAGTTGGAACCAGCGCACAAGCATCGCGACTCCATCAACCCTTCCAGAGTGCCCTGCCTTTGTGGTTGGCAGCAGATTCATGCAGACATCGCATGGATGAATCAGCCAGGCCGCAGGGCTGTCAGGCTTGTTGGTTGCCTGCCCTGGGGTATCCCCGTGCCCTAACTCCTGAAGTCGCAGCTCCTGCTGCTCCTGGCGATCGCCGCCAGTATCCCCAGCGCTGCTCCTTGGCCCGCAGCAGCAGCACCAGCTACCGAGTTCCGAGCCACGATCCTGTCGATCGGCGACGGCGACACCCTGCGCGTCAGCCGCCAGGGCCTGCCGATCACCATCCGCCTGGCCTGCATCGACGCGCCGGAGATGGCGCAGAGCCCCTACGGGCAGCAGTCGCGCAGCTATCTGCAGAGCCGTCTGGCCAAGGGACGAGAGGTCACGATCCTTCCCCACACCATCGACCGCTACGGCCGCACCGTGGCCGAGGTGATCAGTGACATCAACATCAATCTGGTGCTGGTGGAAGACGGCCAGGCCTTTGCCTACCGGCAGTACCTCGGCGGCTGTGGTGCCAAGGAGTACCTCGATGCCGAATACCGGGCCAGCCGGCATCGCTATGGGGTCTGGCAGGCGGAAGGCGGCATCACCCGTCCCTGGGATTTCCGCCGGGGGCGCCGTAACGCTGTCATCCCCGATGGCACCACCCCCGGCGGCCGCCGCTACCGCTGCAAAGAGATCGGCTCCTATGCCCGTGCCCAGGAGTTGCTGCACCAGGGGCACAGCTATCTCGACAGCAACGGCGATGGGGAAGCCTGTGAAAGCTTGCGCTGACAGCCCTCAGCCACTGCCAGTCAGGCCAAGCAGAAGGGCTCTGCCTGCTGCCGGCCTATGAGGACGACATCGAAGCCATCGTGGTCCTGGAAGACAGTTACGAACGAATCTTTGAGGCAGAACTGCAGTCCTGGTGCCGAGATCCAGCGCTATGGCCCAGCCCGAGAACCTTTGCAGTGTTTCGGGAATGGTTCGAGATCCGCTTCTACGATCTGGTGGAAGACCTCAGCCGTGAAGAGCTAAAGCACCATGACCTCGACCAAGCTTTTGAGGGGCAGGTACGGCAAGCCGTGCAGGATTCATCGAGACCTCGACCACATGACCATCAACGATGGCAATAGGGTAGTGAAATAACTTTCCCCTGTTCACCATGCTGACTGGAATTGAACTACTGGCCAAGGTCAAGGAACTCAGCGACGGCTCCAAATCGGATCTGGTTCGTGCCGCTGGCTATGTCAGCACCAAGAAGGACGGCACCGAGCGCCTTAACTTCACCGCCTTCTATGAGGCCCTGCTGGAGGCCAAAGGCATGAACTTCGGCGCCGGCAGCAGTGGCGGCAAGGGCCGTCCTGGTCGCAGCCTGAGCTACGCCACTAAGGTGCAGTTCAACGGCAACCTAATGGTGGGCAGGGCCTACACCGCCCAGCTGGGCCTGGAGCCTGGCTATGAGTTTGAGATCAAGCTGGGGCGCAAGCAGATCAAGCTCATCCCCCTGGGGGCTATCGAGGAGGAGTGAGGGGTTGGCCGAGGCCACGAGAGTGCTGCCGGTTCGCCTGGCGCCAGGAACAGACCTGAGGCTGGGCCTGGAGCAGGTGCTGGCGGACCAAGGGGAACAGGCCGCTTGGGTTCTCAGTGGCATCGGCAGCCTGTCGGTTGCCCCGCGCCGGCTTGCCGGCCAGGAGGAGCTCACCATCCTCGAGGGCGACCTGGAGATCATCACGCTGGCAGGCAGTCTCACCTCCGATCGCGCCCACCTCCACATCAGCCTGGCTGCAGCCGATGGACAGCTAAGCGGCGGCCATCTCGCTTTTGGCTCCAAGGTGCGCACTACCGCAGAGGTGCTGGTGGCCCTGCTGCCCGCCTGGTCTTTCAGCCGGGAGCTGGATCCCGCCACGGGTTACAGGGAGCCGATAATCCTCCATAAAGAGTAGGGAGAACCCAGCAGAGCTTCGCTCTCACCCCACCAGCACCGGCTCCACCCATTCCATTGGTGCCGCCACCGGGCCCACCAGCGGTGAGAGGGCGCGCCAGTGGCCCCGCTGCCAGCCACCGCTGGTGGTGTCGGACGAACCTGCTGTCTGGCGCTGCAGCTGGTAGTTCTTCCCCAGCCAGATCGGTGCTTTCACCTCATCGCCCGAGGAGCTATTGGCTGACTTCCCCCCGCCACCGAATCCCTTCGCGCCTGGCACCGGCGGGATCACTCCCTCAGCTACCAGTTGCCTGGCGTAGAGCTGCACCAGCAGGGCATGGACGCAGAGCTGCTCCATCCGCAGTGGCGGTGCCTGGGCTTGCACTCGGCGATCATCGCACCGGTGGCTACGTCAAGGGCAGCAAACAGCGTGGTGGTGCCGTGGCGGATGTAATTGTGGGTGACGCCCTCGACATAGCCCAGACCCACAGGCAGTAGAGGCTGGGTGTGGTCCATGGCCTAGATCTGTGTTTTCTCGTCAACACAGAGCACGACTGTCTTATCTGGCGGCTTGAGTTAGGATCGGCTTTGTCTCTTATATCATCAACAAAGAAAGAATCGTTGGAGAACTTGAATGATTGTTGACGGTGCGGTTGCGGCGAAAAGATCTGCAGCCAGCGGTGGGTTATGCTCTTGTAGACCCCCCGTAGTGGCCGTCAAGGAGCGAGCCGTTCACTGCTTGGTGCCATCCGAGGGATTTCAATGCAGGACCCGGTTGATCACCTTGGCCACCTAGTCATCCTCATAGGTGCGGTGCCGCCCCGGCCTGAACTCGTCGTGCAAACCCCCCAGGACGAGATCCCGGTAACGCCCGCGCCACTACTTGCCCACGATCATGCCCGTCAGGTTCATCCGTTTGGCAATGGCCGTGTTGTTTTCACCAGCTCCGCAAGCCAGCACGATCTGCGCACGCCGCACTAGTGAATGGGGATAAGAGCGAGAGTTAGCTATGACTCGTAGCTGCCGAACCTCGTCGTCGGTGAGCACCAGCGGCGGCATCTGACGACCAAGGACCATGGAACGACTTCGAAAGGAGCTACATTATCTCCTGTCTGCTAATTCCTGGGCTGCATATTATCATTTCATTGAACTTGCACCCGTGCCTTAAATTTGCTAGCGATGAACACGAGGAAGCCTGGCTCAAGTCAGATTTTTAGGGCTAAAATCGATAAGCGCAATGATGCAAACACGAAGCATTTAGTGCAATACAAAGCGTCCCCCTTTGGCGAGAACGCATCTGCTTTATGATCTAAAATGCAAAGAGCAAGTCAGCGGGGCGAGCGATGGCAAATAAAAATCCTGCAGTGGGGGGTGATTTCATTAAGGCTGAAGCTGGCAGCGCCTTAGATAAAGCATCGAAATACATCGAACCGGCAACGATCACGGCAATACTGCTGGGGTCTATCTACTATATTGGATGGAAGTATAATGCTGCCTTTTTTCAAGAGTTTGGCATAAGCATTGACTGGCTAGATCTCACATCAGATTTTTACTTTCGAAATACAATTCTTCCGGTCCTTATCGCCGTTTCCGCCTCCTACTTGCTTCTAAAAAGTTCAGGAGGTGGAGGTGTCAAAAAAAGGAGCCTATTGCAAGGCAACGCATTGCTATTAATATTTAGCATATTGTGTGGTTTATTGGCCTGGCAAGCTGATGCTGCAATGCGTTTTGCATACATCTTGATATGTATTTTGATGCTACTTGTGATGTTTGTCCTAATCCAAAACCAAGTATCAATCATGAAGATTGCAGAGCTTTATCTGTTGCCACGTTTGCTGGTCATGGTTTTGCTTTTTGGCTTATTGGCAGCTGGTGCTGATTTATTGGGTCGAAACGAGGGGAAATTATTCACTCAAGGAAAATCCAAAAATCCTGTCCATGTAGAATTCGATTGGAATGCGGAGATACCGGAACATCTAAAAGGCATGAAATTAGTCTTCTTGCTTCGAAATAGGGATCAGAGCTATGTCTTATCAGAAGACGACTTAATGGTTGACGGCCAAAAAAAGTTTCCTAAAATCTATGTCATCGATGACAGCCAGATACGATTGAGAATTATGCAGCGAGAGACGCTTGGATAGTCATTGACAACAGAGCAGAGCAATTAGAAAGCATGGACAATGTAGCGAATATGTTTTGTCCCCAGGATTTTATGACTGAAGAAATTTGCTGAGCAATAGCCTCATCAGGCAAGGCTGGTGCTGGAGAGGGCAGCGTCCCTTGGAGTGGTGTAAGTCCAGGGGCCTGTGTCCTGATCTGAGATCAGTCGTCAGGCAGCTTCAGTGAGTGCAGCTGTGAGTTGACCTCCCCCCGGTTCAGGAAAGATGTCACCCCTCTCATCCGTATACCCGGGGGCTTGAGGACATGACCAATGCGCGGATACAGCGAGGCCGTCAAGGCTGATGTGAAAAGGCGGATGAGCCCTCCGCACAGGCAGAGCGTGGCCCGGATTTCAGAGGAGCTGGGCATCCACGTGATCACC
>CAIJRN010000050.1 GCA_903823115.1 uncultured cyanobacterium
CGGCTGGTGCGCTCGATCAGCATCCGCGCCCTGCCCAGGTCGGGCGTGAGCAGCGGCCAGGCGATGGCGCTGCTGGAGGCGGTTCAGCAGAGCCGAAACAGCGATGCCATCAGCCTGGAATGGGCCGGCCTGGCCCGGGAGGAGACCCGCGCCGGTGGCGGCAACGTGCGCGTCTTCGCCCTCGGCATCCTGGTGATGGCCCTGGTGCTGGCGGCCCTGTACGAAAACTTCCTCGATCCGCTGATCATCCTGGTCACGGTGCCCCTGGCCCTGCTGGGGGCGATCTCCGGTCTGGCCCTGCGCGGTCTGGCGCTTGATGTCTACGGCCAGATGGGCCTGCTGGTGCTGGCCAGTCTGGCGGCCAAGAACGGCATCCTGATCGTCGAGTTCGCCAACCAGCGGCTGCGCGAAGGCCAGGGCCTCGATGCGGCGATCCATGGCGCCGCCGTGGCGCGCCTGCGACCGATCCTGCTCACCGCCTTCGCCTCCCTGGCGGGCTTCCTGCCGCTGGTGTTCGCCAGTGGTTCCGGCGCCGCCAGCCGCATCAGCATCGGCACCGTGGTGTTCAGCGGCCTGCTGGTGGCCACGGTGCTCAGCCTGTTCGTGGTGCCGACGATCTACCGGATCATCAAGGGCTGGGAGCTGGGGATCGTCGGCCGCCTGCCGGGGGAGCCCCGCCCGGAGTGAGGGGTGAGGGGACCAGATCGGGGCTGCCGAGCGGCTGGCCACTGGGGGCCAGATCGGGGTTGACGTTGGAGAGGCGCATCAACATCGCCAGGAACGGCGACCAGACGAAGCCCAGCACCACCGCCGCCAACAGGATTTTCACCGGCAGCGGCCAGCCGCCCTGGCGCCCAGCTGGCCCTTGAGCCACGGCCGGGGCTGGCGTCGCGGGGTTCGCGGGGCCGGGGCCTGGCTGGACAGGGGCGGCAGCAGCTTCGGGCTGTCGATCGGAATCGGGCACGGGCCACCGCACGACTGGTTCCATGATGCCCCCTGCGATCCAGCCCGGCTGGGCTGGCCTCCTGCTTGCCCTTGCCGAGCCCAAGCAGCAGATCCAGGGCCTCAAGCGGCTCCACAGTCCCCATTCAGACTTCGCCGTCAGCCTCCAACAGGCCAACGAACCAAGCCTCGAAAGATCCGAGTGAGGGCCCTAAGGCCGCCGGACACATTGCCGCCATGCCGACTAGTTTTCCGGCCCTTTCTCCACCAGGATTCCGGTGTTGAATCGCTCCATGGTCGGCGCCCCCAGGCCCAGCTGCCACAGCGCCACCACAGCCCAGTAACCCTGGGCCCGGGGCCGGGTGGCGGCGGTGGAATCCACCACCCGCTGCCGGATCAATTCCATGGTTTCGGGTAGATCATCGATCCCCACCACCTTCACCTTGCCCTGCAGCCCCAGGCTCTTGAGGGCCCGGCCGATGCCGATGGCGCCGCCGGCATCGGCCGTGACCCAGCCGCGCAGGGCCGGATGGGCCGCCATGGTGAGCCGGGCCTGCTGCTCGGCCTCGGCGATGCTGTCGTTGTCGGCCGGGGTGGCCACCACCTTGATGCCGGGATGGGCGGCGAACACCTCCCGGTGGCAGCGCACCCGGATCGCATGGTTCGGGGCCGCCGGCACCCCCTGCAGGATCGCCACCTCACCCTGACCGCCCAGCAGTTGCACCAGGCGCTCGGAGCCGATGCGGGCCTGCAGGCAGAAGTCATTGCCGATGCTGGGCAGGGCCAGGCCCTCCGGACCGACGGAATCAAACACCGTCAGCGGAATGTGCGCCCGGATCGCCTTCTCGAGCAGGGACCTGAGCCGGGGGCCATCGAGCAGATCGATCGTGATGCCGCTGGGACGACTGGCAATCGCCGCCGCCAGGATCGCGGCCTGCTCGGCCACATCGGCCTTGGCGGGTGGCCGGTACTCGATGCGCACCGGACGGCCCGTCTGGCGCTCCAGGTTGGCCGCCGCCTCCAGCGCCCCTTGGTGCACCAGGTCAAACCAGGGATGGGGCAGCTTGGGGATCAGCACGAAGCGCAGCGGCGGCGCCGGATTGGCGCTCAGCGCCCGCACCGCTGGCGACCCAGCTGGCTGCGCCCCGGAGACCACAGCCCCGGAGGCCACAGGCCCAGAGGCGATGGGCCCAAGCGCCCTGGACGACACCGGCGCCGCCAGGGCTGGAGCCAGCAGCAGGCCGCCACCGCCCAGCAGCGCCAGACCCCCGCCAACCAGCCGGCTGCAGCTCAGCCCCCGAGCAGCCCGGCGCCACATCGTGTCGCCTGCGGCCAGGCCCGCTGCTGCCAGATCGCATCCCGCCCCATGTCCCAAAGCCATCTCAGCTACCACCGGTATCTCCAGCGACAGTCTGCGACGGGCAAATCCCCGCTCAGGGATGCACGGCACATCCGGTTGCACTGCCCAGCCAGGCGTGCCCAGCCCAGCTGCTGGTCGGCGCGCAGGAGCTGGCCACTCCCGCAGATCGAGGCGAGCGTGTGAACAACCGCTGAGGCCTGGATCGCGCCAGGTCGCCATCCCTAGCCTGCAGAAATCCCGAATCGATGCCTTGGCTCCTGCCGCCATGACGCAGCTGATCAGCGATGCCGGAGCTGTCCGCGCCCGAGCCGTGCGGCCCTGAGCGGATGGAACTCTCCGCCAGCCAACCGATCTGGTCCCTGCCGGTCGAGCAGGTCTACGCCGCCCTGCAGAGCGATCCCCAGGGGCTGAGCCAGGCCGAGGCCCACCGGCGCCTGCTCCGCTATGGAGCCAACCGACTGCCGCCCCAGAAACGCCGGCCGCTGCTGTTGCGCTTCCTCGATCAGATGGTGCATTTCATGGCGCTGCTGCTCTGGATCGCCGGCGCCCTGGCCTTCGCCGCCGGCACCCCGCAGCTGGGCTGGGCCATCTGGTCGGTGGTGCTGATCAACGGTGTCTTCTCGTTCTGGCAGGAGTTCCAGGCGGAGCGCACCCTGGCCGCCCTGACCCGCTCCCTGCCCCGGCAGGTGCAGGCCTGGCGCGACGGCCAGCTGGGCTTTCTCAATGCCGAGGAGCTGGTCAGCGGCGATCGGCTGCTGTTGGAAGAGGGCGACCGGATACCGGCCGATTGCCGCCTGGTGGTCGCCCACGATCTCTGCCTCGATCTCTCGGTGCTCACCGGCGAATCCCTGCCGGTGGCCCGCCATGCCGAGGCCGTGGCCAGCGATCCGGCCCGGATGCGGATCGCCAGTGCCGAACGCCCGAACCTGGTGCTGGCCGGCAGTGCCATCGCCTCCGGTCGCGGCGAGGCGATCGTCTACGCCACCGGTGCCGAGACCGAATTCGGCCAGGTGGCCCATCTGGCCGCCGGCACCCGCAGGGCGGTGAGCACCCTGGAGCAGCAGGTGGCGCGCATCGTGCACACGATCACCGTGATCGCACTCTCCACCGGGCTGATCAGCTTCGGATTGAGCGTGTTGTTCGTCGGCATGGCACCGATGGAAAGCCTGGTGTTCGCCGTGGGCATCATCGTGGCCTTCGTGCCCGAAGGCCTGCTGCCCCAGGTCACCCTGACCCTGGCCCTGAATGTGCAGCGCATGGCACGTCGCCAGGCCCTGGTGCGGCGCCTCTCGGCGGTGGAGACCCTGGGCTCGGTGAGCGTGATCTGCAGTGACAAGACCGGCACCCTGACCAGCAATCGCATGGCGGTGGAGCAGACCTGGCTGCCCGAGTGCACTTCGCCCCAGGCGGATCGGCTCAACCCGCTGCTGCTGCGCTGCGCTGCCCTCTGCAGCAATGCCCGCCTGGAGCGCGAACCGACAGCGTCGACCGGCCGCGAGGCCGAGGCCCCCTGGCGCGCCATCGGCGATCCCACCGAAACAGCGATGCTGCTGGCCGCTGCCGCCGCCGGGCTGATCCCGGCGGAGCTGCAACAGCACCACCGGCGCCAGCGCGAAATCCCCTTCGACTCCCACCGCCGCCGCATGACGGTGCTGGTGGAGTGGTCGCCGGGGAATGACGACCTACCGATAGCGATGACACCCTCCATCGCTCTGGTTGGCGATGCCAGGCCCCTGCTGACGATCACCAAGGGGGCACCGCTGGAAGTGCTGCAGAGCTGCGGCGGCTGGATCACAGCGGCAGGGCCGATCCCGCTCGATGAGGCGATGCGACAGCAGGTGGTGCAGGCCAACGACGCTCTGGCCCGCAAGGGCTATCGGGTGATTGCCGTGGCGATCCGGCCCGGCGATGAGACCCTGCGGACTGCGGAGCCGGAGGCGCTGGAAAACGGGCTGCTGTTTCTCGGGTTGCTGGGGCTCTACGACCCACCGCGCCCGGAGGTGGCGGACGCCATTCGCCAGTGCCAGGAGGCGGGCATCAAGGTGACGATGGTGACCGGAGACTACGGACTCACCGCCCAGGCGATCGCCCGCCAGATCGGCCTGCTGGATGCGCCCGAGCATGACGGCGGCAGCTTCGGACACCAGGGTGATCAGGCCGACCCGGTGCGGGTGATCGATGGCGGCACCCTCAATCTGATCAGCGATCTGCAGCTGCGCCAGCTGCTCAAATATCGCCATCGGCTCGTGTTCGCCCGCATGGCGCCGGAGCAGAAGCTGCGACTCGTGCAGGCCTACCGCGCCCTCGGCGAAGTGGTGGCCGTCACCGGTGACGGCGTCAACGACGCCCCGGCACTTAGGGCCGCCGATGTCGGCCTGGCCATGGGCATCAGCGGCACTGATGTCGCCCGGGAAGCCGCCGATATCGTCTTGCTCGACGACAATTTCGCCACGATCGTCGCGGCCATTCACTACGGCAGGGGCGTCGTCAACAACATCCGCAAGTTCATCACCTACATCCTGGTCGCCAATGTCTCGGAAGCGGCGCCGTTCCTGGCCATGGTGGCCTTGAAACTGCCGGCAGCCCTGACGGTGCTGCAGATCCTGGCGGTGGATCTGGGCACCGATATCCTGCCGGCCCTGGGACTGGGTGCCGAATCGCCGGAGCCGGGCGTGATGCGCCTGGCGCCCCGGCCCCGGGGTCAGCCCCTGCTGGATCGGGCCGTGATGATGCGCTCCTACCTGGTGCTTGGGCTGGCGGAGGCCCTCACGGCGATGACCGGGTACCTGCTGGTCTGGCGGCACCACGGCATCGGCCTGGCGGAGCTGCAACAGCTGGCCCCCCAGCTGCTGCACCACACCGCCCCGGCCGCGGTGCTGGCGATTCAGCAGCAGGCCACCACCGTCACCTTCTGCCTGATCGTGGCCGGCCAGATGGGGGCCCTGCTGGCCTGTCGCAGCGATCAGCAGCCGTTCTGGAAACAGCTGAGAACACCCAATCGCCTGCTCTGGCTCGGCCTGGCCAGCGAGCCCCTGGTGGCCGGCTGCCTGGTGTTGATTCCAGCCCTGGCCGCGGCGTTCGGCAATGCGCCGTTCCCGGCCGCCTGGCTGCCAGCCATGGGCCTCTCGACCCTGCTGGTGCTCGCTGCCGATACGGCCCACAAGCACTGGGGTGCCGCCGCCAGAGCGGCCGCCTGAGCTCAGTACCCCGAGGAGCCCGCAGGCGGCTGGCCGGCCGGCATCTTGGCCAGCCAGAGCGCCACCGCGATCGGCCTGGGTTCGTCGTAGCCCGGTGGCAGCCAGAGATCACCGGCGCTGGAGGCGAAATGGATCTGCCAGTGATAGAGGCCGGCATAGGCGGCGGGGTCTTCCCGCAGCAGGGCGGCGTAGTGCAGCACGGCCCGACCGTAGTGGTCGCTGTTGTTGTAGCCCCACAGGGCCTTGCTGATGTCCTTCAAGCCACCCCGGCGCACCAAGTAGCGCGCCGCGCCGAAGATGGCGCTGCGGGGGTCGCGGATGTCGGTGCCGTTGCCGATGCCCGGCTCAGCCCAGGTGCTGGGCAGAAACTGCATCGGCCCGCGGGCATCGGCCACGGAGATGCCGTCGATACGGCCCATCCCCGTTTCCACCAGATTCACCGCCGCCAGCACCTGCCAGGGAATGCCCGTGGCGGCGGCGGCTTCGCGGTAATAGCCGAGCAGATTGGCGGCCGGCTCCGGCTGGATGATGCGCCAGGCGGGCAACTGCGCAGGCCGCTGCCGCTGCGGATGCATGGCGATGAACTCGCGCCGGGCCGCCAGGTGATGGTCGAACACCCCTTGCCAGCGCGCTGGCAGCTGGGCTCGCACCCGCTGGGCCAGCTCCTGGCGGTAGGCCAGCACCCGGTAGATCACCTGCTGCTGATGGCCCAGGATCGCCAGGTCCGCCTCGGCGGTGGCCGGCGAGCGCAGGGCCGGCTCCAGGGAGGCCAGCAGCGCCGCGATGGCGCCGGGATCGCTGGGCACCAGGGGGTAGCGCAAGCTGGCCGCAGGCAGGGCTGAATCGCCGGGCGCCGCTGCCGGTGGCACCGGGGTGGTGACAGGACCCAGCGTCGGCGCACCGGCGGCAGCTGGAGTGGCGACGCTCGGATTCAGCTGTGGCATGACTGCAGAGCTGGCGGCAGGCTGGGAGCTCACCGGCTGGGCCCCGGCCCGCGGAGCCAGGCCAGGACGCATCACACAACCGGAGCCCAGCACCAGGGCGGCAAACCCAAGTCCGAACAACAACGGATGGCCGGAGGCCTGGGTCACGGGATCAAACCAGCCAGGAACGCGGCTTCGAAGCTACCCTCTGAGCCAGTTGCCTGGGGGAAGCCCCAGGTGTGTCCAAAGCTCCTGCACGGACACCGATGGGCTGCCGACAATGATGGTTCACCCCCAAGCCTCACTCCCATGGCTGGCCCCTTGCGCGAACGGATGCGAGGCCCATGGCGCAAACTGGTCAAGGCGCTGTTTCGCGACCGGCAGCACGGACCACTGAATCCCTGGGTACGGAATCCCTGGGTACGGAATCCCTGGCTACGGAGTCCCTGGGCTCTGAGTCCCTGGCCTGTGATCCTCGGCGCGGCCTTTGCCGCTGGGCTGGTGGCCCGACCCTCGGCCGGGGGGACGGCGAGCGGCTCGAGCGCCCAGGGGCCGGCCGCCACGGTGCAGGACATCCTCGATGGCAATCAGCTCTACATCGAGCAGCGGCAGGCCAAGGTCCGGGATGGGGCCAAGGTGCCGGATCGCGTTCGCACCGGCGACAGCCGCGCCCAGATGGCCTTTCGAGCCGGCGGCACGGCCCGCATCAACCGCTTCTCCCAGATGAAGCTGGGCACCAACTGCTTCTTCCTGAACCAGGGGCAGGTGCTGGTGTCGGGGCCGCAGAACGGCTGCACCCGCTCCAGCCGCATGAGCGTGCGCGGCACCAACTATCTGATCAGCGTCACAGCGACCGGTCAGGCGGAGCTGACCGTGCTCGAAGGCCAGGTGATGGTGGAGCCGCCGACCAGCGAGGTCCTGCCAGCCGATGCCAGACCCATCGCCGTGTTCGGTGGCCATCGGGTGAATCTGGGCCGCAATGGCACGGTCAGCGATCGCCACCGGCTCAGTGAGGCCGAGGTGGCCGCCATTCTCAACGGGCCGCTGTTCCAGGGCTTCCTCACCCCCCTCAGTCATCAGCTGGCCCTGCAGACCTTCCTGCAGCGGGCCTACCCCAACCTGAGTTTCCCCTCGCCATCAGCCGTCGCCGATCCCAGCGCCAACGCCCTGCAGTCCACGATCAATGGTCTGCGGCAACAGCAGGGTCGCCCTCCCCTGCAGGCGCTGCCACCGGAGCTGGCGGCCCGCAATCGCGCCTACCTGAAGCCGGTGTTGCAATCGATCCTGGCCGGCGCCAGCTGTGACCATGACCGCAGCCGCTGGCAGTCGTTCCAGGACTCCATGGGCACGGCGGCGGGCCTGAAACCCAGCAGTGAAGTGCTCACCTGCGGCACAGTGCGGGGCTGGGATCCCAGACAGGTGGTGGACGAGTGGCTGTCCTCGCCGGTGCACCGAGCGATCCTGCTGGAGCGGCCCAGGGCGACCAACGTGGGCTGCAGCACCCTCAGCAAGGGAGAGGACACGGTGGCCTTCTGCACCCTCTGGACGCCCGACCGCTGATGAACGGACCGGATGTTGAAGGGCCAGAGGTTGAACGGCCAGCCGTTGAACGGCCCGGCGACAGCGGCCTGCAGGGTCAGGGCGCAAGCGCCTCAGAGGCGCATGCCACCCGGCATGTCCAGCAGGGTGTCGGTGGGCCAGGCTCCCAGGGAGGCGAAGCGACTGGCCAGCACGGCAAAGAGATTGGTGTGTTTCTTGAGTTCCTGTTCGGCAGCCCACTCCGCCTCCTCCACCTCGCCCTGGGGCAGGCCCAGCCCCTCCACCAGGCGCCGATAGGCGATCTTTTCGCGCTCATTGATCGAGGAGGTGTCGCCGAGATTGCGGCCGACGCGGATCACCATGTAGGCCAGCTTGAGGGCGAGTTGTTTTTCATCGTGGCCTCGGAACCGCGGTGCCAGCTCATCAATCAGCTCCACGCCCATCGCCCCGGCCACCATCTCCGCCACCGCATCGGCGGCCTCCGGCAGCCCCACATCGGCCATGAAGTAGCGGCGCGCCAGCACCTCCAGCAATCGCCGCTCCTCCGGCGACACCTCACCGTCACACCAGGCCACACAGCAGAGCAGGCGCAGCAGGTCGAGATCACCGGCGTTGATCGAGTCGCTGAGCTGGGCCATGGCCGGGATCCGGATCGGAATGGGGTCATTCTGAGCGTTCACAGGCCGGGGCCAGCCAGCCGGTTCAGCCCCAGCGCCAGAGCCAGCGGTGATGGCTGCGGCCTGCAGCCATCGCTGAGCAGATTCAGAGCGAAGCAACGGCAAGGCCAGCTCAGCCGCCGAGGCTGAGGCGATGGCCCACCCCCCCGCCAACCTGCTGCGCACGATCGAACGGGATGGTCTGCACTGCGCCGGCCTGGTGCTGCTCGGCGGCATCGCCTTCGGCGCCGGCCTGATCCGGCTGCTGGTGGGCCCGTTGCACCAGAGCAGCGATTTCAGCCTTGAACTGCTGGCCCAGACGGTGCTGCAGCTGCTGGGCCCGCTGGTGGTGACCCTGCTGGCCCTGACCCGACTGATGCCTCAGTGGCTGGAGCGCTCTCGCAGTCCCGGAGCCAAGGTCTGGTGGCGCTCGGTGCTGTCCGCCGCGGTGGTGGGTGCCCTGCTGTTCAATCTGTTTCTGGTGGTGGTGCTGCTGATGGGCATGCTGATGACACCGCGCGCCGACCTGTTCGGCGAGTGGCGCGATCTGATGGCCACGATCGAACCGTGGTCCCTGCTGGAGGCCATGGCACGCTCAGGCATCTTTCTGGGCAGCACCGCCGCCCTCGGCCTCTGGGAGGGCCGGCGAGCCCAGCGGCACGGCCATCTCTCGGCCGAGGTGACCGCCGATGCCATCCTGCACGCCATGGCCCTGGTACTGGCCCTGAAAATGCTATGGATCCTGGCCCTGAGTCCCAGCCACTTCAGCGGCGGTTGAGACGCTCCCTCCACGTCCTGCGCTTCGGCGAAGGCTGGCTGTTCCTGGGCAGCGGCAGCCTGTTGCTGCTGATGCTTCTGGTCGGCGTCGGCCGCGAACAGCACTGGGGCGAGCGCAGCTTCCGGGTTCACCTGCGCACCCTGCGGGCCGACGGCCTCAGGCCCGGCATGGTGGTGAAGCTCTCAGGGCTGCCGGTGGGCCGCATCACCGAACTGAACCTGCAGAGCGACGCCACGGTGGCGATCGAGCTGCGCATCGACGAGCGCTATCGGCGCCTGATCGGTCCGAAGAGCCTCGCCTATCAGAACCAGGACGGCCTGGTGGGCGACGGCTACATCGCCCTCACCCCCCAGCCCCTGGCCAGCCAGCCCCTGGCCAGCACCGGATCCGAACGGCGAGCCGGGAGCGAGCCCGAACTCACCCTGGCCTACCAGCCCTCGCTCGATCTACGCCAGGTGCTGCTGGATCTGGCCGAGACCCGGATCGAGCTCTCCCGCACCCTGCGGCACACCAGTCAGATCGCCGGCCGGGATCTGCCCCTGGCCCTGGGCGATCTGCGCCAGACCCTGCGGCAGACCAACCGGGTGGCCAGCCAGGACGTGCCGCTGCTCCTGGGGGACTTCCGCCAGACGCTGGATCGGGTGGGCCAGCTCTCGGGCACCCTCAATCGCGAAACCGCCAGCACCGCTCCCCGCCTGCGTCAGACCCTGAGCGAGGCCGATCGCACCGGCGTCGAAGCCCGCCAGGCCACCGCGCAGGCCCAGCTGCTGATGCGCGACAGCGGCCCGGTGCTGATCAGGACACTCCAGGAAATCCACGAGCTGACCGCCACCACCAATCGGCTGCTGGACCTGCTGGTGGGCAGCAAACTGCTCGGACCTGAGTCCCCAAGCCAGGCCCCCGCTGGAGCACCGGCCCCCTCGCGGGCCCCGCTGAGTCGCCCTTAGAGCCGGCGTTCGCCCCAGGCCTGCCTAAGGTCGAAACAGCGATTCAGCCGGAAGCGAGACTGAGCGCAACGCCGCCAGCCATGGTCGGCGCTGACCAGCCAAGCCCACTGGCGCCGACCATCAAGGCCCGCCACCGGCCTCCCCAGCCCCTCGCCTCGCGCTCCCGTTTTCTCCAGAGCCCCTGCCCCGATGTCTCCCGCCACCTCCGGCTCCAGCAGCCTCAGCGCCCCGATCCCTGCGGCCGTGATGGACCCGGTCGCCACGGCCCTGCCGGTGACGATCCTGACGGGCTTCCTCGGAGCCGGCAAGACCACCCTGCTGAACCACATCCTCAGCAATCAGGAGGGCTTGAAAACAGCCGTCCTGGTGAATGAGTTCGGCGAGATCGGCATCGACAACGAACTGGTCGTGGCCACCGGCGAAGACATGGTGGAGCTCAGCAATGGCTGCATCTGCTGCTCGATCAACGGCGAACTGCTGGAGGCCGTCTACCGGATCCTGGAGCGGCCCGAGAAGGTGGACTATCTGGTGGTGGAAACCACGGGCCTGGCCGACCCCCTGCCGGTGGCGATGACCTTTCTGGGCAGTGATCTGCGCGATCTCACCCGCCTCGACTCGATCATCACCCTGGTGGATGCCGAGAACTTCGGCGCTGAGATTCTCGAAGGCGAGGTGGCCCGCGCCCAGATCGTCTACAGCGACATGATCCTGTTGAACAAGTGCGATCTGGTGGCGGAAGCCAGGCTGATCGAGCTGGAGACCCAGCTGAAAAGCATCAAGAGCGAAGCCCGCATCCTGCGGTCGGTGAAGGGGGAGGTGCCCCTGCCCCTGCTGCTGAGCGTGGGGCTGTTCGAGAGCGACAAGGTGGTCGCCCAGCAGCGCCACGACGCCTGCGACCACGACCACGGCGTCTGCGTGCATGACGAAGAGCCTGACGCTCACAGCCAGGATCACGTCCACAGCCACGATCACAGCCACGAACACACCAACAGCAGCAGCGGCCACGCTGATCACAGCCCGGATCACGGGCACGAGCATCACCACGATCACAGCGACCATCACGGCCACGATCACGGCGCCCACCCCGACCATCAGGCGATCGAGGGATTCACCTCCCTCTCCTTCCAGAGTGACGGCCCCTTCTCACTGCGCAAGTTCCAGAACTTCCTGGATAACCAGATGCCACCGGGGGTGTTCCGCGCCAAGGGGATTCTCTGGTTCAACGAGAGCGAACGGCGCCACATCTTCCACCTGGCCGGCAAGCGCTTCTCGATCGACGACAGCGACTGGCCCGCTGCCCCCAAGAACCAGCTGGTGCTGATCGGCAAGGGCCTCGACCATGCCGCCCTGCGACGCCAGCTGCAGGCCTGCGTCGCCAAGGATGCCGGCAAGGGTTTCGGCTGAACACTGGCTGCCCGCCAGGGGACAGCAGAGCAGCCAGGCGGATCAAACGCTGGCTGCAGCCGAAAACATCGCTGAACCGACTGGAACAACCAGGAAGCGGAACAGCAACAGCAAGAAAAAGGAAGGAAGACTGTTTCAGTATGAAACAGCCGATAATCCATCGAAGTTCTTCTCACAACCGGCCAAGAATCCAGCAGTTGGGTGATCCAAGACAAGCACCTCGTCCATGTCTGCAGCCACAGTGGCAATGCGCCTCCGCAACAATGCTGCAAGCAGCTTCACCTGAGGGGTGTGCACAAATTCCTTGCCAACAACGAGGGCATCCCCCACTTGCACGGGCAGCCTGAGCGGCAGCGCTCGATACGAATCTCCATACAGGTGCATGGTCAGAGGGGTTGCAATACAGACCAACAAATCCTCAATATCACTCTTACCACGCCAGGACGGCGGCGGCTCCACACCTCTCTGCGGGAATGTTGTCCAAAGTCCGCATTCTTCAAGAACACGTTGGAATACGGGGAATGCACCCTCTGGCAGAGACAGGAATGGGTAACAGGCAATGTCATCAAACCCGACCTGATCACCAAGACCAAGCAGAGGATGGCCCTCTTTGACCACTAACAATGCAGGCATCCGACTCAGTGGAATCGCCAAGACATCTGGATCATCCGGTCCTGGCACATCCGGATAGGAAGCGATCCAGGCATCAATGACACGATCTCTCAACAACTGGAGAGGCCTGTGATATTCCATGAAGTCAAAGTTTCCAGCAATCCAGCCGCCCGGTGGCGATGGACACAAGAGTGGGCCCGACCAGTGTTGGGCATCCAGTCGAAGCTGTTGATGATCTCGCCACCTGACAAGCTGATGAACATGACGCTGGAGATTGATCAGCGTCAGATCTCCACCAAGCTGCCATTCAGAACCTCGCCGTTCCAGCGAAACACGGAACACATCAGCGCATCTGCGGCTATTTCTACTGACATTGGATTGATCAAGATTGAGCCTCGCTGCCACCCTGCTGCCCGTTCGCAACCAGATCAGACAGTCCAAGGCCGCGAGACAATCGATCCCGACCATGGAGCGGCGCCGAAGAATGTCTATACATCTTGTCACAAGGATACCTGGAAAGGCATGCCCCACAAAGGTATTTGTAGGATATTTCAGATATCGCATAAGCCAAATGGGGGGGCACCTGACACACACCCCGGGCGCCAAATGTATCCAACAGTACAAAATGACGGCATCAACAAAGGGCGGGTCCAGGCATCAGGCAACCGCGCCATGCACAACAATCTTGCACCTGACAGCAAACTACGTTTCCTGGAGAAGCTTGATATCCGGATACCGATCCGCAAATGTTTTGAGGCGAGTCAAGATCACCTGCCGCAGGGAAAGCAACTCTGGGTGTGCTGAAAACTCTTTGCGGACAATCATGACTTCGCCAGATGCGAATGGGAGATTCAAAGGAAGCCTGACCAGAGTGCCGCCGCTGACCTCCATACTCAGGTGAGTTCCGTAGCCAATCGTCAACTCCGCTTCGCTCTTCCCTTCCCAGGCATCACGGCGGTAGCGAGACATGCGGACACAATCGTTCCACAGACCAATGGACTCCAGAGACTCTTCAACCTTGGGGTACGAATTCGCTGGAAGCGCAAGAGTTGGAAATTGGGCAATATCAGACCATGACAGTCCAGAATGTCCAATCAGTGGATGGCCGGGCTGGACAACGAAAAATACCGGCATCGACGACAGAGCCATCGAGGTGAGCTCAGGATCATCAGCCGCAGGAACATCTGGAAGCCCAGAGATGCAGACATCCACGATCCGATCCCTCACCAGTTGAAGGTTTCTGGGCATGCCCACAATATTGGAGAGTCCCAGGATCCAGCGCTCTGGCGTGGGCGTGCACAACAGCGGACCCGACCAGTACGTCGCCTCCAGCCGCAGTGGTCGATGCCCCATCCAGCGGGCCGCTTGATGCAAGCGACGCTCAAGCAGAAGGATGGAAACATCACCGACCGTATGCCACTCACCCTGGATCCGCTCCAGATCAAGGCCAAAGAGATCCAGGCACTTGCGGGACTTCCTGCTGACCGTCGGCGGACTCATGGCGAACCGGCGACAGACCTCTTCGCCTGTTCGCAACCATTGCAGGGCGTCGAGGGCAGTCAGCGCATCGAGATCGACCATGAAAACGTCTTATGCCCGCCAATCCTATGGCATTGGGTTACAAGCAGCAGGGCGCCAGGCCGAGCGACTCTGAACGTTCAACTTCAAGTGTTTCCTTTATCTGATGAGCAGGGGTGATTGGGATCCATAGCCTAAGCTCTATCGGACCATCTTCCCTTGCGGCTCTGATCAGAAGCCCCTGGTTCTGGCCGCTTGACCAGGCCGGCGAACCTCCCTGGCGGCAGCGGGATCGTTTGCGCCGCTGGTCGCCCTGGCGCGATCGCCACCGCCAGGGGGATTCGGCTGCGCCAACCGCTACCGTCCCGGCCCGTCGGCGGTGGCATACTGGCGCTCAACGGGTTCCCCGCACTTGCGCCTGGGGAGGCAACGAGGAAAGTCCGGTGTGGTCCTTCGGACCAAGTCCGGCACTGTCCCGCAGCTGTGATGGTGTCCCGCCCGGCCGTTCTGGCCGGTCCCGGTTCACCTCAGTCAGAACGCTCGCCCGCCCCATCCCCTCACGTTCCGGCGCGGACCGGATCACCATCATGACCTTGTCTTTCCGCTCGCCGTCTTTCCGCTCGCCTGTCCTGGCACTGGCCGCTGGTTTTGGCCTCAGCCTGTTGACGGCCCTGCCGGCCGGTGCCCATGGTCTGGCCTCAGGCGGCCTGCTGGCCGGTGGCCTGCATCCCCTGCTGGGCCTCGACCATCTGCTGCTGTTGGTGGGGGTGGGCGCCGCCGCCAGCGCCATCGATGGCTCCCTGCTGCTGTTCGCCCTCGCCGGTGCGCTCGTGGGCGGCAGCTTCGGTGCCTTCGGCGCCAGCCTGCCCCTGGCTGAAGTGCTGGCCGCCCTGGCCGTCTCGGCCGTGGGCCTGCTGGTGTGGCGCCGTCCCCAGGGGGCGGAACACCGCCCTGGCCTGGCCCTGCCGGGCAGCGTGATCGCCGCCGCCGTCGCCCTGCACGCCCTGCTGCATGGCCAGGCGGCCAGCGGCGAACCGGGCTGGTGGCTGGGGGCCGGCGCCAGTTCAGCGGCGGTGGTGCTGGTGTCGATGGCGGTGTTCAACCGCCTGGGGACACCCTGGCTGTCGCGCCTGGCCGTGGGACTGGTGCTCGGCGGTGGCCTGTTGGCCCTGGTGCCCCTGGGGTAGAAACCGGCGCCGGTGCGGTGCCTTTCGTGACGCCACAGCCGTCAAACCCGGCTAGATTGAGACAACCCGAAGGAATCCCATGAGCGAACTCGTCCTGCTGGCGGGATTCTTTGGCATCCTTGGTCTGATCATCTGGCTGGGCTTTGATTCCGACGATGACAACGGCGGCGGTGGCCTGATGCAGCCCAGCCTGGTGCCCATTCCGGTCCGCCGTCATCGTTGATCGTCCGGCTCGATTGTTTCCATCAAGCCACTGTTTCCATCAAGCCACTGTTTGAATCAAGCCACTGTTTGAATCGATTCAGCGAATCAAACGCCTCCAGCCTGACGCCGAGATGGTCTGTGCACGGGATTCCGCCTGTGTGCATCTCCTCTTGCCTGGGTTGTCGACAGCCTTGAAGCCGACATTTTCAGCCGCAGCGAAGAACCAGGTCCGCCGATGCCGGCACCAACGTCCTGCGGCTGTTTGAGATCAAATGCGAACAGGCTCCGTGACATTTCATACCGGCGTCGGCCTCATTGCTCCATCCTGAGATCGGCTCTGAGGCCTAGCTTCCGGGATGTCCGCTGAGCCACCAGCGCCGCTTCACCGATGCCGATCCGACCAGCCAGCCTGTTCCGCTCCCCGCACTCCCAACCGCTGGGGCAGGGCGACTCGCCGCGGCCGGGCCGCCAGCCGATGGACAACCACCAGCCGTTGGACAGCCAGCCGCCGTTGCCCAGGCCACTGGCCTCGCCACACCAGCAGCCCCTCCAGGCCCAGCCGCCAGCTCAGGGCCGGCGCGCCCGCCGGGCCGGGGCCCTGAGCAGCGGCCTGGTGACGGTCCTGCTGCTGAGCAGTTGCGGCCAACGACCTGAGGCCAAAAGCCTCGGCGTCTATTCCGGTCGCCACTACAACACCGACCAGCAGCTCTACCGGCAGTTCGAGGCCCGCACCGGCATCAAGGTGAAGCTGCTGGAGGGCAAGGACGATGCCCTGATCGAGCGCCTGCGCAACGAGGGCAGCAGCAGCCCGGCCGATGTGCTGGTGCTGGTGGATGCCGCCCGGCTGGCCAAGGCCGCCGAGGCGGGCCTGTTCCGCCCGATCGATTCGGCCGCCCTGCGCCGCGATGTGCCGGCCAACCTGCGCGATTCCAGGCAGCGCTGGTTTGCCCTCACCCGACGGGTGCGCGCCGTGGTGGTCAACCCCGCTCTGGTGCCGCCCGCCAGCATCCGCAGCTATGCCGATCTGGCCAGCCCGGCGCTGCGGGGCAAGCTCTGCCTGCGCAACGGTCTCAGCGTCTACAACCAGTCCCTGGTGGCCGACCAGCTGATCCAGCGGGGCGAGGTGGCCACCAGGGCCTGGCTCCAGGGCCTGGTGGCCAATCTGGGCCAGCCCTTCTTCACCTCCGACATTCCCCTGGCCCGGGCCGTCGGGCAGGGCCGCTGCGGCGTGGGGCTGGTGAACACCTACTACGTGGCCCGCATGCTCTCCGGAAAAGCCGGTGCTGACGACCAAGCTGCGGCCCGCAAGCTGAAGCTGATCCTGCCGGATCCGGCCCACGTCAACATCAGCGGCGCCGGTGTCACCACCAGTTCCCGCAACGTCGAGGCCGGCCGCCGGCTGATTGAGTTCCTGGCCTCCCCCTCCGGCGGCCATGGCTATGCCGAGGCCAACAACGAATACCCGCTCACGGGCACGGGATCGAACCCGATCCTCAAGGGCTTCGGGCCGTTCCGCGACGATGGCGTCTCCGCCGAGGCGATGGGCGCCCGCAACAAGCAGGCCGTGCTGCTGATGCGAGCCGCCGGATGGTCCTGAGCCCCAGCCGGGCCGGCAGGCCCAGCCCCTTTCCGGATGGGCGCACCGGGGCGGGACCGGGCGGAGCTGGTCCCGCCTTGGCCGGACGCACCGGGCTGCTGACCCTGGCCCTGGCCGTGGCCTCGCTGGCCCTGCTGCCGGTGCTTGCCCTGGTCAGTTTCGCCGTCCAGAGCCGGGTCTCAACCCTCGGCCTGGGGAGAGCAGGCCTGGAGCAACTGGCCAGCACCCTGAGCCTGGTGCTGGGTGTCGGCCTGGCCGGCGCGGCGCTGGGCACCGCCAACGGCTGGCTCTGCGCCAGCTGCCGCTTTGGCGGTCGTCGCTGGCTGCGGATCGCCCAGCTGCTGCCCCTGGCCACGCCCGCCTACCTGCTGGCCGCCACCCTGATCGATCTGGGCAGCCGCTGGGATCACACCATCGCCGGCCGGGGCTGGGCGATCGCCGTGCTGACCCTGAGCACCTACAGCTATGTGTTTCTGCTGGCGACGGAGAGTTTCGCCGCCAGCGGTCGCCGCCTGCTGGAGGCCAGCCTCAGCCTGGGCGTGGGCCCCTGGGGCAGCTTCCGCCGCGTGGCCCTGCCGATGGCCCTGCCCGCGATCGGCGCCGGCATCGCCCTGAGCGCCATGGAGGTGGTGAACGACCTCGGCGCCGTTGAACTCCTCGGCGTGCCCACCCTCTCCGGCGGCATCCTGCAGCGCTGGCAGAGCGAAGGCGATCCCCAGGGAGCCGTGGGACTGGCCCTGATCGCCCTGGTGATCGTCAGCCTGCTGGTGGCCGCCGAACAGCAGCTGCGCCGCCGCAGCCGCCGCTGGACCACGAGCTCCGGGGGCGCGCTGGGCCAGGCCTGGGAGCTGCACGGCTGGCGCGCCCTGCTCGCCCAGCTGCTCACCGCCCTGCCGCCGCTGGCCAGCCTGGGACTGCCCCTGCTCTGGGCCGGCCTCAGCTGGGATCAATTGCAGGGGGAGGCCACGGGCGAACTGCTCGGCCTCAGCCTGCGCAGCCTCGGCCTCGGCCTGGGGGCCGCCCTGATCACCGGCCTGCTGGCCCTGATCCTGACCATGGCCCAGCGCTGGATTCCCCTGGCCGCCCTGCAACGGCTGAGCTTCGTGGCCGGCATGGGCTACGCCCTGCCGGGGGCCGTGCTCGCCCTGGCCCTGCTGCTGCTCGGCGGCCCGCTGCAGCTCAGTCCCCTGCTGCTGCTGGTCTGGGGCTACGGCGACCGCTTCCTGGCCGTCTCCAAGCAGGGGCTCGATGCCGCCCTGGAGCGCCTCCCCCCCAGCCTCGATGAAGCCGCCACCGGCCTGGGCTGCAGCTGGAGCGGCGCGGCGCGGCGGGTGCAGCTGCCGCTGCTGCGGGGCCCCTTGCTGGTGGGGGCCCTGCTGGTGTTCGTCGATGTGGTGAAGGAGCTGCCGCTCACCTTCGCCCTGCGCCCCTTCGACTTCGACACCCTGGCGGTGCGGGTGTATCAGTACGCCAGTGACGAGCGGGTGGGTGCCGCCCTGCTGCCGGCCCTGCTGATCCTGCTGCTGGGCCTGGCCGCCTCCCTGGCCCTGATGCCGGGGCTTGATCAGGCCGCCAGGGGCGCTGATTCGACCAGCTCCGGGGCCAGGCGCAGGCCGGGCTGATCACTGGGCACCGCCAGCAACTGGTCCTGGCGGATGCGGGAGATCAGGCGGGTGGTGGTGACCCTGGTGGTGCCGATCAACTCGGCGATGCGGTCATGGGTGAGCCGAAACGGCAGATCACACCAGGGGCCGCAGCGGCGGCCGAGGCGCCGCACCAACAGACTCAGCAGCGCATGGAGCCGCTGCTCGGCACTGCCGAGATGGCGGATGCGCAGTAGCTGCAGCGTCCATTCGTTGACCGCATCGAAGCCATGCCCCTGCTGGGGCTGGGCATCACGGCGAAAACTGAGCGGCGTCAGGGCCTCCAGGCACATCCCCTCACTGCAGAGGCGATCGCTGCAGAGATGGTCGCCGCTCTGCAGGAAGGCGAGGGTCATGCCGCCGGTCTCCTCGCAGGGACAGAACACCCTGGCCACACCCTCGAGCACCTCGAGGGTGCTGCCGGCGGGCCGGCCGGCGGGATCGAGCAACAGCGCCTGACCGACGCGCAGGCGCACGATGGCGGCGCCATCCAGAGGGCGATCTCGATAGCTCATGGGCGCGGGAAGGCGGCGCCCCGGATCGACGCCTTGTTGAGAACAGCTCGCAACATAACCCGATCGGCCTTGGTTTTGCAAGCGATTCTCATTAGCGGCAAGGCTCGCCGGTCGCCGCTCTGGCGGCCGCGCCCCGCAAGGCCGCTGCGACAGCCAGGCAGCTGCAGTGCTTCCGCCGGCCCCAGCCAGCCTCAGATCAGCAGCAGGCGATCGATGAACTGCTTCCAGCTGAGACCGGCGCCGAGCTGCTCCCCGAAGATGTGGCGCTGCTCCCGGGGCTCCAGCGGCGGCTGGCCGACGCTGCAGAGCAGCCGGTTGAGCTCGCCGGGATCGAGGCGATCGTCGCCATCGCCATCGATCGGCAGCAGGTAGTGCAGCAACCGCTCCTCGCCATCGCGCAGGCGCCGCAGCCGCAGCATCAGCTCGCTGAACTCCACCGCATCGACGCTGCCATCACCATCGAGATCGCTGGCCGCCAGCACGGCGGCCAGGGCGTCCGGATCCACCCCGGCGCCGCCACCCAGGCCCGCGGCCAGCTCCGCCACACTGAGTCCCCCGTCCCGGTCCCGATCGAGCGAGGCAAACAGCTGCTCCAGCTCCTCCACCAGGGCCGGATCAGCCTGAGCCAGCAGCGAAGGGTAGCGATCGCCAGCCAGGGAACCGCGCAGCTGGCGGCGGAAATCGGCCATCAGCCGGCGGGCGACATCAAAGCGGCGGCGATGTTCTTCGGGGGTGAGGATCGAGTGCAGCCCCACCGGGATCAGGGCCGGCTGGGTCCGCCGCAGCACAAGCAGCGTCAGCAGGGTGGCCACGATGAACGGCAGCGTGAGCAGCGGCAAGGGCGTGCCCGTGAGCCGCTGCAGCAGGCCCGCCAGCGGCACGTTCAACAAGCTGGAAAAGGCCGCCGCCGCCAGCCCCGCCAGCAGACTGCGGCGCGTGAGGGGGTAAAACATGCCCGCCACAGCGATGGCGGTGAGCACGCCGTCATAGCTCCACAGGCCCTGGGCCACCTCCGCGGCCGGGGCCCCGAGCAGCAGGCCGGTTGCCCCCGCCACCAGGCCCCCGGCCAGGCCCACCAGGGCCGCCAGGGGACTGGAGGCCGCCACCGCCACCACCGCCAGCGTGCCGCTGAGCGCTCCCGGCAGGAAGAACACCTGGCCGAAGCCCCGGGGCAGGGCCTGCACCAGGGCGAGCAGCGGGCCGCTGACCTCGGGCGGTGGCGGGGCCGCCGCAGCCAGAGGCAGGCCTGGGTGAGCCGTGGCTGAAGCCACCAGCAGCAGCAGCCAGGTGACCAGACAGAACGGCAGGGTGAGCGGCGGCAGGCCGAGGTGGCGCACCAGCCAGCCGCCCAGCTTCTCCACCAGCAACGTGGTGAGGCCAGCTCCCAGCAGCACCAGCAGCAGCCACAACCAGGGCCCGGCCGCCGGGGCGAGATCGGCCAGGGCGGCCACGCCACTGCCCACCAGGGCGCCGTTGAAGCCATAGATGCCGTTGCGCCGCGCCTGGCGATCGGCGCCGCTGGCCCGGGCGACGAGGTGGGCCGCGGCGATGCCCAGCAGGGTCAGGCCCAGGGCCCAGAACGACTGCAGCGCCATCGCCAGCAGCAGCAGCAGCCCACTGAGGGGATTGTTGATGAAGATCACCTGGCCGCAGCTGCGCAGCCAGCCCACCAGGGTGTGGGCCAGGGGATGATCGCCCCCCAGGCGGGTGATGCCCGGCAGGGTGCCGCTGCTGGGCAGGAGTCGCTCCAGGCGCGAAGCGGCCGGGGCATGGGGAGCCAGAAAGCCCTGCAGCAGCTCGTGGGCCAGCAGGGGTGGGGAACCGGGAACCATGGGGGGCGGCCGCAGGACGTTTCAAATGGACAGTCGCCAGCGATCGGCCGGGCAGCAGGCGCTGGGCAACAGGCGCTGGGCAGCAGGCCCCAGCCGCGCTCAGGCGTTGGCGGACAGGCGCGCTTCCAGCACCTCCAGCACCCCCTGATAGATGCCGAGGGACACCTCCGCCAGGGAGTTGAGGCTGTCGAGATGGGGGTTGATCTCGCAGATCTCCCAGCAGCAGACCCGCGGATCCCGCAGCAGGGTGCGATTGATCTCCAGGGCTTCCTGGGCCCAGAGCCCGCCCAGCACCGGCGTACCGGTGCCTTTGAAGACCGTGGCATCCATGCTGTCGACATCGAAGCTGACGTAGATCAGATCGCAGTCGGCGAGGTAATCGAGGCAGCGCCGGGCGGCCGCCTCAGGGCCGATGCGCCGCACCTCCTCGGTGCTGACGATCGGCAGGCCGTAGTCGCGGATCGTCGCCTCCTCGGCCGCTTCGGTGTCGCGGACACTGACGTAGATGAGATCGCGCATCAGGATCGCCGGCTGACCGGTGCCCGTGAGCGCCTGGCACCAGCTCCACAATTCGGTCGTGCCGGGCTCCGGCTCGTTGATGGCGTGGTGGGCGTTGTCGTGGCCGGTGGCCACCGCCAGCGGCATGCCGTGCATGTTGCCGGAGGGGGTGGTGTACGGGGAGTGGATGTCGGCATGGGCATCAATCCAGACCACGCCGATGCGGCTGTCCGGATGGGCACGGCGCAGTCCGGCGATCGTGCCGGCGGCGGTGGAGTGATCCCCCGCCAGCACCACTGGAAACAGGCCCCGCTCCCGGGTGCTGGCGACCAGCTCGGCGGCCTGATCCATCACCCGGGCAATCTCAGCGATATGACGCGCGTGGGGCGTGCGATCGCCACCGCTGATCTCACTGGCCCGGGCCCGGGGCAGCTGCTGCTGGCTGATCTCCTCGATCAGCTGGTCGCGGATGCGGCGCAGATCCTGCTGCCGCTGGGCCGCCTGCTTGAGCAGCGCAATGCCCGAACCGGCCCCGGGGATGCCGGCGCCGAGATCGCAATCCACCTCCACCAGACCGATCCTGGAAGAACGGCTAGCGCTGTTGTAATGAATCAGCGTTTTCTTGAGGCGTTTGAGATCAGCCAGGGAAATGGCCAGCTGGCCATCACTGAGCAACAGATTCAGGAATTCGTCATAGGTGATCGTGCCGCTGCCATCGGCATCATGGGCCGCCATCAGGGCCGCCAGATGCTGGGGATCGAGATGCTGGACTTCGAGGCTCTGATCAAAGATCGAAACCATCACGGCCATCTCCTCCTGGCTGAGGCAGCCGCTGCCATCGCTGTCGACCAGATCGAAGATCTCTCGCAGGTTGGCGCTGAGATCGAAGCCGCCCTGACCCATGGCCCAGACGGTGAAGTCGTGCAGATCGAGATGGCCGTCCCGGCGGGCCATCGCCAACAACTCGGCGCTCTCCTGGGCGGCGATGATGTCGCTGAGGTTCGCCAGGGCCCGCTGCGTCTCCCCAGGGGAAATCCGGCCATCGCCATCGGCATCGAACAGCCGGAAGACCAACTCCAATTCCCGGCATTGCAGGACGGCCTGGGCTGAATCAAACACCATCGACGTCATGGGTGGAGAGGGATCGGCAGACAGAGACAGGCTCATGATGTTTTTAATCCAGACAATCATCGATTGTCAGTACCAGCTGCAACCACCCTGTTGGCGGCCAGCCCTAAGGGGCCAGCCCTAGCGGGCCAGCCGCTGGCCCAGGCTCCTGGCGATCGCCTCCGGAGGCAGCACTTCGATGGCGCCACCCAGCTCCACGGCTGCCTTGGGCATGCCATAGACGGCGCAGCTGGCCTCGTCCTGGGCAATCGTGTGCCAGCCGCTGCGGCGCAATTCCAGCATGCCCTTGCCGCCATCGCGGCCCATGCCGGTGAGCAGCACCGCCAGACCGGGATCGCGCCAGTGCTTCACCAGGCTACGAAAGAAGACATCGACCGAAGGGCGGTAGGGCTCCTCCAGCGGCTCGGCCTGATAGGCAAAGCGGCCATCGGCCTGAATCACCAGATGGTCGTTGCTGATCGCCACCGAAACCGTGCCGGGCTGGGGGATCATGCCGGCTTCGGCGCCGCGCACCGGCAGGGCGATCTGGCCGTCGAGCCAGCTCACCAGCCCGGGGGCGAACTGGGCATCGATGTGCTGAATCACCACCACGGCATTGGCCATCTGGCGCGGCAGGGGCGCGAGCACCGTGGCCAGGGTCCTGGGGCCGCCGGTGGAGGAGCCGATGGCGATCAGGGGCGGACGGCGGCGGGCCACCGGCGCGGCGGCAGCCCCAGGCTGGGCCGGACGACGGGGCACGGAGCCGGTCCGGCCCTGCAGGCGCTCGATCGTGGCGATCTTCTGCAGCAACTGGCGGCCGCTCTCGGCCGGGGGCTCGGTGAGCACCGGCACATTCACCACATCCAGGGCCCCGTGGCCCATGGCCTCAAAGATCAGCCCCGAAGAGCGCCCCGCATCGGCGGTGACCAGCAGAATCGGACACCTGGAGAGCTCCCGCATCCGCTTGGTGGTCTGGACGCCATCCAGCACGGGCATCAACAGATCCATCAACACCAGATCGGGCTCATCGGCAACGAACCGGGCCAGAGCATCCTGGCCATCGCGGGCCACCCAGGCGACGCTGTGACGACCTTCGTGCTCGATCACCCGGCGAATCGACGTGACCGCCAGGGCCAGGTCGTTCACGATGGCGATTCTCAAGCGGGTCCGATCAGTTGATGGATGGCGTCCAACAAGGTCTCGTCCTGAAAACTGCTCTTGACAAGATAGTAGTCAGCACCGGCCTCCATACCGTGCAGGCGGTCCTGCTCGGCATCGCGGGAGGAGGAGATGATGATCGGCAGATGCTTGAAGCGAGGCTCCTTGCGCAGGGCCTGAACCAGGGCGATGCCATCCATTTCCGGCATCTCGACATCGGTGACCAGCAACTGGTAATCGCCATCACGAATCAGCTTCCAGGCCTCCATGCCATTGACGGCCCGATCCACCAGGTAGCCCCGGGAGCTCACCAGCCTTGCCTGCAGATCCAGGGCCACCGGGGAGTCGTCGGCGATCAGGACGCGCTGGCCTTGTTTGGC
>CAIJRN010000051.1 GCA_903823115.1 uncultured cyanobacterium
AGCGGCGAGCCGATGAGCTGCCACATCACCCGCACCACCGCCGCCACCCATCAGCTGATTCGGGACAACCTGCACCTGACGCCGATCTACGGCGGCTTCATCGACAGCAAAGGCCCCCGGTACTGCCCCTCGATCGAAGACAAGATCGTGCGCTTCGCCGATAAGGACAGCCACCAGATCTTCCTGGAGCCCGAAGGCCGCGACACCCCCGAGCTCTACGTGCAGGGCTTCTCCACCGGCCTGCCGGAGCGGCTGCAACTGGAGCTGCTGCGCACCCTGCCGGGACTGGAGCGCTGCGTGATGCTGCGGCCCGCCTACGCCGTGGAATACGACTATCTGCCCGCCACCCAGCTCAAGGCCAGCCTGGAAACCAAGCGGCTGGCCGGTCTGTTCTGCGCCGGCCAGCTCAACGGCACCACCGGCTACGAGGAGGCCGCGGCCCAGGGTCTGGTGGCCGGACTCAACGCCGCCCGCCTGGTGCAGAGCCAGCCGCCGGTGCACTTCCCGCGCGAAGGCAGCTACATCGGCACCCTGATCGACGATCTGATCAGCAAGGATCTGCGGGAGCCCTACCGAGTGCTCACCAGCCGCAGCGAATACCGGCTGGTGCTGCGGGGCGACAATGCCGATCGACGCCTGACGCCCCTGGGCCGGGAGCTGGGCCTGATCGACGATCGCCGCTGGCAGCTGTTCGAGGCCAAACAGGCAGCGATCGACGTGGAGAAGCACCGGCTCGAAACCGTGCGCCTCAAGGTGAGCGATCCAGCCGCCGCCGCGGTGGCCAGCGAAACCGGCGCGCCGATCCGGGGCTCGATCACCCTGGCCGAGCTGCTGCGGCGGCCGCAGTGCCACAGCGACGACCTGGTGCGCCACGGCCTGGCCGATGGACAACTGGCGCTGGCGGTGCGCGAAGGCGCCGAGATCGACATCAAATACAGCGGCTATCTGGCGCGGCAGCAGCAACAGATCGATCAGGTGCGCCGCGAGCAGGGGCGCCCCCTGCCCAGCGACCTCGATTACGCCGCCATCAGCACGATCTCATCGGAAGCGCGTGAGAAACTGGCCCGGATCCAGCCCCACACCCTCGGCCAGGCCGGCCGGATTCCGGGGGTCAGCCCGGCCGATGTCACGGCCCTGCTGCTGTGGCTGGAGCTGCAGCGTCGCCAGCATCTCCAGGCCGCTCGTCAGGCCAGTGAAACGCCGGTACAATCGCGCAACTCCTGAGTCGCAGGGATCGCGCTGTGAGTCCGTCGCCGCCAGGAACCCCTCCCCGCAGCAGTGCGCCCCGGCCCCTGCGCGGCATCCCTCGCTCGCGCGCCTACTGGGAGCTGAAAGCCGAGCAGATGATGAACCGGGTCTTCGATCCGGAGGCCCCCATCGAGATCGGCGGCGAGCCTGGCGAAGGATCCAGGCCGGGGCAGCACAGACAGCCGCGGCAGCCGGACGCCCCAGCAGCCCCGGCAACATCCCCGGGCCGATCCAAGGCCGGTGTCCCGGTGGCCGAAGCCGGCGCCAGTCGCCGCCACGACCAATCCTTGCTGCTGATCACCGCCTTCACGGCGGTCTGCCTGGTGAGCGCCGCCAGCTCGATCTTTTACGTCTCCCACTGGAACCGGCTGCAGCAAAGCCTCAGCCAGGAACGCAACCTGCTGCTGGTGGAGCGGCTGCGCAACCTGGGACCCGCCACGGCCACACCCCTGACGGGGCCTGAGCCGGCGGCCCCCAGCCTGCCCCAGCCCAGCCTGGCCCCATCGACGTCGACGACCGCGACGACGGCGGGCAGCAGCGCCGATGGACTGCCGCCGCCACCGCCGGAGGAACCCTGGATGCAGCAACTCGCCAATCTGCCCGGTTCGGGCCAAGCCGCTGCCGCCAGATCGACGCCTGGACTGCTGCGCGTCCCCATCAGCCCCCAGGTCGCGGTGGCCCCTGTTGCAGCGCTCCCCGCCGGCGACCCCCCTCCGCGGCAGGCTGCCGGCAACGCCCCCTTGCCCCAGCTGGTGGGCGTGGTGGGCGCTGCCGGCAAGGCGGCGTCGGCCATCTTCCTGGTGGGCGGCACCTCCATGAGCGTCAGCAGCGGCGAAACGATCGGCTCCAGCGGCTGGAGACTGCGCAGCGCCGCTGGCGAGACCGCCCTGATCGACAGGGGAAGCGAGGTCCGACAGGTCTCGATCATCAACGGCTTCTGAAACCAGCGATGCCTGGCAGCCCACCCCAGCGGGCCTGAGCCAGCGAAAGCCAGATCCGATCAAGCATGGTGTGGTGGCGTTCGGCCAGCGGCACCGTCAGCGGCTCCGCCCAGGCGTCAGGCAGCCGTTGGCGAAAGCAGCGGCCTCGGAGCCTGTCGCGCCTCGATCTCCGGATGCCGATCTGCTGCGGCCTGCCTGGGGCGACGTGGCGCGTTGTCATGGGGTGAATTGGGTCGTTTCGCACGGAACGGGTTGCTGCAACACGTTCCTAGGCTTGGATCCCAGAGGGGGTTCCGATGCCCAGTGCCCGCACCCCAGGACCGGCCGGCCAGGCCCAGGCGCCGGCCGCCAAGCTGAGCGCCATCGCGCCGGCGCAGCTGTTCCCGTCGCCGACGCCGCTCTGGCAGGCGTCCTTTGCCGAGGTGGAGGCCGCCAGCGCAGGCTGTCAGCTCAGTGGTGCCTGGAAATTGCTGTTGCTGGGCGATGGCAGCCCCACCCGCCATCTGCAGCTGCTCACCGGCTTCCCGGTGGAGGTGGAGGTGATTGCCATGCTGCCCCTGATGCGAGCCGATGCCGCTGCGCCGCTGGAGGTGACGGAGTTGCAGCCGCCCCTGCTGCATCGCCAGGTCTGGCTGAACTGCGGGCCCCACACCCTCGGCTGGGCCGAAAGCTGGTGGAATCGGCGCGAAGCCGAAGACCATCTCCGCGATCAGAACCAACCGATCTGGCGCAGCCTCACCAGCGGGCGCACCGAGCTGTTCCGGGAGGTGGATGGCCTGGGCCAGGTGAACTCCCCCTGGCTGGAGGAACGCTTCGGCATGGCCGGCCCCTTCTGGAGCCGCCATTACCGCTTCTTCCGCCAGGGAAGGGAACTGACCGTGATCCGGGAGGTGTTTTCGCCCCTGCTGCAGACCTGGCTGGGAGCGGCGCAGCCGCCGCCGACCATCCCCTGATTCATGACGTTTCGCAAAGTGAATGCAGCATCGTCACGTTTTCAACTTGCCGGATTGACGCTCCTGGCGCCATGAGCAGGATGCGGGCACAGACATCACCGCCATGGCCACCGGCACATCCAGCAGCGCCACCAGCTCCCCCAGCCCGGTCGGCAGCGCTCAGCCGCGCAGTGGGCCGGAGTGGCTGAGCCTCACCGAACTGGGCCGCATCTACGGGATTTCAGCCGTTCATACCGGCAAACTCCTCTGCCAGGCAGGTCTGCGCCTGCAAGGAGGCAGGCCCAGCACCAGCGCCCTGGAAGCCGGCCTGGCCCTCTGCCAGCACCCCGACCATCACCACCAGGCGCTCTGGAGTCGTCAGGACTGTGCCCCCCATCTGGAGCGCCAGGGGCTGGAGCCCCTCCAGCAGCGCAACCTGGTGGGTCTCTGGGCCGACCTGCTCAGCGCCCTTCAGCAGGGATCCCCGGCGATCAGCGTCTCGGCCGAGGAGATGGCCAGCGACATGCCCCGAGAGCTGGTGCGCCCGGTGAACCGGGCTCTGCGGGATCGGGGCTGCAGCTTCCAGGTCAAGCCCCTCAGGGGAGCCGCAGGCTCTCGGCCTGCTTGCTTGCCTGTTCCAGCAGCTGACGCAGGTGCTCCTCGTCGGTGTGGCTGAGGTTGGTGCGCAGCAACTTGGCGTGAGGGGCATGGGTGCGCAGGCGCTCGATCAGGCGATCGGGCGTCGAATCCCTGACCAGCAGACAGAGGGCGGCGGTTCCCGGCGGCAGGGTTTCGCCCACCTCGCGCAGGAAGCCATCATTGATACCCAGATCCGAAAGGGAACCCGAAGCGGCACCGATGCTGGCACCCACCGCGGCCCCCAGCAGCGGATTGAGAAACAGCAGACCCACCAGTGAGCCCCAGAATCCGCCACCGATGGCTCCGGCCGTGGTCAGATTCAGGGCTTGGTGCAGGTGCACTTTGCCATCGACATCGTTCTCGACGACGACTGCATCTTCCAGGGCAATGAGCTGCTCTTTCTGGATGTTGACCAGCTCGCGCCGTACATCTTCCGCTTCAATCACCGTGGGGAAACCCACCACTACGAGGCTACTCATCGATTTCAGCTTGCATACTTGCCCAGCCTAAACGGGGCTGGCAGAGAACAGGGTCAAACCCTGCCGCTGGCACGGCGGCTGGAACGGGGCAGGGGTCGGCCGGCCGCTTCGGAGGCGTCGGGGACGGGCGGCGAAGACTCCGGCGAGCGACTGGCCCCGCTGGCAGCCGGGCGCTGCCAGCGGGGCAGGCTGAAGCTGTCATCGTCGGGCCAGGATTCGCCCTCCTCGGCGCCTGCCGCAGCCGCTGGCCCGGGCGCCAGGCCGCGCCGGGAGAGGGCCTCGAGCCGCCGCCGCGGAGCGACGCCAGCGGCGGGCGGCTGGGGCGGCGTGGACGGATTCGGGCGACGGGACAGGTTGCCGCGATCGTCTGGATCAGCCTGAGTCCAGGGATCGCCCGCGTTCCTGTTGCTGGCATTGGAGCGATTCATCGGCGGCGACGGGGGGCGCGACGCCGATTCCTGCCAGGGTTCACGCCAGTCGTCGCCATCTTCGAGAAACCAGTCGAGTCGCTCCTCCACCCAACGGCCCAGGCCATCAAAGCCGCCCCGGCCGGGGCCTCGCCCATCGCCCCCTCGGGTCGGCGGCCGGGAGCCGGGTCGGCCGCCCGCCACCCCATCGACCAACTGGCGGCCCGCACTCATCCAGCGATCGAGTCGCTGCTCGATCGGCTCAGCATCCCGACCGGAGCGGCGCAGGTCGCTGCCGCGCAACTCAGGGAGGCTGTCGCGGCGGTAGGGGGCGTCGTCGTCCATGGGGCAACGATACCGAGAGTCGCCACAGCGACCGGGCTGGCCAGCCCTCAGCGCCGCCGGTTCGCCAGCCAGCGCTCGCGGCCCAGACCCACCAGAGCGATGGTGAAGCCGCTCCATTCCAGGGTCCAGAGGAAGGTGGCCATGGCCCCAGATCGTTGGGCGGACCCTAGGCCGCGGCAGGTTCGAACACCAGCAGGCAGCTGACATGCCACTGGCCGCCGTGGAACCGCTGGCAGCAGAGGCGGCAGGCCAGACCCTGGCGGCGCCGCCGATAGGGAGCACACAGATCGCAGCGGGGGCAGCGGGCGATCCAGCGGGCCGCCGCCACCGGCACGGGATAGCGATGGCGCAGGCTCACCTCAAAATCCGCCTGGCGACGGTTGATCACCTCCATGCGGGCACGGAAGTGGGGGCCATGCACCTCCCGCACCGCCAGCACCCGATCCACCCAGGCGTGGATCATCTCGTGGCAGAGGGTGCTGAGCAGGGCCTGCCGGGGCAGGGGCTCCAGCAGGGGCCTTGAGAGCACGATCTCGCAGAGATCGCGGCCGTCGCTGTGGCGACCCCGCCGGTAAAACCCGGCCGTACGGGTGAGACGGCCATCGCTCCAGCGCAGATCCACCAGGGGCCTGCCGTCCCGCACCAGGGACAGCTCGAAATGCTCGCGGTTGAGCCGGTGGAACAGGGGCAGCAGGGGTTCCAGAGGCACCGGTGCGGGACGGGGCGGCGGGGCCCTGGTGGCGGGTGAAGGCCCATCATGGCGGCCCCCGGCAGCGCAGGCAGGCCCCCCAGGACCGCCAGTCGGTCAGACTCACGGCCTAGACGACGCTCGACGCACCATGGATGTGGGATTGGTCCGGGACCTCGGCTCGAAGGCCCTGTTGGCCGGCGCCGGCGCCCTGCTCCTCTATTGGACGATCTCGGCGGTGAAGCTGGTGCTCAGCGCCCGCGGCATCAACCCGCTGATCAAGCAGTTCTTCACCCAGGTGGCCTCCGGCCAGATCGACGGCGCCTACCTGCTGACCACCAAGAACTACCGCTCCCACGTCAACCGCCAGCAGTTCATCCGCTTTCTGGCCGGCCTGCAGCTCAACAAGTACCGCAATCTCAAATCCGGCCGGCCGCGCCTGCAGGAACAGCAGGTGATCCTCACCGTCAAGCTCAAATCCGACGGCAAGGAGGAAATGCCCCTGGACTTCACCTTCTCCAAGGTGGACGAAGCCTGGCGGATCGACCGCATCCAGAAACCCACCACCGCCTGAGGGCGGTGCTCTCTGAACTCAGCCGCCTGAGGGCGGTGGTCAGCGCCTCGCAGCCTCAGCTCAGCCCTTTGTTCATGGGCTTGCTGGCCAGCCGAACAAGCACGACGCGGATCGGCCGAGGCGTTATTCAGCCTTGAGAACCTGGCGCTCCAGCCGACCCCAACCTCCCACCGCTCCGTTCCCCACCGTGAACGTCCCCGAGAGCGGCCCTGCCGCCCCGCAGGCCAGTTCAGCCCAGCATGAACGCGCCGCCGAACTGCGGCGCCTGCTCAACCGCGCCGCCCACGCCTACTACGTGCTCGACGCCCCGCTGATGGAGGACGCGGTCTACGACCGCCTCTACCGGGAGCTGCTGGATCTGGAGACGGCCCAGCCGGAGCTGCTGAGCCAGGACAGCCCGAGCCAGCGGGTGGGAGGCAGCCCGGCGGAGGGCTTCAGCAGCGTCCGCCATCGCATCGGCCTGCTCAGCCTCGACAACGCCTTCTCGGTGGAGGAGCTGGAGGCCTGGTACGGGCGCCTGCTCAAGGTGCTGGACCGCGCAGCGGCCGCCGATCAGCCGCCGCCGGCCCTGGCGATGGTGTGTGAGCTCAAGATCGACGGCAACGCCCTGGCCCTCAGCTATGAGCACGGCGTGCTGGTGCGGGCGGCCACCCGCGGCGACGGCGAACAGGGCGAGGAGATCACCGCCAATGTGCGCACGATCGCCAGTGTGCCCCTGCGGCTGGAACTCCAGGATCCGCCCGCCTGGCTGGAGGTGCGCGGTGAAGCCCTGATCCCCGATGCCACCTTCGCCGCCATCAACGCCGAACGGCAGGCCCGCGGCGAGGCCCTGTTCGCCAACCCCCGCAACGCCTGCGCCGGCACCCTGCGCCAGCTCGATCCGAAGGTGGTGGCCAGCCGGCGGCTCGACTTCTTCGCCTACACCCTGCATCTGCCCGAGGGCTGGACGGCCACGGGCGCCGACCCCGCCGCCCCGACCAGCCAGTGGCAGGTGCTGCAGTGGCTGGCGGCGGTGGGCTTCCGCGTCAACCCGAAGGCGACCCTCTGCCCGGACCTGGCGGCGGTCGAGACCTTTTTTGCCGACTGGCAGGAGCGGCGCAAGGGCCTCGACTACGCCACCGACGGCGTGGTGGTGAAACTCGACGACCTGCGACTGCAGGACGAGGCCGGCTTCACCCAGAAGGCACCCCGCTGGGCGATCGCCCTCAAGTACGCCGCCGAGGAGGCCCCCAGCCACCTGCTGCGCCTGGTGATGCAGGTGGGCCGCACGGGGGTGGTGACACCGGTGGCGGAGTTCGAGCCGGTGCCCCTGGCCGGCACGATGGTCGGCCGCGCCACCCTGCACAACGCCGATCGCCTGGCCGAACTGGACCTGCACGCCGGCGACACGATCGTGGTGCGCAAGGCCGGCGAGATCATTCCCGAGGTGGTGCGGGTGCTGGCCGAGCTCAGGCCGGCCGGGGCCAAACCGCTGCAGTTGCCCGATGTCTGCCCGGAGTGTGGCTCCAGCCTGGTGCGCGAGGCCGGCGAAGCGGCGACCCGCTGCGTCAACAGCAGCTGCCCGGCGATCCTGCGGGGCTCCCTGCGCCACTGGGTCAGCAAGGGGGCCCTGGATGTCGATGGGCTCGGCAGCAAGTTGATCGGGCTGCTGGTGGATCGGGGCCTGGTGCGCCGCATCGCCGATCTCTACCGGCTGGATGGGGCCCTGCTGGCCAGCCTCGATCGCCTCGGGGAGAAATCCGCCGCCAACCTGGTGGCCGCCCTGGAGGCCTCCCGCCGCCAGAGCTGGCCTCGCCAGCTGTTCGGTCTCGGCATCCACCATGTGGGCGAGGTGAACGCCAAGGCCCTGGCCAGGGCCTTCCCCAGCGCCGCCCAATTGGCCAGCGCCGCCACCGAATCTGCGGAGCTGATCACAGCGATCCACGGCATCGGCGCCGAAATCGCCCAGAGCCTGCAGCAGTGGTTCAACACCGCGGCCAACCAGGAGCTGCTGAAGGACCTGGAGACGCTCGGCTTCAGCCTGGCCAGCGAGCCACCGGACCCGGCCAGCAGCGGCGAGCCGCTGGCGGACCATCTGGCCGGCCAGACCTTCGTGCTCACCGGCACCCTGCCCTCCCTGAGCCGCAGCCAGGCCCAGGCCCTGATCGAGGCGGCCGGCGGCAAGGTGAGCGGCTCGGTGAGCAAGAAAACCAGCTATGTGGTGGCCGGCGACGAGGCCGGCAGCAAGCTCACCAAAGCGGAAAGCCTGGGGGTGGCTGTCCTGGATGAGGCGGGCCTGCGCCAGCTGCTGGCGGCGGACTGATCAACGCCCAGCGGCCAGATCACAAGCCATGGCCCTGCCTAGGCTGCTCCCCATGGCAGAGCCCGCAGCCCACCGCTGGATCAAAACCGAATGCGGCCGGGCGCAATACGCCGAACTGGCCGCCCGGCAAGGGCCCCTGGCCCGTCTGCGGCTGACCTGGTTCGTGCTGATCGCGGCGCTGCGGGACTGGCGGCTGCCGGCAGGGGATCTCGAAGGGCGCGATTGAGCGCTGCTGCAAGGGGCGCCGCGCACGGCCCGGAGCCGAGAACCCAGGCCCGCGTGAACAGGATCAGCCGAGGAGCCCCTCCGGCTGGCTGAACTGAATCCTCCTGCTCGGGCCTGAAGGCACGGATCGAGCTCGGGACTGAAGGCACCGATCGGCCTCAGCCCTCCTGCCCTTCCGCCAGCGCCCGCTGGGCCGCCCGACCCACCAGCCAGACCGAGGCCACGGTGGCCGCCAGGCCGAGCAGACGCAGGGCCCAGGTACCCGGGTCGGCAGCCCCGGTGAGCACGTCCTGAAAGCGGGCCACATCGCCCGCCAGGGCGCCCAGGCCGCAGAACAGCACCGTGCCCGGCAGGATGCCCAGCAAGCCGATCGAGTAGTCGCGCAGGCTCACCTCACTGAGGCCGTAGGCGAGGTTGAGCAGGCTGAAGGGGAAGGCCGGGGACAGGCGGGTGAGCAACACCAGGCGCAGGCCCTCACGGCTGACGGCCTGTTCCACCTGCTGCAGCTTCGGCGTCGCCGCCAGGCGCCGGCGGGCCCAGTTGCGCAGCCAGCCCCGCCCCAGCAGAAACACCACCTCGGCGCCGAGGCAGGCCCCCACGAACACGATCAGGCTGCCCCACCAGGTGCCGTAGAGGGCACCGGCCAGCATTGAGGCCCAGACCCCCGGCAGCAGCAGGGTGACCCAGAGGGCATAGAGCGGCACGAACACCAGGCCCCCGAGCGGGGTGCGCAGGGCCGGCAACAGCTGATCCAGAAGGGCGGATCCATCCATCAACGAACCGTAGCGATCGTCAGAGCAAGTCCGGCGCCCTATAACCAGCTGAGGCGAGGAGCCATCGAGCGATGACCATGCCCAAACCCAGCGGTCGCAAAGGCGGCACAGGACCCTGGCCGCTGATCGCCGGCCTGCTGGCCCTGGTGCTGCTGGCCGGCCTCGGCAGTCGCCTGTGGCAGAAGCGTGAACAGAAGCAGGTGGAGGCGCAGAAGGCCGTGCCACTGCTGCCGCGCCAGGTGTCCGCCCTGGGCCGGATCGAGCCGCTCGATGGCATCAGCAAGGTGTCGGTGCCCAGTTCGCTCAGCAACGACCGGGTGCGGGAGATCCTGGTCAAGGACGGCCAGGAGGTGCGCAAGGACCAGCCCCTGGCGGTGCTCGAAAGCCTCGACACGCTCGAGAGCAGCGTGCGCAAATCCGAGGCGGCAATCCGGGTGGCGCAGAGCAAGCTGGCCGCCCAGGACAGCGTCATCGCCCGCTACAAGGCCGACCTGGGCCAGGCCAGCGCCGAAGCCAGGCGGGCTGAGCAGCTGTTCGCCGCCGGGGCCACCAGCGCCAACCGGGTCGAGAAGCTGCAGGCCGATGAAAGCAGCGCCAAGGCCCAGCTGGCCGAAGCGATCGCCAGCAAGGCCACCCTGGCGGAAGAGCTGCGCGAAAGCCGGGCATCGCTGGAGAAGGACAAGGTTGAACGGGCCAAGGCCACGGTGCTGGCCCCCTTCTCCGGCACGGTGTTCAAGGTGCACGCCCATCCCGGCGACAAGGTCGGCGAGGACGGATTGCTGGAAATGGGCGACAGCAGCCGCATGGGCGTGATCGCCGAGGTGTATCAGAGCGATCGGCCGATGATCGCCCTGGGCCAGACGGTCAGCCTCAGCGCTGACGGCTTCAAAGGGCGCCAGGTGCAGGGCCAGGTGGTGGAGATCGCCCGCGAAGTCAGTCGCCAGACGGTGTTCAGCGGCCAGGCCGGCGAGAACCTGGACCGGCGGGTGCTGGAGGTGAAGATCGGCCTGAGCCCGGCGGAGTCGGCCATCGCCAGCCACCTCAACTACCTGCAGGTGAATGTGGTGTTCGCCCCGTTATCCGCGGGCCAGAAGGCCAGCCAGAAGGCGGCCCGGGAGCGCGCCTTGGCCGGCCAGAAGCCATGAACCCTCTCACCGCCCTGCGCCGCACCCCCCTGGCCTGGCGGCAGACGAGCCATCGGCCGATGCGCCTGCTCGCCGCCATCGCCGGGGTGAGCTTCGCCAACGTGCTGGTGTTCTTCCAGCTGGGTCTGGCGAGCGGGCTGTATGCCAGCCAGAAGCGACCGCTGCAACGCCTCAATGGCGAGCTGGTGATGGTGAGCCGGCGTTACACCAACCTGGGCGAACCGCTCAACATGCCCCGCAGCCGCCTGATCCAGGCCCTGGGGGTGCAGGGGGTGAAGGCGGTGACGCCGCTGTACATCGGCAAGACCGACTGGCTCAACCGCGACAGTCGCGAGAAAAAGCAGGCGCTGATTTTTGGCCTGGCGCCGGAGAATCCAGCCCTGCGCATCCCCGAACTGGAGGCCGATCGCAGCAAGTTGCTGCGGCCCGATGGCCTCTTCTTCGACATCCTCTCCAAGAAGGCGGCCGGCCCGGTGGCCCAGGTGGTGGCCAGAGACGGCTACTACGACACCGAACTGCGCGGCAAACGGGCGGTGGTGAACGGCCTGTTCACGATGGGCCTCACCTTCGCCGCCGACATCAACCTGCTCACCTCGGCCAGCAACTTCAAGACCTGGTTCCCCGATCAGAGCAGCGATGACATCCAGATGGGCGTCATCCAGCTGGAAGCGGGCGTCAGCCCACAGCAGGTGCAGGCCACCCTGGGGAGCTTTCTCGATCCCTCGGTGAAGGTGCTCACCCTCCAGCAGCTGGAAGCTGTGGAGGTGGATCACTGGCGCAACAACACCTCCTTCGGTCTGATCTTCAACCTGGGGGTGCTGGTGGGCCTGGTCGTCGGCGCGATCATCGTCTATCAGATTCTCTATTCCGATGTCAGTGATCACCTGCCGGAGTACGCCACGATGAAGGCGATGGGCTATAGCAATGGCTTCGTGGTCGGCATCATCGTGCAGGAATCGGTTCTGCTGGCCGCCCTGGCCTTTGCTCCCAGCCTGCTGCTGGCCATGGGGCTCTACGCCCTGCTGGCCCGCTCCACCTCGCTGCTGATCGCCATGACCGTGCAGCGGGCCCTGGCCGTATTCGCCCTGACCCTGGTGATGTCCGCCGGCTCGGGCTGGCTGGCCACCGGCAAGCTGCGGCGGCTGGATCCCGCCGACATCTTCTGATGGCGCCCCTGACACCTGCCGCCGGGCCGCCTGAAGCCGGCAACGCCGACACCATCGCCGTCCGCGACACCAACCGCGAGCTGCGCATCGAGGTGCAGCATCTCGACCACTGGTTCGGCGCCGGCGAGACGGCCAAGCAGGTGCTCTGTGACATCAACCTGACGGTCCATGCCGGCGAGATCGTGATCCTCACCGGCCCCTCCGGCTCCGGCAAGACCACCCTGCTGACGATGCTCGGCGGCCTGCGGGCGGCCCAGAGCGGCAGCCTCAAGGTGCTGGGGGAGGAACTGCTCGATGCCGACAACACCAGCCTCACCCGGCTGCGGCGCCAGGCGGGCTTCATCTTCCAGGCCCACAATCTGCTGCCCTACCTCACGGCTCTGGAGAACGTGCGCTTCGGCCTGGAGGTCACGCCCGCCTGGCTGGGGCGGGGCCGGGCGGCGATGAATGACTGCGCCGCCGCCATGCTCGGCCACGTGGGGCTGGCGGAACGGCTGGACTACTACCCCGAGAAGCTCTCCGGCGGCCAGAAGCAGCGGGTGGCGATCGCCCGGGCCCTGGCCCCCAGCCCCAGCCTGCTGCTGGCCGATGAACCCACCGCCGCCCTCGACAAGAGCTCCGGCCGCGACGTCGTCGACCTGTTCCGGCAGCTGGCGAACGACAGCGGCGCCGCGATCGTGATGGTCACCCACGACAACAAGATCCTTGACATCGCCGATCGGATCATCAACCTTGAAGGCGGCCAGCTGGTCGACAACTGAGTCGTCGCCATGAGCAAGGCACGCCTGAATGTGCAACAGGGGAAGCGAACCAGGGGGCGCAGCAAGGCCCACTTCCTGAGCCCGGGCACTGCGGTGTTCATCGGCGAGCGCAAACTCAGCGAGGCCGAAGTCCACCTGTTCGTCTATGACGCCGAGGCGATCCGGGAGGCGCGATCCGTCAGCCAGGAGGAATGGCAGGAGGCGCGCGATGGCCCCGGGGTGGTCTGGATCAACGTCAGCGGCGTCCACGATGTCGAGCTGATCGAACGGCTGGGCCGGGATTTCGGCCTGCATGCGCTGAGCACCGAAGACATCGTCAACACCTCCCAGCGGCCCAAATGGGAGGAGTTTCCTGACTACGGCTTCATCGCCCTGAAGATGATCGACTGCCCCGCCGGCGAAGCGGAGGTGAAGGTGGAACACGTCAGCCTGATCCTGGGGCGCACTTACGTCATCTCCTTCCTGGAGGATGAGGGTGATGTGTTTGAAAGCGTCCGCGAGCGGCTGCGGCGCGGTGCCGGCCGCGTGCGCAGCAAGCAGGCCGACTACCTGGCCTTCTGCCTGATGGATGCGGTGGTTGATCACTACTTCCTCTCGGTCGAGCGCATCGGCGACATGGTGGAGGAGCTGGATGAAGAGCTGCTCGGCAATGCCCGCCATGAAGACATCCCCCAGCTGCACCGCTTCAAGCGCAATCTGCTCAATCTGCGCCGGGCAATCTGGCCCCTGCGGGAAGTGCTGGCGGGGATCAGCCGCAGCGAATCACCGCTGCTGCAGAAGGAAAACCAGATGTACTGGCGTGATCTCTATGACCACAGTGTGCAGGTGATCGACATGGTCGAAACCGCCCGCGACACCCTGGCCAGCATGCATGACACCTACCTCTCCAGCCTCAGCAACCGCATGAACGAGGTGATGAAGATCCTGACGATCATCTCGACGATCTTCATCCCCCTCACCTTCATCGCCGGCGTCTACGGCATGAACTTCAAGAACATGCCGGAACTGGAGTGGCAAGACGGTTATTTCCTGGTGTTAGCCGTCATGGTGACGATCAGCCTCAGCCTGATCATCTACTTCCGGCGGCGGCGCTGGATCTGAACCCGGCACGGCACGGCCGCGGCCCGGTGCGCTGCGCAGCGATGGGCCTGGCCAACGGCAACGGTGCCCCCTACGGTGACCGTCGAGCGCCCTGGAGATGAGCCCCATCACCCCCCGCGTCCGAACGGTCAAGCGACAACCAGTCCAGCAGGGCAGCCCTGAAGAGCAGCTCGTCGACAAGCTGCGGCGCATTGAGGCTCTGCACGCCCGGGCCGGCAGCGACGGCGAAAAAGTGGCAGCCCAGCGGGCCCGCCAGCGCATCCAGGCCCGGCTGCAGCAGCTGGCGGCCGAGGAGCCACCGATCGAGTTCCGCTTCTCCCTCTCCGACCAGTGGTCGCGCCATCTGTTCGTGGCCCTGCTGCGGCGCTACGGCATCGCCCCCTACCGCTATCGCGGCCAGCGGCGCACGACCGTGATGGCGCGCCTGAGCCGCAGCTTCGTCAACGACACCCTCTGGCCCGAATTCCTGGAATTGCAGCAGACCCTCTCGGCCTACTTCGATGCCCTCACCGATCGGGTGATTGAACAGGCCCTGGAGGTGAAAGCGGGTGAGGCCGAGGAGCGGCCCGAGCCCCAGGCCCTGATGCCGGTAGACCACCAGCCGTCGCTGCTGTAGCAACCGGCTGAAAAACCCCGCGTCAGAGCTGCCAGGTGCTGCTCGGCTGCCCGCCAAGCCCAGGAAGGCGGTGGCCCTGGTAGCTGTCATCCAGGCGACATTGTCATCCAGGTGACAGGAAAGCCCAGGCCGTTAAGCGAACCATAAACAAGCCCCAACAACTCCTAAACCAAACCATAACCATCGCACAGACTGGTAAGCTGACCATAAACAAGTCCCAACAACCCCTGAACCCAACCATAACCATCACCCCGTTTGATAGAAGTGATTTATATTGTTCGTTGATCCATGGCTGTTTCGTTTTCGGGTGTGGCCTCAGGCGACGCCACCACGTCGTCCGGAATCTTCTGGACCCGCACCCAGAAATCAGCCAGTGACAACACTGGGGCAAGCGCGGATCTGATCCTTGAACTCTCTGAAACAGCAGACTTCAAGGTCGTGGCCTTCAGCCAGACCACCAAGACCTCAGCCAGCAACGATTACACGATCAAGACCGATCTCTCCGGCCTGAAAGCCGGAACCAGCTACTTCTATCGCTACCGAACCAGCGACAGCAGCAGCGTCAGCGATATCGGCCAATTCAAGACAGCACTCCTGGCCAGCTCCGTTGGCACTGTGCGCTTCGGCCATAGCGGCGACGTGGATGGCCTGATGGCCCCCTACCTCTCGACCCAGGATCTGAAGAAGCAGAAACTCGACTTCTTCATCTTTGACGGCGATACGATCTACGAAACGGGCTCCACCGGTTCGCCGGCCACCGCCTCCACCAAAGACGTGGAGTTGGGGAACGTGACCGCGGCGACGCTGCTGGCCGATTACCAGCGCAAATATCTGGAAACGCACCAGAGCGTGGGTACGGGAACCTTTGAAAGCCTCGACACCTTCTTCGCAGCCCAGGCGGTCTACGCCTCCTTCGACAACCACGAACTGGGCAACGGGCAAGTCATCAACGGCGGCGCCCCCCTCAGCCAGGGCAAGCTCTCGGGCAAGGGAACGGCCGATACCAACCTGGATGTCAATATAACAGGCACCTTCATCAACAAGAGCGTCAGCTTCCAGACGCTCACCCAGGCCTATCTCAACTACCAGCCTGTTCGCCAACCCGAGATCATTTCTGCTCCGAATGATCCACGGACCAACGGCACCTCGAAGTTCTATGAATCCCAGCAATGGGGCAAGAACGTCATTTTTGTCAACACCGACACCCGCAGTTATCGCGACGTTCGCCTAGTCACGGCGACGGGTGCCGATGACACCGGCAGCAGAGCCGACAACAAGGATCGCACCGTGTTGGGCTCCACCCAGCTGGCCTGGCTGAAGCAGACCCTGCTTGAGGCTCAGAAGGCAGGAACCGTCTGGAAATTCGTCAGCGTCACCGATCCGATCGACCAGATCGGAGCTGTGGGATCAGGCGACGATGGCGGCAAATCCTGGATGGGTGGCTACCGGGCCGAGCGCAATGACCTGCTCAAGTTCATTGCCGACAACGGCATCACCAACGTGGCCTTCCTGGCCTGTGATGACCACCAGGGCCGCATCAATGAGGTGCTCTATGTGCCTGATGCCACCAAGCCCAACGACTACAAACTCGTTCCCGGTGCCATCAGCATCGTCGATGGTCCCATCGGCGCCACCGGACCCGATGTCGTCACCGATCACAGCTTTACCAACATCAAGAAGATTGCCGACGATCTGGCCGCCAAGGAGATCGCCGCAGGCGTCAATCCGATCGGTCTCGATCCCCATTTCCTGGGTCTGTACAACGTCTGGCGGGAAGGGGATTCGACGGCTGGCTCCAAGCCAAGCGCCGTCGACTTCTACACCCCGGACAGCTTCAACTATGCCGCTCTCGAAGTAACACCTGAAGGCGTCCTCAACGTGGCTGTCCGCGGGATCGACTCCTACCAGAAAAACACCTTCCCCGCTCCGGCCGATTCCAACCAGCCCCGCGACATCCTGCGCTTCTCGATCGATGGCCTGGCGAGCCAGCGCACGACGGCCATGGATGGCAGTCAAGCCATGGTCAAAACGAGCGCAGGTGCTGAGTACAGCGTCAAACCCTTCTTCACCTATGGCACCAATTCCGAGTACCCCCTGAGCGGCATCCCCGATGGCCAGGGAGCCTTTCGAGTCGACAGCAACACGATCCGGGTGCTGGTCAACAGCGAGATCGGCAAAGCCGTTGGGGCTGCTTACAGCCTCGACAACGGCACGCGACTCACCGGTGCTCGCATCAATTACCTCGATCTCAACAACGCCGGCCAGGTCAAAGCAGGCGGCGTTGCTTACAACAAGGTCGTCGATCGCTTCGGTCAGACCGTCACCGATCCCGCCCAGATCAGCGGTGATGCCGGCCTGCTCAATGGCTTCACACGCTTCTGTTCCGCCAACCTCTTTGAGAAAGACACCTTCGGCGCCGGCAAAGGC
>CAIJRN010000052.1 GCA_903823115.1 uncultured cyanobacterium
CAGCAACTGGGAGAGCTGGGTCTTCGCCTGGTGGATGTTCACGGGCTCCATCGCCGGCCACTTTGAACTAAGTCTTAGCTTAGTCCTGCCGGAACGCATGCCGGCTGCCCGTTCGTGAAACGGTGCGGCTGCGTCAGCGGCACGGGCATCGAAGACGATGGGACGGCAGGATTCAGCCATGAGCATCTCGGCGAATCCAGCCCGGCGAGGCGGCTGCCAAGCTGAAGCGGCCGTCCGCCGCGGTCCGCCGCTCCGCCCGTTTGTCCGTGATCGCCTCGGTGCCTCTGTCCCTGCCGATTGTGGAAACCTTCCACTCGCTGCAGGGCGAAGGGCTCCATGCCGGCCGCAGCGCCTTCTTCATCCGCCTGGCGGGTTGCACGGTGGGCTGCAGTTGGTGCGACACCAAGCACTCCTGGCCGGCGGCCGTACACCCGCACCGCACCCTCCAAGAGCTGACCGCTGAAGCCCACCAGGCCGCCGCCGAGGGTGCCGCCTTCGTGGTGATCACCGGTGGTGAGCCGCTTCACCACGATCTCAGCGGCCTCTGCACCGCACTGCGGCAGGCCAGCCGCAGCGAGGCTGAAGGAGGGAACAGGGCAGACGGTGGGCTGCCGGCAGGGCAGGCACAGCAGACGGGCCTTCCCCTGCCCATGCCCCTGCATCTGGAGACCAGCGGCGTGGATACGATCAGCGGCCATTTCGACTGGATCACCCTCTCCCCCAAGCGCCACCGCCCCCCCACCGAACAGCTGCTGGCGGCCTGCCACGAGCTCAAGGTGGTGGTGGAGGGGGAGGCGGATCTGGCCTTCGCCGAGGCGATGGCCGAGCGGGCGCTCGCGCTGCGGCGCCAGGCCGGAAGCCCCCGGGGCGCCAGCACCGCTACCACGGCGGCCGGGGCTGAGCCGGACACCGATCGCCAGCGGCTGCCGGGCCCCCCGGCCCTGCTGCTGCAACCGGCCTGGGAGTCGGCCCAGGGCCAGGAGCTGGCGATCGCCTACGTGCGCAGTCACCCCGCCTGGCGCCTCAGCCTGCAGGGCCACAAGTGGCTGGGGGTGCGCTGAGCACCTGAAGCCTGCCAGCGGCGGACTCAGGATTCGGAGCTGGTGTGCAGCACCCGCTGCGGGAAGGGAATCTCAATCTCATGCGCCTGGAAGGCGTGCCAGATGGCGCGGCGCACCTCGCTGCAGATGCCGCCGTTCTCCATCGGATTGGCGATCCAGAAGCGCAGGGCGTAATCGATCGAAGAATCGCCGTAGTTGATCAGCAGACCCTTGGGCGCCGGCTGGGGCAACACGCGCGGATTGGCGCGCGCCACCTCCTCCAGCAGGGCGATCACCCGGTCGGGGTCATGGCGGTAGGAGGCCCCCACCTGCACCTCACTGCGGCGCATGCGATCGGTGCCGGTGTAGGTGGTGGTGGTGGCGGTGAAGAAGGTCTGGTTGGGCACCACCAGCTCGACGTTGTCGCGATCGCGCCAGAGGGTGGCGGCCCGCAGGCCCAGCCGGCGCACTTCGACGGGATCCCCTTCAAACAGCAGGATCTCGCCGGGCCGCACCGAGCCCTCGAACAGCAGCCACAGGCCACTGACGAAGTTGGAGAACACCTCCTTGATGCCGAAGCCCAGACCCACCGACAGGCCACCGGCGATGGCGGCGATGGCCGTGCCGTTGAGGCCGATCTGATTGGCCAGCCACAACACCCCCACCCCGATCAGCAGGTAGCGGAAGATCAGTTCGAACACCTTGCGGTTGCCGGCGCTCAGCCCCATCAGGCGCTGCAGCAGGAAGCCCAGGAACAGCACCGGCAGCTCCGAGAGCACCACCAGGAAGTAGGGCAGACTCACCAGGAGCGCGGCACCACCGACGGTGAAGTGCTCGCCGAACATCGCGATCAACCGCACATCGGCGATCGCCTGCAGACCATCGAACCGATCGATGAACAGCAGCAGCGCCACCACCAGGAACAGGGGCCGCACGGCCCGGAACCAGTAGGACTCGACCGCATCGACGTTCTGGAAACGGCGCAGGATCAGGCGCAGGGCGTCGAGCGCCGTCCACACCGCCAACAGCTGGGCCGCCAGGACGATCAGCCCCGAGGCCATGCCAGGCAGGGCCACCAGGGCCGCCGCCAGCGCCAGAATCCCGACTGCAGCCAGCTTGGCCAGCAGCGGCTGCCAGCTCGCCAGCGAGGGCCGGCGGCGCCGTTTCCAGGTCTGATGCAGCAGAAAGACGGCCACCAGGATCGCCAGCTGCAGGAGCACCGAGCCCCGCATCAGCATGCCGAACCAGCCGCCGATCAGAAAGAGAAGCTCGTTCATCGCCCCTGCCCCCCAGGTTGGGAGGCCCCGGCCAGAGCCTCGATCTGTTGCAGGGCCTCGGCGGGACGGAGATCGCCGTAGATCGTTTGCTTGAGCACCTGGCTGATCGGCTGCGCCAGCCGCGTCACACCGACACCGCTGCGGAAGTTGGGCACGATCGAGCTGGCCAGGCTCTGCTCCATCGCCGCCAGTTCGGGCGCATTCTTGACCGGCACGATCACGGTCTGATTGACGGGCATGTTGCCGACAGCGCGTTCCATCAGGTTGTTCTGGCTGTAGTCATTGAGCACGAACAGGGCGAATTTCTGGGCCACGCGCCGCTCCTCGGGATTGGAATCGCGCCCGAAGCTGATCAGCAGCAGCCGGGCGAAGGCCCGCGATGGCTGGCCATCCTTGGTCCTGGGCAAGGGAGACACGGCCAGGTTGGCGCCCAGATCGCGCCGCAGGCGGCGGATGGCGGTGGCGTTGCAACTGATCCAGTCGAGCTTGCCGACTTCCAGGGCCTGCACCAGATCATCGCCGTTGTCGAGAAACTTGAGCGTCGGCTCGACGTTGGCGCGGTAGAGCCACTGCAACCAGGCGAGCGCGGCCTTGTGGTCGGCGGGCTCCAGCACTGGCTTGCCATTGCTCGCCCTGGCCCCATCCAGCAGCCGGATCAACGGATCCTCAGCCCCGAAACCGGTGGAGGTCCACAGCAGTTCGTTGAACAGCAGCGGCAGGCCGATGCGCTTGCCCTCAGAGGCCAGGCGCACCAGGTCGTCGAGGCGCTGCGGAGGCGCGCTGATCCGCCGGCGGTCGTAGCAGGCCAGGCTCGGCTGCACCAGGAACGGCAGCGCCAGATAGCGATGGCCCTGGCGAAACCCCGGCAGATACTGGATCGCCAGAGGGTCAAGCTGGGCCGGCGTCAGTTCACTGGGACGGCTGAGGCCCTTCTGGGCGAGGGCCTGGGCCGGCGCCGCCCGGGTGATCATCAGATCAGGACCGACCCCGAGCGAGGAACGGGCCGAGAGGGTGTCCAGCACCTGGGCCTCCGGGATGTAGCGCAGGTGCAGATTGACGCCGGGATTGTTCTGCATGAACTCCCGCGCCATCTGACTGGACAGCCGGTTAAGGCTCTCCCTCGACAACTGATCGGCTCCGGCCCCCGGCGAGATCGACACCTGCAGGTTGACCGGCAGCCGCTGACAGCCAGCACTGGCCACGGCCAGGGCCACCACAGCCAGCAGAACGCTGGGGCGACGGCCGGGGGTTCGGCGCAGGGGACGACGGGGATGCAGGCAAGAGAAATGACGCAAAGACGAGAACGCAGGCATCGCCATCCTCAGCGCGCCGCCCGACAGAGGGGCGGCGCCACGGCCTCAAGACCGGCGAGCTCGAAGAAGTTCTGGCCGAGGGCGATGCGGCGGAAGGCCTCATCGTTGACCCGGCCGAGGATGGCACTGGTGACAGCCAGCTCGTCCCGATACACCCCCTCGCCCTTGCCGGCGGCGGCCACGAAATCGGTGCCGGGGATGAAGCGGCGCGGCCAGCGATTGATCAGGCCGACGTAGAGATCGCGCTTGACGGGATCGCTGAACACCTGGTCATCAATCACGCGCCAGGAAAGATCGAACGAGAGGTTGGGATAGCGGCGCAGCAACGTTTCAAGCAGGGCCACATGATGGCGGACCTCACTGATGCTTTCCTGCTTGCTCTGGCCCAGATGCTGCCAATCGATTTCAGCCAGCTCCTTGGACAGACCGAGATGCATCCAGACGATGCGGTTGTTCGGATAGAGATTCAGAACCCGCTCCATCAGCGGCAGATACTTGAGAGGGTCCTTGTCATTGCCAAGATCAGAGTGAATGGCGATCGGAATGTTGCGTCGCTGCAACTCCGCCATGAACGGCTTCCAGGCGGCGATCCGCTCAATCGGCACCGCCTGATGGCCGTTGTTATACAGGGCCTGCTTGGCGAGGTTCACCTCCCCCATCCAGCGGAACAGGCCCGGATACTCCTTATCCAGAATCGCCATCTGCGGCAAGACCTCAGCCGGCTTGGCGAGGTCGGGAAACGTCATCGACAGCACCAGCTTCAGGCCGCTGGTGTCAACATCGAGGCTGTTCTCAGCGTTGCTGAAATCGCTCTTCAGGCTCGGATCCGCCGACACACCGGGACAGTCGAGGTAGTAGGTGCAGGGGGAATTCACCGGCAGGCGCTGGCCGATGCCGTAGAGGTTGGCGAACAGGACTCCGCTCTGGCGCAGATAATTCAACAGGTCGGGGAAGGGGATCGGCCGTCCACCGAAGGGCCGCACATGCAGGTGGGTATCGACCACCGCCAGCGGCAGCCTGGTCTGGCGGTCATAGCAATCGCTGCTTCCCTTGACGAAGTTGGCCAGGCTGAGCGGCCCCTGAATCGGCGTCTGGGCAACGAAGGCCAGGGCCCGACCCCCGGCCAGGCAGCCGACAGCCGCGGCGGCAACCACCAGGGAGGCCGCCCAGGGAGCCTGCAGGGAACCGGGCAGCCAGGCGCGCCTGGGCAGCAGGGATTTCAGAACATGCGGCATGGGCTTGATCGACCGTGAATCGCCGATGGGTAGAAACGAATCAGGGCAAAACTAGACGCTCACAGCACATTGGCCGGCCGTTGCACCCGCTCGGCCTTCCACAGGCGCCAGCGCACATCGAGATCCTTCGGCGCATAGATCACGATCGGCAGACTGGCGTTGTAGGGCACCACGAAGGGCTTGGGTCCCATCGGCACGAACGCCTTGCGCTTGACACTGTCCGGCGGACAGGCCATGCGGGTGGAGACCACCGGACCGACATCCTTGACCCGATAGATCTTGTAGCCCAGGCCCGGCAGGGTCTCGCTGCGCACCTTGCCGCCGAAGCGCTGGATGTTGCAATCCACCTCCAGCTCCCGGCCGACGATCAACTCCACCCGCCAATCACTGGGATTGGGGGAAAGCCTGGGATCGGCAGTGGGCTGCAGCACCCCGGGCAACTGGATCACCCAGCGGCGCTCGCCGGCGGCGGCGGCCGGATAGGGCTTCAGATCCAGCAGGGGGATGGCGCGGGCCGCCCCGCCGTGGCCGACACCGAGCTGCAGCGGCAGCAGCGCAGCGGCCAGCAGCAGCGCCATAGCCAGGGGATGGCGATGGCTGGGGCGGATGCTGGCGGCGGTTCGGCCGGAGCGGACAGGGGGCATGGCGAGCAGGCGGCGGAGGGAAGGGGCGAGCAGCGGGGCGAACCGGCCGCTGCTGCATCTTGGCCAGAGCCGTCGTCGGCGTCGACCTGCCTTCCAGAATGGCTCCATGACCTCCCCTGCTCCCACGGCGATCGCCCTCCTCTCCGGCGGCCTTGATTCGGCCACCGCCGCCGCCCTGGCCACAGAAGCCGGCTATCGCGTCATCGCCCTGTCCTTCGACTACGGCCAACGGCACCGCCGCGAACTGGAGGCCGCCCGCGCCGTGGCCACGGCCCTGGAGCTGGCCGAGCACCACGTGCTGACGGTCGATCTGGCCGCCTGGGGCGGCTCAGCCCTGACCGATCCGTCGATCGCCGTGCCCACCGGCGGCGTGCAGACCGGCGTGATCCCCAGCACCTACGTGCCCGGCCGCAACACGGTGTTCATCGCCCTGGCCCTCAGCCTGGCGGAAGCCCGCGGGGCGGAGCGGATCGTGCTGGGGGTGAATGCGGTCGACTATTCCGGCTACCCCGACTGCCGGCCCGATTACCTGGAGGCCTTCCAGACCCTGGCCGACCTGGCCAGCAAGGCGGGCCGCGAAGGCCATGGCCCCCGGTTGTGGGCCCCGCTGGTGAACGCCACCAAGACCGAGATCGTGATCGAGGCCCTGCGGCTGGGGGTGCCGGTGGCCAGCACCTGGAGCTGTTACCAGGGCGGCGAACACGCCTGCGGACGCTGCGACAGCTGCCGCATCCGCGACGCCGCCCTGCGCGAGGCCGGCCGGCCCGATCTGGCCAGCAGCGAAGCGGATCTGACCCGTGGCCTCGTGGCATGAGCGCCCGCCAGCGCCTTGAGCTGCCCTGGTGCGAGCCGTGGCCCCTGGCCCAGGGCCTGGCCGCCGCCCTGGGAAGCGAGGGGCTGGTGTTCCTGGATGGCGACGGCAGCAGCCTGGGGCGCCGCTCCGTGCTGGGGCTGCAGCCGCAGGAGCTGATCTGCTGCCGCGGCTTGCCCGGCAGCCCCGGCGCCGAGGATCCCTTTCTGGCCCTGGAGCGGATGGCGGCCCGGGGCGGTCCCTGGCTGGGCTGGCTGGGCTACGAGGCGGGGGCCTGGGTGGAACCGGGCCCGCACTGGCAGGCCTCGGACATGGCCAGCCTCTGGGCCGCCCGTCACGATCCCCTGCTGCACTTCGATCGACAACTGCGGCGCTGCTGGCTGGAAGGGGAGGATCCGGCCCGATTGGAAGCGATGCGGCGCCTGCTGGCCGAGCTGGCGCCCACCACCCCGGAGCGATGCGACCTGCAACCGATAGCGCTGGAAGCCTGGCACTGGCACACGCCCGCCGAACAGTTCGCCCAGCAGGTGAGCCAACTGCAGCGGCGCATCGCCAGTGGCGACCTGTTCCAGGCCAACCTCACCGCCTGCTGCGAAACCCTGCTGACGCAGCAACCCGATCTCCTCGGCCTGCATGGGCGCTTGCGCCAGCACTGTCCGGCCCCCTTCGGCGGCCTGGCGATCGCGGGCGAGGAGGCCCTGATCTCGGCCTCGCCGGAGCGGTTTCTGCGCCTCGGCAGCGATGGCAGCATCGAGACCAGGCCGATCAAGGGCACCCGCCCCCGCAGCGGCGATCCCGAGGCCGATGCGGATGCCGCCGCCGCCCTGGTCTGCGATCCCAAGGACCGGGCCGAAAACGTCATGATCGTCGATCTGATGCGCAACGATCTGGGACGGATCTGCGTGCCTGGATCCATCGACGTACCCCAGCTGCTGGGACTGGAGAGCTACGCCCAGGTGCATCACCTCACCTCGGTGGTCACGGGCCAGCTGCAGCCGGGGCGAGGGCTGGTGGATCTGCTGCGGGCCTGCTGGCCGGGGGGCTCGATCACCGGGGCACCGAAAGTGCGGGCCTGCCAGCGCCTCAGTGAACTGGAGCCGGTGGCGCGGGGGCCCTACTGCGGCTCCCTCTTCCACCTCGGCGCCGACGGCAGCTTCGACAGCAGCATCCTGATCCGCACCCTGATGGTGAAAGGGCGGCGGCTGCGGCTGCACGCCGGCGGCGGCATCGTCGCCGACTCCGATCCCCAGGGTGAGGCGGTGGAAATGGGCTGGAAAATCCGGCCCCTGCTCGAGGCCCTGGCCTGATGGACGAGAACAGCCACCAGCCGGGCGAGCCGATCGGCTGGATCGCCGACCCCGAGGTTGACATCGGCACCGAGACGACTCTGAGCAGCGGCCGCTGGGGCCATCCCGATCAGCTGGCCCTGCCCCTGAGCGATCGGGGCCTGCAGCTGGCCGATGGCCTGTTCGAAACGGTGCTGGTGGAAGCGGGCCAACCCCGCCTGCTGCAGGAACACCTGAGACGCTGGCAGGGCTCTGCGGCCCTGCTCGGCATGGCGTCACCACCGAGCGCCGAGGCCCTGAAACCTCACCTCGCTGAAGCGGTGCGGCGCAGCGGCATCCGGCAGGGGGCCCTGAGGCTGAACTGGAGCCGGGGCAGCGGCAGCCGGGGCCTCGATCTGCCCGGCGCCGGGCAGCCGCCACTGGTCCATCGCTTCTGGCTGCAGCTGGTTGCCTGCCAGCCCGCCTTTGGTGCGATCACGACGATCATCAGTCGCCATGAACGCCGCAATGCCGACAGCCTGCTGAGCCGTTGCAAGAGCTTTGCCTACGGCGCCCAGATCCAGGCCCGGCGCGAAGCCCGAGCCGCCGGCGCTGATGAGGCCCTGCTGCTGAGCTCCAGCGGCGAGCTCTGCTGCGGCAGTGTCGCCAATCTGTTGGTGCTGCGCTCAGGCCAGTGGTGGACCCCGCCGGCCAGCAGCGGCTGCCTGCCCGGGGTGATGCGGCAGCGGGCCCTGGAGAGCGACCTGGCCCGGGAGGCAAGCCTCGACCGCGCCGATCTGCTCGGCAGCGATGGCGCCCTGTTGATCAACAGCCTGAGCTGCAGGCCCCTGAGCAGCTGCGACGCCCTTGAGCTTCCGCCAATAGCGAAAGCTCAAGCGCAGGCGCTCTGGCGGAACCTACTGGACTAGATCGCCGCCCTTGAGCCGCTCAGTAGCAACCCTGAACAGAGATGCGATAGGTGAAGCCCGTGGCCGCCATGTTGTCGGTGGCGCCCACTTTGATATTCACCTGGCTGACCAGCTTGCCGGGAATCGCTTTCACCCTGACCGAACCACCGCTGCCGGGATCGGGGGTGAAGTTCTTGTTGTACACCTGCAGATTGGAGCCGTCGCTGAACTTCATATACGCCTGAATCGGATAAGTGGCACTCACCGAGGAATTGGCCGTGAAGAACAGCTTGTAGCTGCGATAGGGCTTGGTGACGAAGAAATCTGTATTCCAATTAGGCCGGCCCAGGGGATTGCCGGGGCTGATCGTTTTGGTGACGATATTGGTGGCGCCATCGCCCCCAACCGGGCTGAGAAATTCACAAGGCTCAGCCAGGGCGGGCGCTGCACCGAGGGCGACGCAGGCAGCGATGCCGAGGGCGGAGCGCAGTGGGGTGATCACCATGAGCCAGCGAATGAAGCAGAAACTCAATCATACACCGGCCTCGACAACCCATCAGCCGTCACAACCTGGGGCAAGGCAGCCAGCGACGGGACGGTAGCCGGCCAGACCCAGGCTCCCAGCGCTGCCATCCCATCGCAAACACCGAGGAACGGAGGGTAATTGGATCGGGCCCGACCTGAATCGATGCCACGACATCTGGCAAGAGCGATCGATGGCTGATGACACGCCGTGGTCTCCAACAACCGGCGAATGCGCAGCCACTGTGTGCATCGCTGGGATCGACAAGCGCTGGGGGCGACACCAACTGAGCGATCCAGGAAAAAGCGAATCCGGCTGAATCGGCCTGCCTGCTTATTGGAAGATTTCGCTGATCTGGCTCTGGGCCGCACGCGGACTTGCATCTTGCCTGAACCTGGATCCCCACCAGCCCTGGCGATCAAGCGCCGCAGCGAGGCAATCACTGCAGGCTGCCGGCGCAGAACAGGGGCACTGCAGCCCCGTTGGCGATCACCTGATGGTCCCTGTCAGACGCTGAGGAAGCGCTGAATCAGCTCCTGGCTGAGCTCGCTGGTGGGGCCACTGGCCACCACCCCGCCTTTCTGCATCGCGTAGTACCAATCGGCCTGGCGCACAAAGCTGGCATGGTGCTCCACCAGCAGCACGCTGATGCCCGTCTCGCGAATGATGCGAGCGACGGCCCGCTGGATGTCGAGCACCACCGAAGGCTGGATTCCCTCGGTGGGCTCATCGAGCAGCAGCAGCCTGGGCTTGCCGAGCAGGGCCCGGGCAATGGCGAGCTGCTGCTGCTGGCCGCCGGAGAGATCGCCGCCCCGGCGGGCGAGAAACTTCTCCAGGATCGGAAACAGCTCGAACACCAGCGGATCGATGTGGCGATGGCGGCCGATACCGCCGGGCAGGGCCTCCAGACCCAGCAACAGGTTTTCGCGCACGGTGAGCTGGGGAATGATCTCCCGCCCCTGGGGCACATAGCCGATGCCGGCCCGGGCCCGGCGGTGCGGCGGCAGCGCTGAAACCTCCTCCCCGGCCAGCGTCACCGAGCCGCTGCGTTGACGCAACAGGCCGATGATCGTCTTGAGCAGGGTGGTCTTGCCGACACCATTGAGGCCGATCAGACAGGCCATCTGACCCGGCGCAATCGAGAGATCGACATTGCGCAGAATATGACTCTCGCCGTAGTAGACGTTGAGGTCGCGTATCGAGAGCAGATCGCTGCCCTCACCGCTGGAGGGATGGAAATCGTGCCGAGACATGGTGCTGGTCATGACATCTCCTGGGGCGATCCGGCGGCGGCGCTGACTCCGCCCAAGCTGTCGTCGTCCTCAACCCCGAGGTAGACCTCGATCACCCGGGGGTCGCGCTGCACCACCTCCATGCTGCCCTCGCAGAGCACATGGCCTTCGTGCAGCACCGTGACCGGACAATCCAGCTCGCGGATGAAGTCCATGTCGTGCTCGATCACCAGCACGGTGTGGTCGCCGGCCAGATGGCGCAGCAACTCGCCGGTGCGCTCGGTCTCCTCATCGGAAAGCCCCGCCACCGGCTCATCGACCAGCAGCAGATCGGGATCCTGGGCCAACAGCATGGCAATTTCCAGCCACTGTTTCTGACCGTGGGAGAGACTGCCGGCCGGCAGGGAGGCACTGGCCTCCAGGCCCACCACCGCCAGCAATTCCTGCACCCGATCCCGCTGTTCGCCGCTGAGGCGACCGAGCAGCAGGGCAAAGGGTGAATGGCTGCCCTTGACCGCCAGCTCGAGATTGCGTCGAGGGCTGAGGTTCTGATAGACGCGGGGCGTCTGGAACTTGCGGCCGATGCCGAGCCGGGCGATGCGGTGCTCGCTGATGCCCAGCAACGACTGGCCGCGGAACAGCACATCGCCTTTGGTGGGTTTCACCTTGCCGGTGATCACATCGAGGAAGGTGGTCTTGCCGGCGCCATTGGGGCCGATCACAGCCCGCAGCTCTCCAGGAGCCAGGGCGAGATTGAGATCATTGAGGGCCAGGAAGCCGTCAAAGCTGACACTGACGGCCTTGAGTTCAAGCAGGGACTTCACGGCTCACCTCCGATCTCTCTGGCACCGCTCTCCTCGGCGATGGCGCGGGACTCGATCGCCCGTCGCTCAGCCTGCACCTCAGGATCGAGATCAAGGCCGGGATAGGTGGCCGTCGCCGGGGAGGAACCCAGCATCGCCAGGATGCGGCCTGGCCCACCCTGTCGCCACCAGCCGACCACGCCGTCGGGCAGAGCGGTGACCACCAGCAGAAACAGACCCCCCTGGATGAACAGCCAGGTTTCGGGCAGCTGTTCGCTGATCAGGCTCTTGGCATAGTTGATCAAGACCGCACCGAACACGGCGCCGATCAGGGTGCCACGGCCGCCAACAGCAACCCAGATCACCATCTCAATCGAAAACGGCACCGCCATGAACTGGGGGCTGACGATGCCGGACTGAACCGTATAGAGAGCGCCACTGATGCCGGCCAGGGCCCCGGCGACCGTGAAGACCAGGGTCTTGAAGGCCGTGGGGTTGTAGCCGGTGAACCGCAGTCGCGGCTCGTCATCGCGGACGGCGATCAGGGCATCACCGAAGCGACCGCTGGTGAGCCAGCGGCACAGGGTCCAGGCGGCGATCACCAGCAGCACCGTGATCCAGAACAGATTGCGCTGCATGGCGTCGGAACCCACCATCTGGCCGAAGAAGCTGGCCGTATCGGTCTTGAGACCGTTGGTGCCATTGATCAGCTTCTGCTGGCCGTTGAAGAAGTTGAAAAACACCAGCAGAGCCGCCTGGGTGAGGATCGAGAAGTAGACCCCCTTGATGCGGTTCCGGAACACCAGATAGCCGAGCAGGCCAGCGACGACAGCCGGAACGACCCAGATGGCGACGAGGGTGAACCAGGCTGAATTGAACGGTTGCCAGAACAAGGGCAACTCCTTGACCCCATAGAGGCCAAAGAACTCAGGCAGCTGGCCAGGTTCGAGTGAATCCAGCTGCAGATACATGGCGATGGCATAGCCACCGAGGGCAAAGAAGATGCCCTGGCCAAGACTGAGCAGGCCTGTAAAACCCCAGATCAGATCAATGCCCAGAGCGACAATGCCCAACGACAGAAAGCGCCCCAGCAGATTGAGCCGGAATGGCGGCAGCACGAAGGGCAGGATCAGGGCCGCCGCGATGATGGCGATCCAGGGCCACCAGCGGCGCAGGAACGTCGCCGGGGTGATCGCGCTGTTGGAGGTGATCGTCATCGCTCAGACCTCCACCATGCGGCCCTTCTGCGGGAACAGGCCAGCTGGCCTGAACTGCAGGAAGACCACAATCAGAATGAACACCAACACCTTGGCCATCGAGGTGGTGGCAAAGAAGGTGATCGTTTCATTGAGACCAGCGGGCATCTGAGGCCAGAGCAGCAGCAGCGAACCCGAGCCGAGGATGTAGCTGAGCACGCCGATGCCCAGGGCCGCCACGACGGTGCCGAGCAGTTTGCCGACGCCGCCGAGCACCACCACCATGAAGCAATCGACGATGTAGTTGCCGCCAAGATTGGGACCCACCGAGCCCAGCAAGGTGACCGCAACACCGGCCACTCCGGCCAGGCCCGAACCCACCAGGAAGGTGAGCGCATCCACCTTCTCGGTGGGAATGCCGAGGCAGCTGCTCATCGGCCGGTTCTGGGTGACAGCGCGAATGCGGATGCCCCAGACGCTCTTCTGCAGGAACCAGTGCACCGCGAGCAGCGCAAGGACGGTGAGGGCAATGATGAACAGGCGCGCCGTCGGCATGGTGACACCCGCCACCTCAATCGATCCCTGCAGCCACTCGGGCGCCGTGACATCGATGTTGCGAGCACTGAACCAGGGCTGGTGAAGTTCGCGTTGGTTGCCCAGGACCGCGGCCAGACCAATGCCCACCACCGTGGCGCCAATCCAGCCGCCCACACCCAGCAGCGGTGACCAGCGCTGACGCCACCACGCTGCCGGCAGCAACCGCGGTGCCAGCATCCCCAGGGCCACGGCCACCACCAGGCCGATGAAGAAGGCACTGGAAACGGAGCGCACGAACTGCTGCAGGATCAGGCTGACGCCCCAGGTGGCCAGCAGGGTTTCCAGGGGGCGGCCATACAGACGGCGGATCACTGTCTTTTCCAGCAGCAGGCCAGCGAGGCCGCTGACCAGAAAAGCCAGGGGAATCGAGATCAGGATATAGATGGGGAACAGACCTTCGAGCGGGCCGTTCTTGAGCAGGTTCTGCACCACGAAGGTGGTGTAAGCACCGAGCATCATCAACTCGCCGTGGGCCATGTTGATGACCCCCATCAGCCCAAAGACCACGGCCAGGCCGAGGGCGGCCAGCATCAGCACCGAGCCGATGGCCAGGCCATTGAAAAGCGTGTCAAGTAGAACGTTCATGAACTCCCGTTGAAGACGGGGCAGAGGAATCAGAAACTGCCATGGCCTCAATGAAAAAAGGGGAGGGAATGGATCCCTCCCCCGAAGCAGAATCCCCAGCGGGATTCACATTTTGAACTTGCCGGCGTCGGGGCGCTTCTGAGTCCAGTCGCAGGTGTAACCCTTGGTTTCGGGCACGAACTGGTTCCAGGCCACGGGTTTGACGAAGCCCTTGTTCTCGAGGATCTTGAACATGCCGTCCTTCTGCACCTCGCCGATCAGCACCAGCTTCTCGATGTGGTGGTTGGGCTGGACGGTGATCTTGCCCTCGGGAGCATCGAAGCTCACACCAGGCAGGGCTTCCCGCACCTTGGCGTTATCAACACTGTTGGCCTTCTCAGCACCCTTGGCCCAGAGATAGACCATGTCATAGGCGGCTTCTGCAGGGTCGTTGGTGACCCGCTTCTCGCCGTACTTGGCCTTGAAGTCGGCGGTGAACTTCTTGGAAGCAGGGGTATCGAGGCTCTGGAAGAAGTTCCAGGCGGCGTAGGTGCCTTCCAGATACTCAGGACCAATGGCAGCGATCTCCTCTTCAGCGATCGAGAAGCTCATGATCGCGTAGCCGTTGGCGGGGGTGATGCCGGCGGCCTTCATCTGCTTGAAGAAGGCGACATTGCTGTCACCATTCAAGGTGTTGACGATCACGCCACCCTTGGGCAGGGCCTGCTTGATCTTGGCGATGATCGGAGCAACTTCGGTATTCCCCAGGGGCAGGTAGTCCTCACCCACAAGGTTGCCGCCCTGGGCCTTGAGCTGCTCCTTGATGATCGTGTTGGCGGTGCGGGGATAGACGTAGTCCGAGCCCACCAGGAAGAAGTCCTTGCCCTTGTTCTTCAGCAGCCAAGCCACAGCGGGCTCAGCCTGCTGGTTGGGGGTGGCACCGGAGTAGAAGATGTTCTTCGAACACTCCTGGCCTTCGTACTGGATCGGGTAGTAGAGGAAGGCATCCTTGGACTCATACACCGGCAGCATCGCCTTGCGGCTGGCGGAGGTCCAGCCGCCGAACACCACGGCCACCTTGTCCTGATCGATCAGTTTCTTCGACTTCTCAGCAAAGGTGGGCCAATCGGAAGCGCCATCTTCCTCAATCGGCACAATCTTCAGCTTCTTGCCGTCGATTTTGACGCCGCCGGCCTTGTTGATCTCGTCGATGGCCATCAATTCAGCTTCGGCCACCGTGTTTTCGGAGATGGCCATGGTGCCTGAGCGGGAGTGAAGGATGCCGACCTTCACCTCGCCATCGAAGCCACCGCCGCTGGAGGTGCCGCCGCCACCACCACCGCCGCCGCAGGCGACAAGGCTGAGGGTCGTGGCAAGGGCGGTGGCTCCGCCGATCAGACGCAGGGATTGGATCCGCTTCGCTGATGGCTTCATGTCGATGCTCCTGAGGATGGGTTTCCGCCTCGGCCCATGTCGGGATGGGCCCGCTGCGGTTTGGGGGAAGGTAGTAACTGGGGCCGACGGGCCTTTGTAGCCGATAAGACACTTTCGTCGAATGGTTCGCATCGGCACACCGCGAGCGGCGCTCCTGATGCCGCGGCGGTGCCCTCAGCCGCGTCCGGGTAGCTGTTGCAACAGGAAAGCCTCCACCCGCTCCAGTCCTTCGCCACTGCGCAGGTTGGTGAAGCACCAGGGCCGCCCCCCCCGCATGCGCTCGGTGTCGTGCTGCATCACCGTCAGGCTGGCTCCCACCATCGGTGCCAGATCGATCTTGTTGATCACCAGCAGATCGGAGCGGGTGATGCCGGGCCCGCCTTTGCGGGGGATCTTGTCGCCGGCGGCGACATCGATCACGTAGATGCAGAGATCCACCAGTTCCGGACTGAAGCTGGCGGCCAGGTTGTCGCCACCGCTCTCCACCAGCACCAGATCGAGATTCGGAAAGGCCAGCTCCAGCTCCTGCACCGCAGCCCGATTGATCGAGCAGTCCTCGCGGATGGCGGTGTGGGGGCACCCCCCCGTTTCGACGCCGCGGATGCGCTCCGGCGCCAGGGCGCCAGCGCGGGTGAGGAACTGGGCGTCCTCCTGGGTGTAGATGTCGTTGGTGACCACCGCAAGCTCCAGGCGATCCCGCAGGCGCAGGCAAAGCGCCTCCACCAGCGCCGTCTTGCCGGAGCCGACCGGTCCAGCCACACCGACGCGCAGACGACTCATCCAGGACGATCCACAGGCCCCAGGCTAAAGGGGTCGCAGGCTGGGAACGGCCTGAAGTCGGGGCATGGCGGGACCAATCGCCGAGCCGGCGCCATCTGGGGGCCGAATGAGCCGATAAGCCCCGGCCGGGCCCCTTGCTCCCGACCCATGCGCGGCTGATCCCTCAGCTGCGGAACAGGCGCGAATACAGCTCACCCTGACCCAACTGGGCGAGGCCAGCGCCGACGCCGCCGCTCCAGAGGCTGCGGGGATCGGCGTCGGCGAGCTCCTCTGCCCGGGCGGCCAGCAGCGGCCCCAGCGCCAGCAGCAGCCGCTGGGCCTCGGTGGGACCGAGCGGAACCAGGCGCACCGCAGCGCTCAGCTGGTTGGCGACCCAGCCGTGCAGATAGGCCTCCACCACCTCCGGCGGAGCGAGCTCAAAGCTGCGGGCGGCGTGGGCGAAGGCGGCAGGCCAGGCCAGCCGGGGCGCCGCCAGCGGCAGGGGCCAGCCCAGATCGGCCAGCAGCTGCTGCAGCGACCAGCCCATCTGCCGCTGCTGAGCCCGCAGCTCCTGGGCCTCCCGCTGGGCCAGCAACCACTGGTCGAGATCGGCGACGGCGGGCCAGTCGCCGCTGGCCTGCAGGAGCATCAAGCGGGACAGCGCAGCGGCCTCCAGACAGAGACAGCCCCGGAGCAGTTCCGCCTCCAGCCAGGCGCGCACGGCGGCCGCGTCGCCCAGCCGGCCGCTCTGGACCAGCACCTCCAACCCCTCGGCGTAGCTGAAGGCCCCCACCGGCAGCGCCGGCGAAATGAGCTGATACAGCCTCAGGCGCTGCAGGCTCACGTCGGACTGGGCGAGTGGGCGGCTTCCGATCCATGGTGATGGCTGGCTTCCGGGCCGTGAACGTGACCAGGCCCATGGGCATGGCTGTGGCCGGTCGCCGCGTAGGCCCCGCCCTCGGGCAGGAAGGGGGCCAGCCGTTGTTCCAGACGCAGGCCCCGATGCCGCAACAGATCGGCGAGCACGGGGTCGTCGAGCAGCCGCAGCTCACTGGCCGTCACCTCCAGGGCGACATGGCGATTGCCGAGGTGATAGGCCGCCCGCAGCAGCTCCAGGGGATCGGCGGCGCTCACCAGCAACAGGGATTCGGCGGCGGCCTCCACGCGCACCAGCGCCGGGCCGTCATCGCCGCCCAGCCATTCCCCCGGCTGCAGCGGCTCACCGCGGGGCAGCTGCAGCAGCAGGGGCTGGCCGCAGCGGCTGTGGCGCAGGCCCCGCAGGCGCGTGCGTTCGTCGGCGCTGAGGGCCAGAGCCCAGCGGGCCTGAGCAGCCATAGCGGAGGCGACACTGTCCTCGGGGGCAGCCAGACCCCGCCGGGTGAGGCCGATGGGCGGGACCTCTAAGGCGACCGTGGCTGCGGTGATGTCAGCCCCTGTGTGTTCCGCCGGGGCGTCAGGACCGAGGGCGTTGTCGTTCACCGCAGCCACCCGGGGAGCCAGCACCAGCCCAGTCTGCCCCGGCGACCGGGGCAAGGCCCGACGGCCGAGGCCCGACGACCAAGGCATGGGCGCCGATGATTCGGCCGATCGAGCGGCTCGCCAAGGATCACCACTGCGCCTCTGCCATCGGCCACCATGGCCAGGCGCGATGCCGCGATTGCCCTGCCAAGCCAGCCCAAAGACGATCGCCCCGGGCCGACGCCCCAGCCCCCGTGGCATGGCCAGGCCCGGCTGCGTTTCGAGCTCTCGGCCAACGGCACGACCCGCTTCCTGGGCCGCGCCAGTTCCCCCCTGAAGGTGCAGCGGGGCTTCCTGCGGGCCGATGGCCGCTGCGAGCTGCCCCTGCTGCACACGGCCGGCGGCCTGGTGGGGGGCGATCGCCTCACCGTCGACGTATCACTGGCGGCCGGCAGCCGGGCCCTGATCACCAGCGTGGCCGCCCAGAAGGTGTACGGCTCGATCGGACGCTCGCGGCGGGCACCGCAGGGGGACTGGGCCGTGCAGGAGCTGGACTTCGAACTCGCCGCCGGCGCCGATCTGGAATGGCTGCCCCAGGAGTTGGTGCTCTACGCCGATGGGCTCTACGAGCAGCGGGCGCAGGTGACCCTGGCGCCTGGGGCCAGCTGGCTGGGCGCCGAGGTGGTGCGCCTGGGCCGCAGCGCCGCCGGTGAAGATCTCGGCGCCGGCCGCTGGCGCTCGCTGCTGGAGATCCGCCGCCTGGGCGAGAGTGGCCTTCCCAAAGGGAGCGACGGGCCCCAGCTGGGCTGGGACGGCGGTGCCTGGATCCTGGTGGACAGGATCGAGCTGGGCCAGCAGAGCCTGCTGGGCGAGCACGGCATGGCCGGACAACCGGTGTTCGGCTCGCTGGTCTGGGCCGCCCCGGCGCCCCTGCCGGCCGACGGACTCGCCGCCCTGCTGGAGCTGTGCCGCCAGGATCGCCGCGGGCTGGAGGGGGAGATGGCCTGCGGCGCCCTCGAGCCCGGCCTGGTGGCCCGCTACCGAGGCCCCTCGACCACGGCGGCCCGCAGCTGGTTCACCCGCATCTGGTACCGCATCCGGGCGGCCCGGGGGCTGGCGGATCCGGAGCTGCCACGGGTCTGGCCATTCCAGGAGGAGCCGCTGTCCCCGCCAGCGAACTGACGGGGAACCTGGAGCGCGCAGCGGCCTCCATCGCAATAGAACAGTTGTCCCAATAGAACAGCGGCGCCAGCGGACAACCGCTAGGGCCAACACGCAGCCATAAAAAAAATGCAGGACCTGACGGCCCTGCACCAGGGGAAAACATGAGCTGACGGGGCCAAAGCCGGCCCCACGCCAAGCTCAGACGGTGACGGTGCTGCCAGCAAAGCTGGCCAGATCAGCGACCCCCGTTGAGGTGGTGATCTTCTCGAAATTGGTGACATCCATGGTGAGCGAGCCATTGGAGATGTGATAAACACCAACGTCAAGAGTGCTGACGTTGTAGGTGATGGGAGAACCCGTGATCACCTTATTAAGGGTCAGCAGATCGAGGCTGCCAGCGCCGCCATCGAAGGACCCTGTACCAAAACCCTTAAGGGTGTCGTCGCCGGCACCAAGGTCGATCGTGCCATCGCCAAAGAAACCACCGGTCAAGGCATCAACCGTGTCTTTGCCATCGCCGGTGGCGATATGGCCGAAGTTGGCAATGCCGGCATAGAGATCAGCCAACGAATCGGCGACACTGCCAGAACCTGAACCCGTGATGACATCGTTACCATCCCCACCAGTGATCGTCCCAGCGTTCAGAAGGCCGGCAGCCAAGCCGATGCCGAAACCTGCCGTATCGACATGGCTGGCCGTGGCCGTGGCGGTACCCGTGATAACCGCATTACCAATACCCGAGAAATCGATCTTGGAACCCAGGCCATTGGCGATGCCAACAGCAGCGGCAGCCGAGAACAACTCAGAGGAAAGATTGACATCCTTGAGGGTCGCTGTGGCCGTGCCCGTGAGCTTCTGCGTGCCGCCGGAAGCAACAGAGCGGATGATGGCACCACTTCCGAATGGATTGGCGTTGGCGATGCCCACAGCCAAGCCGGCATTAATCAGACTGAGAGACTGCTTCTGGGTGGTGCTGGCTGTGGCCTTACCCACAATGTTGTTTGCACCAGCGCCCAGATCAATCGTATTGACATTCAAGACACCGGAAGCGATGGAAGCACCGAGGATGCTGACAGTTCCAGCAGTCTTCAGAGTGGCCTTGCCGGTACCGGTGATGGTGTCTGCATCAGTACCCGTGTCAATAGTACCCGCGTTCAGCAGACCAATACCGAGAGAGCCATTGATCAAGCTAGGAGAATAATTGGCAGCAAGCTGTGCGGCGTAAGCAGGATCTTGATATGGGCTGAGGAGACAAGCTGTAAAACCAGCCGCATCGGAGCCGAAAGTATCACCAACGAAGCCTGTAATGCCGTTCAAGAACTCTGTTCCAGTGACAACGAGACTCCCATCGCGCGTCGAAATGCTGGCCTCACCAACACCTGTGATCGTATCTTGACCAGAACCTGTCTGGACTGAACAAAGGTTGGTCAGGCCAATTGAGGCACTCAGGTTGCCAAGCAATGCACCTTTGGACGATATCTCGGCTTCTGCTGTCCCGGAGATTTTATCGTTACCAGAGCTTGTATCGATCTGGCCGACGTTGAGCAGACCAAGGGACAGGCTGATGTTGGCGACGGTGTCAGGGCCGCTTTCAATCTCAGCCTCAGCACTACCACTGATTTCGTCGCCGCCGGCTCCAGTATTGAGGCTGGAAGACACGTTGGCCAGGCCAACGGCACCACTGATGCTGGCAAGTCCCCCAGCAGAAGACTCGATCTGGGCATTAGCCGATCCGCTGACCTTATCCTCGCCAGATCCGGTCGTCAGTGAACTGCCCAGGGCGGTGTAGCCAAGAGCCAGGCTGATGTTGGCCAGAGTTGCTGGGGAAGATTCAAGGCTGGCGCTGGCACGGCCAGAGACCGTATTTTTACCATTACCGAGATCAATCGTCTCGCCCAGAAGTGTCAGGCCAAGGCCTGCACTGACATTGAGAACTCCGCCATTAACAGAAGCGATTTTCGCACTGGCCGATCCAAGAAGTGAATCATTGGCGTTACCGGCGGTAAGCTTGCCCGACTGGTAGACGGAACCAAGGGCAAGGGCAATGTTGAAACAGTCGGTACCGGGCGTTTCCTTTAATGTTGCCTTGGCTGAGCCAGACAGCGAGCTAGCAGCCGAACCCAGATTAATGTCTGCACCGCTGGCGGCGATAACACCTTTATCCGAATCCACCTTATTGGACTGAGTTGACTTCCAAGGAATTACCGTAGTGCCATCATAGGTATAACCCTGCGTCGTCAGAACAGCGGAATCGACAAGACCAGCAATGCTGGAGGCCATTTTGAAATTTCTTTACAAACCTCTTGTTAGTCCAAAGCTCAGCCTGCTGTCAACCAGGCGAGGTGCTTCCCGACACAGCCTGGCGTCTGCCGATGGCCTGGACCCCGTACTGGCCGAACGCCTCTCGCTGGCGACGTCAGGACAGCAGCCAGATGCTGCGAGGGGTCTCAGGACCAGCGCGGACCCATGGCATCGCCATCACCGAACCGGACAGGCGCCAGCAACGGCGCTTGGATGGGAGTGAAGATCCTTCAGGAATTGTGAGGCATCCAAATGAATTCAACCCTGGCCGAATCCTCAGCCTTTATCCACTCCTGGACAATCTGATCTCTCATGGCTCAGCAACAGCTCAGGCAACGGCGGCGGCGGCCTGCCGGGAGCTGTCCGGCAGCCGAGCGGCCAGCGGTTTGAGCATCAACCATGCCCCTGGCGTTGGCCCTGAACGGTCCCAGGCGTCATCCGCTGCCAAAGTGGCTCCTTCAAGCCAGGCCTCCCCTACCCCAGGACCATGCACCTGAGCCCCCAGGAGAAGGACAAGCTCCTGATCGTCACCGCCGCCCTGCTGGCCGAACGCCGCCTCAACCGAGGACTGCGGCTCAACCATCCCGAATCCGTGGCCTGGCTGAGTTTCCAGGTGCTCGAAGGGGCCAGAGACGGCAAGAGCGTGGCCGATCTGATGGAGGAGGGCTGCACCTGGCTGCAGCGGGAGCAGGTGATGGAGGGCGTGCCGGAGCTGATCTCCGAGGTGCAGATCGAAGCGATGTTCCCCGACGGCACCAAGCTCGTCACCCTGCACGAACCGATCCGCTGATCGCTCACAACCCCACCGATCCCCCCATGGCCCCGCTGATCCCCGGCGAACTGATCCCCGAACCCGGCCAGCTCGAGCTCAATGCCGGCCGACCGGTCACCACCCTGTCGGTGGCCAACACCGGCGATCGCCCGGTGCAGGTGGGCTCCCACTTCCACTTCCATGAGGCCAATGGCGCCCTGATCTTCGATCGTCAGGCCGCCCGGGGACTGCGGCTCGACATCCCGGCCGGCACGGCGATCCGCTTCGAGCCGGGCGACACCCGCGACGTGCAGCTCGTGCCCTATGCAGGCGAACGCCGCGTCTTCGGCTTCAACGGCCTGATCAACGGCCCGCTGGACTGAGCCAAGGCGCCGACGCCGCCTGCCCGGCTCTGTTCAGGGCCAGCGCCCACCCCCCAACACCCTCCGCAAACGCCTACCCAGCGCCCGCCATGCCCTACCGCATCAGCCGCCGCGCCTACGCCGAGACCTACGGGCCCACCACGGGCGATCGGCTGCGGCTCGCCGACACCGAGCTGATTCTTGAGGTGGAGAAGGACTTCACCAGCTACGGCGATGAGGTGAAGTTCGGCGGCGGCAAGGTGATCCGTGATGGCATGGGCCAGGCCCAGGCCACCCGGGCCGAAGGTGCGGTGGACACCGTGATCACCAACGCCCTGATCCTCGACTGGTGGGGCATCGTCAAGGCCGACATCGGCCTGCGCGACGGCCGCATCTGCGCCATCGGCAAGGCGGGCAACCCCGACATCAGCGACAACGTCGACATCGTCGTCGGCCCCGGCACCGAGGCGATCGCCGCTGAGGGCCACATCGTCACCGCCGGCGCCATCGACACCCACATCCACTTCATCTGTCCCCAGCAGATCGAAACGGCCCTGGCCAGCGGCGTCACCACCCTGCTGGGCGGCGGCACCGGCCCGGCCACCGGCACCAACGCCACCACCTGCACCCCCGGGGCCTTCCACCTGGCGCGGATGCTGCAGGCCGCTGAAGGGCTGCCGGTGAATCTGGGCTTCTTCGGCAAGGGCAACGCCAGCACCCCTGAGGCCCTGGAGGAGCAGATCCGCGCCGGTGCCTGCGGTCTCAAGCTGCACGAAGACTGGGGCACCACCCCGGCGGCGATCGACTGCTGCCTGTCGGTGGCCGATCGCTTCGACGTGCAGGTCTGCATCCACAGCGACACCCTCAACGAAGCGGGCTTCGTTGAGGACACGATCCGCGCCATCGGCGGTCGCACCATCCACACCTTCCACACCGAGGGGGCTGGCGGCGGCCATGCGCCGGACATCATCCGCATCTGCGGTGAAGCCAACGTGCTGCCCAGCTCCACCAATCCCACCCGCCCCTACACCCGCAACACGCTCGAAGAGCACCTCGACATGTTGATGGTGTGCCACCACCTCGATCCGCGCATTCCCGAAGATGTGGCCTTCGCCGAATCGCGCATCCGCCGCGAGACGATCGCCGCCGAAGACATCCTCCACGACCTGGGTGCCTTCAGCATCATCGCCAGTGATTCCCAGGCGATGGGCCGGGTGGGCGAAGTGATCACCCGCACGTTCCAGACCGCCCACAAGATGAAGGTGCAGCGCGGATCGCTGCCGGGCGACCCGGAACGCAATGACAACACCCGCATCAAGCGCTATATCGCCAAGGTGACGATCAATCCGGCGATCGCCCATGGCCTCGACAGCCAGGTGGGTTCAGTGGAGGTGGGCAAATTGGCCGATCTTGTTTTATGGAAACCGGGTTTCTTCGGCGTCAAGCCGGAGCTGGTGATCAAGGGGGGCTCGATTATCTGGGCCCAGATGGGTGATGCCAATGCCTCGATTCCCACCCCGGGTCCGGTACACGGCCGGCCGATGTTCGCCGCCTATGGCGGCGCCCTGGCCCCCAGCTGCCTCACCTTTGTCAGCCAGGCCGCCCTTGATGCCGACCTGCCCCGCAGTCTTGGCCTCAAGCGCCCGTGCGTGCCGGTGGTGAACACCCGGGGCATCGGCAAGGCCGAAATGCGCAACAACAACGCCCTGCCGAAGGTGGAGGTGGATCCCCAGACCTATGAGGTGTTCGCTGATGGCGAACTGCTCACCTGTGAGCCGGCGGAGGTGTTGCCGATGGCCCAACGGTATTTTCTGCTCTGAACTCGGCAGACCAGACACTGGCGGGGCCGATGAAGGGCAAATGCAAGCAGCAGCCAGAATCTCAATCCCCGAGCTTGTTCTACTTGTGGCGATTCCTGAATTCGCGTAGACGCAGCTTGAAGCGCTCGTTTTGCCTGCGCTTGATCTCCTTCTCGCGCTCAGAAGTCTGAAGATTCTTATCACGACCACGCTGCTTGGCGCGGTTCCACCTGCCCAACTTGACTCTGGCGAGTTCGAACTTCTTCCGCATCGCTGCCAACCACTTCGGCGAAGATCGCTTGGCGCCGGTCAGTCCAAGAGCACGAGCCAAGGAGCGCAAAGCATCCAGCCAAGAGGTCAGCAGACTTTTATTCGTCTTAGGGTTCCAGGCGAGAGCAGCAAAACCAAAGCCAGAAATCAAGCTCAGCAAAGAGATCCGCAGGATCTGCTTGAACACTGGCAGGTACTCCTTGGAGTAAGGCCCTTTCTGCTGAGCAAGAAACCTGGATTGGGCTTGGCTGACAAGGGTCAGTATCTGTTTCTTGATCTGGGGCAGCGGCTGGTTCAAACTGACGGCATCAATCTGAGGGCCCTCAACGGCCACCATCGCGCGCTGGAGCTCCTTAATACTTTGAGCATCAGCAACGGCCTCGCGAATTTGGCCGGCTTTGAGTTCAATCTGAACTTTTTGAACGGCGTTGGCTCTATCAATCTTCTGACCATTCAAGAAAGTCAGCAGACCCAGCAAAGGCAAGAGCAGAAAAAAGCCAAGTGCCACCCATGTCGCCAGGCGACCCAAACGCCGCTGAATCAGCTGAAAGCGAGGTTCTGAAGAGCTATGGACCGCCACATGAACCAAGCCAAGGCCAACCAATGGAATGGTGACCGTATTAACAAGGCTTGCCGATAGCGTCAGAATCCAGTCAGGATCCAACAACCGAACAGGAAGAGCTTCAACAAAAATAATGGCCAAAAATACGGCAAATAAAGTATAAGCCAGACTCAAAAGCAGGGAAGCAAGCTTGCTGGAGTCCATTCCAAGAAATTAAACATAAGGATCTCAAGGCTAAGTCTAGCAGGGATCAAATATCTCGATGCACATAGCCAGTTCGGCAAGAGGCCTCTGTAGATTGGAATATCTGATAGAGGAAAACGGTTCTGAGCAAGCTCAGAAAACTCTGAAAACCTTTGTTCTGCTGAGTCGACCGTTCCACTTTTCCTTGGCTCATGGAAGCGGGGTCGTGAAGGCGCAAGGGCTTTGGACTCCTTGCCAAGCGGCAGATGGAGCCGTCAATAGCGGCGATCTGAACCATGCGCTTGTTGGCCTTAGCTGGATGAACAGGCAGGGCAACCGGCGGCCCTCATCTCTCCATAAAAATCCCCACCTTGTGCAGGCGGGGATTAGAAGATCAACTTCAAATCAATTGAGTCAAGTGATGTGCCGTTCAGGACGCCTTGGCACGAATCCGCTTACGAAGCTTGCGGGAGAAACCGAAAGCTGCTCCGGCACCGAGAATCGGCAGAGGGCCGGGCACGGGGTTCGTACCATCGTTATATTCGTAGGTCAGATACAAATCGCCAGAGAAAATTGTTGAGGTGCCAGTTCCAATAGGCAAGTCGGCAGTGGCCGCCGAACCTGGATCCGAAATAAAACTATAGGCAGTCACATAGGAAACAACTGTCGGGGCCGAGGAGAAATAACTCTGAATCGTAGGGGCACTCGCAGATGTAGATATTGGGGTGCCAGAAAAATTGCCGCTAGCGTTCGTCACGACATTACTGGTAGTAGTCGTATTGTTCTGCAGGGTAATAGCAGAAGGGGAAGATGTTATTGCAGTGCCATTGCCAAAGGTAAAGGTCGGAGTTCCACTTCCGGCATAAGTAGCACTCGTGGTGAATCCAGGAAGCAATCCAACTTGACCAGAAAAGCTTGCGGCCGTACCGATGCCAATCCTGACGCCGGTTAGGGCACTAGGGGCCGCAGCGGTGAATGGATTAAAAGCAAGAGACTGGCCTGTCTTGGCCGCTGTACCCGAAGTGCTGAAGGAGACCGGTCCCACCGTCTGGGTCTGGAGGATTGCATGAGCCGGGGCGGCCGCCGTGGCAACGACCGCTCCAACGGCTAGCAGCAAGAGGCAGCGCGTACGCATCACGGCTAATCCTAGGAAACCCATATTAACAGAAATTGGCGCAGCTGACCCTCTCGGCCCCCTTTTCTCTTCACAACGTGCAAAAACGCTGTCAAATGCCGTGGCCATGCTGCTCATCGGTTGTTTTTTCGCAGCAGCTGCGACCAGTGAGCAGGGGCTTGGCCTGACGAGCTGGCGCACCCGCCACACCTGATCCTCGCCTCCAGAGCTCACTCCTGCGCCCACGGTTCGTCATTGGGATCGCGGCGCTCACTGCGCCGCTCCATCTCCAGCCTGGGAACCGTCGGCAGCGCCTCCAGGAAGCTCACCCCAAAGGTGGTGAAGCTGAGGGAACGGCGGCACCAACGCACCGTGACCTCCAGGCGCAGCATGCCAAAACCGGGGTGGGACCGTACATCCAGCACCAGATGCTGGTCCGCCAGGAAGTGATGGACACCTGACACCATCAGGCACATGCCGCCCTTGCTGATGTCCAGGATGTCGACCAACAGCCAACGGCCAACAAAACCTTGCTCAACATCCAGCTCGCGTACAGCGATCGGGCGGCTGACCTGCACCGGGAAACGCTGCAGGCGGCGTTTCTCATGCCCCAGCCACTCGCGGGCCTGGGCGGCACCGTTTTCAGTGAGCAGCACATCGCTTTCGTCAGCCGCGCCTTGGCGAAAACCCTGGGGCCCCACCATCTGCTCCCCTGCCTGGACGTCCATTCTCGCCTGAACAGGCGCCGTCAAGGCTTGTCAAGAACACATTCAGGCATCAAGAGGAGACTGCAGAGCGTCGATTGCCGCTGAGAATTCGAAGGATTGACCGCCAGTGAGGAGGCTTCCGGCCGCCGTTCAGCTGTGATCGTCCCTGAGGGAAGGATTCTGTCGCTTCGTGTCGCGCTCCTCCGCGACACCGGATCTGGAGCTCCAGGTGCTTCGGGAGGGACATCGCCACCGGATCAACCTGGGAACAGTCCGGCGTTGGCGCCGGATCCCCCATCGGGCCGCTGCCTCAGCCAGGGACCCAGCCCCAGCAGCTCGCCTCCTCGGCGTCCCTCAAGTTGCTCTGTGACCAACGACCGGGAAGCCGGGCTGGGCGGCCTCCTTTGGGCTCCAGCCTGCAGCAATCGCAGCCATGGCCAGCAGCCCGATGGCGTGATCCCTCCTCTGAACAACAGGGCTTCCCCCTGGATGTCCTGCCAATTCGATGCGTTTCAGTCGCGACCCCCCAAGCCAGGCAGCGTTCCGAATCCTCGGATCCCATCGCACAGAACCACCAGCAGACACGCCTTTCACAGACGCGTGGAAATCCAGCGGCTTTGGCGCCCGCGGCAGTCCTGGACACCATGGCCTCAGCTCGGCACAACTGGCCTGCAGCACCCGAAGGCGGAGGGTTCAGATCTCCACCAGCCACCGGGACGCTGTCCCACAAGCCGCGGAGCTCCTGCCGGTCATGATCCGATCCGGCAAAACGCTCCGCTGGCTGGCCATCGAGCCTGTCCTGGGCCGGCCGATCGGCGCAGAGCAGGCGGATTCCTGTAGCAAAAGTGACCAGCCAGGGTCCCGACGCCACAGCAGGATTGGCGCAACTGCAGCGAGCGCATGTTCACGGAGTACCGACCCAGCCAGGGCTACGACGAGTACTTCAGCGCCGCCGACCAACCCCGGGCCTCGCTCACACCCCTGCTTTCCTCCCTCGGGCAGATGGGCCTGGACCAGCTCAATCACAACCATGTCGCCGCTGGCATGTTGCTGCGGCGCCTCGGTGCCACCTTCCGCCTCAACGATTCCGGCAGCCAGGGGGTGGAGCGCATCCTGCCGTTTGATCCGCTGCCGCGACTGATCGGGGCCGGCGAGTGGCAGCGCCTCGAGCGCGGCCTGATCCAGCGCCTCGAAGCCATCGACCAGTTCCTGGCCGATGTCTATGGAAAGGGCCAGATCATGGCCGACGGCGTCGTGCCGCGGGAGGACGTGGAGAGTTCCCAGGGCTGGCGGCCCCAGATGCAGGGTCTGATTCCGCCCCTGGGGCGCTGGTGCCACATCTCCGGCCTCGATCTGGTGCGCGATGGCCAGGGCACCTGGCGGGTGCTGGAGGACAACCTGCGCTGCCCCTCGGGTGTGGCCTACTTCCTGGAAAACCGGCGGGTGATGAAGCGCATCTTCCCCAGCCTGTTCGCCGGTCGCACCGTGCAGCCGATCGACAATTACGCCTCCCAGCTGCTTCAGACCCTGCGGGAGCTCGCCCCCTGGACGGACACCCCCAAGGTGGTGCTGCTCACCCCCGGGGTCTTCAACAGCGCCTACTTCGAGCACAGCTACCTGGCCCAGCAGATGGGCATCCAGCTGGTGGAGGGCCGCGACCTGATCTGCGAGGGGGACCGGGTGTGGATGCGCAGCACCAGCGGCCTCGAACCGGTGGATGTGATCTACCGCCGCATCGACGATGACTTCCTCGATCCGGATGTGTTCCGCTCTGATTCGCTGCTCGGGGTGAAGGGGCTGATCTCCTGCTTCAAGGCCGGCAGGGTGGCGATCGCCAATGCCCCGGGCACCGGTGTGGCCGACGACAAACTGATTTATGCGTATGTGCCGGAGATGATCCGCTACTACCTCGGCGAAGAACCGATCATCGAGAACGTGCCCACCTATCTCTGCTGCAAACCGGCGGACCGGGCCTACGTGCTGGCGAACCTGCCGAAGCTGGTGGTCAAGGCGGTGGCCGAAGCCGGTGGCTACGGCATGCTGATCGGTCCCCACGCCAGCGCTGAGCAGATCAGCGAATTCGCCGCCAAGATCGAGGCCGATCCCCGCAACTACATCGCCCAGCCCACCCTGGAACTCTCCACCGTCCCCTCCCTCAGCGAGGGTGAGCTCTACCCCTGCCACGTCGATCTGCGGCCCTACGTGCTGCGCGGCAAGGGGGCCTGGGTGACCCCCGGCGGCCTCACCCGGGTGGCCCTGCGCCGGGGCTCCCTGGTGGTCAACTCCTCCCAGGGGGGCGGCTGCAAGGACACCTGGATCGTCGATGAGAGCTCCGGTCTGCAGAGCCAGAGCCAAACCCAGACCCAGAGCCAGGAGGTGGCCCCATGCTGAGCCGCGTCGCCGACTCCCTGTACTGGATCAATCGCTATGTCGAGCGAGCCGAGAACATCTCACGCTTTGTCGAGGTGAGTGAGGCGATGGCGCTCGATTGTCCCCCCGGCAGTGCGGAACCCTGGCTGCCCCTGATCGATGCCAGCGGCGATCGCGAGCTGTTTGACAAGCTCTACCCCGCCGGCACGCCGGACAATGTGATTCGCTTCCTGGTGCGCGACGCCGACAATCCCAGCAGCGTGCTCAATTGCATCGACTTCGCCCGCGAAAACGCGCGCCAGATCCGCGATGTGATCACCACCGAGATGTGGGAGCAGATGAACGACGTCTACTGGAACCTGCAGGAAGCCAGCTTCTGGAACCAGCCACCCCAGGAACAACTGCGCGACATCCGCCGGGCCTGCCAGTTGTTCTATGGCATCACCGATGCCACCCTCAGCCGCGATCTCTCCTGGCAGTTCAGCCGCCTCGGCAGATTGCTGGAGCGGGCCGAGAAGACCACCCGCATCCTCGACGTCAAATACTTCCTGCTGCTGCCCACCAATGAGGACGTGGGCGGTGTGCTCGATGAGCTGCAGTGGATTGCCCTGCTGCGCACGGCCGGGGCTTACCAGATGTTCCGCCAGTCCCAGCAACAGGCGATCGCACCGAAAGCCGTGGCCTCCTTCCTGTTGCTGGATCCGATCTTCCCCCGCTCGGTGCGCTACTGCCTGGAACGCATCAGCGACACCTTGCGCATCATCCGCAGCAGCGCTGTTCCTGGTCCGCCGGATGATCTGGAATGTCTGGTTGGCCTGGTGCTGGCCCGCTGGAGTTTCACCCGCATCGACGAACTGATCGCCAATGGGCTGCATGAAGCGATCGATCATCTGCAACAGGATCTCAACCGGCTCCACGATCTGATCGAAGCGCGCTATTTCATCTCCTCCACCAGCACCCCTTCCGGTTCTGAACCCGCATGCGCGCCCGCGTAACCCATAGCCTCGATTATCACTACAGCGCACCGGTGCTGCTGGGGCCCCATCGCTTCTGCCTCAAGCCCCGCGGCCACGGCTTCCAGCGTCTGGTGCACTTTCAGTTCGCGATCACACCGGAACCGGCCTGGCTCTATCCCCTGGTGGCCGCCAGCGGGGATGAGATTCTGCGGGCCCGCTTCGACGGCAGCACGGACCACTTCAGCGTGCGCTCGGTGAGCGAGGTGGAGACCCAGCTGCCGCCGCCGCTGGCGATCTGCCTGGAGGAGAACGAGCCCCAGCTTCCCTATCCCATCGGCCATCTCAACACCGATCTCAGCGGGGCGATCGCCGGCTGGCTCCCCAACGGCCAGCATGATCCCGCCGCGGTCGACCTGGCCCAGGAGGCGCTGATGGGCAGCGATCAGCGCGCCCTGATGTTTCTGGACCAACTGGTGGAGATCATCCAGGACCGGGTCAAATACACCCAGCGCCACGTCGGTCCAGCCTGGCCGGCCGGCCGCACCCTCAAGGAGCGGGTGGGCTCCTGCCGCGATCTGGCGATGCTGATGATCGAATCCTGTCGCTGTGTCGGACTGCCGGCCCGTTTCGTCAGCGGTTATCACCTGGTGGAGCCGAAACCCAGGCAATACGACCTGCACGCCTGGGCTGAGATCTATCTGCCGGGAGCCGGTTGGCGCGGCTTCGACCCCAGCGGCATGGGAGCCATCGACGATCGCTACATCACCCTGGCCACCTCCTCCAAACCCCTGCTCACCGCCGCCATCAATGGCAGCTTCTCCGGCGACGAGCCCGTGCAGAGCGAGATGACCTGGAACATCGAGGCCGAAATCCTGGAAACCAACCACCTGGCCGCCGAAGCCATGGACGTGCTGCAGATCTGAGCCACAGCCACCGCGAGCTGCCCGCGATCCAAAGCGAGCCTTAAGGATTCCAGCCTGGTAGCGGATGGAACAACAAAGCGCTCGATACCGGGCGATGACTGCAGCCCCTTCGCCCTTGCCCTCGCCATGGCCGCCACGCTTCCCGCCAGCGCCCCGCGGCCGACCAGCTCCCTGGCTCAGTCGATGCGACGCCACCTGTTCTCCAGTCAGGCCAAATCGCCGTCGCTGGCCACCAGCAATGACCACTACCTCTGCCTGGCCCTGGCCGTGCGCGATCGGCTGCTGACCAGCTGGGTGGACACGGCCGAGACCTACACGCGCCAGCACGTGCGCACCGCTGTCTACCTGTCGGCCGAATACCTGCTGGGGCCGCATCTGGAGAACAACCTGAACAGCCTGGGGCTGCGGCAGGAGGCCGAGGCTGCCTGCGAAGAACTGGGACTCTCGCTGGAGGAGCTGCTTGAGCAGGAGCCCGAACCGGGTCTGGGCAACGGCGGCCTGGGGCGCCTGGCCGCCTGCTTCCAGGAATCGATGGCCACGCTGGAGCTGCCGGCGATCGGCTACGGCATCCGCTACGAGTTCGGCATCTTCCGCCAGCAGATCGGGCCCACGGGCCAGATGGAGAGCACCGATCCCTGGCTGGCCAGCGGCAATCCCTGGGAGGTGATCCGACCCGAGTGGAGCTATCCGGTGCAGATCGGCGGCCAGACCGTGATCGGCGTCGCCCACGACACACCGATCCTGGGCTACGGGGTGCACACCGCCAATACCCTGCGGCTCTGGTCGGCCCAGGCCCCCGACTCCTTCGACTTCGCCTCCTTCAACGCCGGCGATTACACCCGGGCCGTGCTGCAGAAAGTGCAGTCCGAGACGCTCTCGAAGGTGCTCTATCCCAACGATGAGATGGAGCAGGGCAAACGCCTGCGGCTGAGTCAGCAGATCTTCTTTGTCTCCTGCTCCCTGCAGGACATGTTCCGCATCCTGCAGGGTCAGGGATTGCCGGTGACGGAATTCCACCACAAGTTCGCCGTCCAGCTCAACGACACCCATCCCGCCATCGCCGTGGCGGAACTGATGCGTCTGCTGATCGATGAGCACGGCGTCGACTGGGATACGGCCTGGACGATCACCACGGCCACGATCAGCTACACCAACCACACCCTGCTGCCGGAAGCCCTGGAGTGCTGGAGTCTGGGGCTGTTCCAGCAGCTGCTGCCCCGCCAGCTGCAGATCATCTATGAGATCAATTCCCGCTTCCTGCGCATGATGCGCCTGAAGTTTCCGGGACGCCCCGAGATCCTGGAAAAACTGTCCCTGATTCAGGAGGGGCCTGAGCGCAAGGTGCGCATGGCCCACCTGGCCGTGGTGGGCAGCCATCAGGTCAACGGCGTCGCCGAACTCCACAGCGAGCTGCTGGTGAAGAACCTCTTCCACGACTTCGCCGCGATCTGGCCGGAGCGATTCAGCAATGTCACCAATGGCGTCACGCCGCGGCGCTGGATGTCGGTCGCCAATCTGCCCCTGGCCCAGCTGCTCGATGAGACGATCGGCAGTGGTTGGCGACGTGATCTCGACCAGCTCAGCAAGCTCGAGCCCTTTGCCGGCGACGCCGGTTTCCTGGAGCGCTGGCATGGGGTGCGGGAGCAGGCCAAGCAACGGCTCGCCAGCACGATTCACGCCCAGGCCGGGGTGCTGGTGGATCCCGCCTCGCTGTTCGACGTGCAGGTCAAACGCATCCATGAGTACAAGCGCCAGCACCTGGCAGCCCTGCAGATCGTTGAGCGCTACCTGCGCATCCGCGCCGGCGAGGATCTACCGCCGCGCACGATGATCTTCGGCGGCAAAGCCGCCCCGGGCTATGCCATGGCCAAGCTGATCATCCGGCTGATCGTGGGGATCGCCGAGATCGTCAACATGGATCCGGCCATGGACGGCCGCCTGCGGGTGGTGTTCCTGCCCAACTTCAGCGTCAAGCTGGGGCAACGCATCTATCCAGCTGTCGATCTCTCCGAGCAGATCTCAACCGCCGGCATGGAGGCCTCCGGCACCGGCAACATGAAGATGAGCCTTAACGGGGCGCTGACGATCGGCACCCTCGACGGCGCCAACATCGAAATCCGCGACCGGGTGGGCCATGACAACTTCTTCCTGTTCGGCCACACCGCCGAACAGCTGGCCTCGATCAACCGCAACGGCTACCACCCGATGCCCTGGCTTGAAAATGACCCGATGACCAGGGAGGCGATCGATCTGATCGGCTCGGGACACTTCAGCGAAGGCGACCGCGACCTGTTCCACCCCCTGCTGGCCAATCTCTGCAGCAGCGATCCCTTCCGGGTGATGGCCGACATCGGCGACTACCGCCGCGCCCAGAACGAGGTGGATGCTGCCTGGCGAGATCCGGACCACTGGCGCACGATGTCGGTGCTGAACACGGCCCGCTGCGGCTTCTTCAGCAGCGACCGCTCGATCCGCGAGTACGCCGAGCGCATCTGGAAGGTCCAGCCCGTGCCTGTGCAAGCGTGCAGTGTGGTTCCCAGTGCGTGACCCCTGGACGATGACCTGGATGGAACCCGCAGCCCGGGCGGCTGAAGCCCGTTTGATCAAGGCCGGCATCCAGCTGACCCTGGGCGGTGAGCCCACCTTCGTGCCGCTCGAACCCGAGGGGGCCGAGTGGAGCATCACGGCCGATGGCCCCACCAAGCTGCCGATCGCCCGCCGCCTCGGCCGGGAGCTGCAGCTGAGCGCCTGGCCCGGCAGCACCCTGCTCTATTGCCCCGGCAAGCGCTACGACGGCGAGGTCAACCCGCGCTGGGCCCTGCGGCTGATCACCGGCCTGGCCGGACAGCCGCCGGTGCACTGGCCCAACCCCTGCCAGCCGGGCCTGACCGGCCGGCAGCTGGCGGGCGATGAGGGCGAGGCCTGGCTGGCCCGGCTGGCGGAACTCCTGGGCATCGAGCTCGAACCCGTGCCCCTGCGCGATCCCCTCGACGGCGAGCGGCGGGTCTGGGCCGTGCCGCTGAGCTGCGATCCCGACACAGCCAGCGATCCCGACGACGACAGCGACCCGGCCCGGCGCTCGATCCCCTGGCGGCCGGCCGCCTGGCCCCTGGACGAGGCCCTGCGGGAACTCAGCGGGGCGCCGGGACCTGCCGGCCTGCGCCTGCCCCTGGAGCACATGCCGGAATCGCTGCCACGTCAGGTGCTCACCCTGGAGATCGGCGCCGATGGCTGGGAGCTGTTCCTGCCGCCCCTCACCCGCCGCCCGCTGGAAACCCTGCTGCAGGCGGTGGCCGACAGCCTTGCTGATCTGGCGGCGCCGCGGCTCAGCGGCGTGCTGCCGGTGGACACCGAAGGCCACTGGCAGGTGCTCGGGCTCACCGCCGATCCGGGCGTTCTCGAGATCAATCTGCCGATCTGCCACGGCTGGGCCGACTATCACGGCTGGATGACCCTGCTGGAGCAGGCCTGCGCGACGGTGGGCCTGCGCAGCTGGAAACCAGCGGCCGGCGGCCGCCAGGAGAGCACCGGCGGCGGCAACCACCTGCTCTGGGGTGGACCGGACCTGGCCCACCATCCCTTCTTCAGCCGGCCGGCCTGGCTGGTGGGAATCCTGCGCTACTGGCAGCACCACCCGGCGCTGGCCTACCTGTTCAGCGGCCCCGGCGTGGGTCCGTCCTCCCAGGCGCCACGGCCTGATGAGGCGGCCGGCTCGATCGTTGATCTGGAGCTGGCCTACCGGGCCCTGGAGCAGGCCGACGACGGCCGCAGTGCCGACGATCCCCGCGGCGACCATCGCAGCCTGATCGGCGAAACCCTGCGCCATCTGCACGCCGACCGCAGCGGCAACAACCATCGCTGCGAGATCAGCTTCGACAAGTTCTGGAATCCCGGCGCCCCCGCCGGTTGCCTCGGCCTGGTGGAGTTCCGGGCCCTGGAAAGCCTGCCCCAGGTGGGCTGGAGCAGCGCCATCGCCCTGCTCTGGAGCAGCCTGGCCGCCCACCTGCTGGAGCCGGCCCATCGCCCCCGGGCCCTGCGGGACTGGGGCCCGGAGCTGCACGACCGGATGCTGCTGCCCAGCCAGCTGTGGGCGGATCTCGAAGCGATCCTGGCCGAATTGGCCGCCGCTGGCCTGCCGCTCGATCCCACCCCCTACAGACAGGTCTGGGAGTGGCGCTTCCCGCCCCTGCTGGAGTGGCGGCAGAACGACGACTGGGTGGTGCTGAGGCCGGCCCTCGAGCCCTGGCCCCTGATCTGTGACACCCCGGTCCAGGGGGGCTTCACCAGCCGCTTCATCGATGGCTCCCTGCGGCGCTTCGAAGTGAGCGTCAGCGAGGGTTTCCGCCAGCACGGCAGCCTGCTGCTCAACGGCCGCCCCCTGCCCCTGCAGGGACCAACCCTGGCGGTGCGCTACCGCCATCTCAGGCTTTATCCCTGCCTGCATCCCGCCATCGCCCCCCAGCTACCGCTGGAGCTGGAGATCATCACTCCCGCGGACTGCAGCCGCTTTCGGCTTGAGGAGCAGGATCTGGCCTTCAGGCCCCTGGATCAAAGCTCCGAGGCCGGGTCCCCGTCGGCGGGGGCACCCTGGAGCGGCCGCCAACGTCCTGACGATGTGACGCTCGATCTGCGGCTGGATTGAGGCGGCACCAAGTCTGAATCTCGGTGCCCTGGAGGCCGCCTGGCCTTACCAGCTGACGCCGTGCAGCTTGGGCAGGGGAGCCGTGCGGAACGTAGTGGCAAACAGGCGAGGGATGCGGCGGCTGTTGTACACGCGGAACTCACGCATCACGTTGGCACCCGGATCGCGCACGGCCTGATTGAGCACGACGGAACCATCGGGATCCGAGACGGAGCGATGGAAGGTGCCGGGAGGAATGCGCAGGATGTCGCCGCCGGTTTCAAGGCGAACAATGTGGTACGGGTAATTCCAGCCGAGATTCACCAGATAAAAGGTGCGGCCACCATGCAGGGCCAGCAGATTGTCCTCCTGGTGGGGATGCAGATAGAACTGCCAGGCGCCGGTCTTTTCCTCATCGGGAGGGCTGATGGCGGGCCCGCTATGAATCACCAGATCGCGAGCATTCGATGTGGCTACGGTGATATCAAAGAAACGGACAGCCGGGGTATCGCGGAACTTTTCATAGGGGACCAGTTCGAACATCGGCGCCTGGCGGGGCGCCCTCTGCGGGCTGGGGTGCAGATGTTCGCTGCTGGGGCGACTGATGGTCATGGCGGAGGCTGCGGTTGGGCAGCCCTGGGCTTGGTGATCAACCAGTGAACCGAACGTCGCCCCTGCCAACCGTCGAGCTGGCTACCGAATTGCGTCACAGGTGGTCCACTTTGCCGATTGGTGAGGCCCGGGGCGACGGCTCCCGCCGCCGCGAGCCGAGCAAGCGACCGACTTGCGGTTGCTTGAATGGAGGTTGCGAGATCTGGGGGTTTCGATGCTGAAGCAGTCGATCAAGGCCCGCCTCACCAACCTGCTGCTGGCCGGACTGTTGACGCCCCTGCCGGCAGCCCTCGCCCAGCCCAGCGGCCCCGTTGGCGTTCCCTACAGGCCCACGGTCTCCGTACCGGATTTCAAGAACACCGTCACCCAGCCCACCTGGTGGTGGCAGGGGCCCGTGGCGGCGGATCTGGCGGCGGCCCTGGCCAATGAACTGCAGGCCACCGGCAGCCTGCAGGTGGTGGAACGCAGCAACGTCGGTGCCGTGCTGAGCGAACAGGAACTGACCGAACTGGGCATCGTGCGCCCGGGTCCGAATGCCGCCCGCAAGGGCCAGATGACCGGCGCCCGCTACATCGTGCTGGGCACGGTGACCTCCTACGACTCCAATGTCGAGGAGAAGGCCAGCGGCAGTCACTTCGGCCTGATGGGCTTCGGCAACAACCAGCAGCAGCTCGAAACCAAGGACTACGTGGCGATCGACATCCGTGTGGTCGACAGCAGCAGCGGCGAGGTGGTGGGCGCCCGCACCGTCGAAGGCCGCGCCAGCAATGTCGCCGAGGCCAGGGAGCAAGGGGTCAGCCTGCTGCCCCTGGCGGGCGCCGCCCTGCTGCTGGCGCCGAACATGGGTCGCACCGGCCAGGTGCTGACCGGCGCCGCCGGCACCCTCAACTTCGGCAACAGCAGCTCCCAGGCCCAGCGCACCCCCGCCGCCAAGGCGATCCGGGCCGCCCTGGCCGAGGCCTCCGAGTACGTCAGCTGTGTGCTCGTGCCCCAGGGGGACTGCCTGGCCCGCTTCGCCGCCAAGGACCAGCTGCGGCGCGAGCGCAATCAGGGCGTGCTGAAGCTGGATTGAGGTCCGCTCAGAGGGGGCTCAAGGGAGACCACTCAGAAGGGGATCGGCATCGTCACGTCGGCGGGCTCGGGCGCACAGAGCGGCACCCGCTGATTCACCACCTCGCCGATCACCACGATCGAAGGAGAGGCGAAACCCTCGGCTTCCACCCGCTCGGCCAGGTCCGCCAGGGTGGCCACCAGCGACCGCTGGCCCCTCACGGTGCCCTGCTGGATCACGGCGGCGGGCGTGGCGGGTGCCAGGCCACCGGCGACCAGCTCCGCGACGATGCGGGCCAGGTTGTGCAGGCCCATGTAGATCACCAGGCCGTCGCTGCTGCGGGCCAGGCCGCGCCAGTCGACGCCGGCACGGCCCTTGTCGATCTCCTCATGGCCGGTGACAAAGGTGACGCTGGAGCCCGCCTTGCGATGGGTGACGGGGATGCCGGCATAGGCCGGGGCGGCGATGCCGGCGGTGACCCCCGGCACCACCTGCACCGGAATACCCCGCGCCGCCAGATGGGCCGCCTCCTCACCGCCGCGGCCGAACAGAAACGGATCGCCGCCCTTGAGCCGCACGATCGTGCCGAGGCGGCCGGCCAGCTCCACCAGCACGGCGTTGGTGCTGGGCTGGGGCACCGAATGGTGGCCGCGGCGCTTGCCGACGAAGTGGCGCTCGCAGCCCGCCGGCACCAGATCGAGAACAGCCTTGGGCACCAGCGAGTCGTAGACGAGGGCGTCGCATTGGCGCAACAGCCGGTGAGCCTTGAGGGTCAGCAGCTCGGGATCTCCGGGCCCCGCCCCCACCAGATAGACGGTGCCCGGGGGCTGCGGAACTGGCGGCGATACGTTCGCGCCGGCATCGGCAGCGTCGGCAATGGCGGGATCGGCAAGGGGTGCGCTGTCACGGCTCATGGCAAGGCGGCGAGTTGCTCGAGCAGCAGCTGGCGCAGCCGCGGCCTCTCCAGCAGCGGCGCCGCCTGAGATCTGCTGAGCAGGGGCTCCAGCCGCTCGGTGAGCCGGTTGGCGGCCAGGGCCAGGGGGAGTACGGGGCCGTCGATGGCCAGGGCGAGTTCTTCGGGATTCTGCGAACTGTATGGAGTCGCCAGACAGCGGCAGCCGAGGCTGCGTTGCAGATGGGCCAGGTAGCGAAGGGCCAGCTGCCCCTCCAGCGGGTGATGCAGCAGCAGTGGCGGCCGCGCCGGAAGCCGCTCGCCGGCGACGACCGGATCCGCCAGGGCGACCAACTCCGCCGCCAGGGCTTGCTGCCAGGCCGGCCAGGCGCCCAGGAACGGCAGGCGCCGCACGCCGGCGCCGGCTGGAACGACTGCCGGGTTGGGCCGCAGCTGCCGGGCCAGGGCCGGCACATCGACGCGGGCGTGGTTGCCCGGCAGCAGCAACAGGGGCACCAGGGTCAGCCCAGAGCCCCACAGGGCAAGCGCCTCGCCGGGTGGCGGCGGCGCCGTCAGGGCCCGCAGGCCCACCGGCGCCTGACGGCGCTGCTGCAACTCCTGCGCCAGCTGGCGATACACCTCGGGAATCTCGCCGCCGGTGCGCCCATGCACCACCAGCAGCAGGGGAGTTGCCATGATCCGCTGCACCACCTGCGCCGGGCTCCGGACCGAACTCCCATGCTGCCTCCCGAGCCGGGCGATGGGCTGATCAGCGAGCGGCGCGGCCGCTACAGCGAGCAGCTGGGCGCCGACGCCCTGCGCTTCCGGGAGCTGATCGGCAAGCTCGGCAGCGGCGAGCGCACCAGCACCGGCCTCAGTCGCGAGGAAGCTGCCGAAGCCCTCGATCGCCTGCTGCAGGGGCGCGTCAGCGACGCCCAGGCCGCCGCCTTCCTGATCGCCCATCGCCTGCGGCGCCCCGAACCCCAGGAGCTTGCCGGCCTGATCGACAGCTACCGGCGCCAGGGGCCGACCCTGCAGCCGGCGGGGCGACGGGTGGTCAGTTTCGGCGTGCCGTTTGATGGCCGCTGCCGCACCGCTCCCGTGCTGCCGCTGACGGCCCTGCTGCTGGCCAGCGCCGGGCTGGCGGTGGTGCTGCACGGCGGCGCACCGATGCCGGTGAAATATGGCCTCAGCCACGGCGAAGCCCTGGCCGCCCTGGGCCTGGAGCTGCGCCAGCTGGACTGGCCGGCGGTGCAGGCCGGTTTCGCCTCCTGCGGCCTGGCCCTGCTGCACCAGCCGCGCCACTTCGCCGCAGCCGAACGGCTGATTGCGATCCGCCGCCAGATCGGCAAACGCCCGCCGATCGCCACCCTGGAGCTGCTGTGGAGCTGCTGCCCCCAGGCCGATCTGCAGGTGAGCGGCTTCGTGCACGCCCCCACCGAAGCGTTGTCCTGGGAAGCCCTGGAAGCGGTGGGACAGGCGGAGGTGCTGATGATCAAGGGGCTGGAGGGGGGCGTCGATCTGCCCACCAGCCGGGTGGCGATCGCCGCCCATCGCCGCAGCGGCCAGGACACACCGGAGCGCCTGCTCCTGCAGGCGCGCGATCACGGCCTGCGCACGCCGGAGGTGGAGCTCACCAGCCTGGAGGCCTGGCGCGATCAGGCTCTGGCGGCCCTGGTGGGCGAGGGGCCCCTGCGGCAGGGCCTGATCTGGAACGGCGGCTTCCAGCTCTGGCGGGCGGGGCTGGCCGCCTCCCTGGCGGAGGGGCTGGAGCAGGCCGAGGCATTACTGGCCGGGGGTGCGGTGGAACGCTGGCGCCAGGCCTGCAGCGCCCGGCTGGAGCGGCCGCGGCGCTGCTTCGCCTTTGAGGCCGATTTCGTCGCCGATCTGCGCTGCCTGCCGATGGCGGTGCGGCGCAAACTCGATCTGGCCGGGGTGAAGCTCAAGCTCAGCCACTGGCACGGGCTCGACGGCGCAGAGCGAGAACGACTGCTGGCCTGGGGGGACGAGCCGTCCGCGATCGAGGCTTTGCGTCGCTGGCTGCTGCAGCGCTGCGCCGCCCTGCCGCCCGCGCCACCAACCCTGCTGGAGCCGGCCCGCGACTGCGCCTGGCAGCGCCAGGACGGGCCACCGGCGGAGCTGCTGGCTTCCTGCGAACAACTGGGGCTGCAGCTGGCGCCAAGGCCCTGGGCCGAACTCGACGAACTGGAGCGCTTCGCCCTGGTGAAGCTCAGCCACCCGGGCCACGAACACCACAACCTGCCCAGGGCGCTGGCGGAATTCGGGTTGCTGGCCTGACGGACCCGCCATGACCCTGCCCCCTGTGACCCTGCGCTGCTGCCTGCTCAGCGGTGGCGCCAGCCGGCGCATGGGCCGGGACAAGGCCCTGCTGCCCCACCCCGAGGGCGGCACCTGGCTCGAGCACAGCCTGGAGCTGCTGGCCCAGCTGGAGCGGCCGATCACCTTGCTCACTCGCCACCCCGCCCACCTGGAGATTGCCGCGGCCCTGCCCCAGGTCACCCCGATCGCTGAGCCGGCCCCCTGGGAGGGCCCACTGCTGGCCCTGCACCGCTTGATGCAGCGCCACCCCGATCAGCGCCTGCTGCTCTGTCCAGTGGACATGCCGGACCTCAGCCTGGCGGCGATGCGTGAGCTGCTGGCGGCAGCGGCCCAGGCGCCCCAGGGGATCCACCTGGCCCACGACGGCCGGCGCCTGCAGCCGTTGCTGGCGGTCTATCCCAGTTCGATCTCACTGCGCCAGCACCTGGCCGCCAGCATCGACGGCGGCGAGCGGCGCCTGCAGAGCTGGCTGGATGCCCATCCCTGCACCCCGGTGCCGCTGGATCCCCGGGCGCTGCGCAACGTCAACCGGCCGGAGCGCGATCAGCCAAGGGCCTGAACCGCGGCGTCACAGCGCTGCAGCATCGCCTCGAGTTCCGCCAGCAGCAGCCCCCGCTCCCCGGGCAACGGGAAGGGACCCTCCTCATAGCGGGCTTCCACAGCGAAAACCTGCAGGGCCAGCAGTCCCGGCGCCACGCGCTGGCCAGCCAGATCGGCCAGTTCGGCGAGATCATGCACCCGCGGCGGCTGACGGTCCGCCAGCACGATCCAGGCCTTGAGCAGCTTCTCCAGCGTCTGCTGGGCTGTGAATCCCCAGTCCTCCTGCGGATAGGCCGGATCCAGACCGATCCGCAGACTGCGCAGATGGCGGCGCACAATCGCCAGCAGCAACCTGGCGTCCTCAGCCGGCGACATACAGCACCCGCCCCTCCCGGGCCACATCGCCGAACACATGCCAGCGCGACTGGCTCAGCCGCTCAGCAGCGGCCGCACCGGCCACCACGAGGTCGACTCCGACGCCTGAAGGGCCGATCAGCTGGCGGAACCGGCGCCAGCAGGAGGCCTTCTGCGCTGGTGTGAGCTCGGGCTGGGCCACGATCACGGCCAGATCCAGATCGGAATCAGCCCGGGCATCACCCCGCCCCCGCGATCCGAACACCAGCACGGCCCGCACGTCCGGCTGGCCGCAGAGACGGCCCAGCGCTGCGCCACACACCTCCTCCTCCAGCCCCGGCCCCAGATCCAGCACCCCTGGCAGCTCCTGCGCCTGGAGCCAGGGAATGGCCGGCGGGCAGAAAAGCTGGGTGGAGGGTGCAACCATGCCCAGACGCTACCCCCGGCAACTGGGCTCCAGCCATAGCGTGAGCCCCATGGCCAGCCCTGCCCCGCTCGACCGCCACCACCGGCCCCTGGGGGTGTTGCGGCTGTCGCTGACGGCCCGCTGCAACCTGGCCTGCCCCTACTGCCTGCCGGATGGCCAGGAGCCCCCCGGCCTGCTGAGCCTGGAGGAGCGCCTGTTGCTGGTGGAGGCGGCGGTGCAGCTCGGCGTCCACACCCTGCGGCTCACCGGCGGCGAACCGCTGCTGCATGGCGATCTGGAGGCGCTGATCGGCGCCCTGGCACCGCTGCGCCAGCGTCCGGCGGGCGATCGCCGCGGCCGGCTGCGGCAGATCGCCCTCACCACCAACGGCACCCTGCTCAGCGCCGAGCGGGCCCGATCCCTCCGTGAAGCGGGCCTGGAACGGATCACCATCAGCCTCGACGGCGCCGATGGGACCAGCGTCGCCCGCATGGCGGGGCTGGCATCAACGGCTGTGCCGCCGGCATCCGTGGGATCTGCGGCCATGGGAGCGGGGGGCGCGGGGCCGGGAACGGAGGGCGAAACGAACAACAGCCGCGCCCGCGGCGAAGTCCTGCTGGCCCGGGTGCTGGCCGCCATTGAGCACGCCCGCGCCGCCGGCTTCGATCCGGCCGCCGGCGAGCTCAAGCTCAACGCCGTGATCACCCGCCACGGCAACGCCGACCAGCTGCTGCCCCTGGCGGCCCTGGCCCGGGAGCGGGGGCTGGAGCTGCGGCTGATCGAATACATGGATGTGGGCAACCGCAACGGCTGGGATCCGGCCGAGGTGATCAGCGCCGCCGAGATGGTGGGCCGCATCGACACCCGCTGGCCCCTGGAGCCCCTGGGCCGCGACTGCCACGGCACCGCCAGCCGCTGGCGCTACCGCGATGGCGGCGGTCTGCTGGCGGCCGTGGCCTCGATCAGCGCGCCCTTCTGCGGCGACTGCAACCGGCTGCGCATCACCGCCGACGGCGTCGCCTATAGCTGCCTGTTCGCCGCCCACGGCACCGATCTGCGCCCCTGGCTGCGGCCACGACCGGATCGGGACGGGCTGCTGGCGGCGCTCAGCTCACTCTGGCGCCAGCGCGACGATCGCTACAGCGAGGAGCGCAGCCTGAGTGCCATGGCGACGGCCAATGGCAGCATCGCAACCCCCGACGCGACGGCCATTCCCGACGCAGCGGTGGCCAGGCAGGCCAGGCCGCCAGCCCATGCCGAAATGGCCTACCTGGGGGGCTGAGGCCGCACCAGCACCGGCACCCGCTTGAAGGCGGGTGTGCCGCAGCGGGGATCCCGATCGCCCTTCATCAGCACATTGGCCTCGGGGAAGAACATCAGGGCCGCCCCGGCGCAGATCTCGCCGGGGATGATCTCGATGTCGTCGAGCCGGCCCGCCTCCCCCTGCACCCGCACCCGCTGGTGAGCCCGCAGGCCGCTGCGCTGCAGGTCGTCGCGGTTCATCAGGATCGTCTGGCGATGGGGCATGCCGCGGTAGCTGTCGGCCTGCTTGTAGACGACGGTGTTGTGCTGGCCGTAGCTGCGGGCGGTGATCAGGCTCAGCACCAGCCCCGGGGGCTCCGCAGCACGCCCGCCGCCCTCGAAATGGCTGCGATCCGGCAGGCTGAGCTGGGGCAGGGGCGTGACCGCCAGCCGCGCCCGGCCGCTGGGAGTGGGGAAACAGGGCTCGTCAAAGAGCCGGCCCAGCACGCTGAACTCCTCGCCGCTGGCATCGATCTGGGCCAGGGGGCCGTAGCCCGGCACGGTGCGGGCGATCAGCTGGCGCACGTAGGTCGCATCCTGCAGGCGGCGCCAGTCGATCGTCGCCTCGCCATGCACCCGATGGGCCAGTTCGCCCAGGAACACCACCTCGCTGATCAGATCGGCATCGCGCAGATGGGTACTGCCGGGTTCATTGAGGCGCACCCAGTTGTTGCCCGATTCCACCGTGGTGCGATGGGGCGTCTCAAAGCGGTTGAACACCGGCAGCAGCAGCGTCTGCCGCGCCCCCAGTCCATGAAAATGGCCGGTGTTGGGCTTGGTGGCCAGGTAGACGATCGTGTCGATCCGGCCCAGGGCGCGGCCCGCCTGGGTGGCATCGGGATTGGCGCCATACAGATTGCCGCCGAGACACAGCAGCGTGTCCACGCGCCCCGCCTCGGCGGCCTCGATCAGGTTGCGGGTGTCGTAGCCGGGTACAGGGCTGAGGGGACGGCCCAGCAGGGTTTCGAGCGCCCGTTGCATCGGTTCGCGCAGCTGGGTGCTGACACCCATCGAACCGAAGCCCTGCACGTTGGAGTGGCCGCGAATCGGCATCGTGCCAGCGCCGGGACGGCCGACGTTGCCGGTGAGCACGGCCGTGTTGGCGATCGCCTGGACGTTGTCGCAGCCATTGACGTGGTGGGTGATGCCCATCGCCCAGGCGAACACCACCGCCGGGGCGGCGGCGATGCGCTCGGCCGCCAGCTCCAGCTCCTCGCGGCTGAGGCCGCAGCAAGCGCAGATCTCCTGCCAGGAGAGGCCTCGCAGCTGCTCAAGCAACGGCTCCCAGCCCTCGGCATGGGCGCGTACAAAATCCATCTGCAGGCGATCCGCCTCCAGCAGCGCCTTCTGGATGCCCAGGAAGACCGCCGTGTCGGAGCCGGGCAGGGGCTGCAGGAACAGGGAGGCGATCTCCGAACCGCGCAGCAGCGAGCGGATCGGGAACGCCGGCGAGCCGAAGCGCTGCAGGCCCACCTCCAGCACCGGATTGATCACGATCACGGTGCCGCCCCGCTGCCGCAGCCGGATCAGCTCATTCATCAGCCGCGGGTGATTGGCCGGCGCATTCGAGCCCACCAGCACGACGCAGTCGGCCTGCTGCAGGCTCTCGAGGCTGACATTGGAGGTGCCCGAACCGAACACCTGGTTGAGCACGACGCTGGAGGCGGCGTGGCAGAGATCGGAGCAGTCGGCGAGATTGTTGGAGCCAAGCGCCCGCAGCAGCAGCTGCAGCAGCCAGGCGGCCTCATTGGAGGAACGGCCGGAGCTGTAAGAAGCGAGGCGCTCCGGCGGCACGCGGAAGGCCTGCTCCGTCAGCTCAAAGACCTCGTCCCAGCCGATCGGCTCGTAGTGGCTGCTCCCCTGGCGCAAGATCAGCGGCCGCGAGAGTCGGCCCAGCTCATCGCACTCGGAGGAGCTGAGCTGCTGCAGTTCGGCCCGATGGCGCGAGGCAAACACCTGCGGCGGCACGGCGGGCTGCAGTTCGGCCACCACCGCCTCGACGCTCTTGAGACAGCGCTGCAGAGATTCGCCCAGTTCGTCGCGGAAGCCGCCCTTCTGGCCGCCGGTGCCCCAGGCACAGGAGAGGCAGGCGCTCTGATGGCTGAGGGTCTGCCAGAGCCTGGGGCCGATGCCGGAGAGGGTGGCCCGCGCCCAGCCATCGATCAGCGGCCAGCCGCCACCAACCGTGGGTGTCACCCCGGCTCCGGGGCTGGCGATGGGCTCAGGGGCGGCCGGATCGGCAACGGTCGGGTCGGGAACGGCGGCGGCGGGATCGGCCATCGGCGTCCTGGAAGCGAAGGCTCAGGTTAAGGGGATCAGCTGCTGGCGGGCTTGCCGCCGCCAGGCCGCCGGCGACTCAGGCCAGCAGGGCGTCCAGCTGGCCCTGGCGCTCCAGCCGGTGCAGATCGTCGCAGCCCCCGAGGTGTTGATCGTTGATGAAGATCTGGGGCACGGAACGGGAGCCGCCGGTGCCGCGCTGCACCATCGCCTGTCGGGCCCGCTCATCACCGTCGATCACGTATTCGGTGTAAGCGACTGCCTTGCGATCGAGGAGCTGCTTGGCGCGGATGCAGAAGGGACAGGCTGTCCAGACGTAGATCTCGACCTTGGCCATGGCGGACGGATTTGGCGAAAAAGCCAGAAGTGGCAGCCAGTATGGCGAGCCACAGCCGGATGGCGAGCCACAGCCGGAACCCGGCGCCGCCTCAGCGCCCCGCCTGCGTTGAGGCGGCGGCTCAGGGCGCCTCCCTGAGCCGCGGCAGCAGCTGCACCAGGTTGCACGGCCGGGTGGTGTCGTCGAGCTGGGCGCGGATCAGCCGATCCCAGGCGGTGCAGACGGCATCGAGCGAACCGGGCAGCACGAAGATCACCGTGCCATTGGCGACGCCGGCCAGGCAGCGGCTCTGCAGGCTGCTGGTGCCGATCGTCTCGAACGACAGCACCCGGAACAGCTCCCCGAAACCTTCGATCGTCTTGTCCAGCAAGGGCGCCACCGCTTCGGGAGTGCCATCGCGACCCGTCAGGCCGGTGCCGCCGGAGCTGATCACCACCTGCACGGCCGGATCGGCGATCCAGCGACTCAGCTCAGCGCGGATGCGGTAGCGGTCGTCGGGCACCAGAAGCCGCTCCACCAGCCCGTGGCCGGCCGCCTCCAGGCGCTGCTGCAGGGCGTCGCCCGAGGCATCCTCCGCCAGGCTGCGGCTGTCGGAGATCGTCAGCAGGGCGATGGCGAGAGCCAAGGGGGACAGCGCAGCGAGCCCCATTGTCCGGTTGCGAGCTGAATCCGGCTGCGGGCTGGATCGGGCACTCCCCAGGGGCGGAGTGGGGCCCGCAGTGCAGCGCCCCTCGCCAGAGTGGACGGCAAAGCGCTCAGCTCTGCAACCTTGGGCAGCCGAGCAGCGAGCAACCCACGATCACGCCCAGGCCCAACGGAACCCCAGCCAGGCCCAGACCATGGCGTCGCCGACGAGCCCAACCCCGACCATCGCCATGCCAACCCCAGTGCCACCAGACCCGCTGACGACGAGCCCTGGGACGACCGGCCTGCGGGTGCGCCTGTTCGCCGGCCTGCGTGAAGCCGCCGGCTGGGACGAGCGGCTGGTGAGCTGGAACGAGGCCGGCACCGCGGCCAGCCAGGACGCTGGCGCCGGCGACGTCACCCCCCGCAGCCTCTGGCATCAGCTGCAGCTGGGATCAGTGGCACTGCCGGCAGGCCTGCGGGTGGCCGTCAACCACGCCTTCGCCCACCCCGAGCAGCCGCTGCAGCCCGGCGATGAGGTGGCCTTCCTGCCCCCGATCAGCGGTGGTTGAACCCCTCGTTCCCCAGGAGCCGGCAGCGGAGCGAGTGCCGTTGCTGGAGGTGCAGCTGCACCCGGAGGCCTTCGAACCGCCTGAAGTCCTGGCCGGCTGGCAAGCCCGATTGACGGCGCTGCAGGGCGCAGCGGCGGCGGAAAGCCTGTTCATCGGCAGGGTGCGGGGCATCAACGCCGCTGGGGAGCCCATCGAAGCCCTGGAGCTGGAGCATTACCCCGGCATGACCGAAGCCTGCCTCCTGGCCCTGGCCGAGAGCTGCGGCCTGGGCCACGGAGTGGCGGCGGTGCTCATCAGGCATCGCATCGGCCGGGTGCTGCCGGGGCAGGCGATCGTGCTGGTGGCCGTGTCCGCCGATCGCCGCGGGCCGGCCCAGCGCTGCGGCCAGGAGCTGCTGGAAGCGCTCAAGCACGAGGCGCCGTTCTGGAAGCGGGAGTGGAGTGGCGGCCGGGGCACCTGGCTGACGGGGAACACGCCGCTGTAGGCGAGGCCGCGACCACGCGACTGCAGGCCAGCCATGGCGCCTCAGGCCGGGACAGGCCTCAGCCAACGACCAGCGACGAAGACCTGCCGCAGCCGAGCGAGCGCCGAACTCCTGCGGCAACGGTGAATCGCGACAACAGCTGTCACCAGGAACTCCGGGCAAATCATCATCGTCCTGACAAAGCATGAGCATCGCCTGGATCATTCACAGAGGGCCTCCAGCCATCCCCATCAAACCGGATCACCGACGAGTTCCAGCAACTGAGCATCAAACTGCCGGCGCACTGACAGGACTCGATCCATACCCACCAACAGATCTCGAGCCTCACCTGAAGGTTCTTATCGACCTGAACCGTATAACCCTTACTTCCCGGCAGACGCCCCAGAGAACCATCAATCAAGTCGGGCAAATGACGCTTTTCATCATGCTCAATGTGATCGACGAACAACAGCTGGTGTTCGGGCCTGGCCCCATCCACAAGTGCGGGGAAAGCCGTAGTGGCGGCTCAAAGCCTGTGCCGGAAATCGGCCGATTGACATCGAGATCAACACCACGCGGCTCCAGCACAAAGCCATGCTCCACTGGCCCATTGGCAGCGGCCCGGCAGCGCCGCCAGGGTGCAGGGCCGCTGACATCGAAGCCCAGCCACCCACCCCTTCAGAAGATCGGCAACCGCAACAGCTGCGCCCACAGCTCCATCCCCTGCTCCAGATCACCCTGCTCCGCCGGAATCTCCAGCAGCAGATCGGCCCCCTGCAGCGAGCCGATGCGCGACGACGCCTGGGTTCCTTCGAGGCGGGCCAGCAGGGTGCCCTCCGGGCTCACCTCCAGACGCGCCCGGGCCAGTTCCGGCCGACCGGAGACCCGCTTCAGCGGTTGGGCCAGCCGCACCCGCAGCCTGGGCAGCAGCTGCACCTGGGCGCCTTCGAGCTGCTGCAGGGCGGGCCAGAGCAACTGCAGCGCCGTGATCGCCGCGGCCACCGGATTGCCCGGCAATCCGAAGAAGGGTGTGCCGCCCACGTGTCCCCAGGCAAAGGGCCGCCCCGGCTTGAGAAACAGCTTCCAGAAGCTCACCTCCCCCAGCTCCGCCACCAGGGCGCGAATCCAGTCGCTGTCGCCGGCCGAGATGCCACCGGTGCTGACCACCAGATCGCAGCTGGCGGCCAGCTCCCCCAGGGCCCGGCGCAGCCGATCGGGTCGATCGCTCACCACCTGCACCTGAGCCACGCCGTAACCCAGCCGCTCCAGCAGGGCCGTCAGCAGGGCCGAATTGCTCTCCCAGATCTGACCGGGGCCGCGCGGCGCGCCGGGCGGCAGCAGCTCATCGCCGCTGATCAGCAGACCCAGCCGCGGCCGCGCCGTCAGCGCCAGCTGCTCGATGCCGCAGCTGGCCAGGCGGCCCAGATCGGCCACGCCGAGACGATGACCGACTGGCACCAGCTCCACTCCGGCAGCGCATTCCTCCTGGGGCGAACGGATCCAGGCGTTGGCACCGCAGGCGCCCACCAGCTCGATGGTGGGGTCGGCTGTCCTGGCCAGGCTGTCGCCTGTGCTCGCGGTGGCGGTGTCCCGGTCGCCTTCGGCATCCACAAGGCGCACCAGCTCCTGGGGCAACACCCGGCCGCTGCCCTCGGGCACCACCGCGCCGGTGAGGATGCGAACCGCCTCGCCCGCACCCAGCACCCCGGCGTGGGGACGGCCGGCGGCCGAGCGGCCCACCAGGCGCCAGCACTGACCCATCGCCGGCGGATCGCTGCCGGCGATGGCGTAGCCATCCATGATCGAGGCGCGGAACCCCGGCACCGCCGCCACGGCCCGCACCGGCTCGGCGGTGGTGCGGCCCAGGGCCAGGGCCAGCGGCAGCGTCTCCCGTCCTCCCAGGGGCTGCAGGGCCGCCAGGATGAGCCGGCGCGCCTCCTCGAGGGGCAGGCCCTCGGCCGGGAACGGCTCAGCCATGGTCAGGGGTCGGCGCGGGAGCCGCTGCCGGGCTGGAACCAGCGACCTGGGCGGCAGAAGCGGCGCCTGTCCCCTGGCCATCCCCGTGACCGACATCGTCACGCTGCCAGAGGCCATGGCGTCCGCCGTCCTTGCGCAGCAGACGCACCGGCCCGATCGTCATCGCCGGATCCGCCGATTTGACCATGTCATAGAGGGTCAGCAGCCCCACCGAAACGGCGGTGAGCGCCTCCATCTCGACGCCGGTGCTGCCGTTGGTGCGGGCACTCACCTGCAGTCGCAGGCCGGAGCCATCAACGGCCGGCTCGATCAACACCTCCAGCCCCGTCAGGCCGATCGGGTGGCACAGGGGAATCAACTCCCAGGTGCGCTTGGCCGCCTGGATCGCCGCCACCCGCGCCACCGCCAGCACATCGCCCTTGCCGGCCCGGCCCTCCAGCACCAGGGCCAGCACCTCGGGAGCCATGGCGATGAAGCCCTCGGCCAGGGCGCGCCGATCCGTGGCGGGGCGATCACCCACCTCCACCATGTGCACCTCACCACGGGCGCTGAGATGGCTCAGCTGGGGCGCCGGGGCCACGGGGGCGGGGAGCTCCGACAACTCATCCATGGTGCGGGCGGGCGGTGAGGGCAAGCTGGGAAAGCCGCTGGCGAAACAGGGCTGAGCCGAAGAGCCTCAAGCTAACGAGAGCCGTCAGAGTGTTGGCCATGACACCGCCGTCACGGCTACCGACAACGCTTGCTGACGGCCCCCCATGAGCCTGGCGATCGAGATCCTGCAGCGCAGCGGCGAGCATCTGCTGCTGGTGGCGATCGCCATCGGCCTGGCCCTGCTGATCGCCCTGCCGCTCAGCCTCGCCATCCAGCGCCGGCCGCGCTGGGCCGCACCGGTGCTGGCGCTGGCCAACGCGGTGCAGACCGTCCCCAGCCTGGCGATCTTCGGACTGCTGCTGACGGTGCCCCTGCTCGGCGGCATCGGCACGACGCCGGCGGTGGTGGCGCTGACCCTCTATGCCCTGCTGCCGTTGCTGCGGGGCCTGCTCACCGGCCTGGCCCAGGTGCCTGCGGGGCTGAAGCAGGCCGGCCGGGCCCTGGGGTTGAACGGGGCCCAGGTGCTGCGCCACATCGAAGCGCCGCTGGCCCTGCCGGCGGCCATGGCCGGCCTGCGGGTGGCCACCGTGATCAGCGTCAGCGTGGCCACCATCGCCGCCGCCATCGGCGCCGGTGGCCTGGGGGTGTTCATCTTCCGCGGCATCGCCACGGTGGACAACGGCCAGATCCTGGCGGGCGCCCTGCCGGCGGCGGCGATCGCCCTGGCGGCCGATGCCGGCCTGGGGGCCCTGGAGCGCAGGCTGTCGCGGCCATCCAGCCGGATCAGCGGTGGACCCCAACCTCCCCGCCGCTGGCTCCAGGCCAGCCTGGTGCTGGCGAGCCTGGCGGTCGTGCTCGGCCTCGGCCTGACGAACCTTCGTGGCGACGAGTCGATCCGGATCGGCTCCAAGGCCTTCACCGAGCAGCTGATCCTGGGCGAACTGCTGGCCCAGCAGATCGAAAGCGACACGACGCTGACGGTGAAGCGCAGCTTCGGCCTCGGTGGCACCGGCCTGCTGCACGACAGCTTGCGCCATGGTCGCCTCGACGCCTACGTGGAGTACACCGGCACGGCCTGGACGGCGATCCTCAGACAGCCGCCGCCCACACCCGGCCCCGATGCCGCCCGGCAGATCTGGCAGAACACGCACACGGCCTACAGCCGCCGCTTCGATCTGCGGGTGTTTCCGTCCCTGGGCTTCGAGAACAGCTTCGCGATCCTGGTGCGCCAGGGCGATGCCCAGCGTCTCGGCCTGCGGACGATCAGTGACGCCACGGCCCACACCCCCGACTGGCACGCCGGCTTCGGCTACGAGTTCCTCAATCGGGCCGATGGCTACGCCGGCCTGGCCCAGCGCTACGGACTGCGCTTCGCCGCGCCGCCCCGCAGCATGGATCTCGGCCTCACCTACCGGGCCCTGGCCGCGGGCCAGGTGGATCTGATCGCCGGCGACACCACCAACGGCCTGATCCCGACGCTGAAGTTGCAGCTGCTACGCGATGACCGCGGCTACTTCCCGCCCTACGACGCCGTGCCGATCGTCCGCAGCGCCGTCCTGCGGCGCCATCCGCAGCTGGTGGCCGCCATCGATCGGCTGACTGGCCGATTGAACGTGGCCACGATGCAGCGGCTCAATGCCGAAGTGGATCTGCAGAAGCGGCCGGTGGAGGCGGTGGTGCGCCAGTGGCGCCGGCAGGTGGGGCTGGAGCGATCACCGCCGCACAGCTGAGCTGGCCCAGCCGCCTCCAGCCACTCAGAGACTGCGCAGCACCTGCAGATCCTCGGCATCGAGGGGGCTGGGAATGCCGTGACGCAGCTGATCGGCGAAACCGTCATCCGTACTGACGATCGTCAACAGGTAAACCCTGCCGGGGCCGGGATTCTCGAAGTCATGCAGGGAACCCTCCGGCACCACCACACTGTCACCGGTGCTGGCTTCAATCGTGGCGCCGTCGACGTGAAAACGCACCCGACCGCGCAGCACGAAATAGAGCTCGACCGCATGGGCGTGGCGATGGGGCGGCACCCGCTCGCTGGCGTCGTGGATCTCGAGCATCAACGTCGGCCCGCCGCTGTCGGTGGAGGGATCGGCGATCAGGGCCAGACGGCAGTGATCACTCTCACTGAACCGATAGGCCCTCAATTGCTCGGGGTGCAGTCTCTGGGGCAGCACGGTCACACAGGTGCCAGGCGGCACAGCGGCCCTGACTCTGGCAGCACTCCACGAAGCCACTCGGAGCGTGTCTCCGGGATGGGGATCTGCACACGCAAGCGGCCCGCTCAGGCCCTGGCCACCAGGAGCAAGGACACGCCCATCAGCACCATCATCAGATTTTCCAGCACACTCACCGCCCCCAGCGGCGTGCGGGTGTTGCCGCCGACGCAGGCGCAGTCGAGGTCAAGCTTGTCGACATAGACGGCCTTGATCACCGAGAAGCCTCCCTCCAGGCCCATGGCGATGGCCAGCACCCCCACCGGCAGGGCCCCCAGCCGCGACAGGATCCCCAGGCCCACCAGCAACTCCAGCCAGGGATAGAGGTGGCCGTAGCGGGACCACTGCTGGCTGAGGCGGTCGTACTTGCGGAAGGTGGTGCGGAAAGCGCCCGGATCCATCAGCTTCAGGCAGGCCAGAAAAGCCAGGGCCACCCCCATGAAGCCAGCCACCACCCTGAAGCCAGCCACCCCCAGGTCAGCCGCCACGGCCACCAGCAGGGCCGTGCCGAACACCGCGACCACGGCCCGATAACTGCGCTCGCCACTTTTTTCCGGCGTCACCCCAAGCCGGCGGGCCAGATCGGTGTAGCCGCCGATTCGCTCCTCAGCGGCGAAGATCTGAGGGGTGGCGGCAACGCCGTGCTGCCGCTTGAAGGCCTCCACCGCCGCAGCGGTTTCCAGGGGATGGTCCTCAAAGGCAATCCCCTGGGCCTGGAGCAGCTCCAACGCCTTGAGTCCATAGGGGCAGAGATGGTCCGGGGTGACCATCCGGTACAGCCGCACCGGTGCCGCCAGTGCGGCGGGGGAGTGAGCTTTGGAGGCGGAGGCCATGCAACACATCAGAGATGCCCAGCCTGGCAAAGACTGGCGCGGTTGACCGAGCGACCCGCCACCCCCGGCCTCAGCGCCAGCTCTCGCGCCGCATCCAGCTGATCCAGTCGGCGGAGATCTGCTTGGGGCAGACCGCCTCACACTCGAGATGATTGCTGCAGCTGCCGAAGCCCTCGGCCGCCATCCGCTGCTGCATCGCCAACGCCCGCCGGGCCCGCTCCGGCTGGCCCTGGGGCAACTGGCCGAGATGGGCCAGCTTCGCCGCCACGAACAGGCTGGCCGAAGCATTGGGACAGCTGGCCACACAGGCGCCGCAGCCGATGCAGGTGGCGGTGTCGAAGGCGCTGGTGGCCTGGTCGCGGCCGATCAGGATCGCATTGGCCTCCGGGGCGCTGCCGGTGTTGACCGAGCAGTAACCGCCGGCCATCAGCAGGCGATCGAAGGCCGAACGATCGACGCTCAGGTCCTGCAGCAACGGGAAGGCCCGCGCCCGGAAGGGCTCCAGCACCAGGGTGTCGCCGTCGGCGAACTGGCGCAGATAGAGCTGACAGACGGTGGTGGCCGCCTGGGGCCCATGGGCCTGGCCATTGACCAGAAAGCCGCAGGCGCCGCAGATGCCCTCGCGGCAATCGTGCTCAAAACCCACGGGCCGCTCGCCGGCGGCGATCAACTGGCCATTGAGGCGATCGAGGGCCTCCAGCAACGACAGATCGGTGGACACCTGCTCCAGCCGGTAGGACGCGAAGGCCCCGGCAGCGTCCGCCGTGGCCTGGCGCCAGATGCGCAGATTCAGGCAGATCGTGGTCGCTGGATCGCTCATCGGTAGTTGCGCTGGCTGGGCTGAATGGCGCTGTAGGTGAGTGGTTCGCTGTGGCGCACCGGTTCAGCACCGGGCCGGTGTTCCCAGGCGGCGATATGGGCGAAGTGCTCGTCGTCGCGGCGGGCCTCCCCTTCGGGGCTCTGGTGCTCCTCGCGGAAGTGGGCCCCGCAGGATTCCTCCCGGGCCAGGGCATCGCGCAGCATCAGCTCGGCCAGACCGAGGAAATCCTGCAGGCGCAGGGCCTTCTCCAGTTCGGGATTGTTGGGCGTGCCGTGGTCGCTCACCCGCAGCTCCTCGGCGCAGCGCTGGGCCAGGGCCTCCAGCTCCAGCAACGCGGCCCTGAGCTGCCCGCCCTGACGGCTGATGCCGCAGGCCTCGATCATCAACTGCCCCAGCTGGCGGTGATAGGCCTCCACCGGCCTCCGGCCGGCCCCAGCAGCCACCGGTCCACGGCCAGCCGGCACAAGCAGCGCGGCGATCCGGGCCGCCGCCGCCGCCCGGGCCTCGCGGCAGGCGGGATGGTCGGCGTTCACAGCAGGGTGGGGCTGGCCGGCCAGCCAGGCGGTGATCGTCGCCGGGGCGATGAAGTAGCCATCGGCCAACCCCTGCATCAGGGCACTGGCGCCGAGCCGGTTGGCACCGTGCTCGGAGAAGTTGGCCTCGCCGAGCACGAACAGGCCCGGAATCGTGCTCATCAGGTGGTAGTCCACCCAGAGACCGCCCATCGTGTAGTGGGGCGCCGGATAGATGCGCATGGGTGTGGTGGTGGGATCCTCGCCGCTGATGCGGGCATACATCTCCAGCAGGTTGCCGTAGCGGCTCTCGATCGCTCCTGTGCCATCGCGGGCGATCGCCTCGGCCAGATCGAGATAGACGGAGCGGCCGCCCGGCCCGACACCATGGCCGGCCAGGCAGAGCTCGCGGGCGCGGCGCGAGGCGACATCGCGGGGCACCATGTTGCCGTAGGTGGGGTATTGGCGCTCCAGGAAGTAATCCCGTTCGGCCTCAGGAATACTGTTGGGATCGCGGCGATCACCGGGCTGCAGCGGCAGCCAGATGCGGCCGTCATTGCGCAGGCTTTCACTCATCAGCGTCAGCTTGCTCTGATCGCCATCGCCGCTGGGAATGCAGGTGGGATGGATCTGGGTGAAGCAGGGGTTGGCGAACAGGGCGCCGCGGCAATGGGCGCGCCAGATCGCCGAGGCATTGCTCTGCACCGCATTGGTGGAGAGATGGAAGACATTGGAATAACCTCCCGTCGCCAACACCACCGCATCGGCGAGAAAGGTTTCCAGTTCACCACTGAGCCGGTGACGGCAGATCACGCCCCGGGCCACCCCATCGACGGTGATCAACTCCAACATCTCGCGGCGCGTGAACAGCTCCACCCGAGCCGCCTCCACCTGCCGCAGCAGCGCCTGCACGGCGCCGTAAAGCAGCTGCTGGCCCGTCTGGCCGCGGGCGTAGAAGGTGCGGCTCACCAGGGCACCGCCGAAGTTGCGCTGGGCCAGCAGGCCGCCGTACTCGCGCGCGAACGGCACCCCCTGGGCCACGCACTGATCGATGATCGCGCCGCTGATCTCAGCGAGCCGGTGGCAGCCCGCCTCGCGAGCGCGGAAATCACCGCCGCGCACCGTGTCGCCGAACAGGCGCTCGACACTGTCGCCATCGGCGGCGTAATTCCTGGCGGCATTGATGCCCCCCTGGGCCGCCACCGAATGGGCCCGGCGCGGACTGTCGTGATAGGTGAGCACCTGCACCCGGTAGCCCTGCTCCGCCAGGGTGGCCGCGGCCGAGGATCCGGCCAGGCCGGTGCCCACCACCAGCACCCGCAGGCGCCGCTTGTTGGACGGGCTGATCAGGGGCAGGCCCTCGCGGGTGCGCTGCCAGGCGCTGGCCAGGGGGCCCTCAGGCAGGCGCGGATCGAGGCGGGTGCGGCTCATCCGCCGGCCCCCGTTGCAGCCGGGCCGAGCCACACCAGCAGCAGTGGCAGCAGGGCGAAGCCAGCCCCCAGAACCAGGGCCAGACCGCGCCCAGTGGCGCGAATTCGGCCGCCATTGGCGCCGTCGAGCAGGCCGAGGCTGCGATGGGCGCTCTCATGGCCATGGAACAGATGCAGGGCCAGGGCCAGGCCTGCCGCCGCATACAACAGCAGGGACCAGGGCGAGCTCAACACCGCCAGCAGCATGGCCAGCTCCTGACCCGCCGGCGGCCGATGCCAGCGCAGCTGGCCCAGATGCACGCTCACAAACACCAGCAGCAGGGCACCACTGGCGGGCAGCAGCCGGGCGCTCCAGGCCGCCCGGGTCTCGGCACCGGCCCCACGGCGACTGACCAGGGCAGAGCCGGCTGGACCACGGAGCCGGGCATTGGCCAGCAGTTTGACCAGGGCCAGCAGCGGATGGGCCAGCAACACGGCAGCCAGGGCCAGCTCCAGCGGCGCCAGCCACACCTGGCCGTGCAACCAGAGGGCAAGGCGCTCGAAGGCGGCAGGATCGAACAGGGCCAGGCCCAGGCCACCGAGATGGGCCACCAGGAACAGCACCAGCGCCAGACCCGTGACAGGGATCCAGAGAGGTCGCCGAAGGGAACCGTTCAAGGCGAGCCGAGACTGCAGCGCCAACCCATGGTCGCCCATCCTCAGGCCTCAGGTCGGCCGCGGCTGTTGCCGCTGAACCAGCAGCGCCGAGGCAGACGGGGCTTGTGTTCAACGCCCACCCAGCGCCCCTGATCCGCCACGCCCCTGCCAGCCAGCCATTCGCTGAGCATGCAGCAGCAGGGGCCGTTGCAATCGACAGGAAGACCACCGGATCCCAAGGCCAAGGGCCTACAGCGGCGAATCCGGGCGTTGGCCGGCGCGCCAGCCCTGCCGGCCCCGGCCATGGGAGGGTGAGCCTCACCGTGGATGGCCCATGCGACTCACGCGCCCTTCAACGCTGCTGAGCGCCTTTCTCACTCTGCTCAACGACAGGCTGGGCGAAAGCATCGTCTTTCCACTGCTGCCGTTCCTGCTGGCCGGCTTCACCAGCAACGACCGCAATCTCGGCCTGACCGTCGGCCTGCTCGGGGGGTGCTACGCCCTGGCCCAATTCACCGTCACGCCCCTGATCGGCGCCATGAGCGACCGCTTCGGCCGCAAGCCGGTGATCACGGTCTGCGTGGCTGGCTCGGTGCTGGGGCTGGCCCTGTTCGCCCTCACCATCAGCCTGCCCTGGCAGCGGCTCTGGCCCGGGGCCACCGCCGCCGGCGTGCCCCTGGCCCTGATGTTCCTGGCCCGTCTGATCGACGGGGTCAGCGGCGGCACGGCGGCCACGGCCGGCGCCGTGCTGGCCGACATCTCGCCACCGGAGCAGCGGGCGCGGGCCTTCGGCCTGATCGGCGTGGCCTTCGGCCTGGGCTTCATCCTCGGGCCGGCCCTGGGGGGGCTGCTGGCGGGGATCTCGGTCACCCTGCCGGTGCTGGTGGCCCTGGGCTTCGCCGTGCTGAATCTGGTGGTGGTGCTGACGTTGCTGCCGGAAACGCACCCGCTGGAAGCCCGCCTGGCCCTGCCGCGCAAGCGGGAGCTGCAGCCCTTCAGCCAGCTGGCGCGCGTGTTCCGCAATCCCCAGGTGCGGCGCCTCTGCCTGGCCTTCTTCCTGTTCTTCCTGGCCTTCAGCGGCTTCACCGCCGAGCTGGTGGTCTATTTCAAACAGAACTTCGGCTGGGGGCCGGGGATCTCGGCCAGCGCCTTCGTGGTGGTGGGAGTCGTGGCCACGGTGGTGCAGGGCGGCCTGATCGGCCCGCTGGTCAAGCGCTTCGGCGAATGGCGGCTCAGCCTGGCGGGGGTGGGCCTGGTGGTGGTGGGCTGCCTGATGATCCCGCTGGCCCGGGTGGATCATGCGGTGGTCGTGGTGTTTCCGGCGGTGGCGATCCTGGCCAGCGGCACCGGCCTGATCACCCCGTGCCTGCGCAGCCTCGTCTCCCGCCGCCTCGATGACAGCGGCCAGGGGGCAGCCCTGGGCAGCCTCCAGGGCCTGCAGAGCCTGGGCAGCTTCCTGGGCCCACCGCTGGCTGGTCTGGCCTACGTGAATCTGAACCGGCAGGCCCCCTTCTGGCTGGGCATCGCCCTGATGCTGGGGGTGGCGGTGCTGGTGGCCGGCGGCCTGCCCGGGCAAAAGCCGTCGATACATAGGTCGAGCCGCTGAGATTGCTACGTTCGAATCCCTGAGCTGCCCGAACACGGAGCACCATGACGCAACCGGTCGCTCCTGAGCTGTACATCAACCGCGAACTGAGCTGGATTGACTTCAACCATCGCGTCCTGGCCCAGGCGCTGGACGAACAGACGCCGTTGCTGGAGCAGGCGAAGTTCAGCGCCATTTTCAGCAACAACCTGGATGAATTCTTCATGGTGAGGGTGGCCTCCCTCAAATCCCAGCTGGAAGCTGGTGTCACCACCCGCAGCGACGACGGCCTCACCCCCAAGGAGCAACTGCAGGCCATCCACGCCAAACTGAGGCCCCTGCTGGAACTGCAGCAGCAGCACTACCGCCATTCGCTCAAGAGTCAGCTGTTCGAATACGGCGTGCAGCTGATCGATTATCTGCGCCTTAACGAACAGCAGAAAGCCTGGGCCGACGACTACTTCCAGCGCCTGATCTTTCCGGTGCTGACGCCCCTGGCCGTGGATCCGGCCCACCCGTTCCCGTTCATGAGCAACCTCAGCCTCAACGTGGCGGCCCTGATCCGCGATCCGGACAGCGGTCAGCAACAGTTCGCCCGCGTCAAGGTGCCCCAGAAAATCCTGCCGCGCTTCGTGCAGATCCCCACCGAGCTCTGCGCCCGCTTCCCCAGCCCCTGCTTCACGGCCGTGCCGCTGGAGCAGCTGGTGGCCTTCAACCTGAAATTGCTCTTCCCCGGCATGACGGTGGAGGGGCACTACTTCTTCCGGGTCACCCGCGACGCCGACCTGGAACTGCGGGATCTGGAGGCCGATGACCTGATGGAGGCCCTGCAGGAAGGCCTGCGCAAGCGCCGCATGGGCGGCGAGGTGGTGCGGCTCGAGGTGGCCGATGAGATGCCCGACGAGATCGTCCAGGTGCTGCTGGAAGGCACCGATGTGGAGGCCGAGGATCTCTACCGCATCAACGGACCGCTCGGGCTCGATGACCTGATGAGCCTCACCGGCATCCCCCTGCCCCAGCTGCGCGACGCCCCGTACCAGGGCCGCACCGTGCCCAGGCTGGCCCGGGCCCAGCGCAGTCGCCTGGCCGATGGCTCCCTGAAGCAGGAAGAATTTGAAAGCATCTTCCGGGTGATCCGCCGGGGCGATGTGCTGCTGCACCACCCCTACGACCTGTTCGCCACCTCGGTGGAGGAATTCCTGCATCAGGCCGCCGAAGACCCCTCGGTGCTGGCGATCAAGATGACCCTCTATCGCACCTCCAAGAACTCTCCGGTGGTGGCGGCCCTGATCCGCGCCGCCGAGAACGGCAAGCAGGTGATGGCCCTGGTGGAGCTCAAGGCCCGCTTCGATGAGGACAACAACATCCAGTGGGCTCGCCAGCTGGAACACGCCGGCGTGCACGTGGTGTACGGGGTGATCGGTCTGAAGACCCACACCAAAGTGGCCCTGGTGGTGCGGCGGGAGAAGGAACGGCTGCGCAGCTACATGCACATCGGCACCGGCAACTACAACTCAAAAACCTCGAATCTCTACACCGACATTGGGCTGCTGACGGCACGGGAAGACTTCGGCCAGGACGTGGTGGAGCTCTTCAACTACCTCACCGGCTTCTCCAAGCAACAGAGCTTCCGCAAACTGCTGGTGGCCCCCGTCACCCTGCGCAAAGGCATGGAGGGCCTGATCCGCCGCGAGATCGAGCACGCCCGCAACGGCCGTGGTGGCCATATCCGCGGCAAGATGAATTCCCTTGTGGATCCCGCGATCATCGCCCTGCTTTATGAGGCCTCCCAGGCGGGGGTGATCATTGAGCTGGTGATCCGCGGCATGTGCTCGCTGCGGCCAGGGGTGCAGGGAGTGAGCGAAACGATCAGTGTCAGCAGCGTGATCGGCCGTTTCCTGGAACACTCCCGCCTGTTCTGGTTCGCCAATGGCGGCCAGAGCGAATTATTCATCGGTAGCGCCGACTGGATGACCCGCAACCTGGACCGGCGCGTCGAGGCGCTCGCCCCGATCGAAGATCCCCAGCAGCGCAGCCAGCTCGAACGCCTGATCCAGCTCTACCTGGAGGACAGTGGCGCCTGGCACATGCACAGCGACGGCCACTTCGACCAGCGCCAGCCGGAAGGCGAACCGCGACGGGCTCAGGCCTCTCTGATGGAACGCTGGCGCGGCGGATTGCCTAACTGACGACCCCAGGCTGCCGATGTAATCAACGACACAGTAAAAAATCTTTGCGCAATGCTTACAGGGAATCCTCGGTTTGCGGACAACACATCCGCGCAACCGGTGCTACATTCCGGACAAATTCATTTCGGAGGCCTGGGGTGATGGGGACACCTCTGCATTCCGCTCTCAATGTGCTGCATGCCAATGGCAGTAGCACACAAGGGGGCCGAGCAGTCACCTTGTCTGCTACTGCAGACCTGACAATTTCAGCCGATTCCACCGAAGACAAATCCAGCATTTGTGCTGCGGATCACAATCAATCTGCACCAAATGCAACGCCTGTCAAGGCGAGCCCGAAAACGAAGGCCGCCAGCGCCAAGGCCGCTAACCAGCGAGCAACAGGGCGTCTCAGTGCCGACTCGATCGGCTGGTATCTGAGCACGATCGGTCGGGTGCCCCTGCTCACCCCCGCCGAAGAGATTGAGCTGGCCCACCACGTGCAGGCGGCCAAACGCCTGACCCAGGAGATCGGCGAGGGCTACACGGCCAAGCAGCAGCGCCAGCTGCGCATGGGACAGCGAGCCCGGGATCGGATGATGGCCGCCAATCTGCGCCTCGTGGTGAGCGTGGCGAAGAAGTATCAGAATCAGGGGTTGGAGTTGCTGGATCTGGTCCAGGAGGGGGCCATCGGCCTGGAACGGGCTGTCGACAAGTTCGATCCGGCCATGGGCTACAAATTCTCCACCTATGCCTACTGGTGGATCCGCCAGGGCATGACCAGGGCCATCGACAACAGCGCCCGCACGATTCGCCTGCCGATTCATATCAGCGAAAAGCTCTCGAAGATGCGGCGCATCACCCGGGAGCTCTCCCATCGACTGGGCCGCCAGCCCAATCGCCTGGAGCTGTCCCACGCCCTGGGCATGGCACCCGAGGAACTGGAGGAGCTGATGACCCAGAGCGCCCCCTGTGCCTCCCTGGATGCCCATGCCCGCGGCGAAGAGGATCGCAGCACCCTGGGCGAGCTGATCGCCGATCCGGCCAGTGGTGAGCACTTCGACTCGCTGGATCGGCATCTGCAGAAGGAGCACCTGGGCACCTGGCTCTCCCAGCTCAATGATCGCGAGCAGAAAATCCTGAAACTGCGCTTTGGGCTGGAGGGCAGCGACCCCCTCACCCTCGCCGAGATCGGCCGGCAGATCAATGTGTCGCGGGAACGGGTGCGGCAGCTGGAGGCCAAGGCGATCATGAAACTGCGGCTGATGAGCAACATGCAGCAGGCGGCCTGAGTCCTGATCTTGGGCATGCCGAGCGGCGGATGGAGTCAACAGCTGATCGGCTCGGCCGCCGTGCTGCTCTGGCTCCTGGTGCTGGCGGTCCTGACCATGGCGCTGCGGGCCCGCTGGCCTGAACAACCGGAATGGAGCCGCAAGCTGGTCCACATCGGCGCCGGCCTGGTGGTGCCCCTGGCCTGGGGTCTGGGGATCGATCGCTGGATCGCCATCGGTGCGGCGGCACTCGTCACCCTGTTGGCCGCCTACAACCAGCGCCACAGGCTGCTGCCAGGGATTGAGGATGTGGGCCGCTCCAGCTACGGCACCATCGGCTACGGCGCCTCAATCACGCTGCTGCTGCTGCTCTGGTGGCCCGACCAGCACGCCACCGTGACCGCCGGCGTGCTGGTGATGGCGTTCGCGGATGGGCTGGCGGGACTGGTCGGTTCGAGCGTCGTCTCGCCCAGCTGGACGGTGCTGGGCCAGCGGCGCTCCCTGGTGGGCACACTGATCATGGCCATCACCAGCCTGGCGGTGCTGCAGGGGCTGGGGATGGTCTGCGCTGCCGCGGGCCTGCCGGCGCCGACCCCGCCCGAGGTGCTCGCTCTGGCCCTGACGGCCGTCCTGCTCGAGCAGATCGCCGTGCTCGGTCTGGACAATTTCACCGTACCGATCGGCATTGGCCTGCTCTGGCAACTGCTGAGTCAAACCTGAACCGCGCGCCTGGGGGCTTCACTTCAGACCTGAAGCAGAGCTTCACAGCGCCGCTCCCAGTCCCGTTGACTGCCCAGAGCCGCCACCAGCAAGCGATCGCCAGGTTCCTCCCGCAGGCGCAGCTGCCATTGCCGGATCAGATCGGCCCGCTCCATCCAGACATCGAGCACGGTGCGCTGAATGGCCTCGCCATCCCAATCGCGACCCCGGGCGGTGTCGACGGCCCAGGCGAGCAGATCATCGAGCTGAAAGGAGCGAAAGCCGGCGAAGGCGGGACCAGCGGCGGTGGCATCGGCTGTGCTGCTGCGCTGCTCCAGATAGAACAACTGCAGGGGATCGGAAAGACCACAGAGCTGCAAGAGGTAAGTCATGCGCCAACCCGCAGGGAACAACGACAGGCAACACCGTAAAGAATGCACCGAGTCGCGGCGTCCACCGCGAACATTCCTTGAGGTGACTGATGTTCTGGCACTCACAATCCTTGAGTGCCAATACAACCAGGCTGCCGTCTTTCCGATCACACTGACACCTTCAGCCCAGGCCTCCCACCAGCGGCCACCAGCAGCTGGCCGCCACCTGCTGCTCCGGGCTGAGCTGGGCGCAGCGGCGCACCTCGGCCGCCTGGCTGTCGAGCAGGGAGCCGTGCAGGGCCTCCCCCATCCCCTGGCGCAGCAGGGCACTGGCCGCGAAGGCCGCCGAAGCCTGCTCCAGGCTGCCGGGCAGGCGCGACACCTGACCCAGCGGCAGGGCGGCCGGATCACCGCTCAGGGGAGGTGGCAGGCTCCGTTGTTGTCCCGCCAGGCCCTGCCGCACCAGCAGCTGCACCGCCCCCAGCAGCAGATAGGGATTGGCCCCGAGATCGCTCACCTTCAGCTCCAGATGAGCCGCGGCGCCATCGGCAGCGCTGGGGATCAGCCGCAGGGCCGCCTCGCGGTTCTCCACACCCCACACCTGGAACGGAGCCGACCAGGAGCTGGGCCCGAGCCGCAGATAGGAGACCGCCAGGGGACAGGCGAGGGCCATCAGGGCCGGCAGCTCCTCGAGCAGGGTCGCCAGCAGTTGCTGCCCCGCCTCGCTGAGCCCGGCGACACCCTCGCCGCCCTGCAGCAGCGGCTGGCCAGCGCGCTGAACGCTGAAGTGCAGATGGCCCCCATCCCCCACCCGCTCCAGGCTGGGTTTGGGGCTGAAACTGCAGCGCCAGCCGAAGCGCCGGCTGACGCGCTGGATGACGAGACGGGCCCGCACCAGCCGGTCCGCCGCCTCCAGAGCGGTCCCGGGAGCCAGGGACAGCTCGAACTGGGAGGCCCCGTATTCGGGGTGGAACTGCAGCCAGGGCAGCCCCGCCGCCTCGATCGCCTCCAGCAGCGCCGTGGCGTAGTCGAACCCCTCCACCAGTCGGTCGGCACCGTACGGACCTCCCGGCATCGCCGGTCGTGGCGCCGCACCCGGCTCGGCCTCAGCCACCAGCCACTCCAGCTCGAAACCCGCCTGCAGCGTCAGTCCCGCCGCCTCGAGCCCCTCCTGCTGACGGCGGCAGAAGTGGCGCTGGTCGGCGGCGTAGGGCTCACCGTTGCGTTGCCAGCGCTCCCCTGGTGCCCAGGCCCAGCCCCGGGCCGGGGCCAGGGGCGCCAGGGCCGCCGGATCGGCCTTCAAGCGCAGGTCGCCATCGGGCACGGCCAGCCTGTGGGCTGGATCGATGCTGCCGTCCGTGCCGAAAGCATCCGCCACCGGCGAGAAGCCCACGCCCGTCCGCACCGCCTGCTGCAGATGGGCCAGGGGCACCACCTTCACCAGGGGCGCCCCGGCATGGTTCACCCAGGTGATGGCCAGCCAGCGCAGCCCCTGATCCGCCAGGGAGCTGGCGAGGGCGGCAGGGGAGAGGGTCATGGCTCAGGCCACTGCCAGCCGGCCCTCTCTCAGCTCCCGCACGGCGACGGCCAGGTGCTCCAGCAGCTCCAGCGTGGTGGGCAGATCGATGCAGGCATCGGTGACACTCTGGCCGTAGGTGAGCAGCGAGAGATCGGTGGGGATCTTCTGATTACCTTCCACCAGGTGGCTCTCGATCATCACGCCCATCACGTGAACCGAACCGGCGCTGACCTGCCGGGCCACCTCCTGGAGCACCTCGCCCTGGCGGCGGTAGTCCTTGTTGGAATTGCCGTGGCTGCAGTCCACCATCAGCCGGGCCGGCAGACCCTCGGCCGCCAGCTGGGCCGCCGCCGCCTCCACCGCCTCGCTGTGGAAATTGGGGCCGGCCTTACCACCGCGCAACACCAGATGGCCATCGGGATTGCCGGTGGTGGTGACGATGGCGGCCTGGCCGTCCTTGTTGATGCCGAGGAAATGGTGGGACAGGGCCGACGCCTCCATGGCGTTGATGGCGGTGATGGTGCTGCCATCGGTGCCGTTCTTGAAACCGATCGGCATCGACAGCCCCGAAGCCATCTCCCGGTGCGTCTGACTTTCGGTGGTGCGGGCGCCGATGGCGGTCCAGCTGATCAGATCGGCGATGTACTGGGGCACCACCGGATCCAGCAGCTCGGTGGCCGCCGGCAAACCCAGCTCCGCCAGATGCAGCAACAGCCCCCGGGCCCGTCGCAGGCCGGTGTTGATGTCGTAGCTGCCGTCGAGATGGGGATCGTTGATCAGGCCCTTCCAGCCCACGGTGGTGCGCGGTTTTTCGAAGTACACCCGCATCACCACCTCGAGATCGTCCCGATGGCGGCGCTGGGCCTCGGCGATGATCGCCGCATAGTCCCTGGCAGCCGCCACGTCGTGGACCGAACAGGGTCCGACGATCACCAGCAGACGGTGATCGCCGGCATGCAGAATCGCCTTGATCCGTTCCCTGGCCAGCTGCACGGTGCGGGAAGCCTGCTCACTGATCGGCAGCTCGGCGTGCAGAACCGCCGGCGGCACCAGGGGCCGGGTTTCCACCACGTGGAGATCGGAGGTGGGAATCATGCTGCGGAAGTGGGCAGACGAACCTGACGGACCAGCCTATGTGGCCGCAGCGTGAGCGACCGCGGTCTCCACAGGGACAACCCAGCAAACCCTGCCTGGAGGCCGAGGACGTTCCTGCTCGGGGGATGACACCAGCCGGGGTGTCACGCCAGGGGGGGGAGGAACAGGCTGCTGCAGCCTGCGAACTGATCCAGTTGGTGGCACTGGAATGGTGGCCACTGAAGCGGGGAGTCCCGTCCCGATTAGCGTGAGACCCAGCTTCGACAGCCAGGCCAGCTTCACGATCGCCGCGGCGGTACTCCTGGCCCTGATCACCCTGTTCAGCAGTTACGACCATGTCAACCTGCCAGGAATCGGTACCGTTGAAGTACCGCAGCAGCTCGGATTACCTTGCCTCGTTGCCGCCGTGGCGGCGGCTGCTGGCGAGGCTCAACTGGCATCCCGTGCGCGAAATCGAGATCGAGACCGAGCGACTGAGAGCGAGGAAACTACAACTGCGGAGAGAAAGCGAGCTTTGGAGGCAAGAATCGATCAACAAGAGGCAGCTCGACGCGCAGATCAAAGCACTGTTCTCATCGGACGCTTCCTGCTCAATGCCAACCGCGCCAACCGACGACGGCTCGATGCCTTGATGAGCCTCCTGGAGAGCGAACCGCCCGGCTGAGGAGAGGTCAGGGGGGCCCGCTGCGCCAGGGCGCTCAGCCCCGGCCCGCCGCCAACCTGTCGCCATTGCCACCAAGGCGGGTACCGGCCAGAGCGGAAAATGGATCCATCGCCACGCGCAGAGCCGAACGGTATGACGACCACCCCCCTCTCCCCCGCCGAGCTGCTGCCCGCCTATCGCGCCGCCGCGGCCGAGCGTGAGGCCCTGGGGGTGCCGGCCCTGCCCCTGAGTGCAGCCCAGGCCCAGGCCCTCACCGAACTGCTGCAGCAGCCCCCCGCCGGCGAGGAGGCCTTCCTGCTGGAACTGCTGAGCGAGCGCATTCCGCCTGGGGTGGATGAGGCCGCCTACGTCAAGGCCACCTGGCTGAGCGCAGTCGCCCAGGGCAGCGCCACCAGCCCCCTGGTGTCCCCCATCGCAGCGGTGCGGCTGCTGGCGACGATGATCGGCGGCTACAACGTCGCCGCCCTGATTGCCCTGCTGGCCAGCGCCGATTCCACCATCGCCGCCGAAGCCGCCAGCGGCCTGAGCCGCACCCTGCTCGTCTACGACGCCTACAACGACGTGCTGGAACTGGCCGCCACCAACCCCTGGGCCAAGCAGGTGGTGGACAGCTGGGCGACAGCCGCATGGTTCACCGCCAAACCCCAGCTGCCGGCTGAGATCACGGTGACGGTGTTCAAGGTGGAGGGTGAAACCAACACCGACGATCTCTCCCCCGCCACCCACGCCACCACCCGCCCCGACATCCCCCTGCACGCCAACGCGATGCTGGAAACGCGGATGCCCGGCGGGCTGGAACTGATCGCCGAACTCAAGCAAAAGGGCCATCCCGTCGCCTACGTGGGCGATGTCGTCGGTACCGGCAGCTCGCGCAAATCCGCCATCAACTCGGTGCTGTGGCACACCGGCACCGACATCCCCCATGTGCCCAACAAGCGCAGTGGTGGTGTGATCCTGGGCGGCAAGATCGCGCCGATCTTCTTCAACACGGCCGAGGATTCCGGCGCCCTGCCGATCGAATGCGATGTCAGCGCTCTCAACTCCGGCGATGTGATCACGATCCGCCCCTACGACGGCACGATTGAACGGGCTGCCGGCGAAGCGAATGCCGGCGAGATCGTCGCCCAGTTCGAGCTCAAACCCAGCACCATCACCGATGAAGTGCGCGCCGGCGGCCGCATCCCGCTGCTGATCGGTCGCTCGCTGACGGACAAGGTGCGCGCCCAGCTGGGCCTTCCCCCCAACGATCTGTTCATCCGCCCGGCCCCCCCCGCTGACAGCGCCAGGGGCTTCACCCTGGCCCAGAAAATGGTGGGCAAGGCCTGTGGCCTGGCCGGCGTGCGACCCGGCACCAGCTGCGAGCCGCTGATGACCACCGTCGGCTCCCAGGACACCACCGGGCCGATGACCCGCGATGAGATGAAGGAGCTGGCCTGCCTGGGCTTCTCGGCGGACCTGGTGATGCAGAGCTTCTGCCACACCGCCGCCTATCCCAAGCCGGTGGACCTCAGGACCCACGCCGAGCTGCCCGATTTCATCAGCTCCCGCGGCGGCGTCGCCCTGCGCCCCGGCGACGGCATCATCCACAGCTGGCTCAACCGCCTGCTGCTGCCCGACACCGTCGGCACCGGCGGCGACAGCCACACCCGCTTCCCGCTGGGCATCTCCTTCCCGGCCGGCTCGGGCCTGGTGGCCTTCGCCGCCGCCATCGGCGCCATGCCGCTGGACATGCCCGAATCGGTGCTGGTGAGGTTTTCAGGTCAACTGCAGCCGGGCATCACCCTGCGCGATGTGGTCAACGCCATCCCCTATGTGGCGATCCAGCAGGGCCTGCTGACAGTGGCAAAAGCCGGCAAGAAAAACATCTTCTCCGGCCGGATCATGGAGATCGAAGGTCTACCCGATCTCAAACTGGAGCAGGCCTTTGAACTCACCGATGCCACCGCCGAACGCTCCTGCGCCGGCAGCACGATCAAGCTCTCGGTGGACACCGTGAGCGAATACCTGCGCAGCAATGTGGCGCTGATGAAGAACATGATTGCCCGCGGCTACCAGGATGCCCGCACCCTGGCCCGCCGCATCAAGGCGATGGAGGCCTGGCTGGCCAAGCCGGTGCTGCTGGAGGCCGACAGCGATGCCGACTACGCCGCCGTGATCGACATCAACCTCGATGAACTCAAAGAACCGATCCTGGCCTGCCCCAATGACCCCGACAACGTCAAGCTGCTCTCAGAGGTGGCTGGAGCGCAGATCGATGAGGTGTTCATCGGCTCCTGCATGACCAACATCGGCCATTACCGCGCCGCCGCCAAGGTGCTGGAGGGCCAGGGTGCCAACACCGCCCAACTCTGGGTCTGCCCGCCCACCCGCATGGATGAGGAGATGCTGAAAGAGGAGGGCTACTACGCGATCTTCGAAGCCGCCGGCAGCCGTATGGAGATGCCCGGCTGCTCGCTCTGCATGGGCAACCAGGCCCGGGTGGAGGACAACACCAGCGTGTTCTCCACCAGCACCCGCAACTTCAACAACCGCCTCGGCAATGGCGCCCAGGTGTATCTGGGCAGCGCCGAACTGGCGGCGGTCTGCGCCCAGCTGGGTCGCATCCCCTCCACGGAGGAGTATCTGGCGATCGCCGCGGCCAAGATCGATCCACTGGCCGATGAGCTCTACCGCTACCTCAACTTCGATCAGATCGAAGGCTTTGAAGACAGCGGCCGGGTGGTGAGCGCCGAGGACGAGGCGAAAGTGCTGGCGGAGGTGTAGGCGACCAGCCGATCCTCAACGGGCCATCAGCAGCCGGTAGGCGGCATCCAGACGCAAAAAGGCCTCGGCATCACCGCCCAGGTCGGGATGGTGGTTCTTGGCCAGCTGTCGGTAGGTGCGCTTGATCAGGTCCCGGCTGGCGCCGGCCTCCAGGCCCAGCAGCCGAAGCGCCTCGCCGCGCGGATCGGGCGGCGCTGGCTTCCGCTTCGGCCTGGCGCCTGCGGAGGGACCATCGGTGGGGTCGCCGGTGGCGCTGTGGTTCGCGGTGCGCGTACCCCGGCGCTGTTCTCCCCTCTCCAGCCGTCGCCGCAGCTCCACCACCACCCGCAACGGTTCCTCGCTCAGCCACTCGCTCGCCCGCGGGCCGTAGAGGGCGAAGGCGGCGCGCACCGCCCAACGGCTGCGGCTGTGGGGCCCCCGCAGAGCAGCCTCCAGCTCGGCGCCGAGACCGGCCTGTTGCCGATTGAGCCCCTCCTCCAGGCTGAGGGCGGGGTTCCAGGCCTGGGCGCGCAGCTCCTCCACCAGGCCCCGCAGGCCCCCGGGCGGGCCGATCCGCAACCCGGACCAGCCGGGATGGCGGGCCATGGCCTGCCCCCAGCGCTCCACCAGCTGGGAGGTGATGGTGGGCGCCGCCCCGTTGCTGACCCGGCTGCCACCGTCCTGGGGGCGGGGCTGCCGCAATTGCTCCAGCTGCTGGCGCAGTTGGCGCACCTCCCGGTGCAGGGACGCGTTCTCAGCCAGTAGACCGTCCAGATTGGCGGTGACCGGCTGGCGGCCAGGACCTGGCCGCCAGCGGCGGGGATCAAAACCCATCCGGACCGCCCCGAGGACCAGGTGAATCCCATTGTGGTGGAAGCCCCCGCGGCCGCCGCTCAGCGGCGCCGGAAGGGCCCAGGGCTCCAGAAGCTGGAGGCTGATCCCGGTACCCCCTGAACCAGGAAACCCTGCGGTTCAAGCCCGCCGTGCCCGAGCCCGGCCCACGGTGCTGGCCTTCCCCAGCACCTACGCGGTGGGGCATCACCAGCCTGGGGGATCAGCTCGTGTGGGCCACCCTCGCCCGCCGCGCCGATCTCGATGTGCGCCGCCTGTTCACCGACCAGGGCGACCCGGCGCACCGCGATCCCGAGCTGGTCCGCCTCTCCCTCAGCTGGGAGCTGGATGGCCCGGAGTTGCTGGATCTGCTCGAACGCCAGCGCATCCCCCTTTGGAGCCACCAGCGCGGCGGGCGCGATCCGATCGTCTTCGGCGGCGAACCGGTGCTCACCGCCAATCCCGAACCGCTGGCCCCCTTCCTCAATGTGGTGCCGCTCGGCGTCAAGGCTTTGAAGACAGCGGCCGGGTGGTGAGCGCCGAGGAAGAGGCGAAAGTGCTGGCGGAGGTGTAGCCGAACCGGGGCAGCCAGCCTCTAGGGATTGGCCAAGAACTCAGGATAGAGCTGACGCCAGAATCCACAGAAATGGGCCGCATCCGCATCGTGCAAGGCTGAACGCTTCGGCACCAGCAGCATCACATCATCCTTGCCGGAGTTGTATACCGGCCAGGCAGGTAGCCCCTTGGCCATAGGCACACCCTGAGTCGCAAAACTCGCAACCAATGCCTGCATCTGGCCTGCCAGGAGCTGGGAATCGGCAGGCAGATCAGGGGCATCCATACGCTTGGTATTGGAGAGATTGGGGAACAGATAATTGAGCGCAGCTGAATGCACGGCGCCAAAGTCCATGCCGGGATCAGGCTTGGCAGCAATGCCGACGCCAAGCACCAACGCCTTGGGATCAGCAAATTCAAACTGATAAATCGGCACCTTGGCAAAACGCCGAAAAGCGCTGGCGGTATGCAAGTAGAGACAGTTGTTGATGCCCACCGCCGGGTTGTAGTGAGACATCACCGAACCGACCTGCTCCGGCGCCCGCTGCGGATCCTGCAGCGGGAAACGAGCCAGAATCTGCTGCGGCCGATCTTCGTTGATCTGATCAGGTGTATAGCCGTACTTGCCAATCAGTCTTTGCTTGTAGTTCCCCGCAGTCACCACCCGCGCAGGGTCCTGGGACTGCTGGTCGTAGCCGATATAAAGCCGTAGCTCATCCCTTGCCCCACCCATCAACAACGGCACCTTCATCACCTGACCATTGCGCAGCGCATCCCGAACGGTGCGCGGCGTGGCCTGGACAGCCCCGATCGAGGGGCCAAACGACATGGTCTTGCCTGCCGTCACCTCGCCACCGACCTGTACCAGGCGCTGCACCGGGATGCGGCGTAAGCAGGCCAGGGCGTCGCCGACCTTGTCACAGCCCAGCCTGGCCGCGATCGGCAGACCCACCTCTTGCTCATAGGTCTGCACCGAAGGCAAGGAAGCCAGGCAGCCGCCACTGATCACCAGCGCCTGATGAAAGAGACCTCGTGACAGCTCGGGTGCGGCGAGATGCATGCAGATTGAACCCGCCCCGGCCGACTCTCCACCCAGGGTGACGTTGGCCGGATCACCACCGAAGGCGGCAATGTTGCTCTGGACCCAGCGCAGGGCCTGCCGCTGATCCAGCAGGCCCAGGTTGCCATTGGTGGCCGAATCAAAGGCTGGATGGGGCATGAACCCCAGCACCCCGAGCCGATAGTTGAAGCTCACCACCACCACGCCCTGCCTGGCCAGGGCATCGAGCCGATAGAGATTGGAGCCACCGCCCACGAAGGCACCGCCGTGGATCCAGACCAGCACCGGCAATCGCCGCCCGACAGGACGCCGCTGCGGCACACTCACATTGATGCTGAGGCAGTCTTCAGCGTTGCTGGCCTCGGTGAGATTGAACCGTGCCTCCTGGGGACAGGCGGGCCCGAAGGCGCTGGCATCGCGCAACCCGGACCAACCTTTGGCGGGTAGCGGCAAGGTCCAGCGCTTGTCTGCCGCCGTGGAGGCGGCGTAGGGAATGCCGCGGAATTCGATCACGTCGTGACGCCGCACGCCGCGCAGCCATCCCTGCTCGAGCTTCACCTTGGCGGGCTGATTCAGCAGCGGCTCCATGCCCCCCTTGGCCCGGGCGACCTGGGGAGGAAGCAGGGCCAGCGAGGGAAGGGCCAGGCCCAGACTCAACCAGGCCATGGCTTGCATTCGTAACAGCACAGCCTTTCTTGTCTGGACAGCCTTTCTTGTCTGGACAGCCTTTCGCAACACCACAATCTTCTCGACGATTTCACTCGGTCTAGCAAGCTAGCCCAGTCCGTACCCACGGCTCCTGCACCAACGCCTGCAACGTCCACAACCACTGGCTCCGTGGCCACCCCCTTTTTTTGTCAATCTCTGGAGATCACGTCTGCCAAGATCAATCCCCTGGCTATCGGATCAGCCATGTTTGAGAATCCATGCCACATCCTGGAGCAGGTGTTTGCAGCCCTTGATCGCCGGGATGCCGACGCCATCGTCGAGCTGATGGCAGCCGATGTGGTTCTGGTGGATGAAATCAGCCGCCGCTGGCTCAAGGGCCGCGACGAGGTCGCCGACCAGCTCCGCACCATGCTGGCGGCCACCTCCAGCGTGAACAGCCGCCTCAGCGATCTGCACAGCCGCCCCCTGGGCAGCGACGCTGTGCTGGTGACCGGCTGGCTGGATCAGCGCTACTGCCTCGACGGCCAGGACCAGACCATCACGGCACCCTTGAGTGCCTGCCTGGAAGCCGAACAGGGCGGATGGCGGTTGGTGAGCCTGCACGCCGTGCCGCTGGTTGAGAATCAGAACTGATCCCCCCTTCCCTGGTCCTCCGCGCCTGAATCAGGAAACCCTGCTGTTCGAGCCCGCCGTCCCCGAGCCCGGCGCCCTGCGCACGGTGCTGGCCTTCCCCAGCACCTACTCGGTGGGCATCACCAGCCTGGGCTACCAGGTGGTGTGGGCCACGCTCGCCCGCCGCGCCGATCTCGATGTGCGCCGCCTGTTCACCGACCAGGGCGACCCAGGACACCGCGATCCCGAGCTGTTCGGCCTCTCCCTCAGCTGGGAACTGGATGGCCCGGTGTTGCTGGATCTGCTCGAACGCCAGCGCATCCCGCTGTGGAGCCACCAGCGCGGCGATGGTGATCCGATCGTCTTCGGCGGCGGTCCGGTGCTCACCGCCAATCCCGAACCGCTGGCCCCCTTCTTTGATGTGGTGCTGCTCGGCGATGGTGAGCAGCTGCTGCCCGCCTTCATCGATGCCCTGCTGGCGCGGCGCGGCGCCCCCCGTTCCGAGCGGCTGCACGCCCTGGCCCAGGTGCCCGGCGTCTATGTTCCGGCCCTGTATGCGCCGCGCTACAGCCCCGCCGGCGAACTGCTGGCGGTCGAACCGCTGCAGGCCACGATTCCAGCCACCGTGACCAAGCAGACCTGGCGGGGCAACACCCTCAGCCACTCGACGGTGATCACGCCGGAGGCGGCCTGGCCCTCGATCCACATGGTGGAGGTGGCCCGCAGCTGCCCGGAACTCTGCCGCTTCTGCCTGGCCAGCTACCTCACCCTGCCGTTTCGCACCGCCTCCCTCGACGACGGCCTGATCCCGGCGGTGGAGACCGGCCTCAAGGCCACCCAACGGCTGGGCCTGCTGGGTGCTTCCGTCACCCAGCACCCCCAGTTCGCCGACCTGCTGAGCTGGCTCGATCAGGACCGCTTCGAGGGCACCCGGGTGAGCGTCAGCTCGGTGCGGGCCGCCACGGTCACGCCGCAACTGGCCCAGATCCTGAGCAAGCGAGGCAGCAAATCGCTGACGATCGCGATCGAGAGCGGCAGCGAGCGCCTGCGCCGGGTGGTGAATAAAAAGCTCAGCAACGAGGAGATCTTCGCCGCCGCCCGCTACGCCAAGGAAGGCGGCCTCAGCGCCCTGAAGCTCTACGGCATGGCCGGATTGCCGACGGAGGAGGAGGCGGACATCGAGGCCACCGCCGAGCTGCTGCTCTCGCTCAAGCGGTCCGTGCCGGGCCTGCGCCTGAGCCTGGGGGTGAGCACCTTCGTGCCCAAGGCCCACACACCCTTCCAATGGCAAGGGGTGCGGCCGGAAGCCGAGAAGCGGCTCAAGGGGCTGGCCAAACGCCTGAAGCCCAAAGGCATCGAGCTGCGTCCCGAAAGCTACGGCTGGAGCGTGATCCAGGCCCTGATTTCCCGCAGCGATCGTCGCCTGGCACCGGTGATCGCCGCCGCCCGCGGCCAGCACGAAAGCCTGGGGGGCTGGAAAAAGGCCTACCGGGCCGTGCTCGCCGGTGACGCCCCCCTGATCGATCCGGCCCAGTCGGTGCTGCCACCCCCCTGGGAGCAGGTGGTGCATGACACCTGGAGCGACCAGCGGGTGCTGCCCTGGGAGCATCTGGAAGGGCCCCTACCCAAGGCCACCCTCGCCGGCCATCGCCGCGAAGCCCTGGCCTGAGCCTGGTCCGGCCTTTCAGGTCAGTTCAGGCTCAGGCCGCGCCGCCATGCGCAGCCCCACCAGCAACACCCAGCCGGCGATGTTGATGCGGCTGTCATAGAAAGGAATGTCGGTGGCGTGCAGGCACACCAGCACCAGCACCGAGGCCCACCAGGCACGCTCGAACGCCGCCGCCGCCAGCATGCCCTGGCGGGCTGAGCGCCAGAGCAGCCAGAGCACCAGGCCCACCACCAGGATCGCCACCGGCAGACCATGGCTGAGCGCCAGGTCGATCGGCAGATTGTGGGGATGGCCGTGCCAATGGCCGGTGCGCAGGGGGTAAATGAGGCTGAAGGCGGCTGCTCCCCAGCCCAGCCAGGGCCGCTCGCCGATCAGGCCGATGGCGACCTGCCACTGGGCCAGGCGGGTCACGGCCAGGGGGCGGTGACCGGCGAACTGGAGATCGCTGAGCCGGCCCCAGATCGCCTCCGGCACCAGGGCGCGGGCGGGATGCTGCAGCAGCTCCGGCACCCAGGCCACGCTGGCCGCGGCCAGGATCAACACCGCCACGGCCAGGATCGGCAGCAGCCAGAACCAGCTGGCGGGCCCCACCACCAGCGGCAGCGCCAGCAGCAGGGCGCCCCAGGCATTGCGCGAATCCGTCAGGAAGATCGCCGCCACCACAGCGGCCGCCAGCACCAGGGCGACCCCTCTCAACCAACGGGCCAGGCCGGGCTGCAGTAGGGCCGCCAGGGCGAAGGGCCAGGCCAGGGCCAGCCAGGAGCCGGCAATGTTGGCGTAATCAAACAGGCCCGCCAGCCGACCGGGCGGATTGCCGCCGGCATGCAGATGCCAGATGATCAGCCCTCCCAACTGCTGGAAGGGCCCGCTCCAGCCCCACCACAACTGGCCGAGCCCGGTGACGATCACCGGCACCGTGCCCGAGAGCAGCAGCAGGCCGATGCGGCGACGGGCCGCGGCGCTGGCCAGGTAGGGCTGGAAGCCCCAGAAAGCCCAGAAGAACGGCAGCCAATTGCCCATGCCGACCCAGGCCAGCCAGCCACTGCTGGCCTGGCTGCAGCCCAGCAGCATCAGAATCGACACCACCAGCAGCACCAGATTCAGCCGATCCTCGAAGGGCGAACGGCGGCCGCGGCTGCCGAAGATCAGGGCCGCCAACAACGGGATGGCCGCCAGGAAGGCACTGCTGGCCACCAACAGCATCCCCAGCTGAAAACAGCGCCAGCCGAAGGGAGTGGCCTGGGGCGGCCGATGGGCCAGCAGGCGTTGATCGAGAGCTGGTGGAACGCTCAGAGCCATCTCGTTCCGGCTCAATCGAACACGGCCGTGCGGCCGCGATAGACCATCACCTGTCGCCTCAGGTAGAGACGCACCGCCCGGGCCAGGGCCAGCCGCTCGGTGTCCCGTCCCTTGCGGATCAGATCCTCCACCTCATCGCGGTGACTCACATGCACGGTGGCCTGCTCGATGATCGGCCCGCCATCGAGCTCCTCGGTCACGAAGTGGGCGGTGGCGCCGATCAGCTTGACGCCCCGCTCCCAGGCACGGTGATAGGGCTGGGCCCCCTGGAAGGCGGGCAGAAAGGAATGGTGGATGTTGATCACGGTGCTGAAGCGTGCCAGAAAATCGGCACTCAGCACCTGCATGTATTTGGCCAGCACCACCAGCTCGATGCCGTGCTCGGCCAACAGGGCCAGCTGCTGCTCCTCTGCGGCCGCCCGGGTGGCGGCGCTGATCGGCGTGTGCACAAAGCGGGCGCCGCAGGCCTCCGCCTCCACCTGGAGATCGACATGGTTGGACAGCACCAGCGGCACCTGCATCGGCAGCTCACCGCAGCGGGTGCGCCAGAGCAGATCCACCAGGCCATGGCTCTGACGGCTGACGAAGATCGCCACCCGGGGCAGCACATCGGAGAAGTGCACCTGACCTTCCCCACCCAGGCGGCTCCCCAGGGCGACGACGGCCGGCGCGATCGCCTCGCGCGGCAGTCCGAATCCATCCAGGCCCCACTCGATGCGGCTCAGGAACAGGCCGGCGCCGGCATCGGTGTGGTGATCGGCATGGCGGATGTTGCCACCATTGGCCGCCACCCAGCCCGAAAGCTCGCTGACCAACCCGGGACGGTCGGGGCAGATCAGCTGCAGGATTGCGGTTGGAGAAGGCATGAGACCTCGGGGCCATGGCCATTGTGGCCGCAGCCGAGCCAGGACCATGTGCTCTGGCTGGCTCCGTTGCGAGGGACGACAGAACCGGCCTTGAAACCTAGGACTCTCGGTACAGTCGCCAAACCGACTCAATCGCCCGCCCCATGGCCGTGAGCATGTCCAAGGCCGTTCAGCAGTCTCAGGCTGTCTTCCAACCGCCCATGCCCCAGTCCCTGTTCGCTGGTGGGGAGGGTGCCGCCCCCGTGCCCGCCGCCAACGGTCTGTTCCAGGGTCTCAGGACACTGCTGATGCTCCTCCTGGCCGTTGTGCTGAGCGTGTCCCTGGTGGCCTGCGACAGCCAGTCCAAAGCCGCCGCCAGCATCAGCCCCGACAACATCGCCGCGATCGAGCGCCAGGCGGTGGGCTTCCTGGCGGCCCGCGATCGCCTGCCCGAATTGGCCGCCCTGGTCAACGATCGCAACTGGGTCTTCACCCGCAACCTCATCCACGGGCCGATGCAGGAAGTGAGCCGCGAGATGCTCTACATCAATCGCCTGCTGCTCCCGGCTGACCAACCCGAAGCCGAAGCCCGCGCCAACAAGCTCAAAACCGCCCTCGCCCAGCTCGATGAGGCCGCCCGCCTCCAGGATGGTGAGGCCCTGCGCAAGTCCTACATCAAGGTGGCCAGTGGCTTTGGCCTCTACGCCCAGGTGCTGCCCGAGCAGGTGAAAGTCGACCTCAAACAGGTCTGAGCAGCCCGTGGTGGCTGAGCCCGCCTCGGCCAATGGCAGCAGCGCCCACCGGCCCAGCAGCGTCATCGTCGTCGGCGGCGGGTTGGTGGGCCTGTCCTCTGCCTGGCGCCTGGGGTTGCGTGGGCATGACGTCCAGCTGATCGACGCCGGCAACCGTCCGGGACACCCCAACGGCAGCCAAGCGGCGTTGGGGGTGTTGATGGCCAGGGTGTTCCATCGCAGCAGCGGCCGCAACTGGCGCCTGCGCCAGCAGAGCCTGGAACTCTGGGGCCAGTGGCGCCAGGAGCTGGCCAGTCGCGGCCTGCCCATCCCCTGGCGCCAGGGCCTGTTGCTGCTCGCCGCCAGCAGCGCCGACCTGGAGCGGCAGCAGCTGCTGAGCGCCGATCCACGCCGCCAGACCCTGGGCCTCGAGCTCTGGGATCAATCGCGCCTTGAGGCCCTCAGCCCAGAGCTGCCGAGCGGTGCCCTGGGCGGCTTGCACAGTCCGGACGATGGCCAGATCGATCCAGGCAAGGCCCTTGAGGCCATCGCCAGGGACAGCGCCCGGCTGGGGATCACAGCCCTCAGCGACAGCGCCGTCGCCCTCGAGCCTGTCGGCGAGGGCTGGCGGGTGCTGCTTGAGAGCGGCGGCCACAGCGAGGCCGCCTGGGTGGTCCTGGCGGGAGGGGTCGGCCTGCGGGGACTGCTGGCCAGCCTGGGCCGAGAGCTGGCGATGGAACCGGTGCTGGGCCAGGCCCTGGAGCTGGAACGGGTCGACGCGGGCGCAGCCCACACCCCCGCCTGGAACTGGCCGGGCGTCATCAACTGGCAGGGCGCCAACCTGATTCCCAGGCCCGATCTGGCGGGAGGCCATCACTTCTGGCTCGGAGCCACGCTCGAACCGGGCCAGGCAGCCGATGCAGCCGCCCTCTCGGCTCTGCGCAGCCTCAACGGCAGCGCACCAGGCTGGCTTCGGCAGGCCCAGGAACGGCGCCGCTGGCAGGGGCTCAGACCCAGGCCGGTCGGAAGGGCGGCGCCGGTGCTGGAGGCGATCGCCCCCGGAGTGCTGCTGGCCAGCGGCCATTACCGCAATGGGGTGCTGCTGGCACCGGCAACGGCCGCCTGGGTGCTGGAGCAGATTGAATCCGGCAGAACAGACGCCCAGGAGCCTGCTGAACAACCTCTCGGCTGAGCCGACAGGCGTTGTCGGCTGTCCGGCAAGCCGATGAAGGCAGGGGTTGCGGGGGGCAGCGAGGCCATCCCACGGGCTTTAAGGCTGCTTTTCCAGCAAGCACCTAAGGTCCAGCTGGCTCCGTCCGGTCCTTGATGGCTGCTCCCCCCCGCCGCAGACTCGCGAACGCCCTGGTGTTCAGCGCCGCCAGCCTTGGCCTGGCCGGCTGCAACACCCCTGGTCTCAGCGGAGCGGGAGCTTCCTTTCCAGCCGCCATCTATCAGCGCTGGTTTCAGGATGTGGCCGGCCAGGGAACCCGGGTCAACTACCAGTCGGTGGGATCAGGGGCGGGAGTGCGCCAATTCATCGCCGGCACCGTCGACTTCGCTGCCAGCGACGTGCCGATGAAAGCCTCTGAAATCGAGAAGGTGCCCAGAGGAGTGGTCCAGCTGCCGATGACGGCCGGTGCGATTGCGGTGGCCTACAACAACAAGGGTTGCGAGCTGAAACTCAGCCAGGGCCAGCTGGCCGCCATCTTCCTCGGCACGATCAACGACTTCAAGCATTTGGGCTGCGCCACCAAGCCGATCAAGGTGGTGTTCCGATCGGACGGCTCCGGTACCACCGCCAACTTCACGGCCCACCTGGCTGCGATCAGTCCGGGCTGGAAGGCAGGTCCGGGCCAGGGCAAGGCCGTCACCTGGCCCACCGGCGTGGGAGCCAAGGGAAATGAAGGGGTGGCCGCGCAACTCAGCCTGATGGATGGCTCCATCGGCTATGTGGAAATGGCCTATGTCAAAGGGGGCCTGCAGGCCGCCAGCCTCAGCAATGCCTCCGGTGCCACGGTCAGGCCCAGCACCGAAAACGCCGCCGAAGCCCTGGCCTCCATCGACCTCGGCACCGATCTCACCGGCAGCAATCCCAACCCGATGACGGGCTACCCGATCGTGACCTTCTCCTGGATCCTGCTCTACAAGGGGGGCAACGGCGCCAAGCTGCCGGTGCTGCAGAAGACCTTCGCCTACACCCTCTCCGATCGCGCCCAGGCCAAAGCCCCCGCCCTCGGCTACGTGAGCCTGCCGGCGCCGGTGCTGGACCAGTCGCGCCGCGCCCTGGCGGCCCTGAAGTCTTAACCGTCTGCCGAAGCAGATCTGTCAGGAGAGCGGCTCAATGGCGCTCCAGCTCACCGACAAGCCTGGGTTCAAGGGCATGTTGAGAGGCGGATCAGTGCACGTCAGCAGCCGGAGCCTGGCGGGCGATGGAACTGATCAGCTCCTGCAATCCCTCAGCCTCCGAAATCGGATTATAGAGCGAGCGATTGGAAAGAAACCAGATATAGTCTGCGGCGGCAAGATTCTGAACAGCCCACATCGCCTGCATCGAACGAATACCGTCCTCCACCAGAGGTATTAACGGCCTCCACAACAGGGTCTGGGGATTGCCACCATCGGCCAGGGTCAGCAGACAAAGATCACAGTGAAACAGCGCCAGGAGCGGTACGACCTTATAGCTGTCGCCATGCCATTGAATGTCACTAGAATTAGCATATCGGGAGCGCAGACTAAGACATTCCTGCTGATCACGACAGGAGGAAAAGACATCACTGGGTGCCGTATCGTCGATCAGAATCACCGTTCCAGGATGGCTGTGGCGCAGCGCATGAACGATGTCACGATAAGTCTGCTCGAACGTGTGCAAACCATCCAGAAAGATCAGGTCATAATGTGTCGACGCCTCCAGCCCGGCAAAAAATAGATCACTGCTGCAGCGATGCAGCTGCAAACCATCTTTACCCTGATGAGACTGCCAGTCGAAGGCGAAGCAGGGATCCACACCCGTGCGCTGCTCGACAGCCACCTCCAACAAGGTCGCTCCCGTTTCAACCCCGATCTCCAGGTAGCTACGGCAACCCAGGGCTGCCGCCAGGGTGTTGAGGCGCCGCACGGAGTGATTCCGGCTGGGATCGGTCGGTGGAGCGTTGGTCACGACCATTCGCCAGCCCAGGTTGGATCGACCCTAGGGACAGAAAGGGCCTCTGGCCACAAAAAAGCCTCCGCTTGACGGAGGCCTGAAGAAAAAATCGTTAGTCCGCCTGGGCTGAAACGCTCAGACGATCGCCGGCAGACAACAGCTGGGGGTTGGGGCCACAACAGCGGCCCCAACCGGGCTTCACTTGCTCTCGCTGAACTCGGCGTCGATGACGTCGTCGGCATTGGCGTTGGCGGAACCGGCGGAAGAGCCATTGCCCCCGGGAGCAGCGGCGCCATCGGCGGCGGCGGCGTTCTGATACACAGCGGCACCGGCGGCATAAAGAGCCTGTTGCAGAATTTCAAGCTCAGACTTCATCGTGTCGAAGTCTTCGCTCTCAATCGCCTGCTTGAGCTTGACCGAGGAGCTTTCCACCTTGGCCTTATCTTCGGCGCCCACCTTGTCGCCCAGCTCACCGAGCTGCTTCTCCGCTTGGTAGACGAGGGTTTCGGCCTGGTTCTTCAGGTCGATCTTCTCGCGCTTCTCCTTGTCGGCAGAGGCATTGGCCTCCGCATCCTTCACCATCTTGTCCACCTCGTTATCGCTGAGCGTGGAAGCTCCGGTGATCGAGATGCTCTGCTCCTTGCCGCTGCCCTTGTCCTTGGCGGTGACGCTGAGGATGCCGTTGGCGTCGATGTCGAAGATGACCTCGATCTGGGGCACACCCCGGGGGGACGGCGGGATGCCATCGAGGCGGAAGGTACCCAGGGATTTGTTATCGCTGGCCATTTCGCGCTCACCCTGGAGCACGTGAATCTCCACGTTCGTCTGGCCATCCACCGCGGTGGAATACACCTCGGACTTCTTGGTGGGGATCGTGGTGTTGCGGGTGATCATCTTGGTCATCACGCCGCCGAGGGTTTCCACCCCGAGGGACAGGGGCGTGACATCGAGCAGCAGGATGTCCTTGACCTCTCCGGCCAGCACACCGCCCTGGATGGCGGCACCAACAGCCACCACTTCATCGGGGTTGACGGTCTGGTTGGGATCCTTGCCGGTGACCCGCTTGACCAGCTCGAGCACGGCCGGGATGCGGGTGGAACCACCCACCATCACGATCTCGTCGAGTTCGCTGGTGGAGAGCTTGGCGTCCTTGAGGGCCTGCTCCACCGGCACGCGGCAGCGATCAATCAGCTTGCTGGCCAGCTCCTCGAACTTCGCCCGGGTGAGGGTGAGATCGAGATGCTTGGGCCCTTCCGGCGTGGCCGTGATGAAGGGCAGGTTGATTTCGCTCTGGGTAGCGCTGGAGAGCTCGATCTTGGCTTTTTCAGCTGCCTCGGTGAGGCGCTGCAGGGCCTGTTTGTCCTGGCGCAGATCGATGCCTTCATTGCCCTTGAAGGTGGCAGCCAGGTAATCAACGATCACCTTGTCGAAGTCATCGCCGCCCAGATGGGTATCGCCACTGGTGGAGAGCACCTCAAACACACCGTCGCCCACCTCCAGCACCGACACGTCGAACGTACCGCCGCCCAGATCGAAGACCAGGATGCGTTCGTTGCTCTTGCGATCCAGGCCGTAGGCCAGAGCTGCGGCCGTGGGCTCGTTGATGATGCGCAGCACTTCAAGGCCGGCGATCTTGCCAGCGTCTTTGGTGGCCTGGCGCTGGGAATCGTTGAAGTAGGCCGGCACCGTGATCACCGCCTGGGTGACCGTTTCACCGAGGTACTTGCCGGCATCTTCGGCGAGCTTGCGCAGCACTTCGGCCGAGATTTCCTCGGGGGCGAATTGCTTGTTGAGCACCGACGACTTGATCTTGACGTTGGCGCCGGCCTTCTCAACCGTATAGCTCACCTCTTTCGACTCTTCGGTGACTTCATCGACGCGGCGGCCGATGAAGCGCTTCACCGAATAAAAGGTGTTCTCGGGATTCATGACCGCCTGGCGCTTGGCGATCTGACCGACCAGCTTGTCCTGGTTCTTGGTGTAGGCCACCACCGAGGGGGTCGTGCGGAACCCTTCGGCGTTGGCGATCACCGTGGGCTTGCCGCCCTCCATGACGGCGACGCAACTGTTCGTCGTGCCGAGGTCAATACCGACAACCTTACCCATGGGTTCCCAACTCCTGGTGTGAATGGAATCTGACTGGGTGCATCTTCAGCAGTGGCCCTGCGCCAAGGCGAGGGGTGGTTCCCGAACCGTTGCCGTACCTCCTGAGGGGCATAACCCTGTCTGCGCCTACGGTCTGGGAGAAGTGAACGGCCTTTGTCCCGCCTCGATCCGCCCCGCTCGCCGCCGTATGTCCAGCCCAGCTCACTTGATTTCAGCCTCCACCGCCCTGGTCGGGGTGCTCGGGGATCCCGTGCGCCATTCCCTTTCGCCAGCGATGCACAACGCCGCCCTGGCGGCCCTGGGGCTCGACTGGGCCTACCTGGCCCTGCCGGTCACGGCCGCCGATCTGGCAGTGGTGGTGGCGGGGCTGAGGGCGATCGACTGCCGGGGCCTCAACGTGACCCTGCCCCACAAACAGGGGGCGGCCCGCCTGGCCACCCAGCTGACGCCGCTGGCGGCCCGGCTGGGGGCTGTGAACACCCTGGTGCCCCTGGCGGAGGGCGGCTGGCTGGGCACCAACACCGATGCAGAGGGCTTTCTGGCCCCCCTGTGCCCAGGCCAGACGGGGGCAGCGGCTGCGGCTGCCGGCGCCTGGCAGGGACGCCAGGCGCTGGTGCTGGGCTGCGGCGGCAGTGCCCGGGCCGTGGTGGCGGCCCTGGCGGAGCTGGGGCTGGCGCGCATCCTGGTGGCCGGACGCCAGCCCGACTCCCTGGCTTCCTTCATGGGGGACTGCTGCGGCTGGGCGCCGGGGCTGGCCGCCCTGGCCTGGCCCACGGGCGAGCCGCACGACGCCCTGGCCGAGGAATCCTTCCAACGGGCCCTGGCCGGCAGTGATCTGATCGTCAACACCACGCCCGTGGGCATGGCCTCGAACCGGGATCCCGAGGCGGCGAGCCGCTCTCCGCTCACTTCGGCCCAGGTGCGGAGCCTGCAGGCCGGCAGCACCGTCTACGACCTCATTTATGTGCCCCACCCCAGCACCCTGCTCAGGGCCGCTGCCGGACAGGGCTGCCTGACGATCGACGGACTGGAGATGCTGGTGAACCAGGGGGCCGCCAGCCTGCGTCTCTGGACCGGCCTGGCCGACGTGCCGGTGGCGGCGATGCGACAGGCCGCCCTGCAGCGGCTGGAGGCGGCCTAGCCTGAGCTGCCACGCGCGAGTCCATGGACGGACCCCCGATCTGGCAGCGGCCGCTGGCCGCCCTGGCCTATCTGTTGCCCCTGAGCGACGCCCTCCGATTCGGCGAAGGGCTGCTGCGGCAATTTCCCGTGCTGCAACTGCTGGCCCTGCCTGCCCTGCCGCTGATCACCCTGCAGCAGGCCATTCCCTTCGGCGGGCTGGTGGTGTTCCTGGCGCTCTACCTGCTCGTGGTGCGCAACAGCCAGGTGCCCTACCTGATCCGCTTCAACGTCCTGCAGGCGATCCTGCTGGACATCGTGCTGGTGCTGCTCACCCTCGCTTTCGACACCCTGCTCGGCCCCCTGGGCGCCAGCTTCGCGGTGCGCACCCTGGAGAACACGATCTTCCTCGGCACCGTGGTGCTGGTGTTGTTCGCCCTGGTGCAGAGCCTGCGGGGCAAGGAAGCGGAGATCCCCAGCGTGTCCGAGGCGGTGCGCATGCAGCTCAACTGAGGGTGTTCTGGGGGGCTGGAATCGCCCGGCTCTCGCTGCCTTCGGTTGCATCGCCAGAGGCATCAGGAGCCTGGGGCCGAGGCCGAAACCGCGTCCGAAGTCCAGAGCCCGCAGGCCCCTGTGGCTACAACGCCAACGCGAGCTGGACGCCACCAGCTCTCGGGGCAATCGGCGCCGCTGGCCTTCCTGCAGCAGCGGCTGCCATCAAGAAGCGCGATCAGGCATCGAAGAACCTCCGGGACAAGACCGCAGGGGCGAGGCCCTGCTATTGGCTTCGCCAGTGCGGGTCCAAGGCGGACCCTGAGCTAGGGTTCGAGATTCGTCGCTGATGGATCCCTTCCTTCAGCCCCTCGCGCAGGCGACCACGACGCTTTCGACCATGAGCCAGCCTTACTACGAAACGATGTACATCCTCCGCCCGGACATTCCGGAAGAGGAAGTCGAAACCCACGTCACCAAGTACCGCGACATCGTGGTTGAAGCCGGTGGTGAGGTGCTCGACACCCAGATGCGGGGCAAGCGCCGGCTGGCCTACCCGATCGCCAAGCATCGCGAAGGCATCTACGTCCAGCTCAACCACAACGGTGACGGCCAGCAGGTGGGTCCCCTCGAGCGGGCCATGCGCCTCTCGGAGGACGTCATCCGCTATCTCACCGTCAAGCAGGACGGCCCCCTGCCCACCCCCCGCTCCCTGACGACCGGTGCCAGCGGCGCTGGCGAGAGTGCGGCGGCCGCCACCGAAACAGTCGAGGCCTGAGCCCTCGCAGCCTGCGCCCGGTTCAGGGCCTGGTCCATGCAAGGAGCAGTCCGACGCAAGGCCGCTTCAGCGGCAGTCGCGGCGCTTGTCTACCCAATCCAATGCCCTTACAGTCCATCAACGTGGGCTGGTAGGGCATGAATGATTCCGGTGAGACCAGTTCTGGCCAGCGAAACCGTGCCCGGGGACTGGGTCCCGATTCCCGCCAGCTTCAGGATGCCGCCGATGTCGACCGTCGCTGGTGGGAAGCCGAGAACGGCAACCAGCCAGCGGCCCGATCCAGGCCCAGCCAGCCAGCCGGGTCTCGCCAGCCCGTAGGCGGAAGCTTCAATCCACCACCACCGCCACCGCTGAACCCGGAGTGGTTCAGGGTGACAGCGCAGCACTCCCAGGAATCCGGCACTCCGGAGCCGAAGAGCACCGCCGACAATCCTGTCCATTCGCACTGGGGCCCCGGCACGGCTGTTCCTGTTACCACGGCTGTTCCTGTTAACACGGCTGTTCCCAACACCACAGCGGTTCCAGACCACTCAGCCTTTGCCAGCCATTCAGCCCCTGCCAGTGGCTTCGCCATCGCTGATGATTCAGCTGGGCAGGGCACACCTGATGGGCCATCGGCCCCCACGGCTGCCCAGTTCAATACAGGTGCTCCCATCCAGCCAACGGCTCAGGCCGGCCTTGATGCGCTCACCGTGCAGCGTCTTGAGATGGAATTGGCGGCCTGCCGCGATGAGGCGGCGGCCTTGCACGAGATGCTCGAGGACCTGCCGGAGATCTTTGAGCGCAAATTCCGGCAGCGCCTGCAGAGCATCCTCGAACAACAACAGCAGCTGCTCGCCGACAATCAGGCCCTGAGGGAGCGGCTCCACAGCCTCGCCCCAGGGGCTCCAGCGGTGGAAACGAGGCCCAGCCGACTGTTGCTGCCGTCCTCCCAGGGGAGCATGCCACCACTGCCGAAGCGCAATCCCCTGGGTGAAACCCTGCGCAAGGTCCTGGGGCTGGGGCGGCCTGTCGACCCCGGGAGGATCAATCCAGGCCGCTTCAGCTAGCTGACTCAGCCGGCCCGATGGCGGGCTGACCACAGCCGTGTGGGCAGACCCCACACATAGATGAAGCCCTCGGCGGCGCGATGGTCGAACAGATCCTCTGAACCATACGTGGCCATATCGGGCACATAGAGGCTGTCGCTGTCGCTGCTGCGACCGACCACGGTGGCATTGCCGCGATGGAGCTTCAGCCGCACCCGGCCGTTGACCGTGTCCTGGGTGCGGTCGAGGAAGCCATCAAGGGCCTGCTTGAGCGGGCCATACCAGAGGCCCTGATAGACCAGATCGGCCCAGCTCATCTCCACCTGGCGCTTGTAGCGCAGCACATCGGCGGCGAGGGTGAGGCTCTCGAGCTCCTGGTGGGCCTTGATCAGCAGCAACAGTCCCGGCGTCTCGTAGATCTCGCGGCTCTTGATGCCCACCACCCGGTTCTCCACCATGTCGAGGCGGCCGAAGCCATGGCTGCCGGCCAGGGCATTGGCGCGCCGGATCATGGTCACCGGATCGAGCCGTTCGCCGTCGAGGCTCACCGGATTGCCGTGCTCAAAGCCGATCTCCACCACCTGGGGGGTGGCGGGGGCGGCCTCGACCGAGCAGGTCATGGCGTAGATCTCCTCCGGCGGCTCCACATCGGGATCCTCAAGGCTGCCGGCCTCGATCGAGCGGCCCAGCAGGTTGAGATCGATCGAATAAGGCGACTTCTTGCTCACCGGCGCGGCGATACCGCAGCGCTCGCCGTAGGCGATCGTCTGCTCGCGGCTCATGCCCCACTCCCGGGCCGGCGCCAGCACCTTGAGCTCGGGGGCAAGGGCGCCGATGGCGACATCGAAGCGCACCTGATCGTTGCCCTTGCCGGTGCAGCCGTGGGCCACCGCATCGGCCCCCACCTCCCGGGCGATCTCCACCAGCCGGCGGGCGATCAGGGGCCGAGCCAGAGCGGTGGACAGCGGATACCGGCCCTCATAGAGGGCATTGGCGCGGATCGCCGGGAAGGCGAACTCGGTGATGAAGGGTTCGATCAGATCAGACACGATCGACTGACTGGCACCGGAAGCGAGCGCCTTCAGACGAATCGGCTCGAGTTCATCGCCCTGGCCGAGATCGGCGGCGAAGGTGATCACCTCCTCCACACCCCACTCCTGCTTCAGGTAGGGAATGCAGACGCTGGTATCGACCCCGCCGGAATAGGCCAGCACCGCCTTGCGGGCCCGGGATTTCGGTGTGGCGGGCTGCTGGTTCGGCTGCGGGCAGAACTGCTGCTGCGGCGATGGCCGCTTCGATGGCTGTGCCGACTGGCCCGTACCCACCATCACTGCTGCTCCTGAATCGAATCCTCCGATTCTCTCTCCTGACCGGGCAGGGTCAAATCGGGCGCGGCCGGCAGGGACCAGCGCCCCAGCACCAACAGCACCATCCCCAGGGAAGGAAGCAGCAGCAGAGCCCAGACCAGCGAATCTCCGATCGGCAGGGGCTCACTCCAGCGCTGCCCGGCGGCCACCAGGATGGCGCTGATCGCCAAGGCGAAAGCCCAGAGCTGAAGAACCTGAAGGATCTTGGCGGAGTTCATCGTCACGGCGCGGTAGGGTGGTGGATGGGTCCCGCGGAAGCCAGGCAGGCGGTATGAGCATTCTCGACACCATCAACCCCTCGCTGACGCGCTACCGCCGGGACGAACCGGCGCCAGTGCTGCCCCTGAGGGACGAACCCGATCTACTGAGTCTGCTTGAGGCCAGTGGCCGACTGGTCGCCGATGAGGAAAGCGCCAGCACCGATGTCAGCACGGTGGAAGAAGAAGAACTCTCGGCTCTGATGGGTGAGAAGGAGGACTACAACCAGGCCGACGAACAGTCCGAAGAAGACTGGGAAGACTGAACCCGGCCGTCTCCATGAACCGCCCCGATGGCCGACTTGCGGCCGGCCTTCTCGGCCTCACCCTTCTGGCTGGCTGCCTGCTGAGCGACGCCTTGGTGGCCAATTCGATGCTCACCCTGCCCCTGGTGCTCAGCGCTGGGATCAGCGCTGGGGTCTGCCGCTGGGGAGTGCCTCGGCTGCGCCAGCTGAAGCTGGGACAAGTGATCCGCGAAGAAGGGCCCCAGGCCCATCTCAGCAAGGCCGGTACCCCGACGATGGGAGGCCTGCTGGTGGTGCCGGTGGGGGTGCTGATCGGAGCGCTGGTGAGTCCCGGAGATCCACGCCTGCTGGCCGTGGCCGCCGTCAGCCTGGCCTACATGGCGATCGGCGCCGTCGATGACTGGCGCAGCCTCACCAAGCGCACGAACACGGGCCTCACCCCCAGGGGCAAGCTGCTGCTTCAGGGCGGTGCGGCCGTGCTGTTTCTGCTCTGGGCCTGGTTCGGCGGCTGGCTCGGCGGGGGCGTGCCCGGCGATGTGGCCCTGCCCTTCGGCTGGATCCTGCCCCTGGGGCTGCTGATCTGGCCCCTGGGGCTGTTTGTGTTCCTGGCCGAAAGCAACGCCACCAACCTCACCGATGGGCTCGACGGCCTGGCGGGCGGCTGCGGCGCCGTGGTGTTCACCGGCATGGGCCTGCAGCTGATGCTGCGCGGCCATGGCGGCGATCCGGCCCTGGCGGCATTTGCGATGGCGATGGCGGGCTCCTGGCTGGGCTTCCTCAGCCAGAACCACCATCCGGCCAGGGTGTTCATGGGGGACACCGGATCCCTGGCGATGGGGGCGGCCCTGTCCGCGATCGCCCTGCTCAGCAACAGCCTCTGGCCCCTGCTGCTGATGGGTGGCGTCTTTCTGGCGGAATCCCTCTCGGTGATCCTGCAGGTGTGGGTGTTCAAAGCCACCAAGGGGCCGGACGGCCAGGGCCGGCGGCTGTTTCGCATGGCGCCCCTGCATCACCATTTCGAGCTGGCAGGAATCCCCGAACAGGGTGTGGTGATCGGCTTCTGGGGTGTCAGCCTGGTGTTGGTGCTGCTGGGCCTGGTGCTGCTGCCCTGAGCGGTGTGCCCCAGGCCCGACCGGCGGCTCCCACACACACCGAATTCAGGAGTTCAGCCATGGCGTACTTCACCTGGAGGGAAGCGGGCCTCACCGCCGACTGCGCCAGCCTCGATTCGATGGCGTCCCGCTTTGAAGAGGCGGCCGCCCTGATGCGACGTATGGCCGCCGAGGGTTTCCGGCTGGAGAAGGACAGCCAGGGCCAGCGCATCACCCACCCGGACCCGGCGGTGTTCGAGGCCTATGGCTTCATCAGCGAGGAAACGGCCGAGCGCCAGTTGACGGTGTTCAACTGAGCAACGGCGCCTGGCGAGGCCTCAGCGCCGCAGCAGACCGATCACCCAGACCGCCACGAAGCCCAGGGACGACAGGCCCAGATAGATCAGCGTCCAGGTCTGCAGATCGGCCATCTCCAGGCCGAACGGCAGAGCGCCACCGACCGCATCGCCAGCGGTCTGCAGGGCCAGAGGCAGGCTCAAGGTGGTGCGAAGCATGGCGGAACGCTACGTGAAGCCGCGCCGGTCAGCCGCCCGCAGGGCAGGATCAGGAGGTTGGTGACAGTCCGATGACATCCCGATCAGCCCCCTTCCCCCGCACCTTGATGCTGCTGGGCAGCGGCGAACTGGGCAAGGAGGTGGCGATCGCCGCCCAGCGACTGGGCTGCCATGTGATCGCGGTGGACCGCTACCCAGGGGCGCCCGCCATGCAGGTGGCCGATCAGGCCGAAGTGGTGGCGATGACGGACCCGGAGGCCCTCAAGGCCGTGGTGCGCCGCCATCAACCGGACCTGGTGATTCCCGAAATCGAAGCTCTGGCCGTGGATGCCCTGGCGGAGCTCGAAAGCGAGGGGATCACCGTGATCCCGACGGCCCGGGCCACGGCGGTGACGATGAACCGGGACCGCATCCGCGACCTGGCCGCCGGCCCCCTCGGCCTGCGCACGGCCCGCTTCGCCTATGCCGAAAGCGCCGCCGAGCTGGCGGCCGCCGCCGCCCCCCTGGGCTGGCCCGTGGTGGTCAAACCGGTGATGAGCTCCTCCGGCAAGGGCCAGAGCGTGGTGCACGGACCCGAGCAGATCGCCGCCGCCTGGGATGGGGCCATGGCCGGAGCCCGTGGCGCCGGAGCCCGGGTGATCGTGGAGGAATACCTGCGCTTTGGGCTGGAGATCACCCTGTTGACCGTGAAACAGTGGGACGGACCCACCCTCTTCTGCCCGGCGATCGGCCACATCCAGGAACGAGGCGACTACCAGTGCAGCTGGCAACCGGCGCTCCTGGGACCAAGCCAGCTGCAGGCCGCCCAGGCGATGGCCCGCCGTGTCACCGATGAGCTGGGGGGTGCCGGCCTCTTCGGCGTGGAGTTCTTCCTCTGTGGCGAACCCGGCCAGGAGGAGGTGGTGTTCTCGGAACTCTCCCCTCGCCCGCACGACACCGGTCTGGTCACCCTGGTGGGCCAGAACCTGAGCGAATTCGAGCTGCACCTGAGAGCTGTGCTGGGCCTGCCGATCCCCGGGATCCGCTCCCTGGGTCCAGCTGCCAGTCGCGTGATCCTGGCCGAATCCAGCGCCGAGGAGGTTCACTATGAGGGGTTGGCCGAAGCCCTGAGCATCCCCGAAACCCAGGTTCTGCTGTTCGGCAAACCCGATGCCAGACCCCTGCGCCGCATGGGCGTCGCCCTCGCCCGCGGCGACAATGAGGCTCAGGCCCGTCAGCGCGCCGATACGGCCGCCGGCCGCATCCGGGTGGGTGCCAGCCGTTAAACCCACCGACACCCCTCGCCTGGCCTGTCTTTGGGCCGTAAGGTGCACCCATCCAGGAGAACGATGGGCCAGGCCGCTCCCACCCCGTCAGCCCCGACCCCATCGCCATCCAGGCGCTCGAAGGGTCAAAACGGACGCTCAACGTCCGAACCCCGATCGATTGCCGTGCCTGAACTGCTAGCCCGTCGCCAGGCAATGCCAGCGCCCAGACCACGCCGCGCCAGGGGCCTGTTCTGCTTTGCGCTGGGAATTGCACTCGGCTATGGCGTCGCCAGCCCCTACGGCCAACGGCTGCCCCAGTTGGCGGCTCAGCTGCTGGCAGGTTTGAGTCGCGGCCCCAACAGCCTGGCGGCGATGGTGAACCCCCTGAGCTTCAGCCATCACCGCGTCTTGATTCTGGGCCGGGACAATGTGGCCGACAACACCGATGTGATGTTCACCGTCGAGCTCAAAGACGGCATCACCCAGATCACCCAGGTGCCAAGAGACACCTTCATCGAATCTGAAAAACTGGGCACCATCAAGGCCAATGCCCTGTATGAACTCGGGGGAATTGGCACCGCCAAAGCTCAGGTCGCCCAGTTGGTGGGCGCTCCGGTTGAACGCTATCTGAAGCTGAATCTCAATGCCGTTGCCAAGGTGGCCGATGCCCTCGGCGGCGTTCAGATCGACGTCCCCAAGCGGATGTACTACGTGGACAACGCCCAGGGTCTGTACATCGATCTGCAGCCGGGCCCCCAGAATCTCAAAGGCAAGGATCTGGAGGGCTTTCTGCGCTTCCGCCACGATGAACTCGGCGATCTGGGTCGCATGGAACGGCAGCGCCTGGTGCTGGCGAAGATCTTCGAGAAACTGGCCCAACCCAGCACCCTGACGAGCCTGCCAGCCCTGCTCAAGATTGCTGGCGACGATGTCATCACCGATCTTTCGCCCATCGAGCTCACCCAATTGATGGGCAGCATGGCCCACACCAAGCTGAGCACGAAGCGGCTGCCCGGCCGTCTCTTCTGGCAGAACGATCTCAGCTACTGGATGCCGGATTCCAATACCCACTATCCAACCGGCAGCGGCGAAGAACCCAGAAACTGAGGTGGAAACGGGGCCCCTGCCTGGGCACGGACCCTGAAGCGTTTGACGGTCATCCGTTCTGCAGGTAAGCGCCAGGCTCTCAGCGCGCCACCCGCACCAGGGCCATCTCCGCATCACCCCAGCCTGCGGGGGGCAGCAGGCTGGCAGCGGCCGGAGCTGGCCGCACTCCGGCTCCGGCCGCAAAGGCGCCGTTGACCCAGGCCAGCAACAGGCCCCGCAGGGGGCCGCCGGCTGTCTCCTGGGGGCCCCGCAGGTTGAAGTGATCGCCGCCAGCCACCAGCACCAGATCATGGCCGCCGGGGCTGGAGGAGCGGAAGGGATCAATCGCCTCTGGATCCGCTGGCACCACCCAGTCCTGGCTGCCGCTCACCAGCAGCACCCGGGCCTGCAAGGCCATCGACGAGCCAGGTGCAAACAACAGTTGCAACGGCGGACTGACCGCCGCCACCGCCATCACCCGCGGATCAACCAGGCCGGCGCGATCCGCCGCATTGAGAAAGCTGCACTGAAGCACCCAGCTGAGGTTGCGACCCGGATCAGCCAGGCTGCTGCAGCGCTGCTTGAGCAGCTCGGAACTGGGCGTGGCCCCCGCCAGCTGCAACGCCGTGGTGGCACCCCAGGAATGGCCGATCACCACGACGCGATCGGCCTTGACAGCGTTCAAACCGGCGATCTGGCCGGCAGCGACGGCATCGATCACCGCCGAGATATCCAGGGGACGCAGTTTCAGCTCCTCCGGTCCAGGAGGCGGGGCGCTGCCGGAGAGCATCGCCTGCTGCTGACTGTGATCACTGCCGGGATGGAAGGGCAGGATCACCGTGTAGCCGTGGCTGGCCAGATGACGAGCCCAGCCCTCGAAACTGATGGGGCCATCCCAGAGGCCATGGGAGATGACGACCAGTTGGCCATTGCCCCCCTGGGAGGGCCTGATCACCTCCATCTCCAGGGGAGCAGGGCGGTGCTTCACCACCAGACTGGCCTTGCTCTGCTGCAGCGCCAAGGGACCGGCGGCCTCCATCCGGGGATCCACGCTCACCGCCGGCTGACTGGCAGCCAACTGCCGCGCCTCCGTTTGCTGGCGCTTGAGCCGGTTGAGACCACGCAGGGCCGGCTCGAAATCCAGGGTGGCGGTATGGCCGGGCAACGCCTGAATCAGGCCCAGAACCGTGAGCTCGCCGTTGACCTTGGCCTTCTCCAGGGCCTGATTGAGCTGCTCGCCATCCACCCGGTTCGGCAGGCCATCGATCTTGCCCAGAATCGACGCCACCAGCAGGGCCTGCTCAAACAGGGGCGTGCCGGCCGAATTGGCCACCAGCTTCTTGACCCGCAACGGCAGGGGAGTGTCGAACAGCTGCTCGAGCTGGCGACCGAGGGCGCCGTTGCTGGCCCGATCCAGCTCGGCCAGATCACTGTTGCCCTGCCGCAGCTTTTGGCGGCTGCCGAGCTCACTCACCTTGATGATGAAGTTGGTTTCGAGCAGGGGC
>CAIJRN010000053.1 GCA_903823115.1 uncultured cyanobacterium
CGAAGCGGAGGAGCAGGGGATCACCCAGGCGAATGTGGCGGCCAGGCTGGCGGAGGCGAAGGCCAATCCGAAGCTGGCGGAGCGGCGCCGTTTGCTGGGGGTGGAGGGCAACCTCGGCAGTCAGCTGGGTCTGCCGGATGATTTTGTGGTCAAGGTGATCAGCGCCGTGGGCAATTACGGCGAGATCTACCGCCGCAACGTCGGAGAGGCCTCGCCCCTGAACATTTCCCGTGGCCCCAATCGCCTCTGGAAGGAGGGCGGCCTGCTGATTGCGCCGCCGTTCCGATGAACGGCACACCCTGGTGGCGCGATCGCCGCGTGCTGCCCTGGCTGCTGCAGGCGGGGGTGGGTCTGGCGGTGCTGGTGGTGGTGGCGTGGCTGATGACCAACCTGGTGCGCAATCTCAGCGCCGCCGGCTTGCTGCTCAGCTGGCGCTGGCTGGGTCAGCCGGCGGGGTTTGATCTCTCCGAAACGCTGCTCCCCTTCAACGCCTCGATGTCCTATGGCCGGGCCCTGCTGGCGGGCCTGCTCAACACCCTGCGGGTGATCGTCTTCGCCCTGGTGGGCTCCAGTCTGCTGGGCCTGCTGGTGGGCATGGCCGCCTTCAGTCGCAACGGCCTGCTGCGGGGTCTGGCCCGGGTCTACGTCGAGCTGGTGCGCAACGTGCCGTTGCTGCTGCAACTGCTCTTCTGGTATTTCGTCGTCTTTCTGGCCCTGCCCGATGGTGCCGCCGCCCTGGGCTGGCCGGCGTTGGTGTTGGCCAAATCCGGGCTCTACATCGCCGGTTTCGCCGATGGCCGCTGGCAGCTGCCCCAGTTGCTGGCCAGCGGCTGGCAGGCCCCCGTGCATCTGTCGGTCGAGTTCGCGGCGCTGCTCACCGGCCTGATCACCTACATCGGCGCCTTCATCGCCGAGGTCGTGCGCGGCGGCATCGCTTCGGTGCCAGCGGGCCAGTGGGAGGCCGCCAGCTCCCTGGGCCTGCATGGGGCCGCGATCCTGCGCCACATCGTCTTGCCCCAGGCCCTGCGGGTGATCGTGCCGGGCCTCACCAACCAGTACATCAGCCTGGCCAAGGCGTCGTCCCTGGCCCTCGCCTGCGGCTTCACCGACCTCTATTCCGTGGCTGAAACCACCCTCAACCAGACCGGTCGGGCGGTGGAGGTGGTGCTGGTGCTGCTGGCGGCCTACCTGGCCATCGATCTGTTGATCTCCGCCGCCATGAATGGCCTCAACCGGCTCGTCCAGGTGCGGGAGCGCTGATGAGGAAGCGCTCAGCCCCCTCGCCGATAGCGTTCGCCGCTGCTGCAGCCTCGCCGCTGAAGCGGCTGCAGCGGCAGCTGGCCCCCAGTGCCGCCGACGCCCTGTTGAGCCTCGGACTGGTGGCCCTGATTCTCTGGGCCGCCTTGCAGCTGCTGGGCTGGGCCATGGGCCGGGCCGACTGGGCGGTGGTCCAGCTCAACAGCATGCTGCTGCTGGTGGGTCGCTATCCCCTGGCCGAGCAATGGCGCCTCTGGTTGCTGGCCTTGCTGCTGGCACTCCAGGCGGGCCTCAGCTGGGGCCTGTTGCGGGCCTGGCCCCGGGCCGATCGCCGTGAGCAGGCTCGCCTCTGGCCCCGCCACGATCGCATCGCCGGCCTGTTGCTGGCGCTGCTCGCCCTGCTGCTGCCGTTCGCTCTGCACCTGGCTGGCCCCTTGCAGTGGCGCTGGTGGCTGCTGGCTGCCGTGCTGCTGGCCGGGCGCTGGGCGGCGGGGCGCTGGGGGCAACAGCTGCCGCGGCGGGCCCTGAAGCTGGTCGCGGTCCTCTGGCCGCTGCTCTATCTGCTGGGGTTCTGGTTGATCGGCGGCGGCCTCGGCCTGGCTGCGGTCTCTCCCGGTGACTGGGGCGGCCTGCTGCTCACCCTGCTGATGGCCAGCTTCGCCATGGCCCTGAGCTTTCCGCTCGGCGTGCTGCTGGCCCTCGGTCGCCGCAGCAGCCTGCCCTTGCTGCGCTGGGGCTCGGTGGCCTACATCGAATTCATCCGGGGTGCGCCCCTGATCACCCTGTTGTTCGTCGGGCAGAACATCCTCGGCTTCCTGCTCCCCGGTGGCGCTTCCCCCGATCGCATCTGGCGTGCCGCCTGGGTGCTCACCCTGTTTGCCGCCGCCTATCTGGCCGAGGCGGTGCGCTCCGGTCTGGCGGCTGTGCCGCCCGGCCAGCTGGAGGCGGCCCGATCCCTGGGGCTCAGCCAGCCCCAGTCGATGGTCCTGGTCGTGATTCCCCAGGCGCTGCGGGTGGCCCTGCCCGCCATGGTGGGACAGTTCATTGCCCTGCTGCAGGACACCACCCTGCTGTCGCTGATCGGCCTGCTCGATCTGCTGGGCACAGCCCGGGGCATCATGGCCAACCCCGAGTTCCTGGGTCACAGCAGTGAGTTGTATCTGGTGCTGGCCGTTCTCTACTGGGGCTGCTGTGCCTCCCTGGGGCTCGGCAGCCGGGCCCTGGAGCGTCGCCTTGATCCCCGCAGCGTCGCCAGCCGCCGCTGAACTCCCGGGCGCGACGGTCTGATCCTGATCCGTCCTCACCCCTTGCGTTCGCTTCCTGTTCCCTTTTCAGCCATGGCCGCGCCGATGAACCCGCCCAGCCCCTGCCGCAGCGACGTGATGATCCAGGCCGAAGCCGTGGAAAAGTGGTATCCCAACGGCTTTCAGGCCCTGCGCGGCGCCAGCCTGACGGTGAATCGCGGTGAAGTGGTGGTGATCATGGGCCCATCGGGTTCGGGCAAGAGCACCTTCATCCGCACCTTCAATGCTCTGGAGGATTTCCAGAAGGGCAGCATCACGGTCGATGGCATCGCCCTCTCCAACGATGTCAGGAATATCGATGCGATCCGCCGCGAGGTGGGCATGGTGTTCCAGCAGTTCAACCTGTTTCCCCATCTCACCGTGCTTGAGAACCTCACCCTGGCGCCGGTGCTGGTGCGCAAGCGCCCGCGGGCCGAGGTGGAGCTTCAGGCCCGCGCCTTGCTGGAGCGCGTCGGCATCGCCGAGCAGGCCGAGAAGTTTCCCGGCCAGCTCTCCGGCGGCCAGCAGCAACGGGTGGCGATCGCCCGGGCGCTGTGCATGGAGCCGCGCGTGCTGCTGTTCGATGAGCCCACCAGCTCCCTGGATCCCGAGATGGTGCGGGAAGTGCTCGATGTGATCCAGGCCCTCGCCGCCGATGACATCACCATGGTGGTGGTGACCCATGAGGTGCGCTTTGCCCGCCAGGTGGCCCATCGGGTGGTGCTGATGGATCAGGGGGAGGTGGTGGAGGAGGCGGAGCCGGAAACCTTCTTCACGGCGCCGCGCCACGAGCGCACCCAACGCTTCCTGGAGCAGATCCTTTGATGATGGTCGACACAACTGCCAACCCGAACGCCACACCGGCCAGTCTGCAGCGCTTCCGGGCGCGCCTGGCCGCCGGCGAGTCGCTGCTGGGACCGGTGCTCAGCCTGGCCAGTGCGCCGGTGGCGTCCCTGTTGGCGGCCAGTGGCTTCGACTGGCTCTGGATCGATCTCGAACATGGCGCCATCAGTCTCGAGAGCGCCCAGCAGATGATCTGGGCCAGCCAGGGCACGGCTGCGGTGCCCCTGGTGCGCGTGCCCTGGCACGAGCCCTGGCTGGTCAAACCGCTGCTCGATGCCGGCGCCATGGGGGTGATCACGCCGATGGTGGAGAGTGCGGAGCAGGCCGCCACGGCCGTGGCGGCCCTGCGCTATCCGCCCGCCGGGATCCGCGGCTATGCCCCCACCCTGGCGCCGGCCCGCTGGGGGCTGTCGATGGCCGACTATGCGGCGGCGGCGGATCAGGCTCTGCTGGCGATCGTGCAGATCGAAACGGCTGCGGCCGTGGAGCGCATCGAGGAGATCGTGGCGGTGCCGGGGCTGGATCTGGTGTTTGTGGGCCTCTATGACCTCTCAGGCTCCCTGGGACTGCTGGCTCAGGTGGAGCACCCGCTGGTGGAGGCGGCGGCCCAGCGGGTGCTGGATGCGGCCCAGCGGGCCGGTGTGGCGGCGGGCACGATCGCCCTGGATCCGGCCACGAGGCGCCGCCGGCTGGAGCAGGGTTTTCGCTTTGTGGCGGTCGCCACCGATGGCTCGCTGCTGACGGGGGCCGCCAGGCAGGTGCTGGCGGAATTGGGGCGCTGAGCGGCTGACGAGCCGGCAGCGGCAAGGATCAAGGGGCACCGGTCTGCGCGGGGCATTTCGTTCTGGGGCAGCTCCGCAGTCGGTGTCGGTCGTGCCTGTCCAGCGATGGGGCTTGCAGTCGCGGAGATTGCAGCTGTGGACCTGGATGCCGTGGAGTCTGCGGTGTACCCGATGGAGCGTTGGAATCCCTCGGGCTTGTCGCTGCTTCGGTGGTCTTTGGCTGTCCGCAGCGTCAAGGCGGTGATCTCAAGCTGAGGCAAGCGGTGGTGCGCAGATGGCTGAGCCCGGCCGGGACGGATTCAGGTCATCGGTCCTTCAGGCGATGGCGGCTTGCATCAGCTCCAGGCCATGCAGGCCTTCATAGAGGAGATAGGCGGCAAACAGGATCGCCAGCACGCCCACCAGCGCTTCGGCCCGGTGCTGCAGCCAGTCGTTGAGTTTTTCGATCGGTTCGCGGATCGTGCCGGACGTGGCGATCCACACCAGGGGCGGCAACAGCAGCAGTGAGCCGGCCATCAAAGCGAAGACGCTGCTCACCTCCAGGTCGGCCGACAGGCCCGGGTGGTTGATCAGCAGCAGCCGCGCCTCCTTGAGGTAGAAGACCAGGTTTTCCGGCGTCAGCAGGGCACCGGCGGCGCCGATCGCCACCAGCAGCCAGGTGTCCAGCTCCGGCAGCTTGTTCATCAGGCGCAGGGCCATGCCCTCCTCGCCGATCGTGGCCTGGGGGGTGAGCTGGTAAAGGCCAAGGGCCAGCAGGCCGCCGGCGCCGAGCAGGTCGATCAGCACCTGATCGCGCTCGCCATGGGCCAGGCTGATCGGAAAGGAGCTGCCCAGCAGCATCAGCAGCGCCACCGCCAGCAGATTGGCCAGGCTCCAGCCGAGCACGTAGGCAAAGGAGCGCCGCAGCGGTGCCCGGCCCAGCAACAGCAGGGTGACAACGCCGATGTGCAGCGGACTGAAGGCGATGCCGATGCCGAACAACGACGACTGGGTCAGCAGGCTTGGGCTCATCGACTCTGTCCTGGCGATCCGGTCTGGGGGGCACCCTCCGGCCTGGGCGTCACCCTAAGGACGAGGACTGTGGGGCCGCTTGCCCAGACGAGGATGATCAGCTCGGAAGCGGTTGACGGGATGATCCAGACGTGATGCCCAGGACCTTGTCTCTCTGGCCCCGCCAGATCGGCAACCAGTGCCTGCTGCTGCTGGTGGCCGGCGTGCTGGTGGGCCTGCTCACCCCGACGGCGGCCCTGGCTCTCAAGCCCCTGGGCCTGGCCTTCCTGCAGGCCTCCCAGATCGTGGTGATGCCGTTCCTGATCTGCGAGCTGATCGTCGGTTTCGGCGGCCTGGGCAGCGGTTCGCTGCGACGCCTGCTGCGCGGTGGCGTCGTGGTGCTGCTGGGCCTGTGGCTGCTGGGCGGACTGCTGGTTGTGCTGCTGCCCCAGCTGCTGCCACCGCTCACCTATTCCGGCTTCTTCCACGCCGGCCTGTTCCAGCAGCCCCAGGGCACCGATCTGCTGCGCACCTATCTGCCCGACAACATCTTCGGCGCCCTGGCTGCCGACAACTTCCCGGCCGTGGTGCTGTTCAGCGCTGTCCTGGGCATCCTGCTGCAGGGCATGGAGAACCGCCAGGAGCTGCTGCGGGTGCTGGAGGTGGTGCGCCAGCTGTTCGGCCGCCTCAATGGCCTGATGGCCAGGGCCGTGCCCTACGGCATCTTTGCCCTCAGTGCCGTCACCTTCGCCACGCTCGACTGGGCCCAGCTGGTCAAGATCCAGGCTTTCCTGTTTTTATGTCTGATCGCCTTCGTGGTGCTGAGCGTGCTGCTCAGTGGCCTGGTGCTGGCGCTCACACCCCTCTCCGCCGCAGGCCTCTGGCGGATCGTGCGCGGCCCTCTGGCGCTCACCGCCAGCAGCGCCAATCTGCTGATTGCTCTGCCGCTCCTGGTCCAGAGCCTGCGCCAGGAGCTGTTGCTCGTTCCCGGCCAGGCCGAACGGGCCGATGATCTCGCCGCTGAGCTGGCGCCACTGATCTCCCTGGGCTACTCCCTGCCCACCCTCGGCCAGGTGGCGACCCTGATCTTTCTGCCCTTCGCCGCCTGGTACGTCGATCGGCCGATGGGCATGGGGGCGACGGCCCAGATGCTGCTGACGGCCATTCCGGCCTCGGTGGCCGGCGTCAAGTCGGTGGTGCGCCAGGAGCTGTTGCGCCAGGAGCTGCCGCTGCAGCTGCTCAAGCTGATCTATCTCAATGGCGACTGGCTCTATCGCTTCGAGAAGGTGCTGTCGCTGGAGGGGCTGGTGCTGCTGGCCCTGCTCGTCTGCTTCGGTTCGGCCGGGAGCCTGCGGCTGCGGCCCCTGCGCCTGATCGGGGCCTCCCTGCTGGCGGTTGCCCTGGCTCTCGGCCTGGGCGCGGCGGCCCGGACCAGCCTCAGCATCAGTCTCAAGCACAGCTACCGCAACGATCGTCGCCTGCTGGCGCTGCAGCCGTTGCGGCCCGGCCCTGCCCCCCAGCCGCTGCTGAGCCTGCGCAGTGAGCCGGTGACCCTGGCGGCGATCCGCCGCCGCGGCGTGTTGCGGCTGGGGGTGCGCCGCGATGGCATGCCCTGGGCCTTTCGCAATGGTGCTGGCCGCCTGGTGGGTTTTGACATCGACCTGGCCGAAGGGCTCGCCCGCAGCCTGGGGGTGCGGCTGCAGATCGTTGAGCGGCCCCTTGCCGAGCTCGATATTCTGCTGGATCGCCGCTCTGTCGATCTGGCCCTGGGCGGTATTCAGTCGTCGCCGCAGCGGGCGATTCGCTATCACGTCAGCCTGGGCTATCAGTCCGTGCATCTGGCCCTGGTGGTGCCCGACGGCAAGGTCGGCCTGATCCAGAACCTGGCCTCCCAGCCCCTGGGCCAGTCCATGGGCCAGCCCCTGGGCAGGCCGCTGCGCATCGCCGTCGCCGATCCCCAGCTGATCACGGCCAGCCTCAGTGAGCGGATCGCGGCGGAACTGGGCCGTTCTCAGGGGCAGCTGGAGCTGGTGCCGATGGCCAGCAAGCAGAACTTCTTCAGCCCAACCGGCCAGCGCAGCTTTGATGCGCTGTTGACGACGGCGGAAGGCGGTTCGGCCTGGTCGGTGCTGTATCCCCGCACCACCCTGCTGGCCAGCTTCGGCGACCGGCTCAGCGGTGAGCTGGTGATGCTGGTGGCGGGCGATGACCCTGATCTCAACGCCTATCTCGATGCCTGGATCAGCCAGGAGCGGGCTCGCGGCCTGATGGGCTCCCTGTTCAAGCACTGGATTGATCTCGATGCCGATCCCAACCGAGGTGAGCGGCTGGACAAGCTCCAGAGCAGCCTCTGATCGTGCCCGTCGCCGGGCCTGCAGGCGGCCATCACCAACGTCTTGGCTCAGCGCTGGGGCAAGGTCGCCCAGTCGGCCGCATTCAGCTCAGGAAACAGTCCATCTTCACGGCGCACCGCCGCCAGCCAGGCCTCGGACAGGGGCGTGCCGTTCTCGATGGCATCGATCAGGCGCCAGAAGCGATCGAGATGGCGATGGATGCGCTCGCGGGCCAGCTCGGTGGTGGTGCCGGCCCGCAGGATGAAGCTCCAGTCGGAGCTCTGGGCCAGCAGCAACTCGCGTCCCGCCTGGGTGAGCCAGTCCCGTTGCTCGCTGCTGCCCACACCCCGGTTCACCCGGCGCACCATGGCCCGGGAGGCCCGCTGCCATTCGGCCACCACCCAGGAGTTGGTGTCGTTGAGCCAGTAGTCGTGGTAGCCGCCCTGGCCCCAGCTGGAGGGGGAGGGCTGGCAGACCTGCAGGTTCTGGCCCACCGACAACACATCGCGCAGATGGGTGAAATTCACCCCCGACTGGGGGCCCAGCCGGAACAGCTCGCCCAGGAAGCGGGGGCCTTCAAACCACCAGTGGCCGAACAGCTCGGCATCAAAGGGCGCCACCAGCAGGGGCGGCCGATCGATCGTCTTGCCCAGGGCCTCCAGCTGGCGATGGCGGCCTTTGAGGTAGTCGGCGGCGTGCTGAGCCAGCCGCTCCCGGGCCCGCTCCGGTTCGTAGCCCTGTTTGGCCTCCAGCGGGCAGCCCTGGGCGGTGACGCGGTGCAGCTTCAGGCCCAGGGGACGGCGACTGCGGATGCCCAGCTCACTGAGGCGCTCTTCGCTCAGATCCCAGCCGAGATCGCGGTGGAACTCCCGGTAGGCGCCATCGCCGGGATAGCCCTGGCTGGCACTCCACACCGGCAGGGTGGATTCGCTGTCGCGGCCGAAGAAGGCCACCCCGCCCGGCGAGCAGATCGGGGCGTAGACGCCGTAGCGGGGGCGCGGCATGGCGTGCAGCAGGCCATGGCCATCGAGCAGGGTGTAGCGCAGGCCGCAGCTGGCCAGCTGCTGGTCGAGGTCCTCGTAGTAGGCGCATTCCGGCAGCCAGATGCCGAGCGGTCGTTCCCCCAGCAGGCGCTGATGTTCGCGGATGGCGGTGAGCAGCTGGGCCCGCACCGACTCGGGCGAATCGCGCAGCAGCGGCAGATAGCCGTGGGTGGCGCCGCAGGTGATCAGATCGAGGACACCGTCCTGCTGCAGGCGGCGGAAGCGGCTCAGCAGCCGGCCGCCGCAATTGAGAAACTGCTGGCGGATCTCCACCAGGCGCCTCTCGAGATCAAGGGCGGCTCCGGCCAGCTCCTTCGGGGCGTCCGTGATCAGCGCCAGCCGCAGCTCCAGCCAGGCGACGAAGCGCGCATTCAGGCCCCGATCGCTCAGCAGCGACAACAGGGTCGGCGAGAGGCCCATGGTGAGCCTGGGCCGCTGGCGCGGGTCGGCGGCGGCCGCCTCCAGCATCTCCAGCAGGGGCAGATAGCACTCCTGCAGGGCCTGGAAGTACCAGTCCTCCTCAAGGGAGCCCGCCTCTCCCGAGCGCACATAGGGGAGATGGGCGTGAAGCACGAGGGCCAGATCGCCTGCCGCCATTCCGAACCCTCAAGGCTCGCAGTGTAGTGGCTGCTTCTAGGCTGCCAACGGAACGGGAATGGGCGATACGGCCATGCGGCGGGTTCTGGCGGTCGACGGTCACAGCATGTTTTACGCCCAGCAGAAGGTGGGCTGGTTCTTCGACCCCCGCCATCTGCTGGAGCTGGCCGCTGAGGGTGCGGAGCTGGAGCTCACCAGTGCCTTCTGGTATGCGGGCCTCAAGGACCCCTCGGACCAGCGCCCGTTCCGCGATGCCCTCACCAGCCTGGGCTACACCGTGCGCACCCGGCCGCTGCGGGAGCTGGGGGGAAGTGGCAACAGCAATAGTGGTAGCGGCGAGTCGGAGCAGCGCCAGTACACCCGCGCCAACCTGGATGTCGAGATCGCCATCGACCTGCTGACGGTGGCGCAGCGCACCGATCAGGTGTGGTTGCTCAGTGGCAGCCGCGATCTCGATCGCCTGGTGGAGGTGCTGCGGGCGCGGGGGCTGCAGATCGTTGTGATCAGCACCGAAGGCATGGTGGCGCGGGAGCTGCGCAACGCCGCCGATCGCTTCATCGATCTGGCCAGCCTGCGGCCCCGGCTGGAGAGAGGCGAGGCCCAGCAGCAGCCGGTGTTCAGCCGGACGGAAATCAGCCGCACGCAGCCCTGAGCGGATCGCCCCCCTCTGCCGTCTGGCTCCGGCTCTGCCCCCGTCCGGATTGGCCTTGAGCATGGGGATGGGCATGGAGCTGTGCTGCCCTTGCCAGGGCCAGCGGCCACCTGGGGCAGCGATGGGTCGGGGATACCGCCTTTCGATGACTCGGATGATTCCCTGGGAGGGGCAATCTCCTGGACTGCCCTGTTCTGCGCAGGACAAGCTCTGCACCGTTCCAGGTTCGTGGCGGAGCTTGCTCGGTCATCAAGTCCCGCCCTGGAGGCCTGCCGCCTGGCTTCCGGCGACCGGGATCACCGCCGGAAGCCAGGCGGCAGGCCAACCCTTAGAATGCAACCAACTCATACTCACTCCGCTTAACCCCTGTCTTCTGTCATGGCGCGCGATCCCGGCCGGGTTCTGATCTTCGACACCACGCTGCGCGACGGCGAGCAGTCGCCCGGTGCCAGCCTCAACCTCGAGGAAAAGCTCGCCATCGCCCAGCAGCTGGCCCGCCTGGGGGTGGACATCATCGAGGCCGGCTTCCCCTTCGCCAGCATCGGTGACTTCAACGCCGTGCAGCGCATCGCCGCCAGTGTCGGCACGGCCGACGGCCCGGTGATCTGCGGCCTGGCCCGGGCCGCCGCCGGCGACATCAAGGCCTGCGCCGAGGCGGTGGCTCCGGCCGTTCACCGCCGCATCCACACCTTCATCGCCACCAGCGACATCCATCTGGAGCACAAGCTGCGCAAATCCCGCGCCGAGGTGCTCGACATCACCCGCGAGATGGTCGCCTATGCCCGCTCCCTCGTCGAGGATGTCGAGTTCTCCTGCGAGGACGCCGGCCGCAGTGATCCGGAGTACATGCACCAGGTGATCGAGGCCGCCATCGAGGCCGGTGCCACCACGATCAACATCCCCGACACCGTGGGCTATGCCACCCCCACGGAGTTCGGTGAACTGATCGCCGGCATCAATCGCTGCGTTCCCAACATCGATCGGGCCGTGATTTCGGTGCACGGCCATAACGACCTCGGCCTGGCGGTGGCCAACTTCCTCGAGGCGGTCAAAAATGGCGCCCGCCAGCTGGAGTGCACGATCAACGGCATCGGCGAGCGGGCCGGTAACGCCTCGCTCGAAGAGCTGGTGATGGCGTTGCATGTGCGCCGCAGTTATTACAACCCCTTCCTCGGCCGGCCGGCGGACAGCACCACGCCGCTGACGGCGGTGCGCACCGAGGAGATCACCAAGACGTCGCGGCTGGTGTCCAATCTCACCGGCATGGCGGTGCAGCCCAACAAGGCGATTGTCGGCGCCAATGCCTTCGCCCATGAATCGGGCATTCACCAGGATGGGGTGCTCAAGCACCGCCTCACCTACGAGATCATCGATGCCCGCACCGTCGGTCTGGCCGATAACCGCATCTCCCTGGGAAAGTTGAGCGGTCGCAGCGCTTTCCGCGCCAGACTTGAGGAGCTCGGCTACAACCTCGAGCGCGATGATCTCAACGATGCCTTCGCCCGCTTCAAGGAGTTGGCGGATCGCAAACGGGAGATCAGCGATCGCGATCTCGAGGCGATCGTCTCCGAGCAGGTGCAGCAACAGGATGAATGCCGCTTCATCCTCAAGCGGGTGCAGGTGAGCTGCGGCACCGGCCTGCTGCCCACGGCCACCGTCAGCCTGGAAACCGCCGATGGCGCCGAACGGAGTGAGGCGGCCATCGGCACCGGTCCGGTCGATGCGGTCTGCCAGGCGCTCAACCGGCTGGCCGGCGTACCCAACGAGCTGGTGGAGTTCAGCATCAAATCGGTCACCGAAGGCATTGATGCCATGGGAGAGGTGACGATCCGCCTGCGCCATGACGGCGTGCTCTATTCCGGCCACTCCGCCGACACCGACATCGTGGTGGCGGCGGCCCATGCCTTCGTCAATGCCCTCAACCGTCTGGTGGCGGGTGGTCAGCGGGTGCCTCTCCATCCCCAGAAGGCGCCACTGCCGGTGGCCGAGCTGCCTCGGCTCTAGGCCCCTCCCCGCTGCTGGGCCAGGCACTCGGAAGCTGACGTCCGGCGGCTGGAGTGGTCGTCGGTAGCGATCGCGACAACAGCGGCAACGCTCTGGCGGGAGCATCTGCGGGCGGACAACGTTTCTAGGGTTCCGGCCTCGCCCATCTGCGGATGTGGCGAGGTGTCTGGTCCGAGAGAAACGCGCCGGAGCCTTCGGGCTGCGGCGGCACGGAGGGACAAAAGCCCGGGAGACCGCCCCATTCACCCCTCCCCCTCCGTTGCCATGAGCGAAGCATCCGGCGCCTTTGAGAGTCGCCACCCCTCCGAGGGCCAGGCGGCCCTGGAAAAGGAGCGCTCCCTGCCGTTGACGGGCTGGCAGCAGGAGGTGGACCAGGGCCTTCGCTACGGCCTGGAGGCGGCCGAGAGCATCGTCGATCGCCGCATCTCCACCTTCTCGCGCGGTGAGCTGCCCCACTACGCGGGCATCAACACCTTCATGAAGGCCCCGTACATCGAAGACGTCAACCGCGTCGGCGAGTTCGATGTGGCGATTGTCGGTGTGCCCCACGACAGCGGCACCACCTACCGACCTGGCACCCGCTTCGGTCCCCAGGGGATTCGCCGCATCTCCGCCCTGTACACCCCCTACAACTACGAGATGGGAGTCGATCTGCGGGAGCAGATCAAGCTCTGCGATGTCGGTGACATCTTCACGATCCCCGCCAACAACGAGAAGAGTTTCGACCAGATCTCCAAAGGCATCGCCCATGTCTTCGCCAGCGGTGCCTTTCCGATCATCCTCGGCGGCGACCACTCGATCGGTTTTCCGACGGTGCGCGGTATCTGCCGCCATCTCGGCGACAAGAAAATCGGCATCATTCACTTTGATCGCCATGTCGACACCCAGGAGATCGACCTCGACGAGCGCATGCACACCTGCCCCTGGTTCCATGCCACCAACATGGCCAATGCCCCGGCCGAAAATCTGGTGCAGCTGGGGATCGGTGGTTGGCAGGTGCCGCGCGAGGGGGTCAAGGTCTGCCGCGAGCGGGGGACCAACGTGCTCACCGTCACCGACATCTGCGAGATGGGCCTGAAGGCGGCCGCCCAGTTCGCGATCGATCGCGCCACCGATGGCACCGATTGCGTCTACATCTCCTTCGACATCGACTGCATCGATGCCGGCTTCGTGCCCGGCACCGGCTGGCCCGAGCCTGGCGGCCTGCTGCCGCGCGAAGCCTTGAAACTGCTGGAGCTGATCGTGCGCAACGTGCCGGTCTGCGGCCTGGAAATCGTCGAGGTGTCTCCTCCCTACGACGTCAGCGACATGACCTCGCTGATGGCGACCCGGGTGATCTGCGACACCATGGCTCACCTGGTGGTGAGCGGCCAGCTGCCCCGCAAGCAGACCCCGGCCTGGCTGCACCAGGAGTGCAACATGCACGTGGATCAGAAGTGGAGATAGGGCATGCACGAAGTCGACATGACCAAGTGCCTGCTGCTGTCGATGAACCAGTGGAAGCAGCAGCACGCCCCAACCATCCCCAGCGTGCAGCAGGTGCACCTGCAGGTGGGCACCTTCACCTGCGTTGAGCCCGAGCAGCTGGTGTTCACCTGGCGCGTTGCCGTGCAGGCCAGCTGGCTGGCCGGTGCCGAGCTGGTGATCGAAGCCGTGCCGCTGGTGGGTCGCTGTCTGCAGTGCAACGCCACCTACAACCCGAGCCCTGATTCGGCCTACCGCTCCCCCTGCTGCGATCACCCGATGGAGGAGATCGTCAGCGGCCGCGAATTGCGGATCCGCTCGGTGGAGTACACCCTGCCCGAATCGCCCCCAGCCAGTCTCCAGCCGTCCCTTGCTGTCGCCCCCGCGGCCTGAATGCCATGCACATGCCCCTCGAAGACACCCTGGGACTCAATCTCCTGGCCGCCAATCAGCACCAGGCCCAGCACAATCGCCAGCATTTCGACGCCTGGCGCCTGCTCTGTCTCAACGTGATGAGCAGCCCCGGCGCTGGTAAGACCTCCCTGCTGGAGCGCAGCTTGGCGGCCCTGGCCCCCGAGTTCGCCATGGCGGTGCTGGAGGGCGACATGACCACCCTGCTCGACGCCGAGCGCCTGGAGGCGGTGGGGGTGCCGGTGGTGCCGATCACCACCGGTCGTGCCTGTCATCTCGATGCGGCGATGGTCAGCGGCGGCCTGAAGATCCTGCGCCAGCGCCTCGATCCAGCCAGCCTCGATCTGCTCTGGGTCGAGAACGTCGGCAACCTGGTTTGCCCAGCTGAGTTCGAGATCGGCGAGCATCGCAAGGTGGCGCTGCTGAGTGTCACCGAAGGCGACGACAAACCGCTCAAGTACCCGGTGATGTTCCGCGAGGCGGACTGCGTGCTGATCACCAAGGTGGACTTGCTGCCCTATCTGCCGGTCCAGGTGGAGCGGATCGAGGCCCACATCCAGCAGGTGAATCCCCGCTGCGCCGTGTTCCAGGTGTCGGCCAGCAGCGGCGTTGGCCTGGAGGCCTGGCACGACTGGCTGCGCCGGCAACGGGCTGCGCTCGCTTCAGCTGCAGCCCCGGCTGTGGCAGACCCGGCTGTGTCAGCCCCCGAGCCGGTGCTGGTGCCATGACGGCCGCCGTTCCCGCCCGTCTCTGGCCGGAAGGCATGGGTGCTGTCGACGTCAGGGCGCTGCTGGAGGCCCGCCAGGTGCGCTACGCGTTGGCGAGTTTTGTCGATCTCCATGGCGTCTGCAAGGCCAAGGCCGTACCGATCGCCCATCTGGAGTCGATGCTGGCCGGCTCGGAGCTGTTCACCGGCGCCGCCCTCGATGGCGTGCCCCAGGACGTCAGTGACGACGAGGTGGCGGCCCTGCCCGACCCGGCCTCGGCCACCGTGCTGCCCTGGCGATCCGACACGATCTGGTTGGCCAGCAATCTGCAGCTCAACGGCGAGCCGTTCGAGGCCTGCAGTCGCTCGATTCTCTGCCGCGTGCGCCAGCAGGCCGCCGCGATGGGCTTCCGCTTCCAGCTGGGCGTGGAGACCGAGTTCTTCGTGCTGCGCCGCGGCGCTGATGGCGGCCTGGAGCCGGCCAGTGCCAGCGACAACCTGGAAAAGCCCTGCTACGACCTGCGGGGCCTGCTCGACAACCTGGGCTGGCTCGACGAGCTGGTGCAGGCGATGAACGATCTGGGCTGGGGTGTCTACTCCTTTGATCACGAGGATGGCAACGGTCAGTTCGAGACCGATTTCGGCTACGCCGATGCCCTGGTGACGGCGGACCGGGTCAGCTTCTTCCGGCTGATGGCCCGCGAGATCTGCCGGCGCCACGGGTTGCTGGCCAGCTTCATGCCCAAGCCGTTCGCCGATCGCACCGGCAGCGGCGCCCACTTCAACATGTCCCTCGCCGATCCGGCCAGCGGCGCCAACCTGTTCGAGCCTGAGCCAGGGTGCGCTGCTGACACCAGCGGCGGCGGCATCAGCGAGCTGGGCCGCTGCTTCATCGCCGGCATCCTGCGCCATGCTCCGGCGATCTGCGCCGTGATCGCCCCCACGGTCAACAGCTACAAGCGCCTGGTGGTGCAGGGCAGCATGTCGGGTTTCACCTGGGCACCGGTGTTCATCTGCTACGGCAACAACAACCGCACCAACATGCTGCGCATCCCCGCTGCCGGGGGGCGGGTCGAATGCCGTGCCGCCGACAGCGCCTGTAACCCCTATCTGGCCTCAGCCCTGCTGCTGGCCGCCGGTCTCGAAGGGATCCGCGAGGGGCTCGATCCCGGCCCCGCCAACCTGGACAACGCCTACCGCCTCAGCGCCGAGCAGCGCCGGCAGCGGGGTCTCACCACCCTGCCCCGCACCCTCGCCGAAGCGGTGGAGGCCTTCGCCGCCGATCCCCTGCCCCGCCAGGTGTTCGGTGAGGCGATGGCGGAGGCCTTCATCAACTTCAAGCGCCAGGAATGGTCCGACTACCACGCTGATGTCTCCGACTGGGAGCGGGATCGCTACCTCGAACTCTTCTGAGCTGTGCCCACCATGCCGCCCTGATCCGTCGCTTCTGGCACTCCGCCCCCCTTCGCGATCCACCGATTACCCCTGCCTTCAGCCACTCCTTCCCACCCCGACCCCATGCCCGCCATGTCCCCGATTCGTCCCCTCAAGCGCCTGCCCCGTCGCACCCGTCTGCTGGCCACCCTGCTGCTGCTCGGCCTGGGGGCCAGCTCGCTCACCGCCTGCGGCAAGGCGCCTAGCAGCGCCGCACCGGTACGGATCGGCTACAGCGCCTGGCCCGGTTGGATTCCCTGGAAGGTGACCGAGGACAAGGGCCTGTTCAAGGCGGCCGGGGTGCCTGTCACCCTGCAGTGGTTCGATGGCTATCTCGATTCGATCCAGGCCCTCAACGCCGGCCAGCTGGACTGCAACAGCCAGACCCTCGATGACACGATCAGCTCCATTTCCGGTGGCGCCGATCTGCAGGTGGTGCTGACCAACGACAACTCCACTGGCAATGACCAGATCATCGTGGCGCCGGGCATCCGGTCGGTGCAGGATCTCAAGGGCAAGAAGGTGGCGGCCGAAGAGGGCACGGTGGACCACTACCTGCTGCTGCTGGGTCTGAAAAAGGCCGGACTGACCCCAGCTGACATCAGCTTTGTGCCGCTGGAAACCGGGGCGGCGGCGGCGGCCTTCGTCGCCGGCAAGGTGGATGCGGTCGGGGTGTTCGCCCCCTTCACCACCGAGGCCCTCAAGCGCCCCGGCAGCACCACCCTGTTCTCCTCCAAGCAGTTCCCTGGTGCCATCAGCGATCACCTGGTCTGCCGCAGCGAATTCGTCAAGCAGCATCCGGAGCTGGTGCAGAAGTTGGTCAACAGCTGGTTCGCCACGATCCAGGAGATCAAGGCCCAGCCCGCACCAACCCTGGCGATTCTGGCCAAGCGGGCCGGCGTCAGCGAAGCGGAGTACCAGGCCTATGACGCCGGCACCCACATTTTCAACCTCGCTGAAAACCAGCAGGCGATGAAGCCCGGCGGAACGATGCAGTCGTTGCCCTACGCCGCCCAGCAGATCAGTGCCTTCCTGCAACAGGTGGGCCTGGCCAAGACACCGCCGAAGCTGGATGGTGTGCTCAATCCCCAGTTCGTCGATGCGGCGAAGTGAGCATGAGCGCTCGTTCCCAGCCACGGCTGCTGCGGGCCCTGCTCCATCCCTGGTCCCTGGGGGTGGCGGGCGTGCTGGCTGTTGTGATCGTCTGGACCCTGGTCAGTGCCAGCGGCACGGTGGACAAGCTGTTTTTGCCCTCGCCAGCGGCGGTCTGGGCGGCGGGTCAGCAGCAGGCGGCTGAAGGCCTGCTCTGGTCCGACATCCGGGCCAGTGTCAGCCGGGTGGGGGCCGGCTTTGCCCTCTCGGCCCTGGTGGCCCTGCCCCTGGGGATCGCCATGGGGGCCAATCGGGTGATCTGCCGGTTGCTGGAGCCGTTGCTGGCCCTGATTCGCTACATGCCGGCACCCGCCTTCATTCCTTTGCTGATCATCTACTTCGGCCTGGGTGAGCTGCCGAAGGTGCTGCTGATCTTCATCGGTACGCTCTTTTTCAACACCCTGATGATCATGGATGCGGTGAAGTTCGTGCCCTCCGAACTGGTGGAGACGGCCCTCACCCTCGGCGGCCGGCGTGATCAGGTGCTGGTGCGGGTGATCACCCCCTGCATCATCCCCCAGGTGATCGATGCCTATCGCATCAACATGGCCTCCGCCTGGAATCTGGTGATTGTGGCTGAGCTGGTGGCCGCCACCGAGGGCCTGGGTAAGCGCATCAGCCTGGCCCAGCGCTTCCTGCGCACCGATGAGATCTTTCTGGGCCTGATCGTGATCGGTCTGATTGGTCTGTTGATTGATCTCAGCTTCCGTCTGCTGTTGCGTCGCACCTGTACCTGGGCTGTCTGAAATCATGCATCTTCAGCTCGATCGTGTCTCCAAGGTGTTCGGTGAGGGCCGCAGCAGCAAGCTGGTGCTCGAGGACATTTCCTTTGAGATTCTGCCGGGCGAGTTTGTCGCTCTGGTGGGTAGCTCCGGTTCCGGTAAATCCACTGTCATGCGCCTGGTGGCAGGCCTGGAGCGTCCCAGTGCTGGAGCCGTGCTGGTGGATGGCCGGCCGGTGCGGGGGCCCGGATCCGATCGCGGCATGGTGTTTCAGAAGTACAGCCTCTATCCCTGGCTGACGGCGGCTGAGAACGTGGCCTTCGGCATGGAGCTGCAGGGCCGGGGCCGGCCCGAGATCCGGGAGCGAACGGCCTATTTTCTCGAGGTGGTGGGTCTGGCCGGATCGGCTTCCCTCTATCCGCGTCAACTCTCCGGTGGCATGCAGCAGCGGGTGGCGATCGCCCGGGCCCTGGCGGCCGAGCCCCAGCTGTTGCTGCTCGATGAGCCCTTCGGTGCCCTTGATCTGCAGATCCGCGAATCGATGCAGGAGTTCCTCTATCAGTTGTGGCAACGCACCGGCCTGGCGGCGCTGTTGATCACCCACGATCTCGAAGAGGCGATGCTGCTGGCCCAGCGGCTGCACATCCTGGCGCCGCGGCCCGGTCGGATTGTGCGCACGATCAGCCTGGCCTCGGAGCGCAGCGACCTGGCCCATCTGCGGGTGTCACCGCAGTTTCTGGAGCTGCGCGAGGATCTGGCCCGTACCCTGCGCAGCCTGGACGGAGCCCTGGGGGCCTGAGCCAGCCACCAGGGTCGGCTGGCTGGAAGCGCCGGCTGGTTCAGCGGGCGTCGATCCTGATCTCGCCGGGAATCTCCAGCAGCTGCGGCTGGATTCCCAGATAGACAGCCTCCTTGAACAGGGCTTGCTTGGCCAGGGCATCCTGCTGGTGCACCGCCTCGGCGTAGCGCAGCCGCAGGGATTCAATCAGGGCCTGGCGGCGGGGATCATCTGAAGTCATCGGACAACTTTATCGGCCGCTGCCCAACTCAGTCGCGTCCACACAGGAGCCGCTCGGCAACGGGCCCTGGGCTCAGGGAGGCGCGGACGTTGTCACCAGAGCCCCAGGTAGGGCCAGTCGTCATCGTCGTAGGACTCGAACGTCCAGTGCACGTTGTCACCACCGCCGGCCTTGGGTGGTCTGGGAGGGCCGCTGAGGGTTTCCGGCGTCATGCCGGGAGTGGGAATCACCTGGCAGGAGCAGTGACAGGTGCCATCCGGGTTCCGATAGCCGACGCTGGGCTGGCTGCAGCCGCATTCGCAGGCCTGGGCCAGGGCGGCATTGGGTTGAGCCGTCAGGGCCAGGGTTGCGATGGTGGCCCCCAGGGCAACGCTGATCGCAGAACAGCTGATCGCGGTGGCGCTGATCGCAGCGGCGCTGATCGCAAACAGACGGGGACGCATGGCTCGATTCCGCAGGCTTCCAGTGTGGCCTGTCTCGGGACCGCAGCCGCAGGAGCGCAGCTGCGGGCTGTGGCCAAGACGGGCCCCTGCCGTTGTTGAGCCCTTGCGATCAACGCCAGCCCCGAGGTGGTTCGGCGCTGGGGCAACTCGGCAGACTGGTCTGGGTAGCGCTGCAAGCCATGGATCGTTTCAGGAACTGCAGCACGAGGCCATGGGCTTCGCCTGAAGAGGACGCCATCTCACCCACGTTGCCAGCGACCGATGTCCAAGCCGTTCATCGCCATCAGAGGACCGCTTCGCTTCTGGCTGGTGACAGGAGTGATCTTAGCGATGATTGTATTGGCTGGCTCTATCGCTGTGACCCCATGGGCGGATGACTGGATTTTCATCGGGCGATCGCAGACCTTGGCAGATGCGATTGGATCAACGCTCAGCAGACTGACCAACTGGAGCCCAAGGCCTGTCTCGGAGCCGACCATTTTTGGGTCGCTGTATCTGGCCAGGAAACTCGGACTTGCGCCGGAGAGTTTCATCGCACCGCTGTTGATCGTCAACTATCTTCAGGCACTTTCGCTGCTGCTATGGCCGGTGCTGTTGAAGCGGTTTCGCCAGCTCGGCTATCTGCCATTGGCAATCTCGATCGCCTGTGTGTTGATGGCGGCTGCCCTGATGCATCATCTTCAGACCAGGGAGGTGCTGTTCTGGGGAGCAGGTTCGGCTGCTTATCTGCCAACGCTCGCAGCCTGGATCAGTACCCTATGCATCCTCTATCTTTGGGTCGTTACCAGAGAGCGTCTCTGCTTTTCGGTTGCTGTACTGCAGTCTTTCTTTGGCGGTCTGTTCTGGGAAGTTGGCATATTCGGAGTCATCTTGATGCCGGGCACCACCCTTCTTCTGGTTTGTCTGTTCGACCAGAAGTCTCCTGGATCCTCGGCACCACGCAACTATTTTCCGCTTCTGGCTTCGGTCCTGCTGCCATTTGCTGGCTTGGTTCTGGTCTCTCTGCCCGCTTTGTTGAGGCGACATCAGCAGGATGGGGGCAGCGGCAATCTGCTGCAGCTGCTTGGCAATCTTCTCTGGGCTCTTCAATGGCCGTGGCTGGGTGCGAGGCACTTGGTGTTTGATCACGTTCTGTTTGTTGTGCCCTTCGTTCTGCTGCTGGCTTTGCTTCTGCTCTCCCAGGTCAAGATCCCGATGTCAGTGCCACCGGGCTCTCCTCTGCAGCGGCAGGCGTTGCTCTGTTGTGGCCTATCGGCCCTGTTGGTCGCGGTGGCGATCCGCTTTTGCCTGGCCTCTTCTTTTGGTGTGCACATGGTCTACGACCAGCGCCATGAGATCACCCCCACAGTGCTATTGCTGCTGGGCCTGTCTTTTCTTCTGGCTGCAGCTCTGCCTGGCAACATCATGGATTGGATTGCCAATAAGGATCTTTGGATCGCCTTTGCGGCCACGTCTTTGATTGTTGCCGGTCTTGTTTCCTCCCCATCGATTCATAACATCCTGGCAGAGGCCATGGTGACGGCGACAGGACGGAGGCCGCTGCCGATTGTGATTTCAGTTGACGGCCATGATGGCAGCTATGACTTGGCTTGCAAGCGCAATGCCTATGCGCTCAGATTGCCGGCTGGGGAATGGACAGCATCCGGAATTCAAGCATCAATTCAGGCAGGGGCTGCACCCCAAGACGTCTATGAGTTGAAGATCATGCGTGGCATTATTTCTGGATATGGCCTGGATCGCCTGAAAACGACAGGGAGATCATCGGCAGGCTGTCCCTGAATTCCTCGTCCAATGCTGCGCTCGGTGGCCCATCCACTGCCCGCCAGGCATGGTTGTGATCGCAGCCTCCCTCCTGTGGCTGGAGTCCCTGGGCTCGACCCAGGTTGACGATCGCCTGGCTCAGCGATAAGCAATCAGCTCTGATGCTGGGTAGCGCACCTTGGCCAAGGAGGCGTATTTGTCCTCAAGGCTGCGATACCCGAGGGCGCAGACCACGCAGCTGCGGTAGTCGCTGGTTTCCAATCCCAGAATCCTGTCGTAGTCCGGCGGCGAGAATCCCTCAATCGCGCAGGTGTCGATCGAGAGCAGGGCAGCCGCTGTCATCAGGTTGCCGAGGGCGATATAAACCTGATTCGAGCTCCAGCGCTCGATGATCTGGCTGCGGGGGCCATCGATCAGATCAATCTGGATCATGTTGCGGTAGCCATCCAGGCTGCTGGTTTCCACCCCCCTGGCTGCGGCGGTGGCGTTGATCAGCCGCTCCGAATCCTCGGCCTTGATCGTGCGTTGGCCGAGCAGGACCACCAGATGGGAGCAATCGGTGATCTGGGACTGATTCCAGGAGTGGGGACGCAGCTCCTGGCGCAGGGCCGGATCCTGGACGACCAGGAATTTCCAGGGCTGCAGCCCGTAGGAGGACGGTGTCAGCACCAGGGCCTGCTCCAGCGTCGACCAGAGGTGGGCGGGGATGATCCGTTCGGGGTCAAACTGCTTGGTCGCATAGCGCCACTGCAAGGCTTCCAGCAGGGTTTCCGGCGCAATGGTCATGGTTATGTCGATCTGATTGTGACCCCCACCTTCTCACGCCGTTGTGGCTTGCCATGCCATCGAAGTGAGCTGGGCCGTCGCGGCGCTGAACCGGCCGGTGGGGCTGCACAGCTAGCCTTCGTTTCGCTTCAGGGACCCGATCCAGCGCGCCATGTCCCTCCCCGCCAGCGGTCCCCAGCGCTCCACTGCGGCCACGGCCATTCAATTGGTGGCCCTGTTGCTGACGGCTCTGTTGCTGCTGCTGCCGTTGCTGTGGCTGGTGAGCACCTCGCTGAAGGGCCCTGGCGAGAACATCTTCACCAGTCCGCCGGCCCTGCTTCCTGCCCAGCCCAGCCTGGCGGCCTACCGCCAGCTGTTCGCGGCCAACCCGATGGCCACCTATCTGCTCAACAGCACCATCGTCAGTGCCCTGGCGGTGCTCGCCAACTTGCTGTTCTGCTCCCTGGCGGCCTATCCGCTGGCGCGCCTGCGGTTTCGGGGGCGGGGCCTGGTGTTGGCCCTGGTGGTGGCGACGATCCTGATTCCCTTTCAGGTGGTGATGATTCCGCTCTATCTGCTGATGGTGCAGCTGGGTCTGCGCAACACGCTCTGGGCTTTGATCCTGCCCCAGGCCGCCACCGCCTTCGGCATCTTTCTGCTGCGTCAGAGCTTTCTCGGGGTGCCGGTGGAACTGGAGGAAGCGGCCCGCATCGATGGCTGCACGCCGATCGGCGCCTGGTGGAACGTGATGATTCCAGCCGCCCGGGCCGATCTGATCACGTTGGCGATGTTTGTGTTCATCGGCACCTGGAGTGATTTCCTCTGGCCCCTGATCATTCTTGACGATCCATCGCTGTACACCTTGCCCCTGGGTCTGCAGCAACTCTCCAGCAGTTTTTCCTTGGACTGGCGCCTGGTGGCAGCGGGCTCAGTGGTCTCGATTCTGCCGGTGTTGGTGTTGTTTGTGCTGCTGCAGCGCTACATCCTGCCCAGCGCCACCGGCGATGCGGTGAAGGGATAGACCCTGCGGTCTTTACCTGGATCTGGTCTGGCGGATCCGATGCGGAAGGCTCAGAAATTGTCCGTTGGCGGCCGCAGCGGGGTGGCGCTTGGTCGGGGGGATCCCGGCAGGGCGGAGGGGCGGGAAGGGTTGGCAGGCTGGGGGGCAGGGATCTGGCTGGCTGGCTCGCCGGGAGCTGTGATCGTTGCTCTTGGGATGCTGTGCAGTTGTTGCAGCTCCTGCTTGAGGGCCTGCTGCTGAAGGTCCACCTCGCGCAGATGGTCGCTGAGCTTTTCCAGCGCTTGCAACCGCTGGATCATCGACTCCAGCTGTTGTTCCATCGCTGTGGTGCGGTCCTGGGAACGGGAATTCTCGATCGTGCTGAGCTTCTGCTCCAGCTCGCCGATGCTGGTGGCCTGTTCTCGCACCTTGGCGAGCACCACCAGAAACAGCACCACCAGCATGGTGCTGATGCTGAGCTGCACCCAGGGCAGCCACTGGGGCTGGCCGCCCGGTCGGCGCTGGTTTCGGCTGTCTTCGCTGCCGTTGCCGTCGCGATCCGAGGCTCCGTTGCGTGGGTGGGAGGGGGCCATGGTGGGCTGGAAGGGCCGACATCACATGGTCTGGATTCTGCTGCCATCCGCCGCCGCTGATCACGGCGGTGGCTTCGCCCCCCTGGCCCCGGTCACGGATCGCTTCGCTCAGCTCTGGGTGGAACGGGCCGTGCCGCCCGCCAGCAGGGCCAGGCGGGTTTCGTCGTAGACGGCCTGGGCCGTGGCGGCACTGTCCCCCAGGCAGGTCATGCCCAGTTTGCCGAACTCCGACAGGCAGCCCAGCAGATGGAAGACGCTGCCCCGCAGTCGGGCCGGGTCGTAGTGCAGGCCGGCCTCGGCCACGATGTCCACCAGGTCGAGGGGCAGGAGGCCCCGCAGCCGTGGATCGCAGAGGTTGTCGGTGGCGACGTAGTGCAGCGGCTGGCCGGTGGGAGAGAGGAACCGCCCGCTGAGCGGGTCGAGATCGCCGTTGGTGATCGCCCTCAGGGCCATGTAGGGGTGGGTGGTGCCCCCCTGGCGCAGGTTCACCTCGATCGCCTGCACATCCCAGTGATCGCCGAAGCGACGGGCGATGAAATCGACGGCGTAGCGCTCCAGTGCACCCTCGGCGGCCAGGGCCTCGCCCACCGCCCGGCCATGACGCATCAGTTCGAGGCGGTAGGGATCCTCGGCAGGGAAGCGGCAGCCCAGATAGGTCTGGCCGCTCGCTCCGCCGAGGATCTGTTCATGGGTGGAGAGCACCTCGACAGCGCCGCCGGGGTGGATCGTGCCCTGGACGCTGGGGGAGGTGAGCGCCTCGCCCCCCTGCAGCCAGGCCTCCACCAGGGCCCCCTGCTCCGCCAGCAGCTGCCGCCATTGGGGCGGCGGCATCGGCAGGCCTTCCAGCGCCTGACGCAACAGCCGGCGGCGTTCCGCCGGGCTGCGTTCGGCCAGGGCCAGGGGCTCGAGCTCCAGCGGCGCGTTGCCCTCGCCGCTGAAGCCCTGGTTGAGCTTGACGACGCAGCGCTTCAGATCCGGATGGGCCTCCCACAGCTCCGCCGTCACCTCCGCCAGGCTGTCAAGGTCATGCACGAGGCCGCTGCCGGGCGGATGGGGGACGCCGCAGCGGGCGAACAGCTCGCGACTGCCCGCCTTGCTTCCCCAGTAGCCGAGGGCCGGATCGGTGCCCAGCAGCGGCACCTGCAGCAGCTCGGAGAGGCGCTTTTCCAGTTCCGTGACGACATAGCAGGCGATGAAGCTGCGGCCAGGCCTGAGCAGCTCCTTGATACGGCCCAACAGAGCGGGCCGCTCCAGCAGCTTTTCGGTCAGCGGCCGGCTGGAGGTGTCGTCGGTGTCAAACAGGTGCAGCCGCTTGCGGGCATGGGAGGTGGGCACACCGGGCAGCAGCTCCAGCACCGCATCCACCACCAGATCGGGCAGCAGCTTGCTGGTGACGTAGACCATCCGCACGCCGGGATCGCGCAGGCGGATCAGGGAGAACAGCTGGCGCTCCTCGTAGTTGTGCGCTCCGGTGACCAGCTCCAGCTGGGCCCGGTCGACCGAGAGGGAGGGCAGCATCAACAGGTCGAAATCGACGCCGTTGCCGTCGTGTTCGCGGCCCCATTCGGGCCGTAACTGGGCCTGCAGCTCCGCAAAGCTCTGGGTCATGGTGCACCGGATTCGTTGTCCATGCTGCTCGCTCACGGTGCCGCTGGCTGCGCCAGAGCTGGGGCTGGCCCTGGTTGTGGGATCGGCCCTCTGGACGGCAGATTACGGGCGCCGTTGTCGCCGCCCCCCTCCATGGCCCATCCGCTGCCCGTCACCTTGCTGGGCTACGGAGCGGCCACGCTCACCACCTTGAGCTTCTTTCCGCAGGCGATCAAGACCGTGCGCAGTGGTGACGCCAGCGGCATCTCCCTGCCGATGTACGTGCTGTTCACCGTGGGCATCAGCCTCTGGGGGATCTATGGCCTGATCACCCATGACGGCCCCCTGATCGCTGCCAATGCCATCACCCTGGTGCCGGCGATCATCGTGCTGGAACGCAAAGTCAGCTCCCTGCGGGCCAGCGCGGGCACCAAGCTCTGGCGCGGCTTCTGAAAAGCTGGCAGGGATCAGGCGCTGAAGGCCTTGCGGGCCGGAATCGGGTAGGGGATGCGGCGATGGCGCATCCGTTTCCAGACCCGCACGAAGGCCCGGATCACCAGTTCCAGTTCGGCCCTGCCGATGCCGCTGCCCGCCAGTTGGCCGTCACTCTGGCGGGCCTCGACGATGCGCCGCACCATGGTCCTGGCCTGCTCCTCGGTGGTTCCCGGCGGCAGCGAGCGCAGGGCGGCCTCGCAGCCGTCGGCCAGCATCAGGATCGCCGTTTCGCGGCTGCGGGGGATCGGTCCGCGATAGCGGAAGCGTTGCTCCGGGATGGCGGGATCCCGTTCGCGGGCCTGATGCAGGAAATAACCCATCTTCAGCATCCCCTGATGCTCGGGGATGAAGTCGGCCAGAGGTCGGGGCAGGCGGTAGCGCCGGGCCAGCTTCAGACCCTCATCGACATGGGCCTGCAAGATGGCGGCGCTGGCCAGGGGATCGTCGAGGCTGTCGTGGGGATTGCCGACGCTCTCATCCTGGTTCTCGATGAACCACTGGGGACCGTGCAGCTTGCCGACATCGTGGTACAGGGCCCCGGTGCGGATCAGATCGACATCGGCCTGGATGGCCCGGGCCCCCTCCTCCGCCAGGCCGCAGATCATCAGAGTGTGCTCGAAGGTGCCCGGTGCCTCGGTGGACAGACGGCGCAGCAGGGGCCTCTCCAGATCGGCCAGTTCCATCAGCCTGGCGCGGGTGAGCAGGCCGAAGAAGCTCTCCACCAGAGGCGCCAGGATCAGGCCGGCCATCAGCAACCCCCCCACGATCAGGGCTTCGCTGAACAGGTCATTGCTCCGGGGCCAGTGGCCGGAGCTGCCCGTGCCTCCTCCGAGCCAGGCACCCAGATGGATCACCAGCCCCTGAGTCAGCATCGCCCCCGGGGGCAGCAACACGGCCAGTTGCAGCAGCTGGGCCCGGTTGCGCTGGCGCCCGGCCAGCAGGGCCGCCAGCACCCCGATCAGCGCCGCGATCGCCAGGCGGCATTCGAGCAGGTCATTGAGGGGGTAAGGCCAGATCAGGCTGGCCACCGCCAGCCAGGCCAGTCCCGCCACCGTGCCCAGCCCCTGGGCCAGCAACAGGGTGGGCGGCACGAGCAGGGCCAGCGGGCTGGCATGGACACCGAGCACCAGCTTGAAGCCCTGCACCGTCAGCAACATCGCCAGGGCCAACAGGGCCTGGCGCGGCTCCAGGCTGGCCCGCCAGCGCCGCATCACCAGCAGCATGACGGTGCAGGCGGCCAGGGCTTCGCTGAAGTGGCCCAGCCAGGGCAGGGGGCGGGGGCGGCGGTTGATCAGGCCGAAGTAATCGAGCACATCGAAGGCCTGGGAGCTGATCAGCTCGCCCTGGCGGGTGATCAGATCGCCCTGCCGGACCGTGATCGTCGGCAGGCCGTGCTGGGTCACCAGTTCTTCGATGCGCCGCTGGCTGAGGAAGGTGTCACTGCGCAGGTTGGTGCGTCCCTCGAGGCTGGCGGCGATCAGGCGACTGCCTAGGCTGCGCCCCGGCAGCGGTTGATCCTCCAGCTGCAGATCGGCGGCCTCGAGCAGGGGATCATCGGCGACGCTGGCCACGACTCCCTGGCTGAGCATGCGCAACTGGGCCTGGCGCACGGCCCGCTCCCAGCCCACCAGCTCGCTGGGACTGAGGCGCTGCAGCCATTGCCGCTCGCTGGTGCTGAGATTGAGCGGGTCGACACGGGCTTGCTGGCTGGCCCGTTGCTGCTGCACCTGGGTCAGGCTGCGATCGAGCTCGTTCTGCAATTGGCGGCTGGCCCGTTCATCCACCACCTGCACCTGGGTGCGGGGCATCATCTGGCTGCGCCGCTGCTCCAGGGCCGCACTGTCCATCACCGTGGCGTCCTTGGGTGCCCGGACGGTGAAGGGGGCCGGCAGACCGGGCCGCAGGCTTGGTTCCACCAGCCAGGGCCAGCTGGTCAGCAGGGCCACCAACAGGCAGGCCAGCACGACCGCGGCCATGCCGCCGGTGCGCCAGGCCACGATCGCCAGGCGGGGGCGCTCCAGCCGCAACAGGCTGCGCCACAGGGATCGGAGCCGCCGGAAGCCGTTGGCCATGGATCGGGACAGGAATGAAAACGCTAGCGGTGGCCAAGACGCAGGGTTCTGCGAGGGGCCATGCTGGTGCTGGACAGCCCGATCCCTGATCACATGGCCACTCTGCTGGATGGACGGCACCTTGCGGCCGCGATCGAGCAACGCCTGATCGGCGTGATCACGGCAGGTCTGCCGCTGGCGGGTCGTCCGCCCGGTCTGGCCGTGCTGCGGGTCGGCGACGACCCGGCCAGTGGCGTCTATGTGGCCAACAAGGAGAAGGCCTGCAGCCGCGTCGGCATCCGCAATCTCGGTGCCCATCTCGCCGCCGACAGCGCGGACGCGGCGGTGCTGGAGCAGATCCAGCGGCTCAACGCCGATCCCGAGGTGGATGGCATCCTGCTGCAACTGCCCCTGCCGGGCGGTCTGGAGGAGGGGCCCCTGCTGGCGGCCATCGATCCCGACAAGGACGCCGATGGCCTGCACAGCCTCAATCTGGGCCGCCTGCTCAAGGGGGAGCCGGGTCCGCGCAGCTGCACCCCGGCGGGGGTGATGGCGTTGCTGGCGGCGGCGGGGGTGGAGCTGGCCGGCAAGCGGGCCGTGGTGGTGGGCCGCAGCATCCTGGTGGGCCAGCCGATGGCCCTGATGCTGCAGGCGGCGAATGCCACCGTCAGCGTCGCCCACTCGCGCACAGTCGACCTAGCGGCGCTGACGCGCCAGGCCGAGGTGCTGGTGGTGGCGGCGGGCCGGCCGCGGATGATCGGCGCTGAGCACGTGACGCCGGGGGCGGTGGTGGTGGATGTGGGCATCCATCGCCGGCCGGAGGGCGGCCTCTGTGGCGATGTGCGCTTTGAGGAGCTGGAGCCGATCGCCAGCGCCATCTCACCGGTGCCCGGTGGTGTCGGCCCGATGACCGTGGCGATGTTGCTGGTCAACACGGTGCTGGCCTGGTGCCGTCGCCACGGCGTCGATGGGGCACCGCTGGAAGATCTGCTGGTTTGAGCCAGGGCTGATCTGAGGCCGGGATCCCGCCGACCCCAGGTCCTTGGGGCGTTCTGCCAGCAGAGCTCCGCTCACGATCCACAGGTTCTCGATCCACCCGGCCGCGGCTTCTGAAGCCAGGGAGCAGAGCGGGAGTTCCAGCCAGCCGGCTCTGGAAATCCCTGGGTTTCAGGGTTTTCACCAGGCCGCTGGGGCCAGGGCGGGCTTGCCGCTGGCCGCCCTGCAGCGCCACCCTGTTAAGCCGCCGATCGCGCTCGGGGGGCAGGCTGCGAGAATCCCCGCCGAGCCCCCAGTCCCCCATGACCGCGTCGTTGAGCACGGCCCAGGATCCGGCCCAGGACGCGGCCCCAGCCATGTCGTTTGATTTCGCCGCCTATCTGGAGGCGGCCCGGCTGCGGGTGGAGCTGGCCCTCGATGGCTCCCTGGGGCCGGAGCGGCCCGAATCGCTGCGGGAGGCGATGCGCTATTCGCTGCTGGCCGGCGGCAAGCGCCTGCGGCCGATCCTGTGTCTGGCGGCCTGTGAGCTGGCCGGTGGCGATGGCGAGCTGGCGATGCCCACGGCGGTGGCCCTGGAGATGATCCACACCATGTCGCTGATCCATGACGATCTGCCCGCCATGGACAACGACGATCTGCGGCGGGGCCGGCCGACCAACCACAAGGTTTTTGGTGAGGCCAACGCCATCCTGGCCGGCGATGCCCTGCTCACCCGTGCCTTTGAAATGGTGGCCCTGCGCAGTCCCGGCCTGCCGGCCGAACGGCTGTTGGCCGTCGTCGGCGAGCTGAGCCTGGCTTCCGGTGCTCCGGGGCTGGTGGGGGGCCAGGTGGTGGATCTGGAATGCGAGGGCAAGGCGGTGGATCTCGAGACGCTCGAATACATCCATCTGCACAAGACGGGTGCCCTGCTGCGGGCCTGCGTGATCAGCGGCGCCCAGATCGCCGGTGCTTCCGAGGCCCTGCTCAGTGCCCTGGGCACCTATGCGCGCGGCATCGGCCTGGCCTTCCAGATCATCGATGACATCCTCGATGTCACCGCCAGCAGCGAAGTGCTGGGCAAGACCGCCGGCAAGGATCTCACCGCCGACAAGACCACCTATCCCAAGCTGCTCGGGCTCGAGGAGTCGCGCCGCCGCGCCGAGGCCCTGGTGGCCGAGGCCAAGGCGGCCCTGGCCCCCTGGTGCGCCGGCGAGGGACTGGCCAAGGCCGCTCCTCTGCTTGCCTTGGCCGACTACATCACCAGCCGCGATCGATGACCCCTGCCATCCCCAGCGATTCGGGCCACCTGCTGTTGATGCTGCGCGATCTGCTGGATAACGCCGTGCTCTGGTGGGGGCTGGCCGCCTGCGGGCTGGCCCAGCTGTCCAAACTGTTCGTGGAACTGGCGCTGCATGGCCGCTGGCGTCCCGCCGTGCTGTTCGAAACCGGCGGCATGCCGTCGAGCCACTCGGCCCTGATGACCGGCACCGCCGCCGGCATCGGCTGGACCCAGGGGTTTCAGGATCCCCTGTTCGCCCTGGCGGCGGCCCTTTGCTTCGTGGTGCTCTACGACGCCAGCGGGGTGCGCTACGCCGCCGGTCGCACCGCCGCCCGGGTCAACAGCCTGGTGGGGGGGAACGAGATCACCGGTTCGCTCTGGGAGAACCCGCTCAAGGAGAACCTCGGTCACACCAAGCTGGAAGTGCTGGCCGGCAGTGTCATGGGCCCCCTGGTGGCCCTTCCTGGCCTGGCCCTGATCGGCACGCCGCTGCATCTGATCCAGCAGGTCAGCCAGCTGCTCAGCCCGCTGCTCAGCCCCAGCCTGCCTGCGGCCCTGGGGTGAGCTCGCCGCCCTCCTCCGGCCCGGCTCTGACCCCCGACCAGCAGGAGGCTGCCGCCGCCTTTGCCGCCTGGTTGGCCGCTCCAGCCGATGGCACTCCCTTCGTGCTCAGCGGCTATGCCGGCACGGGCAAGACCTTCCTCTCCACCCACCTGCTGCAGCAGGTGGAGGCCGGTGGCCTCTGCTGGACCGTGGTGGCTCCCACCCACAAGGCTGTCGGGGTGTTGCGGCGCCAGCTGGAGCTGGTGGGTCTGCAGCCCACCTGGTACCCCTCCACCATCCACCGCTTGCTGCGCCTGAAGCTCAGGCGCCAGGGGGATCTGGAGCGCTGCGAGGAGACCGAGCAGACGGCCATGGCGCTGGAGCACCTGGGACTGGTGCTGATCGATGAGGCGTCGATGGTGGACAGCGATCTGCTGGAGATCGCCCTGCGCTGCGCCCATCCCTTCCGCACCCGTCTGGTGTTCGTCGGCGATCCGGCCCAGCTGCCGCCGGTGGGCGAGTCCGTCAGCCCCGTGTTCGCCCTGGGCCGGGCCAGCCGGGCCGACCTTTGTCAGGTGGTGCGCCATCAGGGGCCGGTGCTGCGGCTGGCGACGGGCCTGCGCCAGGGGGATCTGCCCTGCCGGCGGCCGCCGCTGCTGGCGCCGCTGCGCAGCGATGTCGGCATGGTCTGTGCCCTGGATCGCTCCGCCTGGCTGGCGGCGGCCCAGGCGGCCCTGCGCCGCAGTTGTGAAACCGACAATCCCGATCTGGCCCGCATCCTTTGCTACACCAACCGCTCCCTGGAGCAGCTGGTGCCGATCGCCCGCCGGGCCCTGCACGGCGAGATGGCCGACCAGCTGCCGGTGCTGCCCGGCGAGGTGCTGATCACCCGTTCGGCGGTGATGGCGCCGGCCTGCCGTGAGGGGGCCGAGGCCGCCGAGGAGCCGGACATGGTGCTGGGCTCGAACCGGGAACTGGTGGTGCGCGATGTCAAGCCGGAGCGCTGTGATCTGGCCGAGTTCGGCGTTGGCTTCGGCAGCCTGGAGGGGCTGGGGGCTCCGGTGATCGACACCCTCACCGCCAGTGTCGAGGCCGGCGAGACCCAGCTCGCCCTGCGGCTGCTGCCGCCGTTGGGCAGCGCCGCCCGGGCCAGCCTGGAGGCGGTGCTGCAGGGGCTGCGCCAGCAGGCCCGCGAGGCGGGCAAGCGTGATGGCCGCGCCCTCTGGCGCCGCTACTTCTTGCTGCGGGATGCCTTCGCCTCCCTGGGCCCGGCCGCCGTGCTGACGGTGCATCGCAGCCAGGGCAGCACCTTCGGCGAGGTGTTCGTCGCTGCCGATGTCTTCTGGCCCAAGGACGAGATCCTGCGCCGGCAGCTCGTCTACGTGGCCGTCAGTCGCGCCAGCCAGGCGGTGACGCTGATGGCCGCAGCGGGCAGCGAGCGGGACGCCGCGCTCTGGCAGGGCTGGCTGCGGGATCCCCAGCCCCAGGCTGGCGAGCTGACCCTGGGCTGAGGCGCCCGGTCGCGGCCCTGAATGGAGCCAGGCCGGCAAGTGTTCACAAGGTATTGTGCTGCACATACGATGCATGTCGATCGCATGTTTCTGTGTGAAATGGCCGGGTTGTTGAGCCATTGAATGCAGTTGCTGTCGGGGATTGAGCTGCTGTCGAAGTGTCTGGGGCCTGGTGCCGTTGCAGCGGTCCTTGCCGTGGGTGCGCTGGATCCTTGTTCCGCGCTTCAGAGCTCTGGGGATCACCGCAGGGAGTTTCAGGGCCAGGCGGTTCAGCCCACGGAGGTTCGCTCTGGCCAAGCTCGATCAGGTGAGCTACAATCCGTCCAGGGTCATTCTGGCGCGATAGGTTATAACGTTCGCATGGATTTCGATGTGCGCCCTGGCTCGATCACGCCGGAAAAAGCCAGCCCTGCCGATGGTTTGTCTGCTGACTCTGTCGCGCTGAAGTTGGTTCCGAGTCCCGCCCGCCAGCTCCTGGCGGTTCGGCCCCAGCCCCAGCCCAAGGAGCTGGGCGGGGCGTTTGTCTCCCTGTTGGTTCTGGGACTTGGCCTGGGCTTGCTGCTCCTTTGGCGCCGGGCTTGGCTGCGGAGGCGGCAGCGGAATCGCAGTTCCCAGGGCCTTGAGCTGCTGCTTCCTGCTCCAGGGTTTCGGCCCCGCACACCCCACGAGCGCCTGCACGATCCGGTCTATCTGCAGCGCATGCTTGAAGCCGAGCGCGACAACTCGGTCCAGCGCGATTACCGCGATTCCCAGCGCTGAGCTGGTGCAGCAAGAGTCTGGGCGGCAGGGATTCTGGGCGGCCTCAGTCGGCAGGCACAGTGGCTACTTTCGATTCAGTCGGGTACGCCAGCGAAGTGCCCCCATGGCAGCGGCCTTCGATCTGGCTTGATGCTGACAGTGAAGTATCGATGTCCGTGGAAGGATTGGGACGCTATTGGGATCGATGAGAATCGATTGGATGGCTGAATTGAAGCGATCAACGTTCGCCTCAATCTGTGAATGTCATGTCGCAGGGGCTTGGGGTCTGGAGTCACGATCGCCGCAGGCTGCGATACCTGAAGCTGCCGATTCTTGCCGCTGTGTGGCCTGACCCCACAGCCCAGCAGCGCCGTTTCCGTTGTTCTCACCTTCCGAGACGCCTACGGGAAGCCCCCCAGAGGCCCTCTGCAGGCAGGGACTGTCATGAGATATTATTTGATCTGTATCCGAGGTTGATGTGGTGGGTGCCGGGTCCGTAGGCTTGCTGCTGGGCCATTTCGTGCAGGAGTCCTCCCCGTTGCCCAGTGAAGAGCGGACGGCCCGTCTGAGCGTCCTGATCGACCCCAGGAAAAAAGCCTGTTTCGAGGCGCTGTGCAAGCAGGAGGACGTCACCCCCTCTCAGGTGGTCCGCCAGCTGATTCGTGATTTCATCGAAGCCAGAATGGGCCCCGACTGGCAGAAGCAGGTGCTGGGTTCGGGAGCCGAAGCCGACGGCTGAGCTGATCCTGGCTTCGCCGACAATTGAGTCCTAATGCTGAGAATTGAATGAGTGCTGAACGTATCGGCTTCCGCTTTCAGAAGGGAGACGCCGTGATCAAGCGCAATCCCCAGGGGCGCTCCCGCCGCGGCTGGGTGATGGTGCCGGTTGAGCAGATCAACGCCCGCGGCACGAGCATGCCGGCTTACCTGATTCGTTGGCGCGACAGCGAGCGCCCTGAGCGGGTGCTTCAGCACATGTTGATTCAGGATCCCGATTCTTCCGCCCCCGCCGATCCCACCATCCTCGAACCAGTCAAAGCTTCGACGACATAGCGGCAGCACTCGATCCGGCTTTTTTCTGTCTTTCCAGTGCTGGCGGACCTGCGAGGATCCGCTGTTGCGGCACCCGAGAACCAGTTTTGTTTGCATGCTGAATATTATTTAATTCACATCAAAGGAGGTCGTGTCGATGCGAGTCAGCTCCGTTCGCGAGCGGTCGATGGGAGCGCTGAGGCCGATGAGTGCCCTGCGCGATCAGTTCTCCCAGGGTTGGTACGGCTGGAGCGGTCTGCGGGCGGATCTTCTGGCTGGACTCTCGGTCGCCCTGATCGCCATCCCGCTGGCCATGGCTCTGGCGATCGCCAGCGGAGTTCCGCCTCAGTACGGGCTCAACTCCGCCATCGTCGGCGGCATCCTGGCGGCCAGCTTCGGTGGCTCGCGGTTCAGCATCTCCGGCCCCACGGCCGCCTTCATCGTGCTGCTGGCGCCGATCAGCGCGCGCCATGGCATGGCTGGTCTGGCCACAGCGGGCCTGATGGCAGGGCTGATTCTGGTGGTCTTTGCACTCTGTCGGTTGGGGCGATTGATTGAATACGTCCCCGAATCCGTGAGCCTGGGCTTCACCACCGGCATCGCCATCGTCATCGCCCTGCTCCAGGTCAATGATCTGCTCGGCCTTGGCATCAGCCATCTCCCGGAGCACTTCCCGCAACGGCTCCAGGCCCTGGTCTCGGCCCTGCCGCAGCTCAATGCCTTCAGCGTGCTGGTGAGCGGGCTGACGGTGATCTTGGCGCTGATTTGGCCGCAGCGGCGCTGGATCCTTCCCGGCTATCTGCCCGCGATCCTGGCCGGCACGCTGTTGTCACTCTGGCTCGGTAGCCATGGCCATCCGATCGAGACGATCGGATCGCGCTTCACTTTTGATGTTGGCGGCATTCTCGGCCATGGCGTGCCCTCGATTCCTCCGCAGATTCAGCTCCCCTGGCACCTGCCGGGTCCGGATGGTGGCTCGTTTCAACTGAACAGCGAGACGATTCGGGATCTGCTGCCCGCTGCCTTCACGATTGCGATGATGGGCTCGATCGAATCCCTGCTCTGCGCGGTCATTCTCGATCGCACCACCCGGACGCGACACCACTCCAACGGTGAGCTGCTTGGCCAGGGCATTGCCAATCTGATCACGCCCTTCTTCGGCGGTATCCCCGTGACGGCGGCCCTGGCCCGTTCGGCCGCCGATGTTTCCGCCGGAGCGCGTTCACCGCTCTCTGGAATCTTCCATTCGCTGTTCATCCTGCTGGCTGTGCTGGTCTTCGCCCCACTGTTCTCGATCATCCCGATGGCCGCCATGGCCGGGGTGCTGCTGGTGGTGGCCTGGAACATGAGCGAAGCTCCCCATGCACTCCGGCTTCTGCGCAGCGCTCCTCGTGCCGACAGAGTCGTCTTCCTGACCTGTGTTGGTCTCACCGTGACGTTCGATATGGTGATCGCCATCAGTGTCGGCTGTGTTCTGGCGACCATGCTGTTGCTGCGCGATCTGGCTCGTTTCACCCAGATTCGTGACATCAGCACCAGCCGTCATTACAGCCAGGAGCCCCTGCCGCTTGGCTGGCGCATGGTGAAAATCACCGGCGCCATGTTCTTCGCAGCGGCTGAAGGTGTTCTCCGGGATCTGCTCGACACCACCGAAGCCGATTCGAATCTAATTCTCTATGCCGATGGCATCACGGTCTTCGATGCTGGAGCAGCCTCGGCGTTTCACCGCTTCTTGCAGGAGTGCACGAACCACCGGCATATCCGGGTCATCGTCACCGATCTCCAGCCCCAGGTGAGACAGGCCTTCGACGAAGCCGGACTCGACGACGGTGACGATCGCTTCAAGATCTGCTCCAGCCTGGCTGAGGCCATGGCCCTGGCTCGCTGGGAAGCCAGGGCCGAACCCTGCCTGCCCTGAACCGGACAGAGCTCCTGATGCCTGACGCTGGGCTTTCGGCAGCTCCCCCACTGCCTTGATCCGCCGCGATCCGATCATGCTGAGCCGAATGAACCAACGCCTGCAGTCGTGGGGCTTCTCCTGGGAGGGCTTGCTGGATAACCGCCGCGGCGAGTGGTGGCTGCTGGCCCAGATGATCCTGATCGCCGCCCACTGGCTGCCGCCAACACCTGCCCCCTCGGAGCTGGGGATTCACTGGCCCCTGGCGCTGCGCCTGATCGGAGGGTTCAGCGTCCTGATCGGCCTGGTGCTCGGCGTCCAGGGGGCCCTGAACCTCGGAGACAGCCTCAGTCCGCTGCCGGAACCGATCCCCGGGGCGCCCCTGGTCACAAGGGGGGCCTACGCCCGCTGCCGCCATCCCCTGTACCAGGCGCTGCTGATCTGTTCCCTGGGGGTGACCCTGGCCCTCGGCAGCCTGCTGCATCTGGGCCTGCTGCTGGCGCTGGCGACCGTGCTCAGCCTCAAAGCGCGACGCGAGGAGCGGCGTCTGTGTTCCATGCACAGCGACTACGCCGACACCATGGGCTCCACCCCGGCGATCGTTCCCCTGTTGCCCGGCCTTGACTGGCGAGTGGCCCCGGAGTCTGCAACCAAGGAGCGGGCAGCGCCTTGAGCGCAGCGAGGCGAGCGCTTCCCTCACGGCTTTAATTGCCAGGCTGGCTTCGCCGACTCAGCCACCGACCGGGCTGGCAGGCAACCCATGCAGGGCCGCCACCGGCTCAGGCCCGAGCACCACCGAAGTGGCCCCGGCGGCGGGTGCGCCGGCACCCGCCAGGGGGATCAGCAACCGCAGCGGCAGCGCTGCCTGAGGCCTTGGCCACAGGCCCTCGGCATCGAACTGGGCCGCCTGAGCGGGCAGGTCGTCGTTCCCGTGGGGCACCAACTCCTCGCTGCGGTTCGCCAGCTGCCAGTGACCGCCCATGCCGTCGTCCATGGGCAGGGGGCGGCGGTGATCCAGTTGCAAGTCGGGATCACGGCTCAGCAATCGCAAGCGCCAACCGGCGGGGAAGGTCGGGTCAGGCTGCTGAAACAGCACCAGACCCCAGCGCCCGCCGGAGCTATCCCGGAGCTCCCAGCGCAGGGGAGCGTCGCTGGCCTGGGCGGCCAACGGGCCCAGCAACAGCAAGGCCAGCAGCACGGAGACCAAGCCAGAAAAGCTTTGAGCACAAATGCGCATGGAAGGGCCTCGCGTTTAGCTGTTCACAACGATAATGTGTTAATGGGGAGGACGGAGGCCCATCTGCGGTCCATGTCCACGGGAGCGACCCACCGCTCGGCCCGCCTTCGACAGCCCTTCCCAATTTCGTTCGGGTTTCACCCATGACCACCACTCCACTGGCCCCATCCCGGGGCAGCCCATGGGGCTCCTTCAAGGACTGGGTCACGAGCACCAGCAACCGCCTCTATGTGGGCTGGTTCGGCGTGCTGATGATCCCCTGCCTGCTGGTCGCCACCTTCTGCTTTGTGATCGCCTTCATCGGCGCACCCCCCGTTGACATCGACGGCGTGCGTGAACCGGTGAGCGGCAGTCTTCTCTATGGCAACAACATCATCACGGCGGCAATCGTGCCATCGAGCAATGCCATCGGCCTGCACTTCTATCCCATCTGGGAAGCCACCAGTCTCGATGAATGGCTCTACAACGGTGGCCCCTACCAACTGATCATCTTCCACTTCCTGATCGGCATCTTCTGCTGGATGGGCCGGGAGTGGGAACTCAGCTATCGCCTCGGTATGCGCCCCTGGATCGCCGTGGCCTATTCCGCCCCCGTCGCCGCTGCCACGGCGGTGCTGCTGATCTATGGCATCGGCCAGGGCTCCTTCTCCGATTCCCTGCCCCTGGGCATCTCCGGCACCTTCAACTTCATGTTGGTGCTGCAGGCTGAACACAATGTACTGATGCACCCCTTCCACATGCTCGGCGTGGCCGGCGTCTTCGGTGGCAGCCTGTTCTCCGCCATGCACGGCTCTCTCGTCACCAGCTCCCTGGTGCGTGAAACCACCGAAACCGAATCCCAGAACCGCGGTTACAAGTTCGGTCAGGAAGAAGAGACCTACAACATCGTGGCAGCCCACGGTTACTTCGGTCGCCTGATCTTTCAGTACGCGTCCTTCAACAACAGCCGCAGCCTGCACTTCTTCCTGGCCGCCTGGCCGGTGGTGGGCATCTGGTTCGCTGCTCTGGCGGTGGTGAGCTTCTCGTTCAACCTCAACGGCCTCAACTTCAATCACTCGATCCTCGATCACCAGGGCCGCCTGGTGGACACCTGGGCCGATGTGCTCAACCGTGGCGGGCTGGGCATTGAGGCGATGCACGAGCGCAATGTGCACAACTTCCCGCTCGATCTCGCCACGCTGACCTCTCAGCCTGTGGCCCTCACCGCACCTGCGATCGGTTAACAGGACTTTGAATCCTGCCCAGTCGAAGCACCAGGTGGCTGGTCGCGAATGATGATCCGTTCACTTGTCGCTCCACCCGGGGCCTGGACCATCCCAGGCCCCTTTCTCTGTTCAACTCTCGCCAGAATCACAGACCATGCCACAAGCGATGAGCTTTCTGCAGTCACCGCCTATCCGTGTATCCATATCACGATGCCATAGGGTTCGGCCTGGTCCATGCTTATAGGCTCCTCGCCGGGCCATGTTCAGATCAACGGCTGGATGTTCTTGCTCGCGAGGTGGAGAAGCAGACTCTGGTGATTGTGGATCAGGGCCACTGATCAGCTGCAGGGGCGTGTCTGATTGAAGCGGGACCAGTCAATCAGGCGTTGGTCTCCGGCACCTTCAACCATGTCGACAAAACAGCTGCCGTAATGAATGCGGTCGGCGGGGTAACTGCAGCGGGCTTGGACTGGACGCTGCAAGGTTTCATCCATGCCGCTGAAGCCCACCAGCACTTCGGCCTGGGCGGCGGCTAACTGGGTCGGGTTGAGCCCATGCAGAGGGCTCTTGGAATCGATGGGGTGCATGGCCGTCCATGTGAGCAGAAAGGCCACGCTCTGATCGCGCAGCAAGGTCAGCGGATGCATACGGCGCATCACGTGTCCCTCGCTGGTTTGCTCGTCGATGGCGAGGAAGACCTGCAAGCGGGCGTCCAGCAAGGTGTTCTGGCGCTCATTGGCCAAGCGCAGGCTCAGGGTCGGCAGTCCGTTGTAGCTGTGCACCGTGATCAGTTCGGAGAAGCGGATGCGCACACTGCTGCGCGAAAAGCGAGCAAAGGCCAGGCCGGTGCTGAGGGCAATGAAGATCAACCCTGTCAGTGATTCAGCCGTGACCACCAGATTGACGTAGGTGCTTTTGGGATAGAGCGCTCCATAGCCAATCGAGCCCAGGGTCTGCACTGAAAAGAAAAACGATTGTTCGAATCCGGCCCGAACCAGGCCCCGGCCACCCAGGCCAGCTGGATCCAGTTGGTAGAGCGCCGCAAACGCGATGTTGACCAGGAGATAGAGCCCCGCCAACAGGGCCAGGAACAGGGGCCAGGGAACGGCCAGCAGCAACAGGTAGGGCTCTCGCCAGTGGCGGAACCAGGCGCCATCGCTGGTGGTGGTGAAGATGCCGGCCTGACGGCGCAGCAGCTGGGGCTGACGGGGCTTGGTTGATCGCATCACAGCCGCCTCAGACGGACTGCAACTGTTGGAGCTGGGCCTCCAGACGTTGCCTCAGACGGGTCTGCACCAGGGTGCAGAGATCGTCCACCAGCTCGCTGTCGGCGCTCCAGATCGTGCGCACGCCATCGCGCTCGCAGCGCACCAGGTCGGCCCGCTGCAGCTGGCCCAGCTGGCGGCTGATGTGGGACTGGGAAAAGCCGGTGGCCTCGATCAGGGCGGCCACATCCATGGGGCCCGCCTTGAGCTGGCAGAGCAACTGCAACCGGGCCGGCTCGCTGAGCAGCCGGAAGAACTGGCTGTATTCCTCCAGCAACTGGGGGGAAGGCATCGAGCCGGCGACAGCCATGGTCATGCTGTATGACGATAAACGCATTATGCACCGGGCTCACCGAAGCTGAGGCACCGACTTGCGTTTTCGCCCTTTATGCGGCTATCGTCATAGCAGTCTGTGCGTTCCGGCCTGTGACCGTTGCCCAAGCATCTGTTCTGTCCCTTGCCGCCGCCGCCGGAGGCAACGCCCTGCTGTTCCGCCAGCTCTTTGATGCCGAGACCGGCACCTTCACCTACCTGCTCGCCGATGTGCCCAGTCGCCGGGCGCTGCTGATCGACTCGGTGTTCGAGCAGCACCAGCGCGATCTCTCCCTGATCCGCGAACTGGACCTGGAGCTGGTGGCCTCGATCGACACCCATGCCCATGCCGACCATGTGACCGGCAGCTGGCTGCTGCATCAGGCCACCGGCTGTGCCATCGGCCTGGCGGCGGCGGCCGGTGCCGACAACGTGACCCTGCCGCTGCACCACGGCGAGCGGCTGGCCTTCGGTGAGCGCTTTGTGGAGGTGCGCAGCACCCCCGGCCACACCGATGGCTGCATCAGCTTCGTGCTCGATGACCGCACCATGGCCTTCAGCGGCGACGCCCTGCTGGTGCGCGGCTGCGGTCGCTGCGACTTCCAGCAGGGCAATGCCCACACCCTCTGGCGCTCGATCACCGAGCAGATCTTCTCGCTGCCGGATGCGTGCCTGCTCTATCCCGGCCACGACTACACCGGCCGCAACGTCACCTCAGTGGCGGAGGAGAAGGCCTTCAACGCCCGCCTCGGCGGCAGCGCCACCGAACGGGATTTCGTGGGGCACATGGAGAACATGAAGCTGCCGCACCCGCACAAGATCGCCGAGGCCCTGCCCGGCAATATGCGCTCCGGCAAACCCCGCCAGGAGGCCATCGAGGAAGCCTGGGCACCGTTGATCCGCAGCTACGCCGGCCTGCCGGAACTGCCCCCTGCCTGGGTGGTGGAGCACCGGACCCAGCTGACGATCCTCGATGTGCGCTCGGCTGAGGAGTTCAACGGCCCCGATGGCCGCGTGCCCGGCAGCCTGCTGCTGCCCCTGCCGGAGCTGGAGCAGCGCAGCGGCGAGATTCCCGCCGACCGTCCGGTGGTGGTGGTCTGCCATTCCGGCAGCCGTTCGGCGCTGGCCACCCAGCAGCTGCTCAAGGCCGGCCGCTGCCAGGTGGCCAACCTGCGCGGCGGTCTCAGCCGCTGGCGCGACGAGGGCTATCCGCTCGAGAGCGCGACCGCCAGCTGATCACCGCTACCCAACGTCATTTCCTTCCTTTCTCACCATGGCCAACAGCTCCCTGAATCGTCCCGACCACCACAGCTCGAGCAGCACCGGTCCAGAACGCATCAGCGCCCAGGACCTGGCGGAGCAGCTCGGCAGCCGTGGCGTCACCGTGATCGACGTGCGTGAACCGATGGAATACGCCTCCGGCCACATCGCCGGCAGCCTCAACGTGCCCCTGGCGCGCCTGCACCAGGCCGACCTGCCCCAGGGCCCGCTGGTGCTCGTCTGCCAGAGCGGCAACCGCAGCGCCAAGGGGGTGCAGTCGTTGCTGCAGCTGAACCATCCTGGTCCCGTCTGCGATCTGGAGGGGGGCCTGCCGGCCTGGCAGCAGGCGGGGCTGCCGCTGCGCCGCCTGGCCAACGCCCCCCTGCCCCTGATGCGCCAGGTGCAGATCGCCGCCGGTTCGCTGGTGCTGCTGGGCCTGATCCTCAGCCACGTCGTGGCCCCGGCCTGGATCCTGCTCAGCTGGTTCGTCGGAGCCGGTCTGGTGTTTGCCGGAGTCAGTGGCTTCTGTGGCATGGCGCGGCTGCTGGCGCTGATGCCTTGGAATCGGATTTCGCTGTGATGCTGGCGACCCTGGCCCTGCTGCTGGTCGGAGGCGCCTTGATCGGCTTGCTGCTGGCGGTGCTTGGTGCTGGGGGCTCGATCCTGCTGATGCCGCTGCTGGTGAGCGGTGCCGGCCTTTCGACACGGGATGCCGTTCCCATCTGCCTGCTGGTTGTCGCCCTGATGGCGCTCGGCAATCTCGGGCCTTACATCCGACGCAGGCAGGTGGCACCTCGGGCCGCTCTGATCCTCGGTGTTCCAGCCCTGGGAGGGAGCTGGATCGGCGGCAGCATGGTCAAAGCCAATTGGATCACCGAGTCCATGCAGCTCGGGATCTTTGCAGGGGCGGCGCTGATCGCCGCCTGGCTGATGATTCGCCGTGATCTGCAGCAAAGTCAGGGGAAAGAGGAGCCAGGTCAAGGATCGGCTTCTGTCCTGGTTCTTGCTGTCCAGGGAATGATTCTTGGCCTGTTGACCGGTATTGCCGGAGTCGGCGGTGGCTTCGCGATCGTGCCGGCCCTGGTGCTGCTGGCGGGTTTACCCATGCCGTTGGCCAGCGGCACGAGTTTGTTGCTGCTGTCTCTCAACAGCCTGGTGGCTTTGATGGCTATCGGCTATTGGCCGGAGCAGGGATTGCATGCCCTGATCCCCCTGTCGATGGGGGGTCTGGTCGGTGCCATCGGCGGACAGTGGCTCGCTCCGCGCACATCAGAACGCCTGCTGCGGCGTGCCTTTGCTGTCCTGGTGCTGGGCTCGGCCCTGCTCACCGGCTTTGAAGCCTGGCGGCGTCACAACCAACCGCCCCGGGTTCTTTCGCGTCCCGTTCTCTCTTACCCCCAGTCATCGTCCCGTCATGTCTGAACGCCGATTTTGCTTTCGGCTGCGCAGCCGTCACACCCCACCAGAGCGCACCACCACAGATCTGGTGGTGGAGTTGTTCAATGCCTCAGGTGTGTGGGAAGCCCAGCAGCTCAGCCCGACGATCCCGGGCTTTCGTCTCTATCTGATCTCCTTGCTGCTCTGCCAGCACTTCCATCTGGTGACCAATGCCCTCGAACGGCACATTCCCCTGTACCAGGTGGAGGCCGACCTTGTGGTCACAACCAGCAGGGACTGGATCGTGACCGCCGTCGAGGGGGATTTCCGCATCCGTCTCGATGCCAGCGCCAGTCCTCAGGAGCACCAGCTCGTCGATGCCGGGGTCATTGCCTCGATCCAGGAGCGAATGCTGCTCTGCCCCGTCTCGCGCAATCTGCCCGATGGCGTGCACAAGCGGATCGACGTCACCGTCGTGGCCTGAAACCATGCCGCTTGTCCCTTGCCAGAACAGGATCGCCAGCCTGGCGGCTGATCGCTCTGGCTGATTGAGGCGGTGGCACCGGGCTCAGCCATCAGGCGGACAAGCCGGTGTGGTGAACGAAGGGATTGCCATCGTGGCGCAGCTGTTGCTGTCCGCCAGGGGGATGGCTCGCTCCTGCAGCCGTTGCAGCAGCTGGGTCAACAGGGCCGCTTTGGCGGCGTTCTGCTGGCCGCTCTGGCAGATCAGCAGCAGGCTGACGGTGATTCCTTCGGGGCTCACGGCCGTGATGCCCCGCAGCTGCGGCGGTTCGAGCAGCACGCTGCCCCAGGTGGGATCAGAGCCGAACCGGGCCGCCTCCGCCGCCAGCAGGCCCAGCACCGCGTCAAGCTGGCGCACGGCGTGGGAGAGCACCAGTTGCAGCTCCACCCCGGAGCGCAGTTTGGTGTGGTTCACCACCTTGTTGCACTCACTGTTCTGAATCACCACCACCCGTTGATCGAGGCAGCGCAGCTCGGTGCTGAGCAGCCCGATGTCGAGCACCTTGCCCGTGAAGCCATGGATCTCGACGCTGTCGCCGATGGCGTAGCGATCGTCGAAGAGCAGCACCAGCCCGGTGACGAAATCCCGCAGCAGCCCCTGGAACACGATCGCCAGGGCGCCGAGCAGGGCCCCACTGGCCAGCAGGGCGCTGCCGGAGAGTTCGGCCACCCCCGGCAGTTCGCTGAGGATCCACAGCCCCACAAGGCTCAGGGCCAGCAGATCAATCAGGCGTCGGAACACCAGCCGCAGGCTGAGAAAGCGTTGATCCCGGCGGGCGCGCCGCTGCTGCGGCACATTGACGTTGCTCGCCCACTGCCGCAACAGCAACTCCACCAGAGCTCGCAGGGCTCTGGACACGCACCAGCCCAGCAGCAGCTTGGCGGCGATGCCCCAGGGCTGCAGCAGCAGGTCGAGGGCCCGGGGGACCTGGCCTGGAATGGCGAACAGGGCCACCCCGGCCATGGCGAAGATCAGGGTCAGCACGATCGCCATCAGGGCGCGGCAGAGCCCCAGCAGGCCCTGGAGCCTGAGGCTCTGGCTGCGGCTGGGCATCGCCGAGCGCTCCTCGAGCCGGAGCAGGCCAAGGCGGCAGCGGCGCCAGAGCAGCAGCACCAGCGCGATCGCGACGCTCAGCCCCAGCTCCAGCCGGATCGCCAGGCCGAGGCGCCGCTGCAGGCTCTCCGGGCGCATCAGCTGACGGGCAAAGCGCAGTCGCCGCTCGAGCAGGCTGCGCCAGCGCTCGGCCAGTTGGTCGGCGCCGATGCCGTTGAGGCGGACATCGTCTTCGGTGACGGTGAGCAGGGGCAGGGGTTCGGCCCGTCCGGGCAGCCGCGCCACGAGCCGATCGGGCTTGCCGCTGCCTTTCAACACCTCCACCCGGAGGGCCGCCGGATCGCCCAGCAGCGCGCTGTTGGTGCTGTCGCAGGCCCGCTCCCTCCCATGCAGGAACCCCAACTCCAGGAAGGTTTCGGCCAGGGATTCACCGCCGCTGCAGATCTGGTGTTGCTTGTAGAGCAGGGTCAGGTTGCCCTCAATCACCTCGGCCCGGGTGCTGGCATCGGGCCCCTGGCCAGCTCCCACCACCGTGGGCGAAGCGACCGTCAGGACGGGCACCCCCAGAATCTTCACCTTGCCCAACTGGAAGCTGCCGGCCTCGCCGCCGCTGCTGTCGCCGGTGTGGGGGCTGGCGCTCGCTGGACTGGTTGCAGGAGTGGCCAGGCCAGCGGCCCGGGTCGCTGACAGTCCGGAGCTTGTCAGCAGCGCCACCAGCGTCAGGGCGAGCAGGCCTGCCCGCCATCGCAACAGTGATAGCCATCTCAACCGTGACAGCCATCGCGGAGCTGAGGGACTGAGGAGCCGCTGCTCCAGGCCCCTGGCGTCCTGGCGGCGACGGTCCGGACGCCGCGGGGCGCACCAGTTGCCGCCAGCGCCAGCGGTTGTGGAGCCGCCGTTGATGGCCGGATCGCTCCAGCTCATGGTTCGTACGGGCTCGGCTGACGTTCGCGGCAGTCGCTGCAGAGGCCGAAGAACTCCAGGGTGTGGAACAGGGGCAGGAAGCCGCTCAGGTCGGCGGCGTGGAGCTGCAGGTCGTGCACCGGACAGTGGGAGAGCCGCAGGGTGCTGCCGCAGTCGACACAGGTGAGATGGTGCTCGTCCCGCTCGCTGGGGGCGAACAGGGCCTCGCCACTGGGCAGATGGCGGCAGCGCACCAGCCCCTTCTGCTGCAGTTGACGCAAATGGCGATAGACCGTGGCCAGGCCCATGGTGCCGGCACTGCCCCGCAGGCGCGCATGCAGCTCCTGGCCCGATAGCTCCTGCTCGGCAGCACGAAGTTCCGCCAGCAGCAACTCCTGGCGGGGCGTCAGCGGCAGATCGGTGTTGGCAGGCATGGCGGCGTTTCGCTCTTCGGTTCTACCCGGCCGGCTGCGGCAGCGTTCCGCTTCGCCAGCTCAGGGCGCATCCCAGAGGCCCAGGCCGTCGCTCGGCTCTTCACCGCTGTCGCCGTAGGCGTCGGCGGGTTCGTCGTAGGAGGTCTCCCGGTAGGGAAGTTCGGGCCAGGCGTCGTCGGGGTAGCCATCGCCGAGCACCTCGGGGGCGGCTGCGTTGAACCAGGCGGGGATCGCCGTGAAGCAGGCGGCGTTCTTGTCGTTCTCGCGGGCTTCGACGCGGAAACAGCAGCTGCGGCCGCCCTCCCGGCCCTGCAGCAGCTCGTTGGCCCAGCCCCAGACCAGCTCGGCACTGGCCTCCATGCCCACATTGGTCATCACCCGCAGGTCGAGGGCTCCCTGCTCATGCAAGGTCTGCCAGGTGGCCAGCAGCGGATCGTCGGCGTTGGCCAGGAAGGTGTGATCGAACTGCTCGGCCAGGCGCTGCTGCAGCCGCTTCAGGCTGGAGAAATCCACCACGAAGCCGTGTCGATCGAGGCTTCTGGCCTGGAACCAGAAGCGGAAACTGCGGCTGTAGCCATGCACGAAGCGGCAATGGCCGGGATGGCGCCACTGGCGATGGGTGCAGGGGAAGCCGCTGAAGGACTTGCTGCAGGTGTAGGCCGCTGGTGTGGACATGAGGAATGGCACTGGGGCCATCATCCCAGTCTGATGTGGGATCGGCTGGAGCTGGGTGTCAGCTCGGTAGCGTGAGACCAGTGGCCGCCAATGCCGTGAGTGACAGCCCCAGCGGCCCTGACCCGAGTGCTGCCGCCTGGATCGATGACCTGCGCTGGAATGAGGCGGGTCTGATCCCGGCCGTGGCCCAGGACTGGCTCGATGGGGCGGTGCTGATGGTGGCCTGGATGAATCGCCAGGCCCTGGAGCGCACTCTGGGCAGTGGCGAGGTGCATTACTGGAGCCGTTCCCGCCAGGAGTTGTGGCACAAGGGGGCCACCAGCGGCCACCTCCAGAAGCTGCGCGGTCTGCGCTACGACTGCGATGCCGACGTGCTGCTGCTGACGATCGAGCAGCAGGGCGATGTGGCCTGCCACACCGGTGCCCGCAGCTGCTTCTTCGGCGAGGGGAATGCCGGGCGAGAGGTCGGAGCCGAGCCGGGCCAGGCGGCCGGTGGCGGCCCCTCAGCCCAGCCGCCACCGGCGGACGTCTGCACCGAACTGTCTCGGGTGATCGAGGGGCGCCGCGATCAGCCCGAGCCGGGCAGCTACACCAACCGCCTGCTGGAGGGCGGCGACAACCGCATCCTCAAGAAGATCGGTGAGGAGTCGGCCGAATTCGTGATGGCCTGCAAGGACGACAACGCCGCTGAGATCGCCGGTGAGGCCGCCGACATCGTCTTCCATCTGCAGGTGGCCCTGGCCCATCACGGCGTGCCCTGGCGCCAGGTGCAGGAGGTGCTGGCCCAGCGCCGTGGCGCACCGCGCCGGCTGTAGGCGGCAGGCCGCAGGCGGCAGGCCCCTGGGGGCAGGCACGGGGCAGCAGGCAGCAACATGGAGGCGAAAGCCGAGAGACGAATGAGCGCTGCGATCCAACCGGCCATTCGCCGTCGCCTCGCCGATGACCCGCGCCGGCGCTGGCTCTGGGCCTTCGGCTCCGCCATCCCCGTCCTGGGGCTGCCGGTGCTGGCGGCCCATGCCATCAGCCGCCGCACCCTGATTCCGCCGATCTTCGGCCTGACGACCCTGGGCATGCTGGCCTTCATCCCGGCCACCTTCGTGGTCATCCAGCCGGGCGTGCTCAGATCCCTCAGCAACCAGGGAGCCCAGCCCCTGGTGGTGCTCCTGGGCATCACCGGCTTTGCCTGCGGCCACAAGCTCGGCCAGGACAAGGCGGCCCTCGACGGACGTCACTGGCTGGCCCTGGATCGCTGAAAGTGCTCGGCACCGGCGGGCTTGTCGGGCGGCTTGGCAAGCAAGCGGCTCGGCAAGGACAACCAACCAGTGGCGATCGCCATGGGCGAGGGGGTGGCGTTCAGGGGTCCCGCCTGCTGCTCAGTCGCTTGGTGTGGCGGCAGATGGAGGCCAGGCAGATCACGGTGAAGCCACCGGCCAGATTGACGGCCTGGGCGACGTGTTGGTCGCTGGCCTTGCCCTGGCTGCTCAAGCCGGTGAACACCATCGCCGCTCCGGCGACGTAGCCGATGATCGCCGTGATGCTGAAGTTCCGGAAGGGGGATTGGGGTTCCAGGCCCTTGGGCTGGCTGTTCAGGATGCGTTGGATTTCCTCATCCGTCGGCAGACGCCGGACTTCCGCGCCGGCAGGCGCCGTTTCCGTTGGCGCTGCCCTCAGCGACGAGGGTGGCGGCGGTGGCGGCGGGGGAGGCGTGGAAAACGCCATGAACGCTGGCACGAATCGGCCCATGATGGCCAGCCGCCGTGGCCCTGACAATGGTTCTCACTGGCACATCTCCGAATCTGCGCCTCCTTGGCCCGAATCCAGAGCCGCTGGCCCCTGTTTGCCCAGGTCAGTGCCCTGGCTTCAGCCACAGCCTTCGCTCCTAGCCATCGCTCCTAGCCTTCGCCCGAGACCTCAGCGCTGAGGTCGGCCATCCGGGTTCGGCACCGGCCGGTAGAAGGCCAGCCCGATCACACCGTGGCTTTCCCTGGCGTAGCGGGCCAGATCCAGACTGCGCATCACCCCCGAGCCAGCGGCGGCGTGGATGGCGCTGATCTGGTTGCCATTGACTTCCACCAGGCCCCCATCGCTGCCATCCCGGTCGGGCTGTTGGCTCACCAGGACGAAAACATCGCCGCTGCGCAGGGAAGGCAGCACCTCGGACAGGCCCTTGAGGGGCACATAGGCCTGATTCACCGCCAGGGTCTTCTCCTGGCTTGTGATGCAATCCCTGCGATCGACCTGTTGGCTCGCTGCGTCGGTTGCCGCGGGGCTGGAGATGACGTTCAGACGGCGTTGGCGGCTGCTGGCTCCGGGCAGAAAGGGGGTCAGGTTGACCAGGTAGCCCTGCTGCTGCGCCGCTTGCGCCCAGAGGCTGAAGTCATGATGGCGCCGGCAAGATGACACCAGAGCGCCGCTGTAGCGCAGTTGGCGCACGTGATCGCTGAAGCGATCCACCGCTTCGGTGCGGGTGGTCACCTGGCGGCTGTTCACCAGGGCCAGCAGGTTCTCCACGAAGCGGAGTTCGTCGACGTGCTGGAGATCGAGCAGCAGACGCTCGGGCGCCTGGTGATCGAGGGGGAAGGCGCTGTACGGAAGGCCCAGCGAGCGGCGGGCCAGGGCAAGCAGGGCCTGGTTCATCGGCGCGCGGGCCGTGTCGTCGATCGCCTGGGCGGCAAGACGCCGGGTCTCGCCGCGATACAGGGGCAGGTTGGGATCGATCCGCTCAGCGCTGCTGGAGCTCCCAGGTGGCGGGGTCGGGGTGGTTGGCCTGGGGCTGGGTGCTGCCGTCGCGGCTGGCTTGCTGCGGGACCGGGGGCCCAGATCCACCGGACTGGTGAGCCAACGCACGGCCTGGATGCCAGCCACGGCGGCCGACAGCAGAGCAACCCTCAGCACCAGCGTGGTCCAGCGCATCCGGGTGTGCTGCGGCGGCCGCGAGACTATCGGCAGGCTGGCAAGCTCAGCTGGCCAGCCAGTCGGCCAGGGCGATGGGGGGTTGCTGCCGGCGGCTGGTGATCTCGATGATCCGACCGATCGCCGCCGGGGTCTCCAGCGCGTCGAGACAGACCCGGGCGACCAGGCGGCGCGGAATGCTGTCGCTCTCCTGTTGGTTCGCCTCGCTGAACACGATGCCTTCAGCTTCCAGGTCCTGCTCGCTCTCCTTCAGGCCGCCTGGCCTGATCACCGTCCAGTCGAGGCCGCTGCCAGCCAGCCAGCGTTCACCCAGGCCCTTCCAGACCAGGATCAGGCCGAACAGGTTGAGGGGATGCAGCAGCCGGCCACTGCACAGGGAGCTCACCAGCAGCAGGCGCTTCACCCCGGCAGCCTTGCAGGCCTGCAGCTGGTGCCTGATCGCCAGGGCATCCACCTTCAAGGGCCCGAGCAGATCGATCGAGGGCCGGGCACCGGTGGCGATCACCAGGGCATCGCAGCCCTGCAAGGCCCGTTGCAGGGCTGCGATGTCGGCAAGTTCCAGGCGCTCGATCCGGGCGCCAGCGAGCCCCTCAGGAGCGAGCGAGCCGGGCCGCAGGATGGCCGTCACCTCCAGGCCCCGGCCGATGGCCTCCTGGACCACGCGCCAGCCGGTCTTGCCGGAGGCGCCTGTCACGGCGATGCGCATCGTCGGGCCTGGTCGGGGAGAAAAGAACTGTATGCACCGCGTCCCCGTCAGCGCGCAGCACGGCCAGGTCGGCCCGGGCGCAGCAGGGTTGCCCATATAGAATGAGAACCATTCCCATTCGCGACCTGGTGGCGTCTGGGTCGCTGGCATTTGCCCTTGTGACTGTTGTTGCCGTGATCCCCGGTCCTCAGCGGGCTGGGCCCAGCCCGTCCCGCGGCCCGATCAGGTTGCGGCGGCCCCAGCGGCTGGTCGTGCCCTGGCTGGTGGTGCTGTCGCTGCTCGGTTGCGTCGCCAATCCCCGCCCATCAGCACCGCGCCCCGGTCATCAGCCCCTCAAGGTGATGGCGAGCGTGTTGCCGGTCACCCTGTTCACCCGGGCCGTGGCCGCTGGCTGTGCCCAGGTGGAGAGCCTGGTGCCGGTCAATCTCAGCCCCCACGACTGGCAGGCCACACCGGCTGATCTGGCCCGGCTCAGCCAGGCTGACGTGCTGGTGATCAATGGTCTGGGACTCGAGAGCCAGCTCGACAGGTTGGTGGAAGCCTCGGGCAACACCGGACTGCGGCAGATCGATACGAGTCGCGGTGTCGCCCCCCTCGCCAACCCTGGCCAGGCTGCTCACGCCGGCGATCACGGCCCCCCCAATCCCCACATCTGGCTCGATCCCCGTCGGGCGGCCCAGCAGGTGGCCACGATCCGTGATGGTCTGATCGCCGCCGATCCGGCCTGCCGCTCCCGCTACCGGGCCAATGCCGCCGCCTTCCTGCGTGAGCTCGATCGGCTCGATCGGGATCTGGCTCGCCAGTTCGCGCCCCATAGGGGTCAGCCGCTGTTGGCGTTCCATGCCATTGGCCCCTACTTCGCCCAGCGCTATCGGCTCAGGAGCGAGGCCCTGGTCGATGATCCGGACCAGAGTCCCTCGGCTGCCGATCTGGAGCGCTTCAGCCGGCTGGCCAGAGCGAGCGGCGTTCGCGCCCTGGTGAACGAACCCCAGACGTCCAACAAGGCCTTCGTGGCCCTGGCCCATGACCTGGGCTTGCCCCTGGTGAGCCTCGATCCGATCGAGATCGCCCCGGCCGATCCCAGCCTGGCAGCGGCCTATTACCTGAGCACCATGCGCCGCAATGGTCAGCAGCTGCTCCAGGCCCTTGGGCGTTGATGGCGTCTCGAGCTGACGAGCGCCGATTCCTCGGTAGGGTGAAACCATGGCGGAAATGATTCTCGAAGTCAGCCACCTCACCATCTGCCGTGAGGGCAGCACGGTGGTGGACGACGTCAGTTTCAGTCTCGAAGCCGAATCGGATACCGCTCTGGTGGGCCCCAATGGGGCCGGCAAGAGCACCCTGGTGCAGGCGATTCTCGGCGTGTTGCCCCGCCGCAGTGGCCAGGTGAGGGTGCTGGGTCACAGCCTCGGAGCCCGGGGGCAGCTGCCGGCGGCCGTGCGCGATCAGCTGGCCTATCTGCCCCAGAGCATCGCCCTGCGGGGGCGTTTCCCGCTCAGCGTGGCCGAGTTCGTGGGCCTGGGCTGGGAGCGGGCTGGTCTGGCGCTGCCCTGGCGGGGCGGTCGGGCTCGCCGGGCTGCCGTGGCGCTCGCCCTGGCCAAGGTGGGCGGCGAGGCTCTGGCGGATCGGCTGGTCAGCGATCTTTCCACCGGCCAGCTCAAGCGCGCCCTGCTGGCTTTTTGTGTCGTGCGGCCGCGGCGGCTCCTGGTGCTCGATGAAGCCCAGGCGGGTCTCGATTCCAGGGCGGCCGAGCAGTTCCACGGTCTGTTGTTCGACCTGCGCCGCAGCGAGGGCTGGACGATCCTGCAGGTCTCCCATGATCTGGACATGGTCCGCCGCACCTGCAGCGGTGTGCTCTGCCTCAACCGCAGCCTGCGCTGCTCCGGGACGCCCGATCACGCCCTCAGCCCTGCCCAGCTGGAGCGTCTCTATGGCCGCGGCTGGGTTTCGTATCACCACCATCATCCGGGCGCCAGCAGGGGCTGATGCTCGATTCAGGTCTCGATCCAGCCCATCTGGCCCAGCTGCTCGCCCTGCCGTTCATGCAGCGGGCCCTGGTGGCCGGCTTGCTCACGGGGCTGCTGGGCGGGGTGCTCGGCAGTGTGGCCGTGCTGCGCCAGCTCTCCTTTTTCAGTGATGCCCTGGGCCATTCCGCCTTGCTGGGCATCAGTCTGGGCATCCTGTCGGGGCTCAACCCCACCCTGGTGCTGATCCCCTTTGCGGTGCTGTTCGCCCTGGGGGTCAACCAGCTGGCCGGCCGCAGCCAGTTGCCCACCGACGCGCTGCTCAACATCGTCTATTCCTCGTCGCTGGCGTTGGCCGTGCTGCTGCTCAGCCGGGTACGCAGCTACAAGGGCGGCATTCAGCAATTGCTCTTCGGCGACATTCTCGGTGTCTCGTGGCTGGATCTCGGCGTCATCCTGCTGCTGCTGATCGCCGCCGGCGGTTATCTGCTGCTCACGCGCCGCAGCCAGATTCTGCTCACCATCGACGAACCCCTGGCGATCTCCCGCGGTGTGGCGGCTGGCTGGCACCGGATGGTATTCATCGTCGTGCTGGCGGTGGTGGTGGCGATCTCGATCAAGGCGGTCGGGGTGCTGCTGATCAGTGCCTTCGTGGTCATTCCCGCCTGTGCCTCCCGGTTGGTCAGTCGCAGTTTCGGCACCTATGTGCTTGTGGCGGCCCTGCTCGGGGCGGGCTGTGCGGTGGTTGGGCTGCTGGCCTCCGGGCTCTTTGATCTGCCGTCAGGACCGAGTGTGGTGGTGGTGCAACTGCTCGGCTTCCTGCTGGCCTTGCTGCTGGCTCCGCTCAGCCGAGTCGCTCGCCCCTGAGCCGGCGAGATCACGGTGCGGACACGGCTGGCGTTCCCGTTCCGGGAGCTGGACCGAAGCGGCTCGGCTGGGCGTACAGCCATCGCACCGTGGCCTGATCTCTGCGGCTCAGCTGCAGGATGGGAGCCGCGCCAGGGATGGCGGCCATGGCGTCCTCGGAGTGCTCGCTGTGCCCCCAGAGCCCGAAGGCATGGCCGAGTTCGTGCAGGGCCGTGGCCTCGATCGCCAGAGGGCGCTGGTCCGGGCTGATCAGCACCTCCACGCTCGGTTCGAGCCGGGTCAGTCCGGAGCGGCTCACCTCCAGCAGCTGCAGGCTGGAGCGTCCGTGGCTGGCCCGCAGCCGACCGTCCGCGCCCTGTTGCCGCGGCGGCCTCTGCCGCCGGATGCGGATCTGGGCGGCGGCGGGATCCGCCACCAGGTCGATCGGCAGAAGCGCCTGCCAGTGCTGCAGTGCCTGGCGGGTGGCCTGCCACCAGCGCTGCTCCCAGACGCTGGCGGGGCCCGCCGAGCGCACGGGCTCGAGCCAGACGCACCAGCGATCGAGCCGCGGCCAGCCCAGGGCGGTGCTGGCCAACTGCAGGCGGTAGTCGTCGCCGCGGGGATCGGCATCGATGGGCTCCTGGCTCGGCTGCAGCAGGTCTCCGGCCGGAAGGGGGATGGGCCGGCTGCTGCTGGCCACCGCACAGGCAGGGCGGTTGAGGCCAGCCCCAGGGGTGGCCTGGGATCCGGCCCCAGCCGCTGGCTGCCGTTGGACCGCTGCTTCTGCTGAACTGACCAGAAGGGTCATGGCGGCTGGCGGTTGGGCCACAGCGGCGGGCAGCAGGATCAGGGCCGCCACCAGGCCATGCAGGGATGGAGTCCCCTGGCTTGAGCGAGCCAGGAGCATCAACCGGGACCGAGACATCAGCTGGCCAGTCCCACTCCCCGGGCCATCAGCGTGGCGAGCAAGGGGATGGTGGCGAAGCCCACCAGCTCGATGTTGAGAATCCAGCGCAGGCGATTGGCCAGGGACTCGCTCACCTGCGGCAGTTCGCCTTTACGCAGGGGGATGGCCCAGAGGATGTAGGTCACCGTGGGGTACAGGGAGAGGGCGCCCACGGCCAGGTAGGTGCCCACCTTCCACCAGAACAGGGGGTTTTCGGTGTAGAAGCTGGTTCCCTGGCCGAAATGAAGCACCCGGGCGATGCCGCTGAGCAGCAGGATCAGAGCGGCGATTCCGTAGACCACATCGGTGATCACCATCAAGATGGCGTCCTTACGGTCCGGGTTCGGTCGGATCAGGCGGCGCTCCAGCACCAGGGCGCCGAAGCACACCATGAAGCTGAGGTAGTGCGCATAGGCGACGCCGGCGCTGGCCAGGATCCCTGAGGGGATGGCGGCGTTCAGGGCAGCAAGGCCGGCCATGGGGACCAAGGGCAAGGGCCGTCAAGGTAGCGGCCCGGCTCCATCGTTCGAGTTGGGCGCCTGTTGTGACGGCTGGTTGATCGGGATTCGCGAACCAAAAACCAGTGACTCACCCAAACCGGGACGTTCTGGCGTTGTGCAGAGGGCAAATCAGGAATGAAAGCGAAGTCTGAAACCTTTCCGTTGGTTCAAGTGATGGCGGAAATCAACCCTAGGTTCAATCAACAGCGATGCGGCCGATCCATGGCAAGTTCCCTGAGTGCCTTTCTCGGCGAAATCGGTCGGCATCAATTATTGACACCCGAACAGGAACTCACCCTCGGCCGCAAAGTCCAGGCGATGGTGGCTCTGCAGGAGCGCTGCAGCCTGGCCGGTGGCCTGGGAGAAGCCTGCTCCTACGACGAACTCGAGCGCCGCACCCTGCGCAATGGCGAACGGGCCAAGCAACAGATGATCACCGCCAATCTGCGACTGGTTGTGAATCTGGCCAAGCGCTATCAGGGCAAGGGGCTCGATCTGCTCGATCTGATTCAGGAAGGCACGATTGGCCTGAACCGCGCCGTCGAAAAATTCGATCCAACGCGCGGGCATCGCTTCAGTACTTATGCCTATTGGTGGATTCGTCAGGGTCTCAATCGCGCCCTGTCCACCCAGAGCCGCACGATTCGGATTCCCGTCAACGTCAACGAGAAGCTCACCCGTCTGCGGGCCGCCAAGGCCCGTCATCTGCAGGCCCACGGCCAGTCCCCCAATTCCGCCGATCTCGCCAAGGCCCTGGCGCTGTCCCTGGTGGAGGTGGAGGAGCTGCTGGGCTGTGAGCTGCGCAGCGTCACCGTCAGCCTGCAGGGGGCCGTGCGCTCCAAGTCGGATCCCTCCGAACTGGTGGATCTGCTGCCCAGTCAGGAAATGCCGCCGATGGAGCGGGCCGAGCTGGCCGAGCGCTCCGCCTCGGTCTGGACGTTGCTGGAGTGCGCCAATCTCACCGCCAAGGAGCGCACGGTGGTGATGCTGCGCTTCGGTCTTGATGGCGGCCATGAATGGCGCACCTTGGCCGAGGTGGCCAGGCAGTTGGAGTGCAGCCGCGAATATTGCCGTCAGGTGGTGCAGCGCGCCCTGCGCAAGTTGCGCAAGGCAGGCCTGGAGAGCGGTCTGGTGGAAGCCTGAGATCAGGTGCTGCGGCGGCCGGTTGCCCCTACTTTTGTTGGGGTCAACCGGCCCTTTTCAGGGGCGACCCAGGCCCGCAGACTGACTCCGTTGTCCCGATCCGGGACCCCACCACACAAGGAGAACGCCGATGTCCGCTGCTCAAGCTGCGGGCCCTGCTGCCCAGCCCCTGCGCTCCGTCGAGGAGGTCGAGGCCACCGTTGTCGATGAGACGCTCCTGGCCAGGCTGCTGCGTCGGGCTGGCCGCACGATTGCCCGCCCGGCGATCGAATGCTTCGAGATGCTGATCGACGGCGGTACACCGCACCAGGCACGCCTGACCGTGTTGGCGGCCCTCACCTACCTGCTGTTGCCGCTTGATCTGATCCCCGACTTCATACCGGCGGTTGGGTTCAGTGATGACCTGGTGGCGATCACGGCCCTGCTCGGTCTCTGCAGCCGCCATCTGACTCCCGACATCCGGGAGCGGGCGCAGCGCAGACTGGACCTCTGGTTCCCTGCGAACCGTTGATGTCAGTCCGCTGCCTCTCTCTCCGGTGATGTCCACCCTCAGTGCCGACCAGCTCGACGACCTCCAGACCTTCCTCAAGGACTGGTTGCGCCACACCGGTCGCACCCAGTCCGATCTGCGCCGGGCCCTCAGGGCCCCCTCGATCCGCATGCCCGTGCTGATCGAGGAGCTCCAGAACATCCACGCCAAGGAGGGTCTCAGCGGCCTGGCCTCCCGGCTCTGCGGCATTGAACAGATGTGGCAGGGCGAGGATCAGGGCCTGGAGCGCGACGACTCCCACCCCGACTTCGATGAATCCCTGGGTCAGCTGGATCTGCTGTTGGAGGAGATCCGCCAGCAGCAGGCTTAGCGAACAGCCGCCAGAGTGGGAAGGTTCCGCGTCGATCCGTACCTTGTTGAGCCGTACCATGCGACCCCTTCCCTCCCCCCATCGCTCGTTCTCAGGCCATAGCTCCGCTGGCTTTGGCCCTGTTGCCCTGCTGCTGATCGTGGTGGGATCCGTGCTGGGTGGCCTGGGTCAGCCTGCCCAGGCCCAGGTGCAGACCTTCATGCTCAAGCCGGGCAGCAACGTGGGTCCCGCCACTCAGATCAAGCCCACCAACTGCGTCACCGCGGCCGACGGCTCGGTCACCTGTGACACCAAGATCGAGAACTCGCCCTCCGATACGCCTGCCAAGCCCTCGTATCAACCCTTCAAGAACTGATGACCTGGTTGAAGCGTGTCCGCAGTGACGACTTCTTCCTGTCGCTGGTGGATCGGGCGGAGCGTCAGCTCGCCAAAGTTCTGGCAGGCGGGCTGCTGCTGGTGCTCGTGGTGGCGGCCTTGCAGTTGCTGGTCGTCATGGTCCTTGACCTGGTGCAGTTCCGCACCATCTGGACCGGTGAACCGCTGATTCGCCTGCTCGGCGACCTGCTCACCCTGCTGATCGGCCTGGAGGTGTTGCAGAACATCACCTCCTATCTGCGCCGTCGGGTGGTGCAGATCGATCTGGTGCTGCTCACGGCGATGACAGCCGTGGGACGCAAGGTGATTGTGTTGCCCCCCGGTTCCGAGAACAAGCCGCTGCTGCTGGTGGGCCTTGGCGTCGCCGTGCTCGCTCTGGCGATGGCCTACTGGCTGGTGCGCCATTCGGCCCGGCTCAAGGCTGGGACCAGAACAGAGCTAGCCAGATCGTTCCAGGTTGCGGATCCGTCCGCTCGACCCGATGACGGCGATGGGCACTGATCAGCAGGCTGTCTCCGCGGTTGAGCTCCCGGGGCCCTGGCTCATCGGCGAAACGAATCCGGGCGCTGCCCTGCAGGATGAGCACCCATTCCTGCTGGGGCTGGTCGTACCAGAAGCCGCTGGGGCTTGAGGCTTCGCAGGAGTGAATCCGCTCCAGCCTGAGGCCGGCGGTTTCGATCAGCGGCTCGATGCGCTCCTGGCCCGGCACCGGGCAGGTCCCCGCCAGCAGATTGGCGTCGCCGGCATCGGTGCAGGCCGGCTCGCCCCAGCGCCGGCCGATCTCGAATCCCTGCTGGCGGGCCAGAGTCACCACCTCCTGGTGATGGCTGCAGCGCCTCAGGGCATCGCGCAACTGGGGATCGGCCTCGCTGAGGGCGACGAAGGCGTTGAGCTGTCGCACCTTCTCCAGAAATGTCTGCAGCTGGTCTTCGGCCATGGCAGCGGCGCTGATGGTCAGGGCAGATCCTTGATCATCCGCCAGCGCTGGAACGGTTGGCCGGCAAAGATCAGTTCTTCCTCGGCCTCGATGCGCCAGCCCAGCCGGAGCAGCAGCGGGCGGGAGAGCTGGCTGGCCTCGGTGCGCAGGCGGCGGCAGTGGTGGCGCCGGGCCTGGCGTTCCAGGGCCTCCACCAGCTGGCGTCCCCGGCCCTGGCGGCAGGAGCGGCCGCGGCAGTAAAGCAGGGAGAGGCGATCGATCGGCTCGAGCAGGGCGAAGGCCTCAATCACCCGGGGATCGGCCGCGTCGCAACTGACCAGTCCGTAGCCCCGCCGCACGGCGCTCAGCACTGCGGGATCGCTGGCGGCATGGTGCGCCCAGGCCTCGATCTGCTCCTGCCTGTAGAGGCCCAGCGCCTGACTGACCACGGCATCGCGGTAAACGGCGATCAGCTGGGCATCGTCCTCGGCCGTCAGCTGACGGATCACTGTCCCTGACCACAGCGCAAGAGCTCATTCTGCGGTGCGGGTGCCAGCCCCGCTTCTGTGGTTCAGCCGTAAAGATGGGGGCGCTCCCCGCAATGGGCCTTTGACTCGTCTTGTCCCATGGTTCGCCGGTCTGGCTGTCTTGGCCCTGTTGCTGCTGCCGAGCGGTTGGGTCGTACCGGCCTGGGCCGCCCCGGTCTTGGCCGCTCCGGTCTGGGCCGCTCCGGTCTCGACTGCTCCGGTCTTGGGTGCGCAAACGTTGGCTGTGGCCTCCGGGCGGGGGCAGGAGCTCTTTTCTGCGCATTGTGCGGGGTGCCATGCCGGGGGCGGCAACATTCAGCGCCGCGGCAAGACGCTGCGCCTGGCGGCCCTGGAGCGGCGCCAGCTGGCCAGTGCTGAGGCCATCGCCCGCATCGCGGCCGCAGGCATCGGCCAGATGTCCGGTTACGACAAGGTTCTTGGTGAGGGTGGCGCCGAGGCGGTGGGGCAATGGGTCTGGTCCCAGGCCCAGGCGGGCTGGCCGCAGACCTGAGGGAACCCGAGCCGTGCAGACCGGGGCGATCTGCACTTTTCGATGGATGTCGTGAACCATCCAACGGATGTGACACGGGCTCCAGTGTCCATCAAGCCGAGATTGTCAAGGAAACGGTATCTAGACAGACAATGGTGTGAGACCTCAGTCCAATGTCTTTCAACTTCCGCACGGCCGCCTTGCATAAGGCCGCCCTCCGCGGTGCTGGCGCCGCTGCCGTCAGCGCTCTCGTCGCAGCCCCCGCCCTTGCCGCTCCCCAATCGGGTGCCGAGCAACTGCGCCTCGATGCCCCCCAGGCCGTCCCCGCCCAGCCCCTGGAGATCGCCCAGACCTACGTGCCCCTGGTGGGTGACGTGGGAACCGGTGGTTTCCCCCAGGCCCAGGGCTGGTACTGGACTCTCGGTGCCGGTGCATCGGCTCCCCAGAACCGCACGACCGACGTCAATGTCGGTCGTGACAACGTCCAGATTCCGGTCGACAGCTCCTATGGCGGTGGCTTCGCCCTTGACACCGGCATCGGTTATGACTTCGGCGCCATCCGCACCGAACTCACCTATTCCTACAACCGTGCCAGCCTCAATAACCTGAGCGCCAGCTACAACGGCCGTGACTTCAGCACCAACAATGTCAGTGGTGCGATCAACAAGAACGACGTCTTCGCCAGCGCCTACGTTGACTTCCCCTTCGGCCGTTGGTCACCTTATATCGGTGGCGGCATCGGCTATTCCAACCTCAGCACTCCCAGCTTCACGATTGAGAACCAACGCTTTGGCGATCTCAGCTATGGCGGCTTCGGCTGGCAGGCCAAGGCTGGACTCTCCTATGCCTTGAGCTACAACTGGGACGTCTACGCCGAAGGCGTTTATCAGGGCGTTTCCGGTCACGACCCCAACAGCGACGTTCACTTCGGTTCGTTCAACAACTGGGGCGGCAAACTCGGCTTCCGCTATCGCTTCGCCCATCCGGCCGTGGTTGTGGTGGAGCAGGCTCCTCCTGCCCCTGCTCCCGCTCCTTACATCGAACCCGCTCCGGCCCCTGCTCCCGAGCCCGCTCCCCCGGTGCGCGGCCTGTGGTGATCAGTGCTGCTGATCAGTTCTGCTGATCGGCTTTTGCCTGCGAAGACTGTGGTCATCGCAGGAAAGTTGTTAAGGGAGTGGGTTCGCCCGCTCCCTTTTTTCATGCATTTCTGCCGAGCAGGAGAAGCTTCAGAAGGCTTCAGAAGGCCTGTATCCAGGGGTAGACACAAAGCTGGGTCCAGATGCCCTGGCGCCAGTAGATGTCGTTGTGCAGCAAGTCCTCCACCTGCTTCTGGCTGTCGGCCTCATAGATACCGAAGACATGGCTGCTGTCTTCGGTGGGGCCGAGGGTGAGCAGCAGTCCGTCATCTTTCTGGCGTTGAAGTCCCTCCAGGTGCTCCTGGCGGTAGGGGCCGCGCTTGTCGAGAGCGTTGTCGCAGTAGGTGCCCCAGAGGACGAACTTCATGGTGGAAAGTGCCTGTCGCTGATCAGAGCAGCGACTCGCGCCGCAGGTAGACGCGGATCAGCTTCTCATCCATCAGGCCTGCGCGGGCGTAGGGAAGTTCGTTGCAGAGCTCAAAGACCTTGATCAGGGTTTCGGCCCGGAAGCTCTGGCCGCCGGCCTTGGCGATGTCACTGACCTCCATGGCGGTCTGGACCAGGTTGAGCTGCTCGCGCAGGGGCGGCTCCTGCTGGATGCGGCCCAGGAAGGTGAACAGCTGGTCCAGTTCATGGCGATCGAGTTGATCGCGCTCAAGGGTTTCGGTCATGGTGCAGGTTGATCCTGGTGGTCATAGTGACTCCCCTCCTCACCCCGCGTCTACGGGGGGCTGATCCGGGGCTGGCTGACTCCATGATGGAGCTGGTTGCGTTGATGGCATGGGTTCGGTTCTGCGCTGGCTGCCCCTGGCTCTGCTCGCCTTGCTGACGGCCTGCGGGCCCGTCTACCGAGCCAGGGCCGAACCCACGGCCGCGCCGATCGGCAGCGCCGAGCCCAATCCGCGCCGCCTGCTGGGCACCTGGGCCCTCACCGACGACGACAATCTGCTCTTCAACCTGCTGTTGCGGCCCGATGGCAGCGCCCTCACGGCCATGGGCAGCCATGGCCCCCGGCCCCTGGCCGCCGGCACCATGGCACCGGCGGAGCTGATGGAGCTGGGCCACTGGAAGGGCTGGGGTAACGGCGTGCGGATTGATTACGCCGATGGTTGGTCCGACACGATTCTGGTGGCGCCCGGGGGGCCGATCCAATGGTCATGGGCTCCTGGGAGCAATCGCGACGAACCTCCCACCAACACCGGCAAGGCGGTGCGGCTGAAGGGCCCGGAGGCGGGCTGGGTGGGTGTCTACCGCTTCGCCCCCACCCAGAGCGACAAGCCGGCCTATCTGGCCAGCCTGCTCTCCAGTGGTCGGGCGATCAACTCGATCGACACGATCGCAGCCGGCTCTTGGCGCCAAGAGCAAGCTCACCTGGTGATCGACTGGGCCAGCGGTTGGCGTACCACGATCGAACGCTCGACTCCGCCGGCCGCCGGTCAGTCGTTTGTCGTGCGCCACTGGGCTCCAGGGCTGGACCGCCAGGGGGCCGCCTCCAGCCAGCGGCAGGGAGAGCGTCTCTGAGGGCTGGAGTCAAAAATTAAAGGAGACATTGAGGCCGGTTCTGAACAATCGCTCGATGCCCGATCGCCACGACGGTAGGAGCATGCGTCTTGAGGCTCGGCTTGATCAGGGTCCTGGGTTGTTCGGGGCTTCCGCGTCTTCCGCTTCGATTCCCGGGCCTGCTGCAACGTGATCTGTTGCTGGCCCTGCTGAACGTCGAGGTCGAGCAGTCCAAGGGCAGCGCCATCGGGTCAACCCAGCCAAACCTCTGTAAATGCGCAGCAGGCAAGGTCCACTTCAGTTGATCTGGGTAGAGATAAGGGAGGGCAGTGCTACTCCGCACTTCTCCACCCCTGCCCTCGGGCCACCATGACCAACTCCAGCACCGAGTTGCGGCTTGCCTTCCAGCCTGACCCTCAGCAGCTGATCGGTGGCCTACCTGGGCCAGAACCCGGCGAGGGGCCGCCGGAACCTGGTGTCAGCCTGGGACCGCCAAGTCACGTCTTTCGGCTGCTGCGGCCAAGAGATTTGGTCGTGCTTGACGTGCTCGGCTACGGCCTCGAGTTGCGCGGCGCCAGCGACGGACCCGTCCTGGTGCCCCTGTCCGCCGGCGCGAGGCTGGAGGTGCGCTTCAGCTTCCAGCATCTCGGTGAGCGAGCTTTTTATGAGGACGGCGATGTCAAAGAAGACGGAACGCCCGAAATAACCACCGACAAACCAACACCATCCCCCGTCCCAGCACGCACAGCCGAAGCTTCGCGGCTCGTCTTTGATGTGCCCATCGACGAGAGCATTGGCTACTCGATTGGAGGTGTGCTGGAGGCCATCACGAGGTTGCGCTTGCGAGTGGCGCCGCTGGCCCTGCCGCGGCTTGCCTCCAGGCTGGAGACAGGAATCTTGCAGAGGCCGGCCCTTGTGGTGATGGCCAGCCTGCCAGGTGGGCTGATCCTGGGCCGCACCCACCAGGGCCAGTTGGTGATCAGCGCCACCGAGGCCAAGACCACCAAGGCTTCGCTATCGCCCGCTAGCGGTGTGATCGCCCGCGCCAGCGAGCTGCGAACCGCGGTATCACTGCTGGCGGGCGAAACCGCCATTGATCTGTCCGGCCAGCTCACTGGAGCACAGGTGTTCGATAGCGACGCCTTGGCTGAAGAGATCCCTCAATTCCAGGCTCGTCCGCGGCCCCCTCGGGCAGATGAGACCGCCATCGAGGCTCCCTTCCGGCTGATCCTGTCGCCCAGTGGGCGCGGCGGTTTCTGCCATGCGCTCCTGCCCGTTGCTGCCAAGGACGATCCGGCTCGTGTGGAGATCTGGCATACCCGCCTGGGAGTGAGACAGATCAGCCGGCTTGGCAGCGCTGCCAAAGTGGTTGAGACGAAGCATGCTCAACGGATCGTGCGAGCCATCTGGGCTCGTGATCGCCATGGCCTGCCTCTTGACACCGACCCGGGCGATGCCGAGCTGCCCTTCCGGCAGTCCCTCAGCCCGCTGGACCGCTCGATCCTGGTGCGACAGAGCGCTGATCCAGCGATCACCACGCCGCTGCCGATCGACGTGCAGCGGCTGTACCTCTCCTCCCTCGGCGCCACGCTCGATCTGCATGGACGTTGGGACACAACGCCTTATACGTCGGAGCCATACAAGCTCCCCTCGATCCTCTCCTGGGATCACATCGCGCCACTTGGACGCGATCAGTTCGTGCGCGTGGCCTATCCCGGCTACCTCTTTCCCTTCGGACACCGTTGTGCGCTGATCAAGATCACGGAGCGAAAGATTGATTCAGCCACCAACCCTGTGGCGTACCTGCGCCAGCGCCAGTTTCTGATCGTCTCCGAGCCGCTGCTCAGCTATGGCAGCAGGGATCTGCCGTTCCGCCAGGTCGAGATCCGCCCGTTGGTGACGCCCAACATCGCAGATCCGCTCAACAACGGCGACGATCTCAGCCCAGGCAAGAAAGCGCTGTTCTGGCCGGCGGTGGGCGGGAACCGATTTTTGTTCACGCTTGTCTGCATCGATCACAACGGCCGGCGCGTGCGTTTTCAGACGCCGCTGCTGTTCGTCGCCGAGAACTTGCCGAATGACAAATACTCCAGCGACACGATCACAGAAACGTGGACCAAATGGACCCACATTTCCGCAAACGCGATCCAGGGCCTCGGCCAGAGCGTGGCCTTCGCCGAGAGCGAAGTGCCCGGAGACACCGCCTTTGAGGCGGTTCGGCTCTACTTCACCGGCAGGCCAGGGCCGGCCGGCAGCGCCAGCTCCACCCCAAAGCTCAGCAGCGCGGATGTGATCATCCCGGCCATGCGTCACCTGGCGCCGGATGCTCCGCCCGTCAACGTGTCGTACACCGACACTTATAGAAACACCGGCTTTGCAGGCAGCAACGCCGCTCAGGTGTTCCTCCAGCTCAAGGATCCAGCCGCGATCTCCTTCAGCGGCGGCACCGACCGCTCCGGAGGGTTCCTCCAACCCGACCTGCCGATCCGTGGCTTGTCCCGCACGCTCGGGACTGTGGGGGAGATCGACAACATCTCATCGGGCACGTTCAATCCCGCTGCCTTCCTGGCCGGTGCCGTGCCGAAGCTGTTCGGGCTGTTTGATCTCACTGACATCCTTGATTTTGGCGATCTCGGCGATGCCCCGACCTTCATCAGCAACCAGCTCGATGCCATCTCCGCTCTGCTGAGCGACCTCGCTGCCCTCCAGGCGGTGGTGGCAGAGGGCGTCACCCGCCTGACACCAGCGGCGACACCTGAACCCACCGAGAAGTTGCGCCAGCAGGCGGCCGATGCAAAGGCCAGCCTGGAGAAGGTACAGCTGCAGCTCGATGCCCAGATCGGGCCCGTCCTTGCCGCCATCAAAGCCTTGCTTGAGCCAAGCGCCGCCAAGGAACCCGATGATGTCAAGTCCGCTACGGCGACCGGGCTTAAGACGATCGGCGTGGTGATCGCAGAGTTGCAGACCTTGCTGCAGGAGCTGCCGCTGCCCACAGCCCTGCGTGCCGAACTGGAGCGGCTCGTGCATGCACTGGAGCCCGCGCTGAACGACACGGCCCTCGCTGCCACGCTTGCTTCGGTCGGGGACTTCGTGAAGGGCCTGCTGCCGGAAGGCGGCGGCTTCCGCGCCAGCTACCAATGGCAGCCCAGGCTCAGGAATTTCCCGGATTCGTCCCCAGCCCTGTTCGAGGTGCCTGAACACGGACTGACACTCTCGGTGGAGGCCCGCGCTGCAGGCCAGAGCGGTGTCGGTGTCGACGTCCTCGCTGAACTGCGCGACTTCAAGCTCAATCTCTTCCCTGATGCTGCATTGCTGCGCATCAACTTCAAGCGTCTTGCTTTCCGCAGCGCCTCCGGGCGGAAGGCCGAGGTCGATGTGGTGTTCGGCGGCATTGAGTTTGTCGGTGTGCTGTCCTTCATCCAGACCCTGAAAGACCTGATCCCCTTTGACGCCTTCTCGGATCCGCCCTACCTCGACGTCAGCAGCGAGGGCGTGACAGCCGGCTTCAACCTGGCCCTGCCGGCCACCGCGATCGGCGTGTTCGCCCTCCAGAACATCAGCTTCGGTGCCGATGCCCGCGTGCCCTTTCTGGGCAAGGAGGCCCTCACCTTCGGTTTCAACTTCTGCACCCGTGAGAAGCCCTTCTGTCTCACGGTGATGGCGATCGGTGGCGGTGGCTTTGTGGCCATGCGCCTCTCGCCACGCGGGCTGGTGGTGCTGGAGATGGCGCTGGAGGCAGGCGCCTGTCTGGCCATCAGCCTCGGCGTCGCCTCCGGCTCGGTTTCGGTGATGGTGGGCATCTACCTGCGGCTTGATGCCCAAGCCGGTTCCCTCACGGGCTACTTCCGCATCCGCGGAGAGGTGGACGTGCTCGGCCTGATTTCCGCCTCCATCACCCTCGAACTTGCACTCACTTACGAGTTCGACAGCGGCAAGATGGTCGGCCGCGCCTCCCTTGAGATCGAAGTGGAGGTGTTCCTGCTCTCCTTTTCGGTCACCGTCACCTGCGAGAAACGCCTGGCCGGCGCCAATGGCGATCCCACCTTCGCGCAAGTGATGGGCATCACAGACCGTGATGCAACCGCCCCTGCCTGGTCCCAATACTGTGCCGCCTTCGCGGTCGCCTGAACCGATGGCTTCCGAGTCTTTCACTGTCACGGCCCTGCCCTACTCGGCCTCACCCAGCGAGCAATTCCACGTCTCCCTGTTCATCAGCCATCACCTCGTGCCGGATGGCAGCGAGGGGCAACTGGGTGAGTTCAAGCTCACCAGCGAATGGACGAAGCGCTTGGCCAATGCTCACTTCAGCCTGCGTGGAGGTAAAGGCAGCCAGGTGGTCGAACTGCCCGTCACGCCGCTGCTGGATCAGCTTGATCCAGAGCTCTGGAGCCGCGTGTTCCCGGCGAGTTTGCCGGTGCGTCCCTGGAATGCGCCCAACTTCACCGACACCCCCTGGCACAGCTTTCCAGCTCACCGGATGCAGGCCTACGCCCTGATCAACCACGCCGCGGCGATGTGGAGTTCACCGCTGGCGGCACCGGGAGTCGCCAGCAATCCGCTGAGCTCGCTTCTGGTTCGCTTCCAGGCGAACATGGCTGGCGTCCGGCCCAGCCTGCTTGAAATCATTGAGGGGCAGTTCGACAAGACCCTCACTGACAAGCTACGGGACTTGGGCGGTGACGGCATCGTCGGTCACAAAGCCGGCGGCGCTGAACTGTTCAGGCCACTTTCGACGAGCCAGTCGCTGCTCCAGGGAATGATCGACCTGCAGGCCGCCCGCCGTTACTACCAGCGGCCGGAGGATCAGCAGGATGAATACAAGGACTATCCCAAGGCTGGCACCCTGCCCAAGCCCATCCCCCGACCGGCACCCGATTTTCACGAGCGCGTGGGCTGGCTGGGCGATCTATCACCTCTGCTGCGCAAGCTCGGTCTGATCGTCGATCTGCACATCGACAACCTGAGCCTGCTTGATGGTCTCAGCTGGATCCAGGCCGATCTTGATGTCTCCAGCCTGCCGATCAGACGATGGCTTCCGCATCGCAACCACCAACCGAAAACCAACTGTGCCGTCGCCGGCCACTCCTTCACCACCGTGTCGGCAACGGGCGATTACTCTCACGGCCTGTTGAAACTGGGCGATGAAACTCGCTTCACCCTGCTCGACCTCGACCCTGACGCTTCGGCTCTCAAGCTCGAGCAGTACACCCGTAACCTCCTGCGATTGTCTGTACTCGAGCGCAACGGCGATCCGGTCAACTCCGCCCCCGCAAGCCTGCGAGCCACAGGCTTCTCGATCGCCCGCATCGAGCGGCCCGTGCAGCTTCAGAGCCACCTCAAGGATGCCCCCGCCAAGCTGGCTGCCCTGCTGGCCGGAAATGGTGCTCCGCTCAGCCTGGAGCAGGTGAGACGCGGCCTGCGCCTTGAGGTCTGGGATGACGTCAGCAACCAATGGCACTCGCTGCACCAACGCCTGCTCAGCGTGATCCTTGATGGCTTCGGCCCGGTGCTGACGGACGTCGCCGACAAAGGTTTCCTGCAGGGAGCCAGTCTGAGCCGCAGCGACAGCCAGCCGAACGCCGATCGCTACGCCCATGAGGTGCTGGCTGGCTGGGATGGTTGGTCGCTGTCGGCGCCACGGCCCGGGAAGATCATCGCCGGCGAGGGTGAACCCCAGGACGGACAACTGCTCGACAAGCCGCCGCTTGAAAACCACCCCATCAACCCGGTGATCAGCACCAGCCAGGTGCAACCGGGTTCATTGCCGCGGTTGCGCTACGGGCGCAGCTACAGCTTCCGTGCCTTCGCCGTCGACCTGGCCGGGAACTCCAGCCCTGCAGGAACGGCGCCGCTGCTCTCCACGGCCGAAGCTGTGCAGCTGATGCAACAGCGTTGGACGGCAACGGCGGCCGACGCCACCCATATCCCCGGTCTGCGCCAGGGTGCCGTCGGCGGCGATCGGCTGCGGCGCCGGCTCAAGGCCCTTCGACCCCAGCCTGGCGTCGGGCCACGGGATAACGCCGGTGTGCGCGGCATTGATCCAGCTGGTTTGGTTGCCACCAAGGTGCCGGTGCTTGATCGGCTGATTGGTGCGCGGCTGGTCACGCTCCAACAGAGCCGCCTGCCAGTCGGCTCGATCCGCGCCAACCAGGTCGCGTTTGCCTTCGGCGCTGCTTCCGCCACCACCACTCAGCTCCTGGAACGCACCGACCTGCAGTTGGGACCGGGTTTGGCCGCCGAGGCGCTGGTGGGGCTGGGCCTTGGTGCTACAGGCAGCCAGCTGATTTCCCTGCCGCGCCCCTTTCTGCGCTGGGATCCGGTGCTGGAACCGGCGATCTTGCCGCGCTGGGCCTACAGCGAAGGCGAATCGCTGCAGCGCCTGGTGATCCGATCGGGAGTTCGCCAGCCCAGCCCTGGCGCCCAGGAGCTGGAGGTCAGCGAGCCTGCCGCCTACCTCACCGAACTACAGAGCAGCCATCCAGACCTGACCCCCAGCTGGCAGGACACCTGCCAGCGCCACCTGGCACCAGCCAAGACCAGCCAGCTGAGCTGCGAACTGCACGGCGCCTTTGAGACTGCGATCGGCAAGGCTGCTCCTGCGGAGGCGGTGCGCCGATCCCTCGGCATCGCGCTGCTGGAGGCGGGTTCCTTCCTGGACGCGCGAAGAGCTGATATCGACAACCCCGGCAGCACGCTGGAACAGCAGGGTGTGACCTTCCACTCCACCCCTACCGCAGACAAACCGGAACACGACAAGCCTGAGGACTTGCCCCACGGCACTCCCCCCAGCCGCGGCCAGTACGTCGCCCATGACGTCGACACGGTGGTCCTCCCCTATCTGCCTGATCCACTCGCGGCCGGCCTTTCCCTGACCTTCCCTGATGCCGGCAAGGACCATCGACTCAAGGGGTTATTCGCCGTTGAGGGCACCACGCTGCGCTTCCTGGGTGACTGGCCCCAGCTGGTGCCCTACCGGCTGGTGCTGGAGAGCGGCCGCGAGCTGGGCGCTGAGGTGGACGGCAATGTGCTGCGTGTCAGCCTGCCTCCAGGCGAGCAGTTGCGGTTGCGGCTGTCGTCATCGCTGCCCAAGACATCGCTGGAGCTGCTGGGCCTGTGGCGCTCACTGCCGGCAGCGGTGCGTACCAATCCGGTGCTGCGTGAAGCCGCCGCTGACGGTTGGTTCTGGTGGCTCACCCCGGCCAGCGAGGTGCGGCTGGTGCATGCCGTGCCCCGTCCCCTGGAAGTGCCTCGCGCCACCCTGCTCATGCCGTTCCGCCAACTCGGTGACACGGCGATCCGCCTTTTCGGCGCGGTTGATGTCCACGGTCCCAGCACCGAGCGCATCGACGTCGAGGCCCGCTGGACGGAATGGGCCGATGACCCCACCAAGAACGAGCCTGAGAGCAGGTCCGTGATGGCGGCGGCCTGCGGGACCAGCGTCGACTACCAGGAGGACCTGGTTGTGTTGAGTGGTCTTCAGGACACCATGGTGCCCTTGCCTGACGGCAGCCAGCTGCGTCTGCACGCCGCAGTGCATGAGATCGGTGACACCCGTCACCGCACCATCACCTATCAGGTGCGAGCCAGCAGCCGTTACCGCGAGTACTTCCCGCCTCAGCTGACCGCCACAATCGACTCCATCTCGGTTCTCGGTCCCGAGAGCACGCTTGATGTTCCCAGCAGTGCCCGGCCAGCCAAGGTGGTGGTGCGCGACGTGCTGCCCCTGTTCCGTTGGCAGGAGTGCACCGAGCCAGGCCAGCCTTTTGGCCTGCGGCGCATCCGCAGGACCGGGCTGAGGATCTATCTGGAGCGGCCCTGGTACTCAAGCGGCGATGGCGAATTGCTCGCACTGCTGTTGGCCAAAGACTCCAACTCAGCGCTGCAGGGTTCGGTGACCCGTTGGGGCAGTGATCCGGTCTTTTTTCAACAGGGACCTGCCCAGCGGGGGCTGCTGCCGCTCATGGATCTGCTCCAGCTCACCGGCCTCGATGATCGGCCCGAGGCTGGCCGTCCGGTTGGCCCGCCAGTGCGCCGTGCGCTGGTCGATCTGCCGGACAATCCCCAGGTGTGGACCCTGAGCTACAAACCAGAGTTTTCGAAGGAGCGAGGTCTTTGGTACGTCGACGTTGCGATCGATCCCGGCACCGCCTTCTGGCCCTTCGTACAGCTGGCGATCGCCCGTCACCAGCCCAGCTCGCTTGAGGATTTGCATCTCGGGCCCATCACCCAGTGCGATTTTGCTCAATTGCCCCCCGAGCGCACCGCCACGATCAGCCGCACCGATGAAACCCGCGTCCGGATCGTCGTGACCGGTGCCGTTGGGGTGCCGGATCTGCCCGACGCGCAGGCAGCGGTACTTGGCGCTGCCAAGCCCATGCACTTCTATGAGCGTCTGGCCAGGACCCGCAAGATGGTCGCCCGCCTTGAACGGTTCGACGCCAGCATCGGCACCGACCTGGCCTGGCAGACGCTCTCGTCGCTGGAGCTTCCCATCCTGGGGATCGACGGCACGGTGGTGTCCTGGGCGGGCGAGATCACCCTGCCGATTGAGCTGCCGCCGCGTACCCCAGGCCGTGATGGCGAGTGGCGGGTCACCCTGGAAGAGTGGGAATTGCTGCCGGGTGATCTGGAGGCCGGGGGTAGCGGCGGACTGCAGCCACGCATCGTCTACGCCGATCATTTACCCCTCTGAGCCAGCCCCAGCCTTGGGATCTGAAGCAGGGACCACTGGCAGAAATCAGGCTGGACATCCAAGGCCACGACGCAAGCGGCTGGCTTGATGCTCCGGCCGCTTGCTCACTCACCGCTGGCTCAACTGACCCCCCCAGGCTCAGTGATCAAGGGCGCTGCGCAGCTCGGCGCAGAAGCGGCCGGCGGCGGCGGCCACCGGCTCCCCGGCCTCGTGGGCCTGGGCCATCACCTTCACCAGGGCACTGCCGACAATGGCGCCATCGGCTCCCCAGTCCCGCACCTGGCGGGCCTGGGCCGGCCCGGAGATGCCGAAGCCCACGGCCACGGGCGTGGGGCCCTGGTGCTTGAGCTGCTGCACCAGCGGCTCCACCCGCGATTCCAGGTTGGTGCGCACCCCGGTGACGCCGGTGACACTGACCAGATAGGTGAAGCCGCGGCTGGCGCCATGGATGCGGGCCATGCGCTCGGGCGGGGTGGTGGGGGCCACCAGCAGGATCAGATCCAGGCCGGCGGCGGCGGCGATCGCCGAGAGTTTCTCGGCCTCCTCCAGGGGTAGATCCGGCACCACCAGACCGGCGGCACCGGCGGCTGCGGCATCGCGGCAGAAGGCCTCCATGCCCCGGTTGAGCAGGGGGTTGCTGTAGGTGAACAGCACCACCGGGGTCGTCAGCTCGCCCGCCAGGCTGGCCAGCATGGCGAGCACGGCTCCCGGCGTAGTGCCGGCGGCCAGGGCGCGGCCGGCTGCGGCCTGGATCACCGGGCCATCGGCGAGCGGATCGCTGTAGGGGATGCCCAGTTCGATCAGATCGGCGCCCGCTTGCTCCAGGGCCAGCAGGGTGGCCCGGGTGGTGGCAAGGTCGGCGTCGCCGGCGATCAGGAACGGCATCAGGGCGCAGCGGCCTTGTTGCTTCAGGGAACTGAAGCGTCGCTCAATCGCGGTGGGGCCGGTGGCGGCGGTGCTGGGGATGCTGGCGCTCATCGGCGCGAAGGGGCTGGCGTTGGCTGCGAGCCTACGGGTCAGGGGCGAACAGCCTGGGCCCGGCTGCCGAAGACGTGATCGCCCCGAACTCACATCTCGGCATCGGCCTGGACCTGGCCCACTTCAGCCAGCAGCCTGGCCTGTTCCTCGGGGCTGAGGGAATCGAATTTGGCCTGCAGGGCGTCGTCGGTGATCGCGTCATAGGCGCTGCGGTACTTGCGCCTCTGCTCCATGTAGGTCATCTTGCCGCTGACGACCCGCAGCAGATAGCTGCTCGTCCAGCCCACGACAATCAGCATCAGGATCCCGGAAGCGGCGATGCCGGGGTCGAAGCCCTCCAGTCCGCTGGCCTGGAAGCCCAGGTAGCCCAGGCCGCCAAGGGCGAAAACCGCCAGTCCCAGCAGGATGACTGCTTTGCGGCTCACGCCCGTGCGCTCCCTTGGCCGGCCATGCGCAGATTGATGAAGGGGGCGAACAGGATCAGGCCAGGGAAAAAGAGAAACACCAGGCCGTAGACGCCCGTGCGCTCGATCTTGCCCATCACCGTCCAACGTTTGGCCAGCCACCAGTAGAGAGCCAGGGGCACCACCACCAGATAGGCCCCGGCCAGGACGGTGTACAGAGCCAGCACCAACAGGGTTTCACCCGTGAGCTGGAACGGCAGCTCAAACGGAAGCGCCGCGGTGATCGAGCTCAACAACCCTGGGAGGGGCACGGCACGCAAAGCCAAGGGAACACAAATCTAGGATGGGCCGGCGGGGGCATGGCGGAATCGGTAGACGCAGCGCACTTAAAATGCGCAGACGGCGACGTTGTGGGGGTTCAAGTCCCCCTGCCCCCATGGCTCCGGTGCCAGATCCCTGAGCGCTGCTGAGGCTGCGAATCGTCACGCCCAGGTTGCGGGCGCAGCCGAACGGCCCCGGACTGGCTAGCAAGGGATCAGGACCGCAGCGGGGTCATGGTGGCGGCCACTCCAGTTCCAGGCAGCGCTCAGCCGGGCTTCAGCCCAGCTGCCGCTGCGCTCGCCTCCCCGCCAGCGCCTGCTGAGGGCCAGCGCTCAGGTCGTGGTGCCGATCCCAGGCCAGGCCAGGTCGCCAGCCACGAGGATGAGCGCATCGCCCGGATGATCCGCCGCCACGGGGGGCAGAGCCACGGCCTGATCGAAGTCCTCCACCAGGTTCAGGAGCTCGACGGCTTTCTGTCGAAGCCGGCCCTGCTGCAGGTGGCACGGGGGCTGCGGCTGCCCCTGAGCCGGGTCTATGGCGTCGCCAGTTTTTATCACCTGTTTCGGCTCCAGCCCCCCGCCGAGCATCGCTGCGCCGTCTGTCTCGGTACGGCCTGCTTCGTGCGCGGAGCGGGGCGTTTGGCGGTGGGCCTGCGGCGGCGGCTGGGCCTCGATCTCGATCAGACCAGCGGGGATGGCCGCTGGGCGCTGGAGCGGGTGAGCTGCCTGGGAGCCTGCGGTCAGGCGCCGGTGCTGGTGCTGGATGGCGTGTTGTTCACCGCGCCGCCTGCCGATCAGCCGCAGGAGCTCGATTCCTGGCTGACGGCGCTGGGCTTGCCCGCAGCAGTTGCCCTGCCGGCGGCGGTGGGCCTGCCGGCAGCGGTGGGGACACCCTGATGGTGGCCCTCCCGCCGCGCGAACGGTCCCAGTTGCGTTGCTGCGGCGCCAGTGGTTGCCGCAGTGCCGGGGCCGGACCGCTGCTGGCGGCCCTCAGGGCGGCCGCGGCGGCCGGAGTGGCCGGCGAACCGTCTGCCATTGCTGCGCTTACGACAGCAGAGCCAGGGAGTGGCCTGGAGGTGCGCAGCGTGGGCTGTCTGCGCCTGTGCGGCCAGGGGCCGCTGGTGGCCTGGGATGGTCCCGAGGGAACCCGTCTCTTCGGCGGGTTGCCGCCCGAGGGGGCTGCGGCCCTGGTGGCCCAGGCTCGGGGGCTGGCGCCGATCCCCTTGCAGGCCGAGCCTGCCCTGGCCGGCCATCGCCTCGATCTGGAGCAACCCTTCTTTCGGCTGCAGCGACCGCTGGTGCTGGAGGGGTGCGGCATCGTCGATCCCGAGCGAATTGAGGAGGCCATCGCCCATGGCGGTTACGCCCAGTTGCGGCGCGTGCTGCAGGAGCTGAGCCCCGAACAGGTGCGGGAGCAGGTGCGCCGCAGTGGCCTGCGCGGTCGCGGCGGCGGCGGCTATCCCACCGGCCTCAAGTGGGACACGGTGGCGTTGCAGCCGCCGGGGCGGCGCTATGTGGTCTGCAACGCCGATGAAGGTGATCCCGGTGCCTTCATGGACCGGAGCGTGCTGGAAGGCGATCCCCATCGGCTGCTGGAGGGCATGGCGATCGCCGCCTACGCGGTGGGGGCCGATCACGGCTACGTCTATGTGCGGGCGGAGTATCCCCTGGCGATCGAGCGGCTGCGGCTGGCCCTGCAGCAGGCGCGCCATCAGGGACTGCTGGGCCAGGGCATCGCCGGCAGCTCCTTCAACCTCGAACTGGAGGTGCGCGTGGGGGCCGGCGCCTATGTCTGCGGCGAGGAGACGGCCCTGCTTCACTCGATCCAGGGGCAGCGGGGCACGCCCCGCAGCCGGCCGCCCTATCCGGCCCAGGCGGGGCTGTGGGGGGCGCCGACTCTGATCAACAACGTCGAGACCCTGGCGGCCGTGCCGGTGATCCTGCGGCAGGGGGGCGATTGGTATGCGGCCATCGGCAGCGACAAGAGCCGCGGCACCAAGGTCTTCAGCCTCTCGGGGGCGATCCGTCACACCGGCCTGGTGGAAGTGCCGATGGGCACCAGCCTGCGCACGGTGGTGGAGATCATGGGTGGCGGCGATCCCGATGGCGGTGCCGTCAAGGCGGTGCAGACCGGCGGCCCTTCCGGGGGCTGCATCCCCGCTGCTCTGCTGGACACGCCGGTGGATTTCGAGAGCCTGCTCGCCCTCGGTTCGATGATGGGCTCCGGCGGCATGGTGGTGATCGGCCAGGGCACGGCGATGCCCGAGGTGGCGCGTCATTTCATGGCCTTCAGCGTCAACGAGAGCTGCGGCAAGTGCGTGCCCTGTCGGGCCGGCACCGTGCAGTTGCTGGCCCTGCTGGATCGCTGTGTGGAGCGGCGCGCCACGGCAGCGGATCTGGAGGCCCTGGAGGCCCTCTGCGCCATGGTGAAGGCCACCAGCCTCTGCGGGCTGGGGCAGGCGGCGCCGAATCCGGTGCTCAGCACCCTGCGCCATTTCCGCCAGGAGTACGGCGCGGTTCCGGGGGCGGGGCCATGAGCGTCATCACCCTGCAGGTGGATGGCCACGATGTGGCGGTGCCGGCCGGATCGACGCTGCTGCAGGCGATCCAGGCGGCTGGGCTGTCCGTGCCGACCCTCTGCCATCTCGATGGCCTCGATCCGGTGGCGGCCTGTCGCCTCTGTCTGGTGGAGGTGGAAGGCAGCCAGCGGCTGCTACCGGCCTGTGCCAGCGAGGCCACGGAAGGCCAGGTGATCCACACCGATACAGCTCAGCTCCAGGGTTATCGCCGCATGGCGGTGGAGTTGTTCTTTGCCGAAGGCAACCATGTATGCGCCTTCTGCGTCGCCAATGGCGACTGCGAGCTGCAGGACGTGGCGGTGGCCGTGGGCATGGATCATTCCCGTTTCCCCTATCAGGACCCGCAGCGCTCGGTGGATGCCTCCCATCCGCGCTTCAGCCTGGATCACAATCGCTGCATCCTCTGCACCCGCTGCGTGCGGGTCTGCGATCAGATCGAGGGAGCCCATGTCTGGGATGTGGCCGAGCGCGGCAGCGACTGCCGCATCGTCGCCGGCCTCGACCAGCCCTGGGGTGAGGTGGACGCCTGCACCTCCTGCGGCAAGTGTGTCGACGTCTGCCCCACCGGCGCCCTGTTCGCCAAGGAGAACACCACGGCCGAAAAGCATCCCCACCCGGAGCGGGCCCACCAGCTGCGGCGGGCCCGGGAGCAACAGCAATGGATACGATGACGCAAGCTCCTCTGCCAGCCCAAGCCCACGCTCAGGCTCAGTCCTCCACCTTGACCGGTGGGCCGGGCCGCCCCAGGCTGCGCTTGGCCACGGTCTGGCTGGCGGGCTGTTCCGGTTGCCACATGTCGTTTCTGGATCTCGACGAATTTCTGTTCGAGCTCGCCGATGCGGTGGAGATCGTCTACTCGCCGGTGGCGAGCGACACCAAGATCTATCCCGAGCGGGTGGATGTCTGTCTGGTGGAGGGGGCGGTGGCCAATGTCGACAACCTCGAGCTGGCGCTGAGCCTGCGGCAGCGCACGGCGCTGGTGATCTCCTTCGGCGACTGTGCCATCAGCGCCAATGTGCCCGGCCTGCGCAATCTGTTCAGTTCCCCGGGCCGCGACAGTGCCCGCACCGTGCTGGAGCGGGGCTATCTGGAGCTGGCCGACGCCACGGGCCAGCTGCCCCATGCGCCCGGCATCGTGCCGGAGCTGCTGCCCAGGGTGCTGCCCCTGCATGAGGTGATCCCCGTGGATCTCTACCTGCCGGGCTGCCCCCCTTCGGCTGAGCGCATCCGCGCCGCGATCGCGCCGCTGCTGGTGGGTGAGAGGCCCCGCATGGAAGGGCCCGAGATGCTGAGGTTCGGCTGATGGCCCGCACTGTCGTCATCGATCCGGTCACCCGGATTGAGGGTCACGCCAAGATCACCCTGCACCTCGACGATGACGGCCATCTCGTCGACAGCCGTTTCCATGTGGTGGAGTACCGCGGCTTCGAAACCTTCTGCGAAGGGCGACCGTTCACCGAGATGGCCGGCATCACCGCCCGCATCTGCGGCATCTGCCCGGTGAGCCACCTGCTGGCGGCCGCCAAGACCGGCGACAAGCTGCTGGCGGTGCAGGTGCCTGCTGCGGCCGTCAAGCTGCGGCGCCTGCTCAACCTGGCCCAGATCACCCAGAGCCACGCTCTTTCGTTTTTCCACCTCAGCAGCCCCGATTTCCTGCTCGGCTGGGAGAGCGATCCGGCTCGCCGCAACATCTTCGGTCTGATGGCGGCCGATCCGGAGCTGGCCCGGGCCGGCATCCGCCTGCGCCAGTTCGGTCAGCAGATCCTCGAGCTGCTCGGCGGTCGCAAGATTCACTCGGCCTGGGCGGTGCCCGGTGGCGTGCGCTCGCCGCTGAGCCTTGAGGCGCGGGACTGGATCCTGGGCCGTCTGCCCGAGGCCCAGGCGACGATCCGCCTGGCCCTGGAGTTGCACAAGCGCCTGCTCGATGGCCCTCTGCAACAGGAGCAGCGCCTGTTCGGCAGCTTCCCCAGCCTGTTCATGGGCCTGGTGACGCCGCAGGGGCTCTGGGAGCACCTCGATGGCCAGCTGCGCTTCCGCGACAGTGAGGGCACGATCGTCGCCGATGGCCTGCGGGAGGACGACTACGCCGATTTTCTGGCTGAGGCGGTGGAGCCCTGGAGTTATCTGAAGTTCCCCTATTACCGGCCGCTCGGCTATCCCGACGGCATGTACCGGGTGGGGCCCCTGGCCCGCCTCAATGTCTGCGAGCACATCGGCACGGCCTGGGCCGACCGGGAGCTGGCGGAGTTCCGCCAGCGCAGCGGCCGGGTCGCCACTTCGAGCTTCGCCTATCACCACGCCCGCCTGGTGGAGATTGTCGCCTGCCTGGAGGCGATTGCCGTCCTTGTCGAGGATCCGGAGCTGCTGGGCGGACGCATTCGTAGCCATGCCAGCCTTAATCGCAACGAGGCCGTGGGGGTGAGCGAGGCACCGCGGGGCACCCTGTTCCATCACTACCGCGTCGACGACAACGGTCTACTGACCAAGGTGAATCTGATCATCGCCACCGGTCAGAACAACCTGGCGATGAACCGCACCGTGCATCAGATCGCCCGCGCTTATATCCCCGATCCGGTGCCGGCGGGAGTGGAGATCCCCGAGGCCCTGCTCAACCGGGTGGAGGCGGGCATCCGCTGCTTTGATCCCTGTCTCTCGTGCAGCACCCATGCGGCCGGCCAGATGCCGCTGGCGATCAGCCTGGTGGCGGCCGACGGCCGGGTGTTGGCGGAGCGTTGCCGCGGATGAGTGGCCCCGGGCCCGTCGCGATCCAGGCAGCGACGAGGGCTGTCCAGACAGGTCTGATCCAGACAGGTCTGATCCAGACAGGTCTGGCCCAGACGGCAGGCTCCCAGGCAGCAGACTCCCAGGTGAAAGAGTCCCAGGTAAACGACTCGCCGTCAGCCGTGGCGGATCATCGGACCATGAAGTGGCCGCGGCCGGCGCAGGGGGAAGCGCGTCCGGCCCGTTCGCTGGTGATCGGCATCGGCAATCCGCTGCGCAGCGACGACGGCGTCGGCTGGCAGTTGGCCGAGGAGGTGGGTGGCCTCGCCGTGCATCAGCTCACCCCTGAGTTGGCGGCCGAGCTGGCGGCGGTGGATCGGGTGTTGTTTGTGGACGCCTGGCAGCTGGCGCTGGGGCCCGGGCGGTCCCAGCCCTGGCTGCGCCCTGTCGCCCCAGGGGCCGGGGGGCTTGGATCCAGTCATCGGCTCGAGCCGGCGGAGTTGCTTGCCCTGGCGGCCGCCCTCTATGGCGCCCGGCCCGTGGCCCACGAGCTGCTGCTGCCGGCCCGGGAATTCGCCCATGGCACCAGGCTTTCGCCGCCCCTGCGCCGCCAGTTGCCGCGGGCGCGGCGCCTGCTCAGACAGTGGCTGCATGGGCAGTGGCTGCTCGGGCAGTGGCTGCATGGGCAGTGGCCGGTGCAGGCCGGTGCATGAGCTCAGCTTGATGGATCGGGTGCGGGAGCTGGCGCTGGCCCAGGCCGGCGCCCACGGGGCCAGCCGCATCACCGCCATCACCCTGCGGATCGGCTCCCTCGCCGGGGTCGACCCCGAGGCCCTGCAGTTCGCCCACGAGGTGGTGATGGCGAAGACGATCGCTGCCGGCAGCCTTCTGCACCTGGAGGTGGTGCTGGCCCGGTGCTTCTGCGCACCCTGCCGCGCTCCGTTTACGGCGATGGATGGGGTCTGCGTCTGCCCGCGTTGCGGAACGATCAGCGCTGAGCTGCTGCAGGGGCGGGAGCTGGAGCTGGCCTCGCTGGAGCTGGTCTGAGGGCCCGGAAGCCGTTGCCCGGGGGCCATGGCGCTGCTGTCGTCGCGCTCGGCCCAGATCGCCTCGACACCGGCAGGATCGCCGTCGAACACCGGGTTGAAAGCGGCGGCAAAAACCGGCGGCAGCGCTAGCGTCAGGGGCTCGGGGGGCTTCCGTCCGGGGGCCGCCGTCAGGAGCGGATTGGCCATGTGTGTTGACTGCAATTGCGGCCGCAGCGTTCCCGAGGCTGTTGTGGTTTCGGGGGTCAGCGATCGTCCCGATCCGGATCACCGGCATCATCACGATCCTCAACACGATCAGCTTCTCCACGACCACCGGCAACAGGAGGTCTCTCAACACGGCGATCCTCAGCACGTCGAGCCTGGATTGCCGTTGCAACCCCAGTCGCCGTTGCAACGCCAGTCGTTGTTGCAACCCCGGTTGCTGACGCTGGCGGATCGTCTCCTGGCCCACAACGACGCCCATGCCGCCGTCAACCGCCAGCGCTTCGCAGAGGCGGGGGTGACGGTGGTGAACCTGCTCTCCTCGCCCGGTTCCGGCAAGACGGCCCTGCTGGAGCAGCTGGCCCGCTCGTCCCGGGGAGCGATGGCGGTGATCGTCGGCGATCTGGCCACCGACAACGACGCCCGCCGCCTGCGGGCCGCCGGCCTGCCGGCGGTGCAGATCACCACCGGCCAGGCCTGTCATCTCGAGGCGGCGATGGTGCAGCGGGCCGTCGATGCCCTTGAGGCCCAGGGTCAGCCCCTGGCGGAGCTGGAGCTGCTGTTGATTGAAAACGTCGGCAATCTCGTCTGCCCTGCCGCCTACGACCTCGGCGAGAGCCTGCGGCTGGTGCTGCTGGCGGCCGGCGAAGGCGAGGACAAGCCGCTGAAATATCCCGCCCTGTTCCACTCCGCCGACTTGGTGGTGATCAGCAAGAGCGACCTGGCCGAGGCGGTGGCCTTCGATCGGCCTCAGGCCCTGCGGGCGATCGCCACGGTGGCGCCGAAGGCGCGGGTGTTCGAGTGTTCCGCCCGCACGGGCGCCGGCATTGAGGCCCTGCTGGCGGCGCTGTTGCCCCTGCCCCTGCCGGCATGAGCGCTGAGGCCGCCGGCCTGCGTCTGTTGTGCCGCGGCGTGGTGCAGGGCGTGGGTTTCCGCCCCTGGGTGTACCGGCTGGCGACGGAGCTGGCGCTCGATGGGGCCCTGATCAACGGCGGCGAGGGGGTGTCGGTGGAGCTGTCCGGCGCCCGCCCGCAGCTGCAGTGCTTCCTGCGGCGTCTGGTGGCGGAGCTGCCGGCGCCGGCCCGCCTGGAGCCCCTGTTGCCCCAATGGGGCCCTGCCATGGCGGCCCGGGGTCAGGGGGTGCGAATCGACGCCGGCCCGCGGCAGCCGCTGGGGCTGGGTTGGTTCGCCCCCAGCCTGGCCCCCGATCGCGCCCCCTGCGCCGCTTGCCTGGCGGAGCTGAACGATCCCGCCAACCGCCGCTTTGGCGACCCTTTCATCAGCTGTGCCCGCTGCGGCCCTCGTTACAGCATTGCCCTGGCTCGCCCCTATCGGCGCGCCCACACCACCCTCGCCGGCTTTGCCCCCTGCGATGCCTGCCGGCGGGAGTTCGCCGATCCCGGCGATCGCCGTTTTCATGCCGAGACCATCGGCTGTCCCCGCTGCGGGCCGCGGCTGTGCCTCTGGGATCAACAGGGCGAGGTGAGCGCCGAGCCCGAGTCCCCGCTGGATTCCCGGGCCCAGCACCAGGTCGATCGCCAGGTTGATCCCCTGGGGCTGGCCTGCGAGCTGTTGGCGGCCGGTCGGATCCTGGCGCTGCAGGGTGTGGGGGGCTTCCAGTTGTTGGTGGATGCCGCCAATCCGGCTGCCGTGGCCCGGCTGCGCCAGCGCAAGCGGCGGCCGTCCAAGCCCTTCGCTCTGCTGGTGGCCGATGAGGCCTGGTTGGCGGCGGCGGTCTGGATCGATGCGGCCGAGCAGCTGGCCCTGCGGGATGGGGCGGCGCCGATCGTGCTGCTGCGCCGTCGCCCGTCGCCGGTGGAGCTCTGGCCCGGGGTGGCTCCGGGCAGCCCGGCCCTGGGGGTGATGCGGCCCGCTTCGCCGCTGCATCACTTGCTGGTGCACCGGCTGGGCCGGCCGCTAGTGGCCACCAGCGGCAATCGCAGCGGTGAACCTCTCTGCAGCGATCCGCTGGAGGCCCGCCAACGGCTCGCCGGCATCGCCGATGCCTATCTGGTGCACGACCGGCCGATTGCCCGGCCCCTGGATGACTCGCTGCTGCAGGTGATTGAGGGGCGGCCGGTGCTGCTGCGCCGGGCCCGGGGCTATGCGCCTGAGCCCCTGCCTCTGCCGCCGGCAGACCCGTCCCTGCCGGCGGGCCCGCCCTTGCTGGCGCTCTCGGGGGATTTCAAGTGCGCTCCGGGGTTGGCGTTGGGGGATCGCCTCTGGCTGGCGCCCCACCTGGGGGATCTGGCTGATCGGCGCTGCCAGGAGCGCCTGGTGCAGGGGCTGGCCGAGCTCACCGGGGTGTCGTTGGGCCAGCTGGATTCAGGGCCTCTGGCTCCTGGGCAGCAGGCGCCTGGGTCGCAGACTCCTGGGCCTCTGGCCCCTGGGTCGCAGGCGAGCTGCAACGCCCGGCTGGCCATCCCTGAGCTGCAGGCAGGGCCGTTGCCGCTGCCCATCACGCTCGTCTGTGATGCCCACCCGGGCTACCTCAGCCACCAGCTGGCCCGCTGCAGCGGCCTGCCGCTGGGCAGCGTGCAGCACCATCTGGCCCATGGTCTGGCGGTGATGGCCGAGCACGACCTGGAGCCGCCGCTGCTGGTGGCAGCCTTCGATGGGCTCGGCTACGGGGAAGCGCTGCTGGCCGGGACCAGTCCTGGCGGGACCAGTCCCAGCGGGACCAGTCCCGATGAGACCCGTCCCCATGGGACCAGTCCCGCCGGGGTCAGCCCCAGCGGGGTCAGCCCCAACGGGGTCAGCCCCAACGGGGCCGCCGAGACCTGGGGAGATCCAGCTGTGGCTCCCATTCGCCTCTGGGGAGGCGAACTGCTGTTGATCACGAAGGCGAGTGGCCGCGGAACCTGGCGGGCCGAGCACCTGGCCGGACTGCGGCCGTTCCCCTTGCCGGGCGGTGAACGGGCGCAGACGGAGCCGCGCCGGGCGGCCCTGGGGCTGCTGCTGGCGGCCGATGCCCTCGACCATCCCGGCGCCTGGAGGACCCGCCAGGCTTTCGCGGCGGCGGATCTGGCCCTGCTCTGCCAGGCGGTGGCCGCCGGCTGCCAGGCGCCGCTGTGTTCCAGCGGCGGGCGCCTGTTCGATGGGGTGGCGTCGCTGTTGGGTCTGGTTCAGGTGCTCGGTTACGAGGGCGAAGGGGGCCTGAGGCTGCAGGGGGCGGCAGCCGCCAGCGCCTCAGGGGCCGGGGCGCTGGCGGCTGCCAGGGGCGGCGACGAGCTGCTGCCACTGCTCGCTCCTGCGGGCAGCGCCAGCCGTTGCTGGCTCGATTGGCGGCCGCTGCTGCTGCGGGTGCTGGACGGGGTTGCGGGCGGGACCCCGTCCGAACGGCTGGCGGCCCGCTTTCACCGGGATCTGGCCGAGGGGTTGGCCAGCGCCCTGGCGGCCTGGGCCGATCGCCTCGGCCTCGCCGCCGATCAGCGCCGCGTGGCCCTGGCTGGAGGTTGTTTCCAGAACCGCCTACTGCTGGAGGCCGCCAGCGCCGGCTTGCGGCGACGGGGCCTGGAGCCCTGGTGGTCGCAGCAGGTGCCCATCAACGACGGCGGCCTGGCCCTGGGCCAGGTGTGGGCTGGGCGGCGGGGGCTGGCTAGAACGCTCCTGTAGACCGCTACCTTCCAGGTCCGCTTCATGTGCCTGGCCGTCTCGGGAGAGATTCTCACCATCAGCGATGGCCAGCCACGGCCTGCCTCGCCACTGCCTGCCGGGGCACTGTCTGCCTCGCCACTGTCTGCCGGGGCACTGCCTGCCTCGCCACTGTCTGCCGGGGCACTGCCTGCCTCGCAAAGGCCTGCCTCGCCATCGCCTGCTGCGCCATGGCCTGCCGGGCCACCGTCTGAGTTGCCACGGTCTGAGTTGCCAGCTTCTGAGTTGCCCCTCTCTGACTTGCCTCTGAGCGGCCCGGCGCTGGATCCCCTCTGGCGCGTCGCTGAGGTCGATTTCGGTGGCGTGCGCCAGCAGGTGAGCCTGGCCTGCCTGCCCGAGGCCCGGGTGGGGGACCGGGTGTTGGTGCATGTCGGTTTTGCCCTCTCGCTGGTCGAGGAGGAGGACGGGGAGTGGGGCGAGCCCCAGGCCGACTGGAACCGCGGCTGTTGAGCCCAGCCTGGCCAGCAGCCTGGGCTGATCGCGTCCCACCCGAATCCGATCGGCGGCTGCTCACCTCAGCGGCTGGGTCCCCTCGGAACAGGGTCTGGCAGGGCCCGGGGCTCGCCCCTCTCCGCCCCGGCGCCCCTCTGCGCCCCGGCGCGACTGTTCGCCCTGGCACCCCTCAGTGACTCGAGCCGTAACGACAACCGGTCCGGGGCCGCCAGGCTGCCTATAAGAAAGATGGCCAAGCCGCTGAGCGGGGTTCTTGCCCATGAACGGCGCCGAACTGGTGACCATCGACGGCAATGAGGCCGTCGCCAGGGTGGCCTATCGCCTCAATGAGGTGATCGCCATCTATCCGATCACCCCCGCCACGCCGATGGCGGAATCGGCCGACGCCTGGAGCGCCCAGGGTCGCCCCAACCTCTGGGGCACGGTGCCGGCGGTGGTGCAACTGCAGAGTGAGGCCGGGGCTGCCGGGACGGTGCACGGGGCGCTGCAGGTGGGGGCGCTGACCACCAGCTTCACGGCCAGCCAGGGGCTGCTGCTGATGATCCCCAACCTCTACAAGTGGGCCGGGGAGCTGACGCCGGTGGTGCTGCAGGTGGCGTCCCGGGCGCTGGCGGCCCAGGGGTTGTCGATCTTCGGCGATCACAGCGATGTGATGGCGGTGCGGGGCACTGGCTGCGCCGTGCTCGCTTCGGCCTCGGTGCAGGAGGCCGGTGACTTCGCCGCCATCGCCACCCGGGCCAGCCTCAACGGGCGCCTGCCCACCGTGCACATGTTCGACGGTTTCCGCACCTCCCATGAGATCCAGAAGGTGGCCGCGATCTCCGATGAGGTGCTGCAGCAACTGGTGCCGATCGACAGGATCAGCGAGCATCGCCGCCGTGCCCTCAGTCCTGAGCACCCGGTGCTGCGCGGCACCTCCCAGAACCCCGACACCTATTTCCAGGGCCGGGAGTCGGTCAATCCCTTCATCGAGGCTTTCCCGGCCCATCTGCAGGAGGCCCTGGCGGCCTTCGCCGCCCTCACCGGCCGCCTCTATCAGCCCTATGAGTACGTGGGGCCTGCCGATGCCGAGCGGTTGCTGGTGCTGATGGGCTCCGGCTGCGAGACCGCCGCGGAGACGCTGGAGCTGCTCCAGGCGGCCGGCGAGCGGGTGGGACTGCTCAAGGTGCGCCTGTTCCGCCCCTTTGCGGCGGCCCTGTTCGTGGCGGCGCTGCCCGCCACGGCGCGGGCCATCGCCGTGCTCGATCGCTGCAAGGAGCCCGGTGCCGTGGGCGAACCGCTCTATCTCGACGTGGTGGCGGCCCTGGCAGAGAGCTGGCCGGAGCTGCATCCGGAGCGGCCCCTGCCCCAGGTGCTGGGGGGCCGCTACGGCCTGGCCTCCAAGGAGTTCACACCGGCGATGGTCAAGGCCGTCTGTGATCATCTGCTCGGCTGCCTTGACCCGGCGATCCCCAGGCCCCTGAACCATTTCAGCGTCGGCATCGACGACGATGTCAGCCATCGCTCCCTGCCGCTGGATCCCGGCTTCCTCACCGAGGGAATCGACAGCGCCGATCAGGGCCAGGTGCGGGCGATCGTCTACGGCCTGGGCTCCGATGGCACCGTCGGTGGCAACAAGAGCACGATCAAGATCATCGGCGAGGGCACCGATCTGTTCGTGCAGGCCTATTTCGTCTACGACTCGAAGAAGTCCGGTTCGATGACGGTCTCCCATCTGCGCTTCGGGCCGCGGCCGATCCGCTCCACCTATCTGGTGCAGCGACCCACCCTGGTGGCCTGCCATCAATGGGATTTCGTCGATCGCCTTGATCTCACGGCCGGTCTTGTGGACGGCGGCTGCCTGCTGCTCAACAGCCCCTTCGACGGTCCCGAGAGCTGGCGGCGGCTGCCGGCGCCGCTGCGGGCCGCGATCCGCTCCAAGCAACTCGACGTCTGGGTGATCAATGCCTACCGGGTGGCCCGTGAGGCCGGCATGGGGCCCCACATCAACACCGTGATGCAGGTGTGCTTTTTCGCCGTCAGCGGTGTGTTGCCACGCCCGGAGGCGATCGAGCGGATCCGCGCCTCGATCGCGCACACCTACGGCGCCAAGGGGGAGGCGGTGGTGGCCATGAACCTGCGGGCCGTGGACGCCACCCTCGAGCATCTGCAGCCTCTGGACTGGCGCCATCTGGAAGAGCCGGAGCTGGATCCCGAGGCCCTGAGCGCCGATCCCCTGGCCACTGCTCCCTTGGCCACTGCTCCCGCCTTCGTGCGCGAGGTGATCGGCCCTCTGCTGCAGCGCCGCGGCGATCAGCTGCCCGTCAGTGCGATCCCCTGCGATGGCACCTGGCCCACCGGCACTGCCCGCTGGGAGAAGCGCAACATCGCCGAGAGCGTGCCGCTGTGGGAGAGCGATCTCTGCGTGCAGTGCGGTAAGTGCGTGATGGTCTGCCCCCACGCCGTGATCCGCGCCAAGGTGGTGCCAGCCGAGGCCCTGGCGGCCGCCCCCGAAGGCTTCCGCCAGACGGCGGCCCGCGATCCTGATTTCGCCGGCCAGGCCTTCACGCTTCAGGTTTCGGCCGAGGACTGCACCGGCTGCAGCCTCTGCGTCGAGGTCTGCCCGGCGCGGGATCGCAGTGAACCGCGGCGCAAGGCGATCAACATGGTGCCCCAGCGGCCCCTGCGCGAGCGCTCGCGGCTGGACTGGGCCTTCTTCGAGACGCTGCCGGAGGTCCCGCGCGCTTCCCTCAATCTGCACAAGATCGGCCAGCAACAGTTGCAGCAGCCCCTGTTCGAGTTTTCGGGAGCCTGCGGCGGTTGCGGCGAGACGCCCTACCTCAAGCTGGCCAGCCAGTTGTTCGGCGATCGCCTGCTGATCGCCAACGCGACGGGGTGCTCGTCGATTTATGGCGGCAACCTGCCCACCACCCCCTGGAGTCAAAACGCCGAGGGGCGCGGCCCGGCCTGGAGCAATTCGCTGTTCGAGGACAACGCCGAGTTCGGCTTCGGTATGCGGGTGGGGCTGGATCAGCAGCGGCAGATGGCCCTGGAGCTGCTGGAGCGCCTGGGCCAACCGGTGGCGGATGGGGCTGTGGCGCTTCTTCCCCAGGCCCTGGTGGCGGCGATCAGGGCCGCCGATCAGGGTGATGAGGCCGGGATCGTCGAGCAGCGCCGGCGGGTGGCGGATCTCAAGCGGTTGCTGCGGCAGGCCCTGGTGGCGGGGGAGAACCTGGCTGCGTTGGGCAGCGAGAGCGAACGGGCCGGATCCGCCGCGGCGCGGCTGCTGGAGCTGGCCGATGCCCTGGTCAAGACCAGCGTCTGGCTGGTGGGCGGCGATGGCTGGGCCTACGACATCGGCTTCGGCGGCCTCGACCACGTCCTGGCCAGCGGCCGCGATGTCAACGCCCTGGTGCTCGACACCGAGGTGTACTCCAACACCGGTGGCCAGATGTCGAAGGCGACACCGCGGGGGGCCGTGGCCAAGTTCGCCAGCGCCGGCAAGGCGGCGCCGAAGAAAGATCTGGGCCTGATGGCGATGACCTACGGCACCGTCTATGTGGCCAGCGTCGCCATGGGCGCCCGCGATGAACACACCGTGCGCGCCTTCCTCGAAGCCGAGAGCTATCCGGGCCCGTCGCTGATCCTGGCCTATTCCCACTGCATCGCCCACGGCATCGACATGAGCCAGGGCATGGCTCAGCAGAAGCTGGCGGTGGATTCAGGCCGCTGGCTGCTCTATCGCTACGACCCCCGCCGGCTGGAGCGAGGCGAAAACCCCCTGCAGCTCGATGTCAAGGCGGCCAAACGGCCGCTGGCGGAGGCGATGGCCAGCGAGAATCGCTTCCGCATGCTCGGCTACAGCCAGCCGGAGCGGGCCCGGCAGCTGGCGGCCCAGGCCCAGCTGGAGCTCGATCGCCGCTGGGCCATGTACCGGTCCCTGGCGGCCCAGCCGGGTGTGCCGGCCCCAGGGGACACCGCACCTGGAGCATTCTCGTCATGAGCACCCCTGATCTCTCCACTACCTACCTGGGCCTTGAGCTCTCCAGTCCCCTGGTGGTGGGGGCGGCGGCACCCCTGAGTGAGGCCATGGACCAGCTCGCTGGCCTGGAGCGCGCCGGGGCGGCGGCGATCGTGCTGCATTCGCTGTTCGAGGAGCAGATCGAGCAGGAGCAGCTCCAGCACCATCGCCTCAGCCTGCAGGGCAGCGAGAGCTATGGCGAAGCCCTCAGCTACGTCAGTGAGCCGTCGCTGTTCCATGTCGGCCATGACCTCTACCTGCGCCACATCGAGCAGGCCCGCCGCCAGCTCGCGATTCCGCTGATCGCCAGCCTCAATGGCCACCATCCCGGCAGCTGGGTGCGCTTCGCCCGCCAGATGGAGGCGGCGGGCGCCGATGCGATCGAGCTCAACATCTACAGCCTGCCCACCGATCCGGATCTCTCCAGTGCGGCGATCGAGGGCCAGGTGGAGGAGATTGTGCGCCAGGTGCGGGCCGAGGTGAGTCTGCCGCTGGCGGTGAAGCTGGGCCCTTTCTTCACCAACTTCAGCGCCATGGCCAAACGTCTGGCTGCCGCCGGCGCCGATGGCCTGGTGCTGTTCAATCGCTTCTATCAACCCGACATCGACATCGAGTCCCTGGAACTGCGGCCCAACCTGCTGCTTTCCACCCCCCATGATCTGCGGCTGCCCCTGCGCTGGATCGCCCTGCTGCACGGCCGTCATCCCCTGGATCTGGCCGCCAGCGGTGGCGTGCATCGCGGCACCGATGTGGTGCGGCTGTTGATGGCGGGCGCCTGCTGCACCCAGGTGGTGGGGGCGCTGCTGCGCCACGGCCCCCAGAGGATCACCGGGCTGGTCGATGAACTCTGCCAGTGGTTGCAGGAGCACGATCACGGCAGTGTGCGTGAACTGATCGGCTGCATGAGTCAGCGCCGTTGCCCCGATCCGGCTGAGTATGAGCGGGCCCAGTACATGAAGGCCCTGCAGACGTATCACCTCGATGACGCGATCTCGGCGCCCGGCCCGTGGTGAAGCGGGGGCAGCAGGCTGTCACCGCCGCTGCGGTGGCCGAGCTGACGGCGGACCTGGCCCGCATCACCACCCGGCCCTGGACGCTGATGGAGGTCTGCGGCGGCCAGACCCATGCGATCGTGCGCTGGGGGCTGGACCAGTTGCTGCCGCCGGGGATGCGCCTGCTGCATGGCCCCGGCTGCCCGGTGTGTGTCACCCCCGCTGCCACCATTGATGCCGCCCTGCAGCTGGCCCGCCGCTCGGAGGTGATCCTCTGCTCCTACGGCGACATGCTGCGGGTGCCGGGTTCCACTCCCGCCGGGGGAGATGATCTGCTCGGGGTCCGGGCCGCCGGTGGCGACGTGCGGCTGCTGACGTCGCCCTTGCAGGCCCTGGAGCTGGCCCGCTGCCAGCCCCAGCGCCAGGTGGTGTTTTTCGCCGTTGGCTTTGAAACCACCGCCCCGGCCACAGCCCTGCTGGCCCGCCAGGCCCTGGCACTGGGCTTGAGCAATCTCTCGCTGCTGCAGGCCCATGTGCGGGTGGTGCCGGCGATGGAGGCGATCCTCAGCGATAGCGAGCATCAGGTGCAGGGTTTCCTGGCTGCCGGACATGTGGCCGCCGTGATGGGCATGGCCGAGCTGCAGCAGCTGGTGGATCGCCGCCGCTTGCCGGTGGTGGTGAGCGGCTTCGAACCGCTCGATCTGATGCGGGGGCTGCTGGCCTGTGTGCGGCAGCTGGAGGCGGGTGAGGCACGCTTGAGCAATGCCTACCCGGCGGCGGTGCGTTCCGACGGCAATCGGGCGGCGCAGGATCTGCTGGCGGCGGTGTTTGAGCCCGTGGATCAGCCCTGGCGTGGTCTGGGCCTGATCGCCGGCGGCGGCCTGGCTCTGCGCCCCCCCTACGACCGCCTCGATGCGCGCCAACGCTTCGATCTGGACGCCAGTGACGCTGCGCCGGAGGCTTCTGAGGTCTGCATCGCCGGAGCGGTGCTGCGGGGTGTGGCGCGGCCCAGCGACTGTCCGGCCTTCGGATCCAGCTGCAGTCCCGACCATCCCCTCGGGGCGCCGATGGTGTCCAGCGAAGGCGCCTGTGCCGCTTACCACCGCTACCGCCGCTGAGGCGATGATGGCGGCGTTGCCGAGGCGGTGCGGCCGAGGCGGCTCTGACATGAGCAGGTGGAATCGATGAGCGAATGCATCCGCCTGGCCCATGGCGGTGGCGGCACCCTGATGCAGCAGCTGATTGATCGGGAGTTCCGCTGTCTCTATGCCGATCCGGAGCAGCTGCTGCACGATGCGGCCTGTCTTGAGTTACCCCACGGTCGCCTCGCCTTCAGCACCGACAGCTACGTGGTGCAGCCCCTGGAGTTCGCCGGCGGCGACATCGGCACGCTGGCGGTCTGCGGCACCGCCAATGACCTGGCGATGGTGGGGGCCCGTCCGCTGCATCTGAGCCTGGGGCTGATCCTGGAGGAGGGGCTGGAGCTGGCCCTGTTGCGCCGCATCATCGGCTCGCTGATCGCCAGTGCCCGCGCCTGCGGCGTCACGATCGTGACCGGTGACACCAAGGTGGTGGAGCGGGGCAAAGGGGATCGGATCTTCATCAACACCAGCGGTATCGGCCTGCAGGAAGCCCCCGAGCCGATCGGGCCGGCGGCGATCACGGCGGGCGATCAGCTGCTGGTCAGCGGCGATCTCGGTCGCCATGGGGTGGCGATCCTGGCGGCCCGGCACGGGCTGGATCTGCAGCCGCCCCTGGCCAGCGACTGTGCCCCCCTCTGGCCCCTGGTGCAGCAACTGCTGGCGGCGGGGGTGCGGCTGCACGCTTTGCGCGATCTCACCCGCGGCGGCCTGGCCAGTGCCCTGCAGGAACTGAGCACCGCCGCAAACCTGGAGCTGGTGGTGGAGGAGAGCGCGATCCCGGTGCAGGCCACGGTGGCCCGCTGTTGTGAGCTGCTCGGCTTCGATCCGCTGCATCTGGCCAACGAGGGCCGCTGCCTGCTGGTGGTGCCCGAGGTGGCCCGAGCAGCGGCATTGGCGCTGCTGCAGCCCCTCGGCGGCGCCTGGATCGGTGCCGTGGGCCAGCCGGGCCGGCGGGTGCTGCTGCGCACGGCCTTCGGCAGCGAGCGCCTGCTGGTGCCCCTCAGCGGCGAGTTGCTGCCGCGCATCTGCTGAGGGACACGGCCCCGCGCCATGCAGCGCCTTCAGACCAGCCGTGAGCCGCTGGCCTGCAGGCGCTGCAGCGGATCGAACACCGCTGCGATCGTGCGGATCAGCCAGCGCCCCTGGGTCGTCACGTTCACCGACAGGCGGCCGTTGTGCTGCTCCAGCTGCACCAGGCCATCGGCGGCCAGGGCCTGCAGATCCGCCAGTTCCGTCTGGAAATCCGCCAGGGGCACAGTCACGCTGAACTGGCACATCAGCGCCCGGATCAGGGCACGGCGCTCGAGCACATCCTGATCGCGCACCTCCAGCCCCCGCTCCACCGGCAGCTGCCCTTCGTCCAGGGCCCGGTAATAGGCCTTGAGATCGCGATGGTTCTGGGCGAAGAGATGGTGAAACTGGCTGATCGCCGTCGGGCCCACCCCCAGCAGCTCGAGATCGCCGCCGGTGGTGTAGCCCTGGAAGTTGCGATGCAGGCTGCCCTGGCGGGCGGCGATCGCCAGGCTGTCGCCGCTCAGGGCGTAGTGATCCATGCCGATGGCGTCATAGCCACAGGCCACCAGCAGCCGATTGGCGTTGTCGAGCATGGCCAGCCGCTGGCGCTGGTCGGGGAGATCGGCGGTGGCGATCTGGCGCTGCAGCGGCAGCTGCTCGGGCAGGTAGGCGAAGGAGAACAGCGAAATCCGATCGGGCCGCAGCTCCCGCACCAGCTCCAGGGTGGTCTGGAAGCGATCGGGGGTCTGCAGCGGCAGGCCGCAGATCAGATCGACGTTGACGCTCTGGAAGTCGGCCTCCCGGATCCAGCCCATCACGCGCCGCAGCTGATCGACCGGCACCACCCGGTTCACCGCCGCCTGCACCTGGGGATCGGCATCCTGGATGCCGAAGCTGATGCGGTTGAAGCCGAGCTGCCGCAGGGTCTGGATCTGCTCCCGGTCCACCAGTTCGGGATTCAGCTCGATCGAGGCCTCCAGATCGGCGTCGAGATCGAAGTGCTGGGCGATCAGCTCCCACAGCTGGGCCAGCTCGGCGTTGTTGAGGTAGTTGGGCGTGCCCCCGCCCCAGTGCAGCTGGGCCAGGCGCCGCCGCTGCGGCATCTGGGCGCTGATCAGCTCCAGCTCCTTGCCCAGGGCGAGCAGATAGGGCTCCACCACCTTCGAGCCCAGCTGGGTGGTGATGCGATTGCAGCCGCAATACCAGCAGGCATGGCGGCAGAAGGGCACGTGCACATAGAGCGACAGCGGTGCGCTGGCCGGGGTGGCCAGCTGCTTCGCCATGTCGCCGGCCCCCACGGCCGTGGTGAAGGCCGAAGCCGTCGGATAGCTGGTGTAGCGGGGGACGGGGCGGTCGTACTTGAGCAGCAGCTCCAGGGGGCTCAGGCAGGGGCTGGTGGCCAGGGCGCCGGGCTGATCTTCGGCACGGGCGGGGGTCGCACTGGTGCTGGTCGCAATGGTGGCGGTCGCAGTGGCGGTGCTCAAGGTGGCGGTGCTGGTGAGCGAGGGCATGGAAGAGGCGGGCAGCAGGGTGAGGGGTCGTGGCGGGCAGCCGTTGCTGTAAGCCGTGGCTTGAAGCCGTGGTGGTCAGGAGTGGCGGTCACGCGTGGCGATGGAGAGCGCGGCAAGCGCGTCGCCAGGGGGCTCGCCGTTGCGCCGGTTCAGCCGAGTTCGGCCAGCAGCCGCTGGGTGGCTTGAAACGCCAGCACGGCCTCCTCCAGCAGTTCCTCCTCTTCCGCCTCGGAGAGTTCGAGCTGCTCGAAGGCCTCGTGCAGTTCCACCTTCAGCTCCGCGGTTGGCCGCGCGAAGGCCCAGAAGGCCAGCTTCGGCAGGCCATGGCGCTCCAGGATGGCGTTGGCCTGGTCGCCCAGCTGCTGGCCGCCGGAGAGATCGCCGCCGTAGCGCACATAGACATGGGCCATCAGCCGATGGGGCGCCTGCTGGGCCAGGGTGCGCAGATGGGTCACCCACTGGGCTGCAGCGATCGAAGCCGGCGTGGCTTCCATGCCATCCAGCATGGCGACGTCCCGCTGCAGCGCCGCTTTGCGGCTGAGGTCGCCCCAGGGCAGATCCCTGGCTCCCAGGGCGGCGCCCAGTTCGGGTCCGTCCTGCTCCAGCACGGCGTAGCCGGGCTGGAGCGCCCGCAGCAGGGCCGCCAGTTGCTGCGGTTCCGCCTGGCCGTCGAGCAGGGACCGAGAGAAGGCCATGCCTTCGGCCTGGTGATGGGCGGCGCCGATGCGGGCATGGAGCCGGCGCACCCTGGGGCCGAGGCGCGGCCGCAGGGCTGCATCGCGGGCACTGGCGTGGACGGAGAGGGTCTCGGTGGCGTGGGTCATGGTGGCGAGCAAGGAAGGTGAGTGGGATGAAGCCGCCGCTGCCGCTGAGCTCCGGTGCCCGGGGCCGGCCAGCTGGCCGGCCGGAGTGATGGGAGCTCACAGGCCTGGGCGGAGTTCACCGGCGTGGCCGTCGATCAAGGGCGCGATGGCGGCCGGACAGCGCCGCTGAGTTCAACGGTATAACAGCAGCGTTGTTATGCTGTGTCGTGGTCGCGATTTGTTGCGCGGCTCATCGGCGACCTGATCTCCCTGGCTGTCTGGCCCGCTGCCTCTCCTGGCTCAGGGCCTGCCTGGCTCGATGTCCGTCGGCCCCGCAGCCGGCTGGCCTCGTCCGCTTGTGGTTCCAGGGCGAGGACGCCGGTCCTGAGCTCTCCATCCTGTCCCCTCTTCTTCTCCGTTCCCATGACCATTTCCGCCTGTTCCGTTCTGCATCTGCTCCTGGCCCCCCGCGGCCAGCTCAGCGCCGATGGCCAGCTGGGGGAGTTGATCCGGGAGCGCCGCAGCCGCCTCGGCGGCGATGGCGGCATCCTCTATCTCAGCCCCGAGCTGCTGGCGTCCCAGCAGCTGGCGACTCAGTCGCTGGCGGACATGTCGCTGGCGGCCATGCCGCTGGCCGGTGCCGACCAGGAGGCTGTGGCGGCCCAGGATCCCGCCGTGATCACCTGGTTGCAGCTGCGCTTCGGTGGCCGCCGCCAGAGCTGGGAGCTGCCGGTCGCCGCCCTGCCCGAAGGCAGCCTCGATCTGCCGCCGGCGGTGGCCTTGCCCTGGTGAGGTTGGCCTGGTGACGGTCTTTCGCTTACCTCCAGTCCTGGCGATCGCTTCAGTAGCTGGTGGGGGCGAAGGCGTAGCCCTGGCCTCGGAACAGCCGCAGACAGGCCGCCACCGGCTCCGGGTCGTAGTGCAGGCCACACTCCGCCTCCACGGTGGCCAGGGCCGCCGCGATTCCCAGGGACTGGCGGTACGGGCGGTTCGTGGCCATCGCCTCCACCGTGTCGGCGACGGCCAGGATGCGGGCCTCCAGGCAGATCTGATCCCCCTTCAGGCCCCGGGGGTAACCGCTGCCATCGAGGCGTTCATGGTGCTGGCGCACCGCTTCGGCGACGGGCCAGGGGAACTGGATCGGCCGCAGCGCCTCGTAGCCGGCTTCGGCATGGGTGCGCACCAGGGCCAGCTCCTCGGGGGACAGGCGGGTGGGTTTGGTCAGGATCTCGGCGGGGATCGTGAACTTGCCGACGTCATGGACCAGGCCGCTGATGCGGATCCCCTCCACCTGCTGGGGTGAGAGCTTCATCTCGGTGGCGATCGCACTGGCCAGGGCCGAGACCCGCAGCTCATGGCCGGCGGTGTAGGGATCGCGAGCTTCGTTGAGGGAGACCAGGGCGCCGACGATCTGGTGCAGGCTCTGCAACACTTCGCCTTGATATTGCAGGGCCAACTGTTCGGCAGCTCGGCGATCGGAGATATCGCGGATGTTGCATTGCATCACGGTGGTCTCACCGGCGCCATATCTGTTGCTGACGAACTCCACCTCGCGTGTCGCACCGTTGGCGCTTTGCAGCATCAGGTTGTCGTGGCGCACGTAGCCCTGTTGCTGCAGCGCGGTGAAGATCTCCAGGACTCCCTGCTGATCGCGGAAGACGCCGAGTTCCCACAGTTGTTTGCCCAGCAGCTCGGGTGTCGCCAGGCCCAGCAGCTCACAGATGAAGGGATTGGCCTCGAGGATGCGGCCGCTGTCGGCGTCGAGGATGAGGATGCCGTCCTGGGCCGCTTCAAACAGACCCCGGTAGCGCTCTTCACTGGTGATCAGCGCCCGTCGGCTTCGGGCTTCGGCGATGGCTCGGATCACGATGCTCCCGAGTTTGTCCAGCTGGTGCTTGAACACGTAGTCCACCGCCCCCTGGCGCAGGGCGCTCAGGGCCGCGGCCTCGGAAATGGTGCCCGAGACAAACAGGAACGGCACCTCAGGCGCCAGCTCCCGGGCGATCTGCAGCGCCCGTGCTCCGGAGAACTCCGGCAGGGTCCAGTCCGCCAGGATGGCGTCCGGTAGCTGCTGGCTGAGGGCGGCGCGCAAGCCCTGCTCGGTATCGCTGGCCCGGATTTTCGGCTTCAAGCCCCCATCCAGCAGGGCATCAGTGATCAGCTCAAGATCTTCCGCCGAATCCTCAATGATCAACAGGTCGACCAAACCGATCGCCGGCGAGACCAGGGAGGTCATTGGGTGGTTCCGGGCAGTTTGTTGAGCAACATCCAATAGAGCCCCAGTTCGGCCACCGATTTCATGAACGCCTCCGACTCGACCGGTTTGACCAGATAACTGTTGGCACCCAGGTTATAGGCGCGCACCAGGTCGGATTCTTCCTGCGAGGAGGTGAGCACCACAACGGGCATCAGCCGGGTGGTCTCGTCGGCTCTGATCCGTTTGAGCACCTCCAGTCCATCCACCCTGGGCAGTCGCAGATCCAGCAGCACCAGTTTGAGGTTCAGCAGGGTCGTCGACTGCCGCTTGCTCCCCACCAGCAGCTCCAGGGCTTCGGCCCCATCCTTCACCCATTGCACGGCGTTGACCAGGCCGGTGGCCAGCAAGGCATCGATGGTGAGCTCGGCATCGGCAGGGTTGTCCTCCACCAGCAGCAACTCCAGGGGGCTGTTGTGATGCGTCATGGTGATCGTCCTCGGGAATCAGGCGGGCTCGGTGGTGCTGGCGGCAACTGTGGTGCCGGTGGCAAGCGTGGTGCTGGCGGCAACTGTGGGGCCGGCGGCAACCGTGGGGCTGGCGGCAAGGGCCTGGTGAAGCGGCAGCGTGAAGTGGAAGGTGGCGCCGCCATCGGGCTGGCCTTCGCCCCAGATGCGGCCCTGGTGGCGATGCAGGATGCGCTGGCTCAGGGCCAGGCCCACACCGGTGCCTTCAAACTCATCCTGGCGATGCAGTCGCTGGAAGACCCCGAACAACTTGTCGGCATAGGCCATGTCGAAGCCGGCGCCGTCGTCCTGGACGCTGTAGATCGCCTCGCTGCCCTGCGGCTCCCCCGCCACCGTGATGTGGGCCACGGGGCGATCGCGCGAGAACTTGATCGCATTGCCGATCAGGTTCACCCACACCTCCCGCAACATGGCGGCATCGCCTTTGGCCTCAGGCAGCTTGCCGCAGCTGAATTCGATCCGGCGCTCAGACTCGGAGGCCAGCAAGTCCGAGGCCACCCCCCGGGCCAGGGCCTCCATGTCCACCGGTTCGATCTGCAGCTCGCGGCGGCCCAGGCGCGAGAAGCGCAGCAGATCGTCGATCAGCTGGCCCATGCGCTGGGCGTTGTCGCGCACCACCTGCAGCAGCCGCCGGCCCTCGTCATCGAGCTGGTCGCTGTAGGTCTTGAGCAGCTTGTGGCTGAAGCCGTCCACAGCTCGCAGCGGCGCGCGCAGATCGTGGGAGACCGAATAGGCGAAGGCCTCCAGTTCCTGGTTGACTTCCGTGAGATCCTCGGTGCGTTGTTGCACGCGTTCTTCCAGCTCGGTGTTGAGGCTGCGCAGTTTCTCCTCCATCTGCTGCACCTGGCTGATGTCGCGGGCGGCGGCATAGACACCGAGCACCTCGCCCTGGCCATTGCGATAGGTGCTGGCGTTGTAGAGCACCGGCATCAGCGAGCCGGAGACATGGCGCAGGGTGAGGGGGTAATCCCGCACCGAACCCTGCTGGAAAGCGTTTTGATAGCCCTGCCGGGCCCGCTCCGGCTCGGTGAAGAAATCGGCGAAATCCCGTCCCTGCAGCGCCCCTCGCGGTAGCCCGGTGGCCTGGACCGTCGCCTCATTGACATCCTCGATCGTGCCGGCGGGGCTGATCGTGACCAGGGGATCGATGCTGGTTTCAATCAGGCTGCGGGTGTAGTGCACCTTCTCCAGCAGAGCCTGTTCTTCGGTCTTGAGGGCGGTGATGTTGAGCATGATCGTGATCAGCTCCAGTGAGGCATCCTTGCTGTTGCGGCGCAGCACCAATCCCTCATCGACCCAGACTTTCTGGCCGTTGCGATGCCGGTAGCACTGCACCAGCCGGGCAGAGGGTTTGCTGCCATCCAGCAAGGACGCCAGGCCGGCGGCGTGGCCCTTGGGCTCCTGGGGATCGCAGAGGCTCTCCAGGCTCAGCGCCTTCAGCTCCTCCCTGCTGTAGCCCAGCATCGTGGCCACGGCTTCGTTGGCTTCCAGCTGCTGTTCCCCCAGCTCTTCTGTGCTGTAGCCCAGCATCGTCGCCAAGGCTTTGTTGTCGTCCAGCGTGGGTCCGCCGGGGTTGATGGCGGCCAGCTTGGTCATCGCCATGCCGACGCTGGCATTGTCGAACAGGTAACGGAAGCGCTCCTCACTGCTGATCAGGGCGCCAAGCGTGGCTGCGCGGGCCTGCCGTTCCCGCCGGATCAGCCCCAGGTTGACGATCACCAGCACCAGCATCGTCACCATGCTGAGGGCCTGAAGCAGCTGCAGGCGCTGGCGCTGCTGGTTCAGGTGGCTGCTGCGGCTCAGCAGCAGTTGCTGCTCATCGCGCGTCATCGCTCGCAGTTGGCCCAAGATCAAGGCCAATGAAGAGTTGATCTGCGTCGTCAGCAGCCGGCGGGAGGCTTCGCCATTGCTGCCCTCAGCCAGCTGGATGCTGCGCTCCAGCAACCGCTGATGGCTCGTGACAGCAAGCCGCAGCTGACTCCAACGTGCCTTCTGGACCCTGTTCTCATCCGTCAGGCTCTTCAACTCCTCCAGCGACCGCTCCTCCAGGTCGTAGCCGCTCCAGGGGATGGGGCTGACATACCCAGCAGGGTTGACAATGCTGGCCATGGCCCGCAGATCGCTCTGCAGCAGGCCACGCTCCACATCCGAAAGCGACACCAGCACCGCCTGGCTGCGGCTGGTCCGGATCGCTTCATTGAAGGTGTCCTGGGTCTGCCTCCAGGCGAATCCCCAGGCCACCAGTGCCAGGGCACCGGCGGCGGCCAGGGGGATCAGGGGATTGAGCGGGCGGCTGCTTTTCTGGGGGATGGCGATCGCGTGTGCTGGCCGTTCGGCTTGCTGCATGGCCTGGCCTCTGCGGCGGATGGGAGCTCTGGTCTCAGCCGCCGGAGCTCCCCCCTTGTCTAGCCACGCTTGATCAGGCCGTCATCGCCCGCCGCAGCAGGCGGGCTGCCTCGCTGGAGCCGAAGCCGATCGTTTCCAGGGAGTGCTGGAAGCCCTCGCCGAAGCTCGCCACCAGCTCATAGGGATCCATGCCGATCACGCGCATGTCGTCCACCAGGGCCCGCAGGATGCCCAGAGTGGTGGGCAGGGCCTGCAGGCAGATGGCCGAGACGGCCGCCTGCACCGCCGCAAAGCGCTGTTTCAACCACACCTCGCCGTAGTCGAGGTGTTCGCTTTCATCCTCGAGCACGGCGGCGGTGATCGGTCGGGCGAAGGCATCGGCCACGGGCAGGTAGTTGCGATAGGCCGCCACCGCAAAGCACTCGACGATCAGGCACTGGATCACGACGCAACCGGGAATGTCGCCGCGCTCGTCACACTGGCGAAAGAGCTGGTGCAGGGGCGCGAACAGCTGTTTGGCCAGCCGGATGTCGGGTCTGACGCCGAGATTCCTGGCGCATTCGCTCAACTGGCGGGCATGGTTGCCCTCCATCTGCCCCAGTCGCAGCAGTTCAGCCCCATCAGCGGGGATGGCGCGGGCCAGCCGGCGGAAGTGATGGTGGGCCAGGGTTTCCCCCACCACCACCACACCGTTGATGCGGCCGTAGGCCTGCCGATAGGTCTCGGAGTCGGTGTCCGGGCGGCCGTCCGCGCAGTTGTCCGCACTGATCGGTGGCTCCTGGTGAATCAAGGCAGCAGGCTTGATCTGGCAATCCGTGGTGACCGTCATGAGGAAGCTGGCTCGCAGGGGGACAGGGGATGGTTCATGGCGGCGCGGGCGGCTTGCCAGCGCTCCGACTGCGGCATGGCCTGGCAGTCGTCGAACCAGGGGCCACCGAGGGTGTAGTGCAGGATGCGGGCGCTTTCCGGCACCGGTTGCACCCCCACCAGCACATTCCATTCCGGCGGCAGATCGCCGATGGCGTCGTCCTCGAGCCAGCGGAACTGGTGCAGATCCAGCCCACTGGCGCTGTTCACGTACTCCGGGGTGAGGGCGCGGCAACGGCCGCAGTTGAACAGCACCACCGAGGACCAGTTCTTGCGGCCGTAGGGGCTCTGGGGCATCCCCTGGAATTTGAGTCCCTGCTCGCACTGCATCTGGTGTTTCACCACCTGCACCGCCTTGGATTCATCGCGCAGGGCCCAGAGCTCGGCGATGTCTCCCTGGCAGAGCATGTCGGCATCGATGAACAGGGCCCAGCCTTCGTAGCCGGCCAGCCAGGGCACCAGGAAACGGCTGAATGAAAAGGCCGTGCTCTGCAGCGGATGGTGCTGGCGCCGGTAGACGTTGCCCAGCTGGGAGAGCCTGACCTGGGCGATCTGCACCGGCGTGGTCGCATGGGCCTGGATTGAATCGGCCAGCACGTTGACGGCCACGTCCTCGCGGGGGTCGTAGCCGATGAACACCCGCGGGGTGTCGCGGCCGGTGAGCGGCCCCTGGGCGTTTGGAGCGAGGGTCGTCGCTGGGTCCGTGAGCGCTGGGTCTGGATGGGCGGAGCCATGAGGCGCTGAGCTCGTACGCGTCGCCGAGGTCGTCATGCCACCACCTCGGCCGAGGCCACCATCGGCTGGCTGAACTGGCGCAGCAGCAGTTGGGCGAATTGCCAGCGCAATTTCATCCGCTGCAGCCAGCGGTTGCTGGCAGCCGGGGAGCCGGCCAGGGCCTTGAGCTGCCGGAAGGTGTCCACCAGCTGGTCGCGCAGCTCGAAGTAACGGCTGTTGTCCAGGTCGAACACCATCGGGAAGGCGCGCTGGGCGGTGCGGTTGGTCTGGCGCATCACCTCGGCATCGAACTGGGCCGGATCGAGTCCGAGCAGGGCGTAAAAGTCGCCGCGCTCACACACCGTCAGGCTGTGGGTGAGGAACACGGACCAGAGAAAGAAACGGCTCAGCAGGCGCCCGCGCAGGCCCCGGCGCAGGCCCGGCCAGCAGCGGATCAGCATGTTGAAGATGTCGCCATGGCGGTTCTCGTCCTGGCACCAGGGCTCGAAGAAATCGAACAGGGGCGCGACGCTGTTGTCGGGATTGGCCTTGAGATGGCGATCGATCAGGATGTAACGCCAGTAGCCGATCTTCTCGGAGAGATAGACCGAATACAGCACCCAGCTGAGCGGAAACCAGGTGATCGGCCGCTTGCCGCTCAGGGAGGGCAGGTCGATCGTGATGCCTTCCGCCACCAGGGCCCGGTTGAGGAAGCCGGCATGGCGGGCTTCGTCGCGGGCCATCAGCTGGAACAGGCGGCCCAGATCGGCGCGGCCGGCCTGCATCAGCCGGCGGGAGAGTTCCTTGAACAGCAGGAAGCCGGAGAACTCCGACACACAGGAGCGCACCAGATAGCTCTCGTAGGCTTCCTTGTCGGCGGCCGAGAGGTCCCGCAGCCGATCCATGGGAGTGCGTCGATCGAAGTGATCGCGGTTGTAGTCCGCCTCCATCTCAGCGAGCATGGCGTCGAAGATCGGCCGTTGCGGTTCGATGTCGGTGGTGGCGGCCTTGGCGATCTGGGTGGTGTAGAAGCGCGGTGTCAGCAGGTCTTCGCGCAGATGGGGGGCGGGGCCGACATCGGCGGTGGCTGCTGCACCGGGGCTGGCGAGGGTGGTCATGGTTGTGAAGGGGTGATGGAACGGGCAAGGGCGTAGGCGTGGGCATCGGGGCCGCCTGTGTGCTCCAGCAGCCAGGCCTGCAGGCCCCGCAGCCAGATCAGCTGTTGCTGGCGATCAGTTCCGGCCTGCCTCAAGCCCTCCTCGCTGTCATGGGCGACCAGCTGATGGATGGCTCGATGCCCTGGGCAGAGGCAGCCGCAGGCACTCAGCCAGCGCTCCTCCAGCCGCAGGTGCAGCCGCAGCTGTCGCAGCAGTTGCTGCCGCAGCAGCTGCTGGCTGCCGCTGCCGAGCTCGGCCGGTGCGGCCGGCTGATCGGCGCCGCAGAGCACCGCCAGGGTCAGATCGGCGATCTGATCCCGCAGGATCTGGTGCTGCCGCTCCAGCAACAGCTCCCGCTGCGGCCAGGCAACTGGCCAGCGGCCCGGGCCCGCCACGGCGGCGGCAGGACGGCTCAGCAGCACCGGAGCCTCGGTGACAATCAGCGCCATTGGATCCCTCCCATCAGCGACAGCCTCACAACGGTCATGTCATAACGGCATCGTGATACTACAGCAAGCGAGAGGCCCGATAAAGCAAGGATCTGATAGGGCAAGGGGTCGATAGGCGAAAGGCCTGTTGGGCGAGATCGGTGCTGGCCAGCGCAGATCTGCGCTAGTTTTGTCGGGCTTCGCCCCTCTTGTCTGCGGCAGGGCATGAGCGACGCTCGGCTGCAGCCGTGAGCTTCCAGTCGGGCAACGTGCGCCGGGCCTGCCGGTTGGGCTTCATCTCTTCATCCAACGCCACCTTTTCTTCGCTGTGTCCATGGAAGCCCTGGCCGACTACTTCAAGGTCTTCTCCGAGCCCAATCGCCTGGCGGTGCTGGAAGCCCTGCGCGATGGTCCTCTCAATGTCACGGCCGTCGTCGACAAGACCGGCCTCAGCCAGGCCCTGGTTTCGAAGCACCTGAAGTTGTTGATGATCGCCGGTGTGGTGCATCGGCGCCCCGAGGGTTCGCTGGTGTTCTATGAAGTGGTCGATCGCTCGGTGTTCAGGTTGATCGCCCAGGCGGAAAAACTGCTGATGGCCTCTCGTCGTCTGCAATTCGAGGCCCTGGCGGCGAGCCTCTGATGGCCGCCGAGGCCCCCCTGCCGCTCACGGTGGCGGAGTTGCGTCAGGCGCTGGCGGCAGGACGGCGCCATTTCCCCGGCCTGCGTCTGCTCGATGTCGACGGTGGTGATCTCGATCTTTCCGGCTGTGATCTGCGCGGCGGCTCCTTCCAGGAAGCCCGCTTCGGCCATGCCCGCTTCCAAGGCGCCAATCTGGCCTCCTGCGGTTTCCAGCAGGCGTTGATCTGGGGGGGCGATCTTTCGTCGGTGCAGGCGCCCCGATCCAGCTGGCAGGAGGCGGATCTCTCCGGATCCCGACTGCAGCATGCCGACCTCAGCGGTGCCCGGCTGCATCGCTGTTGTCTGCGGGGGGTGGTGGCGGCGGGCAGCATCTGGTGTGAAGCCACGCTGGTGGATGTGGACTTCCGCAGTGGTCAGGACCAGCTCACCGATCTGGGCGGTGCTGATTTCCGCGGCGCCGATCTCAGCTTTGCCCAGTTGCAGGGGGTGCAGCTGCGCGGTGCTGATCTGCGGGGTAGCTGTCTCTATGGCGCCAACTTCAGCGGTGCCGACTTGCGGCAGGCCGATCTGCGGGGCTGTGATCTCAGGGCTTGCCAGCTCGATGGTGCTGATCTGCAGCAGGCCCGGCTTGACGCTGTCAGCGGAGCCCATCCGGCGCTTGAGCCCAGCTGAGACCCAGGCCCGAATCCGTTTCGATCGGGCTGATTCCCAGCTTGGCTGCCCAGCTCCGCTGCCCAGCTCGGGCTGATCGGCCGCTTGTTGACGAGATGGCTCGCGGCGATGACCGTTGTGGCCAGCTTCGCCAAAATGAATGCAATCCGATCGGGCCACGCCGTTGAACACTCGAGGAGCGATCTGATGGCGATGCAGCCGCGCAAGCCGGTGGAGGACTTCTTCACCTTCATCGTCGGGGCCGTGCTGCTGAGCACCGGCGTGTTCCTGTTCTTCAACCAGGTGCTGGTGGGCTCCCATGGCTTCGCCATGGGCGGGGCTGGATTCCACCGCGGCTGGGGCGGCGGCGGGATGGCTGGCTACGGCTGGGGTGGTGGCATGGGCGGTCCCCTAGCCCCCGGCGGCAGTTTCGGCTTGCTGCTGATCCCCCTGACCGCGGGGGTGTGCATGTTGTTCGCCCTGCGCAATCAGCGCTGGGGCTGGTTTCTGGTGCTGGCCTCCCTGGCGGCGCTGGCCGCCGGGGTGCTGCAGACCCTGTTCGTGCAGTTCCAGCCCACCACCCTCTGGAACCTGATGATGATGCTGGCTCTTGTCGGCAGTGGTGGTGGTCTGATGTTTCGCGCCCTGATGGGCTACGACGATGGCCAGGAGTGATGCCGCTCCAGGCGGTGCCGGGGCCACGGGTGCCAAGGCCCTGCGGGCCAAGGCCCCGCGGGGGCGCCCTTCGCCTGCCGGTTGTGCCGGCTGGGTGCTGGCGGCCCTGCTGCTGGGGCTGGGCTTCTATGGCGGCTGGTGGGCGCGGACCCTGCCCTGGTTCGCCACCGGCAAGCCAGCCGCCAGCGCTGCCCCCTCCGAACGCCAGCAGCTGCTGGCCGCGGGCTGGAAGGAGGTGGATTCGGGCGTTTTCGTGCGTCCCTGCGCCGGCAACTGCCGCCCGCCCAGGGTTTATGGCGGTGGTGCCGTCGAGGTGCTGGAGGTGGAGTGCCTCGATCGGCCCTGCGGTCAGATTCGCGCCACGTTCCGTGTGCTCGGCGCCGATGGCGCAGCGCTCGACAGCCTGGTGGTCACGGCCGCTGGCCGCCAGGGCGAACGGCTGCAACTGGTGGCCGAAACCCCGAATCCCCAGGCCCGGCGCCTGGAGCTGCAGGAGTTCAGTGCCCGGGCGAGGCTCGATTGATGGCGGCTGTGACGGAGTTGTCGCCGATCCCTCTGGAGCGATTGCCTGCCCTTCCCGATCTGCGGCTGGCGGTGCTGGGCCATGTGGAGCTGGTGAGCTTCGTCGGGGTGAGCCATCTGCCCCGCCAGGGCGAGATTCTGCGGGCTGACGATTTTTACGAGTGCGCCGCCGGCGGTGGCGCCGTGGTCGCCGTTCAGCTCGCCCGCCTGCTGGGCCGCCCGGTGCTGTTCTTCACCGCCCTGGGGCGCGATGCCATCGGCGAACGGGCGGCGGCGGAGCTCACAGCCCTTGGCCTGGAGCTGCATGTGGCCTGGCGGGATGCCCCCAGCCGCCGGGCGATCACCTTTGTCGATGGCGATGGCGAGCGCACGATCACCGTGATCGGTGAGCGGCTCCATCCAGGGGCTGCCGACCCCCTGCCCTGGCAGCTGTTGTCGGCCTGCGACGGCGTGTTTGTGACGGCGGCCGATGCCGAGGCGCTGCGCCTGGCCCGCCGGGCGCGGCTGCTGGCGGCGACGCCCCGGGTGCGGCTGCCGCTGCTGCAGCAGTCGGGGGTGCAGCTGGACGCCCTGATCGGCAGTGGTCTCGATCCTGCCGAGCGCTACCGGCCCGGTGATCTGAGCCTGGAGCCGGCCCTGGTGATCGCCACGGAGGGAGCCGCCGGTGGTCGCCTCAGTCCGGGCGAACGCTTTGCGGCACCACGACGTCAACGGCCGATCCAGGACACCTACGGGGCTGGGGACTCCTTCGCCGCAGGTGTCACCGCCGGACTGGCCGCCGGCTGGAGTGTGGCCGAGGCGATCAGCCTGGGTTGCCATTGCGGCGCTGCCTGCCTGGATGGCCGCGGTCCCTACGGCGCCCAGCTGCGCCGACCCTGGCCGCAGCCCGGCGGCAAAGCGTGATCGACCGCCCTGCCGTCCCGCTCACGGGTGGCTCCTTGGCCTGATCGGTTGCCTGCAGACATCTGGAGAAGGCGCGGTTCTCATGGTCCCTGGGACTTGAGAATCTCGGGGCGCTCCGGCAGCCTCGGTCGCCGTGTCCCGATCGCGAACCTCTCGCTTCGCGGCCCCTGCCCATCGCCGATGTTGTAGGTTCGCCTTTGCGCGGCGGGCGTCGCCAAGAGGTTAAGGCAGTGGCTTGTGGCGCCACTATTCGGGGGTTCGAGTCCCCTCGCTCGCCCTTCCAGCCCGGTGTCTCTGGCACCGGGCCTGTTTTTTAGCCCGCCTGCTCCAGCAGGGCATCGAGCAAGCCACGGCCTCCGGCCCGCACCGGATCGTGGCAGGGCAGGCCCGTGAGGGCCGCGGCGGCGGCGATCGCCTCGGCTGCCGCCGCCGCCCCGAGATGGCCGGTGTTCAAGGCGATGGCCCGTACCTTCGGCGGCCTCTGGGGGGTGTCCGGGCCGTCACCCGGGCTGGGCTGGTGGGGACGGGCCAGGGCCGCCATCGCTTCGACGGTGGCGATCAGTTCCGTCAGCGGCGGCAGTGGGATCTGCGGATGGTTGCGGATCGTCTCCTGGCCGGCGCGATGCACCAGCAGCAGCGCCGTCGGCTGGCTGCCCCGCATCAGCGGCAGGGTGGCGGTGGAACCGGGATGGCAGAAGGAGCCCTGGCCCTCCACCAGCACCAGGGTGTGGGCGCCTGCTCCCTCGGCGGCCGCCAGCACGGCCTGCTCCACGGCGCCGGCGGCGTAATCGACCCGCACCGCATCGAGGGCCACCCCCCGGCCGCTGATCAGGATCCCGGCCTGCCCGGTACCCACGAAGCGAGCATCGAGACCCTGCTCCAGGGCCGCCGCCTGCAGCTCCAGGCAGGCGCTCATTTTCCCCACGGACATGTCCGAGCCCACCGCCAGCCAGCGCTGCCCCGGCAGGCAGGCCGCCCTGGCGGCAGCCACCGCCAGATCGGCGGGCTCCTGGCGCAGATCCCAGATCCAGCGGCCCGGTTGCACCAGGGCCGCCAATTGGGGGTCATCTCCCAGCCGGGTGTGCAGCCCGCTGGCCAGGCAGAGACCCGCCTGCAGGGCGATCTTCAGATCGGCCCGCACCCCTTCGTCCAGGCGCCCCCCGGCCGGGGCCAGGCCCACAACCGCCACCGGTGTTCCCGCATCGATGCCGTCGGCGCTGCTGGATCCCGCCGAGCTCAGCAGCGGCAGGGCCTCGGCCATTGAGGCCACCACGGGTACGGCTCGATCGATGCCGGTGATCTCCCGCAGGCAGCCCCCCGCATGGTCTGGATCGATCACGGCCAGGATCGGGCCCGATCGGTAGCGCAGCAAGGTCAGGCCGGTCTTGCCAACGAGATTGTCGAGGCCGTGGTGCAGCAGCAGCACCACAGGCGCTGCGGCGCTCAGCACGGGTCAGGCTCCGGAGCTGCCTCCCCCTTGGCGCTCACCCCCAGGCCCGGGGCCAGACCGGCCAGCAGCCGATCGGCCTCAAGCCGCGGTCCCTCGAAGGGGTCATCGAGCAGATTCAGATGGCTGTCGAGATCGGGCCACTGGATCAGGGGCATCAGCTGGGCGGCGGCGCCGTTGAGCAGAGCGCTGTCGGAGTAGCAGCCCACCATCACCCCCAGCCCCAGGCGCCGGGCCGCCTCGGCCATCAGCAGCGCTTCGCTCAGACCGCCACTCTTGAGCAGCTTGATGTTGACCCCATCCACGTAGGGGGCGAGTCGCACCACATCGGCCAGGTTCCAGCAGCTCTCATCGGCCACCAGCGGGATCGGGCAATCGAGCTCCAGGGCGGCGAAGGCGGCGCAGTCAGCGTCGGGATCCTCCAGGGGCGGCAGCGGTTGCTCCACCAGCACCACGCCCCGCTCGGCCAGCCAGCCCAGCATCGAGCGGGCCGCCGTGGTGTCCCAGCCGCCATTGGCATCCACCTGCAGTTCCAGGGCTTCGCCCCGCTCCTGGCGCCGCCGCTCCAGGGCCGCCGCCACGGCCTCCACCAGGCTGCGGTCATGCTCCAGACCCTCCGGGCTGCCGAGTTTGAGCTTGATGCGGCTGGCCGGCAGCTGGGCCCACCAGCGTTCCAGTCGCTGCAACACCGCCTCCACAGAACCCAGTCCCAGGGTGACGCTGGTGGGTACCGCCAGCTCGCTGTCGAGTCCCCAGAGCCGATGCACGGGCAGACCCAGCCGCTTGCCCCACCAGTCGTGCAGGGCCAGATCCAGCCCGCAGCGTGCTGGCGGCGAAAGCTCGGCCAGCAGGGGCTCAAGGGCCTGGAGCGGCTGAGGGGCCAGGCCGCTCAGCCGGGGAAACAGGGCCTCGAGTTCATGGGCGATCGCGTCACTGTCGTAGTGGCGATGGCCAGTCTCAAAACCGCCGGTTTCGCCCAGGCCGGTGATGCCCTCATGCTCGACGCTCACCAGCAGATGTTCCACGGCCGCCGTGGTGCCACGGCTGATCGCCAGGGGGATGGTCTTGGTGAGGGGGAAGCGGCGCAGGCTGCAATGCATGGTGAAAGGGGAGCTGGCCGGCTTTTGCCTCACGCTGGCACAGGCCGGGCTTCGCCCTGCGGCCGCTGATCTGGCAGCGCCGGTCTTGGCCAAAGGGCTCGGGGCCAGGCCCGGCCTCAGCACCGGACAAGCGGCGCCGGCTGAAACAGTTTCCGCTCTGGCGGGCCATGGCTGAAAATGTCGGCATGACCGCCACCGAGACCAGCTTTCATTCCGCAGCGATTCCAGCGGCCGGCGCTGCCCCTGGCCGCGGCAGCTACTGGATCACCACCTTCGGCTGCCAGATGAACAAGGCCGATTCCGAGCGCATGGCTGGAATCCTCGAGACCATGGGCTACACCGCCGGCAGCGATGAGCACAGCGCCGATCTGGTGCTCTACAACACCTGCACGATCCGCGACAACGCCGAGCAGAAGGTCTACAGCTATCTGGGCCGCCAGGCCCAGCGCAAACGCGACAACCCCCATCTCACCCTGGTGGTGGCCGGCTGTGTCGCCCAGCAGGAGGGGGAGGCGCTGCTGCGGCGGGTGCCCGAACTCGATCTGGTGATGGGCCCCCAGCACGCCAACCGGCTCGACACCCTGCTGGCCCAGGTGGAGAGCGGTCAGCAGGTGGTGGCCACCGGCGAACACCACATCCTTGAAGACATCACCACGGCCCGCCGGGACTCCCAGGTCTGCGCCTGGGTCAACGTGATCTATGGCTGCAACGAGCGCTGCACCTACTGCGTCGTGCCCTCGGTGCGGGGCCGGGAGCAATCGCGGCTGCCGGAGTCGATCCGCCTGGAAATGGAAGGGCTGGCGGCCCAGGGCTTCCGGGAGATCACCCTGCTGGGGCAGAACATCGATGCCTACGGCCGCGACCTGCCCGGCATCACCCCGGAGGGCCGCCGCGCCCACACCCTCACCGACTTGCTGCAGCACGTTCATGACGTCAAGGGGCTGAAGCGGATCCGCTTTGCCACCAGCCATCCCCGCTACTTCACCGAGCGGTTGATCGACGCCTGCGCCGACCTGCCCAAGGTGTGTGAACATTTCCACGTCCCGTTCCAGAGCGGCGACGACGACGTCCTGCGGGCGATGGCCCGGGGCTACACGGTGGATCGCTACCGGCGCATCATCGAACGCATCCGCCGGCGGATGCCGGAGGCCTCGATCAGTGCCGATGTGATCGTCGCCTTCCCCGGCGAAAGCGACGCCCAGTACCGCCGCACCCTCGCTCTGATCGAGGAGATCGGCTTTGACCTGGTCAACACCGCCGCCTACTCGCCCCGGCCGAACACCCCCGCGGCCACCTGGCCGGACCAGTTGGAGGAGGCCGTCAAGGTGGAGCGCCTGCAGGAGCTCAACGCCCTGGTGGAACGGACCGCCCGCCAGCGCAGCGCCCGCTACCTCGGTCGCAGCGAAGAGGTGCTGGCCGAAGCGGTGAACCCCAAGGATGGCAGCCAGTTGATGGGCCGCACCCGCACCAATCGGCTCACCTTTTTCCCGGCCCAGCGGCCTGATGGCAGCGGCATCGTCCCAGGCGATCTGGTGGCGGTTCGCATCGAGGCGGTGCGTCCCTTTTCGCTCAGCGGCAGCCCCATCTGATGCCCCGAGGCCGTTGCTCCACCCTGGTCAGCGGCCCGATGGCTGATACGTTTGGCGCCACGACCGGCCGATGATGACCCAGCTCCCCACCCACCTCGGCCTGGTGTTCGGGGGAGCCTCCGGCGAGCATGAGGTCTCGATCCGTTCCGCGGCCACTGTGCTGGCAGGCCTGAGCCGGGGGGCCAACGCCGAGCGCTATCGGGTGAGCTGCTTCTACATCGACCAGCGGGGGCGCTGGTGGCCTTCAGCGGTGGCCCGGCTGGTGTTGCAGCGGGGGGTTGCGATGTCGGCCTCCGAGCTTCCCGATCCAGGCGGCCCCGGCGGTTTCCGCGGGCTTCCGGAAGGGGCCCTGGACGTGGAGCTGTGGTTCCCGGTGCTGCACGGCCCCAATGGCGAGGACGGCACGATCCAGGGGCTGTTCACGCTGATGCAGGTGCCCTTCGTCGGTTCCGGCGTGCTGGGATCGGCCGTGGGCATGGACAAGCAGGCGATGAAGGCGGCCTTCGCCGCCGCTGAGCTGCCCCAGGTGCCCTATCTGTGCCTGGATGCGGCCGAAGTCAGGGCCGATCCCGGGGCCCTGCTGGAGCGCATTGAGACCCAGCTGGGTTATCCCTGTTTTGTCAAGCCAGCCAATATGGGCTCGTCGGTGGGCATCAGCAAGGCCAGCGATCGCCCCGGCCTGCTGGCTGGCCTGCAGCTCGCTGCCAGCCTGGATCAGCGCCTGGTGGTGGAGCAGGGCGTCAAGGCCCGGGAGCTGGAGTGCGCCGTGCTTGGCGTCGGGCAGCTGCGGGCCTCGGTGCTGGGCGAAATCTGTTTCGATGCGGACTGGTACGACTACGAGACCAAGTACAACGAAGGTCGCAGCCATACGGTCATTCCGGCCGAGGTGCCCGAGGCGTTGGCGCAGCGGGCCCAGACGATGGCCATCGCGGCCTGCCGGGCCGTGGCCGCGGCAGGCCTGTCGCGGGTGGATTTCTTCTACGACGAGGACGGCGCTGGCCTCTGGATCAATGAGATCAACACCTTGCCCGGGTTCACCACGCAGAGCATGTATCCGATGCTGTGGCAGGCCAGCGGCTTGCCTCTCGAAGACCTGGTGCATGACCTGGTGCTGGGGGCGAGAGAATCCTTTTCACAACGCAATCACCTTGGAGGTGCGGCGGCATGATCCACGGTCTGCTCTGGCTGCCTTTGCTGCTGGTGTTCGTGTTGCTGGCCGCCCTGGGCTGGCTGGAACGGCGCCGGCAGACCCTCTTCCGGCAGTGGGCCGAAGGAGCCGAACTCGCCAAGCTGGACGGTTGCGGCGCCGCCCGCCTCATGGATGGCATCCTCAGCTGGAGTCGCTTTGAGGCGGGCAGCTTCAAGTCTGAAGGAGAGTTTGAGATCAAGCATCTGGAGTTGCTGGAGCTGCTCGCCCTCGGCTCCGGTGAAGCTCCGCTCACCGAGGAGAGCCAGGGAGCCTGCCGGTTGCGCCTGGTGGGGGATGGTCAGCAGCAGGATCTGCCCTTCGCCGATGCTCAGCGGGCTCGCCGCTGGATCGATGAACTGATGGCGCGCTCGCGCTGTGAGCTGTGAGCGAGAGCGAAACCCCGGACGCCCCGACGCCAGTGGAATCGCCGCTGCAGCCGGGCTCCCAGCGCCGGCGTGAACTGCGCCAGCAGCGGCGGGCCGAGCGCTGGCGCAATCTCTGGCGGCTGGTGGTCTTCAGCCTGATCTCGGCAGGGCTGGGCTATGGGCTGATGCGTCAGGGCTGGAGCCTGCGGGATCCGGCCCAGGTGGAGGTGGTGGGCAGCAAGCTGGTCAGCCGTGACCAGGTGATCGCCGCCGCCCATCTGGAATTTCCCCAGCCCCTGCTCACCCTCAGCCCCCGGCAACTGAAGGCTGAGCTGGCGGAGGCGCTGCCGGTGGAGCAGGTGCGGGTCACGCGGCTGATGTTGCCGCCTCGCCTGCGGATCGACCTGGTCGATCGGGAGGCGATTGCCCGGGCCCAGCGCCGCAGTGCCGCTGGCCTGGAGCAGGGATTCATCGATCGCCAGGGCAGTTGGATCACCCCCGGTCAGGCCTCCGTGCTGCTGACCTCAAGCACGCAGAACCTGTTGGTGAGCGGCTGGAATGAACGCCATCGGGCGGCCCTGGTCACGCTGCTCGATTTTCGGGCGGCCCTGGGACCGGGCCTGCGTCAGATCCGCTTTGACCCCGACGGCAGCATTTGGCTCACCACCACCGAACTGGGGGATCTGCGACTCGGCCCCGCCGATGGCAAGTTGCGCCGCCGCCTGGAGGTGGCTGCCCACCTCATTCACAATCTGCCGAACCAGTTGAAGGGTCGTCGCTTCCAGCTGATCGACCTCAGCGACCCGGAACAGCCCGAACTGACCTTGCCCGGCCCTGTGGTTGACGGCAATGATGGTGGCCCGGCTCACGCCCGCAAACCTCTTGGTGCCCAGTGATTCCGGCGGCAACCAAGCCAGCCATCCCTCACACGCGATTGCGCACCTACCCTTTTGAAGGGATTCTGTATTCCACTCACCAGCTCTCTGGACCCTGCCCCGGACATAATGCAGCCGCCGATCAACGGATTCCCCCCTTCGCACCTCGCGATCAGCCGCGATCAGGATTTACCCCCATCCGTTGACCAGTCGGCTGAGCCGGCGTCCCATCAGGAGCACCACGACATGAGCCAGACCTCACCCCAATCCAACGGGATCGTTCCGAGCCAGTCGGCTCGGATCGAGGTCATCGGTGTCGGTGGCGGCGGCAGCAACGCCGTCAATCGCATGATCGCTTCCGATCTCCAGGGGGTCGGTTACCGGGTGCTCAACACCGATGCCCAGGCCCTGCTCCAGTCGGCAGCCAAGCAACGCATCCAGCTCGGCCAGAAGCTCACCCGCGGCCTCGGTGCCGGCGGCAACCCGGTGATCGGCCAGAAGGCCGCCGAAGAATCCCGCGCCGATCTGCAGCAGTCGCTTCAAGGGGCGGATCTGGTCTTCATCGCCGCCGGCATGGGAGGCGGTACGGGCACAGGGGCTGCCCCGATCCTGGCCGAGGTGGCCAAGGAATGCGGTGCCCTCACCGTCGGCATCGTCACCAAACCATTTGGCTTCGAGGGCCGCAAGCGCCTGCGTCAGGCCGAGGAGGGCATCGCCCGCCTGGCTGAGCACGTGGACACCCTGATCGTCATCCCCAACGATCGCCTGCGCGATGCGATCGCCGGTGCCGCTCTGCAGGATGCGTTCCGCGCCGCCGACGACGTGCTGCGCATGGGTGTGAAGGGCATCAGCGACATCATCACCAAGGCGGGCCTGGTCAACGTCGACTTCGCCGATGTGCGCTCTGTGATGGCTGACGCCGGCACCGCCCTGCTGGGCATCGGCGTCGGCTCAGGTCGCTCCCGCGCCAGCGAGGCCGCCCAGGCTGCCATGACCTGCCCCCTGCTGGAGTCGGCGCGCATTGATGGCGCCCGCGGCTGCGTGATCAACATCAGTGGCGGCAAGGACATGACCCTCGAGGACATGACCACCGCTTCGGAAGTGATCTACGACATGGTCGATCCGGACGCCAACATCATCGTCGGCGCCGTGGTCGACGAAAGCCTGGAGGGTGAGATCCACGTCACCGTGATCGCCACCGGCTTCGAGAGCGGCGGCAGCTACCGCTCGGAGCGCACCAGCCGCAGCAGCTTTGTCGAAGCTCTCACCGCCAACCCGGAGGAACGGGGCGCCATGATTCCGCCGTTTCTGCGCAATCGTCAGGGCCGCATCGACTGAGCTGACGGCGGCCAACGCACTTGATGGCACCCTGAGGCTGCAGCCAGCCTCAGGGTGCCAATCCCAGCTTGCAGAAAGCTGGTCCTGGAACTGAGGCCTGTCAATGTCTCCAGGGCCCTGTCCAGGGCCTGGCATGGGTTGATTCCCAGAGGAAGCTGCCCAACAAGGCCTTTTGCGTTCTTCGCCATGCGGATGAACCCTCAGAACAGCATCGCTGCCACTGGATTGAGCTGATTCAGCAGCAGCGGCTTCTGCGTTGCGGAGAGGTTGTTCAGCAAGCAGCTGGAAGCAGGGTCGGATCGTCCGCCCTGGGCTTTTGCCTTGGCCGCTTGCGGCATCCGGTCCCGGACCAGGCAGCAGAGCGTTGGCGACCAACACCAGCTTGGTGCTCTGCCCCTCCAGGAACCTGAGGGATTTCAAGGTGTGAGGACGTCAGCCCGGGACGGCAACGTCACCTGGGTCTGGTTGGATTTGGGTGACCCGGAGTCCACGCCTGCCCTGAGCATCCCGTGTGGCTGCTCCCTTCCGGTCCTGACCAGATTTGAGCGTCCGGGCCGCATGGGTCCGAGTCGCTGCCAATGTAGCAATGGCACCAGAGCGTCCGGGGCCTGGCTGAACCCTTGGATGCCAGGCTTGAACCTTCAACGCCGGCCTGCGTGAATGCGACCCGCTGATCTGATCGTTCGCAAGCAGGAAGGTCTGCCGATCGCGATGCTGACCGCCTGGGATGCCCTCTCGGCGCTGGTGGTGGCCGAAGCCGGTGCCGACGTGCTCCTGGTGGGTGATTCCCTGGCGATGACGGTGCTCGGTCACGGCACCACCCTGCCGGTCACGCTCGACGAGATGCTGCACCACTGCCGCGCCGCCGGCCGGGGTCTGGAGGCCTGGCGCCTGGAGCAGCTGCGGCGGGGGGCTGTGAGCCGCCCCGCTCCCCTGATGATCTGTGATCTGCCTTTTCTGAGTTACCAGTGCGGCGCCGATGAGGCCCTGGCCGCCGCCGGCAGGGCCCTGAAGGAGGCGCCGGCGGCGGGCGTCAAACTGGAAGGGGCGGAGCCGGAAACGCTGGCGGTGATCGATCGCATGGTGCGCAGCGGCATTCCGGTGCTGGGCCATCTCGGTCTCACCCCCCAGTCGGTGCACCAGCTGGGCTACCGCCGCCAGGCCAGCGATCCGATTGCCCAGGAACGGCTGCGTCGCCAGGCGGAGCGCCTCGAGGTCGCCGGCTGTTTCGCCTTGGTGCTCGAGCACATTCCGGCGCAGCTGGCCACCGAGCTGAGCCGCGATCTGCGCATTCCGGTGATCGGCATCGGCGCCGGGGATGCCTGCGACGGCCAGGTGCGCGTCACCGCCGACCTGCTGGGTCTCACCAGCCGCCAGCCGCCCTTCTCGCCGCCGTTGATCGATGGCCGCGGTCTGGCGGTGGAGGCCTTGCGGCAGTGGATCAGTGTCCAGCGGCCGGTTCAGCCGGCCACCAGGCCAACAACTCCCGCAGCACCGCATTGCTGAGGGCCAGCCCGGCCGGATCACTCAGGCGCCAGCGCTCTCCCTCCACCAGCAGCAGACCGCGCTCCTCGAAGGGCGCCAGCTCCTGACGCAGCGCCGCCAGCTGCTGGTGGCCAAGGCCGGCGGCGCGGGCCAAGGCAACGGCGTTCACCCCCTCGCGGCGCCTGAGGCCCACCATCCAGCGCTCGTCGATCGCCATCCCCACGGAGCCCTCCGGGGCGCCCTCGGTTGCGGCCAGGGCCGGCAGGGCGTGATCACGGGCCACCAGCCAGGCGGCATAGGCCTCGCGGGTGCGGGGCCTGGCCTGGCGCCGTCCGTAGGGGGCAGCCGTGGCCCCCATGCCGAAGCCCCACCAGCCGGCGCCGCTCCAGTAGACGCGGTTATGGCGGGAGGCATGGCCGGGCCGGGCGTAGTTGGAGATTTCGTAGTGGCCGTAGCCGGCCTGGCCCAGGCGCTGCTGGCTGAGCTCCATCAGATCGGCCGCCAGATCCTGATCGATCAGCTCCAGCTCGCCCCGTTCCAGGCGTCGCTCGAACACGGTGCCGGGTTCAATGCTCAGCTCGTAGATCGAGAGGTGGGGAGGCTCCTGGGCGATCGCCGCCTCCAGCTGCCGCTGCCAGTGGCTCAGCCCCTGGCCCGGCAGGGACTGGATCAGATCGAGGCTCCAGCTGGCCAGCTCCCCCCGGGCCCGGGCCCGCCGCAGCCACCCCGTCGCCTGGAGCAGATCCGCCAGCCGGTGCCGCCGCCCCAGGCTCGCCAGCACGCTGTCATCAAAGCTCTGCCCCCCCAGGCTCACCCGGTTGATGCCTGCCGCCAGATAGCCGGCCAGGCGCGCCTGATCGAAGCTGGCCGGATCCATTTCCAGAGTGAGCTCCGCCCCGGGCGCCAGGCCATAGCGCCGGTCCAGGGCCTTCAGCAGCGCGCCCACCTGGTCGGGGCAGAGCATCGAGGGGGTGCCGCCGCCGAGATACACCGTGGAGAGGGGTGGACCGGGCGGGGCGGTGGCGATTTCGCGGTGCAGCAGCTGCAGGTAGGCGGCGATCGAGGCGGCGCCGCTGCCGCCGCTGCCGTCGGCCCGATCGCCCAGGGGCACCACCGGAAAATCGCAGTAGAAGCAGCGCCGATGGCAGAAGGGAATGTGCACGTAGGCCGAGCGCGGTGGGGGCAGCGCTGGCCCCTGCTGCGCCGGTGCTGCGGCCAGGTCCGCGGCAGCCGCTGCCGTCGGGGTTCGGGGTGCTGCGCCGCTGTCCGGCAACGCCCCGGTCGATGGCGTTCCCATCACGGGCGGTAACCCCTGCCTGTTATTTGGCGGCAGATCGGGCATGCTTCGGGCCTGATGTGATGGGCCGCCACACGTTTTCGGCATGGTGGACACGCTCATCCTGGTGCTGTTCCTGGTCTCCGGTGCGGCCACTGGCTGGCTTGGTGTGGACCTGCTGCCGGAGAAGCTGCTGCTGCAGGTGACCAACCTGGAGGGGCTGCGCGGGGTGCTGGGGGGATTTGGGGCCTTTTTCGGCCTGATCGCCGGCTTCATGTTCCAGCAGCTGCGGCGGCGGCTGATGGCCCAGGTGCGCTCCATGCCCACCGACCTGCTGGTCAGCCGTGCCGTCGGGCTGATCCTGGGGCTGCTGGTGGCCAACCTGTTGCTGGCACCGATCCTGCTGCTGCCCCTTCCCTGGGAGGTGGTGTTGATCAAGCCCCTGGCGGCGGTGCTGAGCAATGTGTTCTTCGGGGTGCTCGGCTACAACCTGGCTGAAGTGCATGGGCGAACCCTGCTGCGGCTGTTCAATCCCTCCAGCACCGAGGCCCTGCTCGTCGCCGAAGGGGTGCTGCAACCAGCCAGCGCCAAGATTCTCGACACCAGCGTGATCATCGATGGCCGCATCCGCGGTCTGCTCGAGTCCGGGTTGCTGGAGGGCCAGGTGATCGTCGCCCAGGCCGTGATCGACGAACTCCAGGCCCTGGCTGATTCGGCCAATGCCGAGAAGCGGGGCAAGGGTCGCCGCGGTCTCAAGCTGCTCTCGGAGTTGCGCCAGCAATACGGCCGCCGGCTGGTGGTCAACAGCACCCGCTACGAGGGCAACGGCGCTGACGACAAGCTGCTCAAGCTCACCGCCGACACCGGCGGCACCCTGCTCACCGCCGACTACAACCTGGCCAAGGTGGCCGAAGTGCAGGAGCTCAAGGTGATGAACCTCAGCGAGCTGGTGATTGCCCTGCGGCCCGAGGTCCAGCCCGGCGACGACCTGCAGCTCAAGATCGTGCGCCAGGGCAAGGAGGCCGACCAGGGGGTGGGCTACCTGGAGGACGGCACGATGGTGGTGGTGGAGGACGCCCGTGGCCGCATCGGCGAGCGCCTTGCCGTCACGATCACCGGTGCCCTGCAGACCCCCACGGGCCGCATGGTCTTCGCTCGCTGCGAGAAGGCAAACAGCGAAAAAAACGGCGACAAGGGGCTCTTGAATCTTGCCGCCAAGGGCACGGAAACCCAGCCCGGCAAGGGCCAGGGCAAGTCCGCCGCCCGAGCCGGGGGAGGCAAACCCACCAGCAGCCAGGAACCGCTGCCTCCGGGACCCGGCTAGGCTCCGGGTCCAAGCCAACTGGTGTGTGCGGATGACGGTGTCGGCCCCCTACTACGGCGATTCCGCCGTGATGCGCACCCCGCCCCCCGATCTGCCTTCGCTGCTGCTGAAGGAGCGGATCGTCTACCTGGGCCTGCCCCTGTTCTCGGATGACGAAGCCAAGCGTCAGATGGGCATCGACGTGACCGAGCTGATCATCGCCCAGTTGCTCTACCTGGAGTTTGACAATCCGGAGAAGCCGATCTTCTTCTACATCAACTCCACCGGTACCAGCTGGTACTCCGGCGATGCGATCGGCTTCGAAACCGAGGCCTTCGCCATCTGCGACACCCTGCGTTACGTCAAGCCGCCGGTGCACACCATCTGCATCGGCCAGGCCATGGGCACCGCGGCGATGATCCTCTCGGCCGGCACCAAGGGCCAGCGGGCCGCCCTGCCCCACGCCTCGATCGTGCTGCACCAGCCCCGCAGCGGCGCCCGCGGTCAGGCCAGCGACATTCAGATCCGGGCCAAGGAAGTGCTGCAGAACAAGCACACCATGCTGGAGATGCTGTCCGAGAACACCGGCAAGAGCATCGAAGAGCTCTCCCGCGACTCCGACCGCATGACCTATCTGACGGCGGAGGAAGCCAAGAGCTACGGCCTGATCGACCGGGTGCTCAACAGTCGCAAGGACCTGCCTGCTCCGGTGGCCACGGCCGCCGGCATCGGCTGAGTCCGCGCCGGGGGGCTTCCGGGCCCCTCCCCCTTTCCCCTACCAGCCCTCACCGCCCCACCAGCTAGACCCATGCCCATCGGCACCCCCAGCGTTCCTTACCGCCTTCCCGGCAGCCAGTACGAGCGCTGGGTCGACATCTACACCCGGCTTGGCGTCGAGCGGATCCTGTTCCTCGGCCAGGAAGTCACCGATGGCATCGCCAACAGCCTGGTGGCTCAGATGTTGTATCTCGACTCGGATGACAGCTCCAAGCCGATCTATCTCTACATCAACTCCCCTGGCGGCTCGGTGACCGCCGGCCTGGCCATCTACGACACGATGCAGTACGTCAAGAGTGACGTGGTGACCATCTGCGTCGGCCTGGCTGCCTCGATGGGCGCCTTCCTGCTGGCGGCCGGCACCAAGGGCAAGCGGCTGGCTCTGCCCCACAGTCGCATCATGATTCACCAGCCCCTGGGCGGCACCAGCCAGCGCCAGGCCAGCGACATCGAGATTGAGGCGCGCGAGATCCTGCGCATCAAGGACATGCTCAACCAGAGCATGTCCGACATGACCGGCCAGCCCCTGCAGAAGGTCGCCAAGGACACGGACCGCGACTACTTCCTCAGCGCCGCCGAGGCAGTGGACTATGGATTGATTGACCGGGTGATCGCCAATCCCAGCGAGGCCTGATCCGGTCCTCGCGCCTCCCGTCCGGAAACCCCGCCTGGGGATGATGTTGCGGCCAGCGCCTGGGTTGAGGACGGCCCGGGTGAATCCTTGGGGCTTTCCAGCACCTACCGTGGCCGTGCCCTGCAGGCCCGACCATGCCCACCACCCTCGAAGAAGCCGCTGAAGCGTTCTATGGGGCCGGCAACCGCCTGCTGGCCGGTGATGCATCCGCCTTCGCAGCCATCTGGTCTGACGCCGACGACATCAGCCATCTGGGCCCCATGGGTGCGATCTGCACGGGGCGCGCGGCCGTGATGGAGGAGTTCGCCAAGGAGTCCGCCATGGGCTTCGAAGGTACTTTGGTGGCCGATGAGCGCCGCTTCGTCGAAACCGCGGAGCTGGGCTACATGGTGTGTGTGGAGCGCACCCGCGGCATGACCAAAGCCGGTGAGACGATCACCGCGGACATCCGCGCCACCACGATTTTCCGGAAAGAAGCAGGCCACTGGCGCGTGGTGCATCATCAGACCGATCGCTTCTAGCTGCCCAGCCCATGCCCTGATCCGGGGGGTGGGCGTCAGCCCTTGCCGGTGAATGCCAACAGCTGGGCGGCTGTGTCGGGCGCGATCGGCAGACCGGCGGGGTCGAGAAGGCCCAGCTGAGCCAGAAGCCCGGCCTGGTCCCAGTAGATGTGCTCATAGGCCACCTTGCCCTCGCTCATGCCCACGATCACCACCAGAGCCATCTCCACCCGCCGGCCGGTGGGCGCCACCCCCGGCAGCAGGTGGCCGATCGTTTCGGTGTGGGTGAATCGAATCACCAGCTCATCCACCAGCCGCTCGTCAGCCACCGTGCGGGAGATCGGGATGAACTCAACATCCGGCGGAAAGAACTGACCGATCAGGCGGGTGGCGTAGAACTCCTTCACTCCCTCATGACCTGTGCCGCCCGTGCCCGAGCCCAGGTTGAGCAGGTGGGGCTCGGCCACCATCGTGGCCAGGGTTGCCGCCAGGTCGGCCTTGAGTTCCGCCTGCATGTGGGACTCGAACAGGGCGGCGGGGTCGGACACGGCCGGATAACGATGATGCCGGATGTTAACCACGCTTCCGGGGCCTTCATCGGGCCCGGTGACGCCGCTTTCGTACAGTCAGCTCTTGCCCAGCCCGGACCCGACGCTCTGATGGCCCAGCTCTTCTACGACTCCGACGCCGACCTCAGCCTGCTGAACGGCAAGACGGTGGCCATCATCGGCTACGGCTCCCAGGGCCATGCCCACGCCCTTAACCTCAAGGACAGCGGTGTCAACGTGGTGGTGGGCCTCTACGAGGGCAGCCGCTCAGCCGAGAAGGCCCGCGCCGATGGCCTCGAGGTGCTCAGTGTTGCCGATGCCTGCGCCAAGGCCGACTGGATCATGGTGCTGCTGCCCGACGAGTTCCAGAAGGCCGTCTACGACGCCGAGATCGCCCCCCATCTCAGCGCCGGCAAGGTGTTGAGCTTTGCCCATGGTTTCAACATCCGCTTCGGCCTGATCGAGCCCCCCGCCGATGTGGACGTGGTGATGATCGCCCCCAAGGGCCCCGGCCACACCGTGCGCTGGGAATATCAGAACGGCATGGGTGTTCCCGCCCTGTTCGCCATTCACCAGGACGCCTCCGGCAAGGCCCGTGAGCTGGCCATGGCCTACGCCAAGGGCATCGGTGGCACCCGCGCCGGCATCCTCGAGACCAACTTCAAGGAAGAGACCGAAACCGACCTGTTCGGCGAACAGGCCGTACTCTGCGGCGGCCTCAGTGAACTGGTGAAGGCGGGCTTCGAAACCCTGGTGGAAGCTGGCTATCAGCCCGAGCTGGCCTATTTCGAGTGCCTTCATGAGGTGAAGCTGATCGTCGACCTGATGGTCAAGGGTGGACTCACCGCCATGCGCGATTCGATCTCCAACACCGCCGAATACGGCGACTATGTGAGCGGCCCGCGCCTGATCACCGCCGACACCAAGGCCGAGATGAAGCGCATCCTGGCCGACATCCAGGACGGCACCTTCGCCAGCAACTTCGTGGCCGAATGTGAGGCCGGCAAGCCGGAGATGAAGAAGTGCCGCGAGCGCGATGCCCAGCATCCGATCGAGCAGGTGGGCAAGGGCCTGCGCTCCATGTTCAGTTGGCTGAAGGCCGCCTGATTCCTTGATCAACAGGCCCGGGTTTCTGATACTGGCCTGGGGCAGCGCTCAGGCCAGCTCGAGCCTTGCGCTGGCCTCCACGGCCTGGCTGCTGAGCGGTCTCAATCCGTCGCCGCTGCTGAACGTTCTGCTGCCGGTCCTGGCCACCGTGCCGCTGTTGCTGCCCCTGCCGCAGCGGCTCCGTCTGGGCTACGTCCTCCAGATCTCGGCCCTGCTGGTGCTGCTGGCGGTGGCCACCCCATGGGCGGGCCATCAGGTGTTGTGGCCCCTGGCCGGGGTTTTCCTGCTGGTCCTGGGTCAGCAGATCGGTCAGTCTCCGCTTCAACAGCAACTGGAGAGCAGTCAGGCCATACCGCCCGACGCCCTGGGCACCAGCGCCGAAGGCGGTCGGCTGATCGGCAATCTGCTCACGGGTCTGCTGTTTCCTCTCGGCAAGGCCCTGCTGCAGTTCTCCCAGGCCCTGGTCCTGCTGCTCCCCTTGGCCCCGGCGGTGCTGGGCCTCGCCGCAGCCCAGCCCCAACCTCGGGCCGCCGTGGCCGCCGAACCGGAAACGCCCGGGAGTGCCGGTCTGTACCTGCCTTCGCTATTGCAGGGCATGCTGTTCGGCAGCCTCTTCGCCCTGTTGCCCCTGTGGGTCCGACAGGAAGGTGCGGGAAATTGCTTTGATTTCGGCATGGTGATCACGGCCTACGGCCTCGGCCGCAGTGCCGCCGCCGCCCTCGCCTCCCGCTGGCGCCTGGCGGCTCCCCTGCCCTACCTGCTGCTCGCGGTCCTGCTGGCGGCCACCCAGGTGCTGCCGGGCTGGGGAGCGGTAGGGCTGTTCGTTCCCTTCGGCCTGCTGGCGGGCCTATCGGACAGGAATCTGGGCCGATCCGCACCGCAGACCAGTGATCCCCGGCGGCGCTCGAAGTCGCAGGAACGCTCCAGCAGCGTGGGTGGTCTGGCGGGGAGCCTGCTGATGGGACTGCTGGCCCAGGTGACGGCCCTGGGTGTGGCCCTGCCACTGCAGCTGGCGGGATTCGTGGCGGCCGCCCTGGTGCTGCCTCGGCTCGCTGCCACGGGCAACCCCGGCCGTTGAATGGTGCTCACTGCCCCTGGGCTGGCGCTGGCCCCATGGTTGCTCGCCCCCCGGCTTCTGGCCCCAACGTTTCTGGCCTCCTGCCTGATGGTCCCCTGGCTGCTGGTGACCCTGGCCTGTGGCCTGGACCGCCTGGTGGGAGATCCGATCTGGTGCCTCCATCCCGTGCAGGTGATGGGCTGGTGGATCGCCAGGCTGCGCCAGCTGGCCGAAGCCTGGGCCGCCGATGTGCCCTGGAAGCTGCAGTTGGCCGGGGGCCTGATCACGGCCCTGCTGGTCCTGGGCAGCGCTGCCTCCGGCTGGGCCCTGGAGCACCTGGCCCTGACAACGCAGGGTCCGTGGTCCGTGCTGGCCATGGGACTGCTGCTGCTGGGCCTGGCCAGTGCCCTGGCGGGCCGCAGCCTCGAGCGGGCCGTCGAGGCCGTGCTGCAGAGCCTGCCTAAGGCTGATCCCACCACGGCGCCAGGCCCGCCAGCCGCGGCAGAAGCGGCCCTGAGGACCGCCAGGAGCCGACTGGCCTGGATCGTGGGCCGCGACACCGCAAGCCTGGACCAGGCCGGAATCCTGAGGGCTGCTGCCGAGACGGCCAGCGAGAACGCCGTCGATGGGCTGTTTGCCCCCCTGGCCTGGATGTTGCTGGGGGCCGGGCTGTGGTGCTGTCTGGTTGCCGGCGGAATGCCCCTGGCGGAGGCCGTGTCCCGGATACCGGGTCCATTGGCCCTCGCCTGGGGCTTCAAGGCGGCCAGCACCCTCGATTCGATGCTCGGTTATCGCCGTGGCCGTCTCCTCTGGCTGGGTACGGCTGGCGCCCGCCTGGACGATCTGCTCACCTGGCTGCCCTGCCGCCTGGTCGCCCTGAGCCTGCCCCTGGCCGCGGCCCGGCCCGGTCGCACCCTGGCCTGGTTACGGGGCGCCCTGGAACAGGGGGCCAGTGACCCCTCCCCCAATGCCGGCGTCTCCCAGGCGGCCTATGCCCTGGCGGCCGGCGTGAGGCTGGGGGGCACCAATCGCTATCCGGAGGGGCTGCGGCACAAGCCACTCCTGGCGCCGGAGAATCCCGCGGCCGATGCCAGCGCCGTCAGGCGGATCCTGGGCCTCACTGCCAGGCTGGAGCTGATCTGGATCCTGCTCAGCGGGCTGGTGTTCCTGCAGCTGGGCCCAGGTTGAGCGGCGCGAATGGCTCCCGGGGCGCCGTTGGACGCAGCCTGGAGTTCCCTGAACGTCAGTAGGCGCCGCGATCGCGGGGATCAAGAATCACGGCGATGGTTTTGACGATGATCGTCAGATCCATCAGCACGCTGCGATGACGGGCGTAGCGCACGTCCAGGTCGACCCGCTCCTCGTAGCTGAGGTTGTTGCGGCCGGACACCTGCCAGAGTCCGGTGAGGCCGGGCCGGACCGCCAGCACCTCCTCCATGCGCTCGCCGTAGCGGGGCAGTTCCTTGCGCACGATCGGACGGGGGCCCACCAGGCTCATCTCACCGCGCAGCACATTGAGAAACTGCGGCAGTTCATCGAGGCTGGAACGGCGCAGAAACTTGCCGAGGCGGGTGATGCGCGGGTCGTTCTTGAGCTTGAAATCGTTGCGGAATTCCTCCTCCAGATCCGGCGAGCTGAGCAGCAGGGCGCTGAGTACCTTGTCGGCATCGCGGCGCATCGTGCGGAACTTGATGCAGCCGAAGCTGCGGTAGTCGCGGCCGACGCGCTGCTGCACGTAGAACACCGGGCCCCGCGATGTGAGCTTGACCAGCGCCCCCAGGACCAGGAACAGCGGCGCTCCGAGGGTCAGGGCCGCGAGGGAAAAGACAATGTCGCCGCTGCGTTTGAAGGTGCGCGCCCGCCGTGACTGCAACTCGATCAGTTGTTCAGCCGTCGGGGTTGGCGTCAGCAACGGCAACGGGGCGACAGTCATCAAGGAGGGCCGGGAAAGGAGTGCTGGGCTGCGACCGCGACCAGCTTGGTTGGGGCTGACAGGGCGGGATGCGGTTCCTGGAGCTGCAATCATTGGCCCCCCTTCAATGACTGAATCTAAAGACCTGTCTCACTGGGACTCCAGCTTCTGGGGTCACTCATGCCAGAGGCACAGCGCCATTCAGGCCAGGCGTCCATCGCGATCGTCGGGGCTTCTCGTCTGCTGCAGCCGCCCCTGATGCGCCTGCCAGAGCTGCTCCAGCAGGGGCAGCAGGCGCTGCTCGAAGCGGGCGGCCGAGAAGTTTTCGGCCCAGAGGCGCTGGGCTTCAGCCGGCAGGGCTTGCCAGAGCCGACTGGACTCGAAGTGCTCCAGTGCCGCCGCCAGGCAGGCAGCACTCTGTTCGCCGAACAGCAGCCCGGTGGGGTGGCTGGCGCCCTGGGCGTGACAGCGGACGCTGTCGCAGAGGCCACCGGCCCCGTAGCCGATCACGGGCGCTCCAGCGGCCATCGCCTCCACCGGCGCGATGCCGAAATCCTCCAGCCCGGCGTACACGTAGGCCCGGCAGCGCTCCAGCCACTGGGTCGCCTCGGCATCGGAGCAGCGCCCCAGAAAGCGGATCTGGGGCCCGGCCAGGGCCTCCAGGCGCGGCCGCTCGGGGCCGTCGCCGATCACCACCAGCGGCAGGCCGGTGCGGTTGAACGCCTCCACCACAAGGTCGACCCGCTTGTTCGGGACCAGGCGGCAAAGGCTCAGGTAGACATCATCCCGGGGTTGATCCCAGCGGAACCGTTCCACCGCCACCGGCGGATGCACCACCTGGGCTCGCCGGCGCCAGCAGCGCCAGATGCGCCCGGCGGTGAAGCGGGAGTTGGCCACAAAGGCATCCACCCGCAGGCTGCTGATCGCATCCCATTGGCGCAGCTGATGCAGCTGCAGGCGCACGAGGGGGCCCAGGGGGCCCCGGGCCAGGCTGGAGCTGGCCAGGTAGGGATGCATCTGATCCCAGGCGTAGCGCACCGGGGTGTGCACATAGCTGACGTGCAGCTGATCCGGGCCGGTCAACACCCCCTTGGCCACCAGGTGGTTGCTGCTCAGCACCAGGGGATGGGCGGCCAGATCCAGCTGCTCAATCGCCAGCGGCAGCAGGGGCAGATAGTGCTGGACGTGGCTCACACCCCAGGGCAGCCCCTGGATGAAGCTGGTCTGCACCTGCCGGCCTGCGAGCCAACTGCCGGCCCGGCTGCTTTCGCCATCGACCAGGGCGAACAGCTGGGGCCGCCGGCCCACGGCGCTGAGCATGGTGTCCAGCTGGCGCACCACCTGCTCGGCTCCGCCCAGGGAGCGGGGCGAAAACCACTCGTGCACAAGGGCGATCGGGCCGGGCAGGGCGCTCATCGGCCCACCGTAGGGGAGGCGATATCACGAAAACTCTCAGCCCATTGCCCTGGGGGGCCAGCCTGCCGATGCTGTCTGCATCTGGAGCAGGGCGAAGGCCGGCACGTGATGGCAATCCGCGAACTGCTGGAAGAGGCCCTCAAGGAACCTTCGATCGGCAACACCTCCTGCTTCACCTGGCATGCCACACCTGTGGGCATCGCGGCGCTCTGGATTGAAGGCACGCCGCCGGCATCGCCGCCCTATGACGTGGCCCTCGAAGAGGGCCTGCAGGTGGGTCTTGACCTCAGTCGTGAGGAGCGGGAGTTCCATCAGGTCAAATCGGGCCTGGTGTTGTTGTTCCACTCCTGAGCCGATGACCAAGGCCCCAACCCCAGGCGGTGACCAGCTCGTCGATCCGACCGAACAGGCCGAGGTTGAAGCCCTCTGTATGCAGTGGTTCGAAGCGATTCTGGCGGCTCCCGAAGATCCCGAGCCCCTCTGCGGTCTGGCCAGGGCGCTGCAGGATCTGGGCGAGCACGAACAGGCCCTGTCGCTGTGGCAACAGGCGGAAGGGCTGGGTCCAGCCTCGACCGAGATCCTGATGGGTCAGGGGAAATGTCTGGAACAACTGGGGCTGGATCAGGAGGGAATCGCCCTGGCCGAGCGGGTCTGCGCCGCCCACCCAACGCTGGCCGAAGCCTTCCGTCTGCTGGGTTTCCTCCACTGGCGGGGCGGTCGCTTTGATCAGGCGGAAGGACCGTGGCGTCAGGCTCTGGAACTGGAACCGGACAATCCTCTCAATCTGATCAATTTCGGTGGTGTTCTCAATGGTCTCCATCGCCTGGAGGAGGCCATCGCCATGCATCGGCAAGCGGTGCAGCTGGCACCGGAGAAGATGCTCAGTCGGATCAATCTGGCGATCACCCAGCGAAGGCTGGGTGATTTCGCTGGCGCTGTGGAGACCCTGAATCAGGCCCTGATTCTGGAGCCGGAGAACCCCCAGCTGCGCTGGTGCATGGCCTTGACCCAGCTGCTGCAGGGTGATTACGCCGCGGCCTGGCCAGACTTCGAGCAACGCTTCAGCATCACCGATCCCTCCGCACTGGTGGCCGATCCGGTTGGCCGGCGCTGGTCCGGTCCAGCAGGTCCGCGCCCCTCCAGTCTGCTGCTGATCGCTGAGCAGGGTCTCGGCGACATGATCCAGTTCTGCCGCTATGTCCCGCTGATGCGGCGCTTCAGCGACCGGGTGGAGCTGTGTGTGCCGGCCTCGCTGCACAGCCTGCTGGGCGACGCCCAGCTTGCCGATCGGGTGATCAGCCCCGAACAGCTTCAAGACCAGCCGCCCCAGGACTGGCTGCCCTTGATCTCGACCCCCGGATTGCTGGGGGTGTCGGTGGCCGACCCCCTGGTGAGCGAACCCCACCTTCGAGTCGATCCTGAGCGGCTGGAGCGCTGGCGGCAGCGCTTGCCCAGTGGGCCGGAGCGCCTGATCGCCATCAATTGGCAAGGCAACCCGGCAACGGAGGTGTTGGAGGGCTTCAGGGGGCGATCCATGCCGTTGGAACTGCTGGCGCCGCTGGCAGCGCTGCCAGGAGTCCAGCTGGTTTCGCTGCAGAAGGGTGCGGGCCTGGAGCAGCGCGATGCCTGCAGCTTCCGTCATCGCTTTGTCGACGCCCAATCGGAGATCGACAGCCAGCTTGACTTCGCTGAGATGGCTGCCGTGATGGCTTGCTGCGACCTGGTGATCAGTACCGATACGGTGATTCCGCACCTGGCCGGGAGCCTGGGCCTGCCGGTCTGGCTGTTGCTGAAGTGGGCTCCGGACTGGCGCTGGGGCTTTGAGGGTGACCAAAGTCACTGGTACCCCAGCATGCGCCTGTTCCGCCAGAACCAGGCCGGATCCTGGCAGGAACCCGTGGAGCGCCTGGCGGGAGCCCTGGCAGCCTGGCTGGAGATCCAAGGGCCGCGCAGGCCTGGCCAGTTTCTCTGAACAGCGAAACCAACGGACGCCAGGGTGACGGATGGTGATCTGAACGGATTCTGTGGCCAGGAGGGTGCTAAGAACCCTTCTGTACCTGCCTCGTAGACAGCAGCGGCGATGGGGAGCCCGATCGACGAAGCGACCTTCCTGAGCAGGGCGAGAGTTCGCTTTGGTGAAAAGTACGACTACTCCGGCATTGTCTATAAGAGCTACAAAACGCCGATCAAGATTCACTGCCGCGAGCATCCCGTACGCGATATCGTCATTACACCGGAAAAGCATCTACAGACCAGTGGTGGCTGCAAGTTCTGTCTGCGCTCCACCAGGTTGCGCATTCTGGAGCGGGAATTCATGATTGCTGACGCTCCTGAGCCTGTCGTGCCATGCTCGCTGGAGTCTCCGGTTGTCGCCCGATCCCCAGCCTCCAAGGGCTCGAGCCTCAGCGGTTGAATCCCGCCTGGTTGGCCGTTGCTCTGCCCGACCAAGTCGGATCCAGGCCGTGATCGATCCTGGCCAAGGTGGGCAGATAAACACACAGCAGCCAGCAACGTCCGTCACGGCTAAGATCATCACGTTGAAATTTTCAATCCTGCGCTGGCTTCAGGCTTGAAGAGCCGGTACCGGATCGGCCTTCAATCTCTGCATCCTACGCTCAGCCACCTCCTCCAGACACCATGTCCACATCAACCAACTGCCAGCCAGCGAAGATCAGGATCGGCATGGCCCAAGCGGCTTTGTTGACGGTATCGATGGCTGTGATCGCGTTCACGGCTGGCAATGTTCAGGCCTGTGAGAAGCATCTCAATGGCCATCAGAATGGCAGTGATACCCATCAGGAAGTTCAGTCAGGTAGCCAGCAACAGTAAGCTCTTCCCTGGACATCTTTGCCAGGGTGCTTTCACGCTTTCAGCTTTCATTGAAGCACCCTGTTTTTCGATAGAGAAGTGACCAGATGGGATGGTTGATTCCATTCTCATCACCCAATATTGTGTTGTAAGGACGGAAATCCAGGGCTGGGGTTGGCTGGCACAGTCAGAAGGTCTCATGTGAATCCATGGACAGTCTGATTGAAAGCATCAGGAGTTGTTTCGATGGCATGTCTTTTGACCTGTTGGCTTGACTCCTCATCGTCAGACTTTTATTCAGGGGAGATTTTCTTGGTTCAATGCCGCCTATGTTGTGACTGAAGGGCGGATTGTGCTCTTGTCAATATCTTTGGCCTCCATCGCCAGCGGTAAACAGTGTCAATCTATCCCATGGTGATAGAGAATGGCGTTGCTACATCGGCGAGCCGCTGACTCCACTGACTCTGCAGGGTTTGCTGGTTGGCGAATGGATCACAAGGCCGTGTTGGATTTGGAATCTACTTTTTGAAAGCTCTTTTGTCAAGGCCTGGCCCATTAAAGGCGAATGATTCAATGTCGTACTGGTTGTATGGCTTTTTCAGAGATTGAATTGGCTGTTGTCGACAAGTATCTCAACTTAGCTCGGATCCGGCGATGGTGCTGTCAATTCAGGCGGTGTTGATGGCTTTCATCGCTATGATTTGCTTGCGATGGCAAGAAGCTGCATGGCTCAAGGGGCGATCACATAGCGATCTCGTCCCCGTCTCTTGGCCACCAATAACGCTTCATCAGCACGGCGGAATGTGTCGGCATAGGTTTCACCTGGCGCATGCTGGGCCAGGCCAATGCTTGCGGTGATTCCCACCTCGGTTCCCTTGTGATCAAGTGCAATTGATCTCACGCCAGCCAGTAATCTCTGCACAATAACTTCGGCCACATTGAGATCGGCATCAACAAAAAGCCCTAGGAACTCTTCGCCTCCCCAGCGCGCGACGAGGTCGTTGGAACGTATGCTTGACTTGAACTTCTGGGCTAATTCTACCAGCATTTGATCGCCAAATTCGTGGCCATAGGTATCGTTTATTAGCTTAAAGTGATCGGCGTCGAGCACGACTAATGAGTAGGTCGGCCCATCGGCCAGGCTGCGTTCATCAGCCTGGCGACAGCATTCACTCATCAGTCTGCGGTTGGCGATACCTGTCAGCAGATCGTGGGTGGAGGCCTCATGTAAAGCAACGTTGAGATCTTTGAGCATCAATTGATAACGATCCGAAATCCTCAGCACCCGCTCCAGCAGGCGAATCTGTCGGTCGTATCGTTGAGACAGCAGGCTCACCCGTTCGCGGGCGGCATTTTGATAGCGATCGGAGATATTGGTGATACGTTCAAGGCGGGCCAACTGCCAGCCCACTGCACTCCAAAGCTGTTCCAGCAGTTCCCGCATGGGATGGTCGCGATACTGCTCATCGGCCAGGATCTCCTGCACCTTTTGTTCGAGTTCTTCATCGAGTTTCTGAAATTTTGGCATCAGTGGCATCTTCAAGCTCCAAATGCTCGAATCTCAAATGGGAAGCTGTAGTCCTCCTTGAACTCTTCCCCGAGCTCGGAGGCGCGAGGATTGCGGCTGTCATATAACCAGCTGACATTGACAGACTTGCCGTCATCGGCAGCTTCCTGTAGTAGGTCGAAAATATCTATCATTGCCCTTATACTGCTGGTATTCAAGTAGCTTAGCTGCAGCTCCAGCTCCAGGGATCTGTCGGCATGGCTGAGGAAGTTCTCCGTCCACCGAACGATCTGTGCAAAAAATTCATAAGTGTTCTCGGGATAGGACTCCCCGATCATGACCAATCTTCCAGTTTGCCAATTCCCTTCCACGCCAGGACTGAACTGGGTGGCGGCCAAGCTGAGATTGTTGTCGTGGACAGGGGTCATGGGCTTCAGATGATGGCACGGAGACTGAAGAATGCCTTCCCCTTCTCGGCTTCACCCAGATTAGCCTCCAAGGGCTGACTGGATTTGCGGGCGATTTCGATCAGCCCCAGGCCTGCCCCGGTGGGCAGATCATCGTGCCGTGGCTTACGAAGCTGTTGTTTATAGAGGGCCTTCAATTCTGCTTTGTCAAGGTGGGCAAGAGACTGAACGAGATCAACAAGGGCCTCGCCATCGGCCTGCTCAACGATATTGCCAGCCGAAACGGCGTAATGCCCCTCCGCCACTTCCGCAATCACAACAGTGGCTGAAGCATCTTTGTCGCCATAAGACTTGGCCGTCGAATAGTGACGAATATTTTGACTCATTTCGATATAAACACTGAAGACATCCATTGCGGCCGACTCTCGGGACTGTGTGGACTCAATATGATCTTTAAGTGCGACGCCAATCTCGCCGATTAAGGTTCTTGAGATCGGGCCATTGAAACAGATCAGGATTCGCTCGCCGTTGAAAAAGTCACGCAAGGATGCAAGACTAGCTGAAAAAACATTCATGACAGTTGACTCTCATCATTCAAAGCGAAATGAAAGCAGCGTGATGTCGTCGCGCTGTGGATAGGTTCCCTGGAATTCGGCCAAGGTGTTGGCGAATGCCTCCCGCTGAATCTGAAGGGGCTTGCGGGCGTGCTCCCGCAACAGCGTGGTGAAGCGATCGTTACCCATCGAAAACCCATGCTCACCTCCCGATTGATCCAGATAGCCATCGGTACTCAGATAGTAGGTGAAGCCAGGCAAAACTGGCACTTCATGATCCCGATAGGAACCGAGACGCCGCTCGCAAAGGGCACGATTTTCACCGGGGATGCAATGGATCTGGTCACCGTCACTCCAGTAAAGAGAAATGCGAGCGCCGGAAAATCGTAGCGATCGGTACTCAAGATCAAAGGCCACTAAACCCATCTCCATACTCGTGGCAATCGTTTTGCTGAGCTTGTCATCGAGCAGAATGCTGCGCATGGCTGCATCGGTGGAGCTTAAGATCGCGGCGGGAGATGCAATACCTACCTCGCGAATTGATTGATCCACGCCTGCCCTTGTCATCATGGTCATCATCGCGCCGGTAACGCCATGGCCGGCGCAATCAGCAACCCCGGCGAGACAATGGCCAGCATCGCCATAGAAAAGGTAGTAATCACCGCCGACAATATCCTTCGGTTGCCATAGAATAAAGTGATCCTTGCCAAAGAACTCTTGCAGTTGTCTGTCCGGAAGGATTGAGCGTTGCAGTATTCCCGCATAGCGGATTGAATCGGCAATTTGTCGGTTGGCTTCACGCAGATGGTTGTTCGCCTGATCAAGATCTGCATAGGCTGCCCTCATGTTGGTCAGGACCAAGTTGAAGCCATGCACCAGGCGACTGAGTTCATCATTGCCTGCCACGCTGAGGAGATTGCTTTCATCGCCCGCTTCAATGTGGCGAACCTGGCGTGAGAGATTGATGAGTGGCTTGATAATGCGGCTGTTGATAATCAGGAACGACAACAGGGAAACTGTGGCCAGAAGCAGCGCCAGCGACACAAACACATAATCGGTTGCCGTATGCTCTTTCTGCTGTAGCAATGATTGGGAGGAGATGATGATCAGGTAGCTAAGTACCAGGCTATTGATCGCCGTAATCACGGCGAATGTGTGCTGTATGGAGAGTTGTCGGCGGGAATGCAGAATCCCGCGCTGGAAGGCGGCAACTCTTCTTCGCCACTGGTACGGCTTGGGGTCGGCCATTCTTTGGATCGGATTCATTCTCATCAGCTGTTGGTTCCAGCCAGCGTCAATGTCAGCGTCAGTGGCATCGTCGGTTCGATCTGTTGGACTATGGGCATTGAGTGAGTTATCTTTTCTGTCATGGTCTATAAATCCTTGCTGACGGGATTACGTTGATGGGCCAAGCTGGGCGGGATTAATGTTGAGTTATCTGGACTGAGTGGCAGCTGATTTAAGCTATGTGAAGACCGGGAGCATCGTTCCTGGCTAGCCGTGCATCACCCGCCAAAGCAGCTGTAGCAGTGGGACTGTCCTGTTGGCAACCGCTACCGAGTTCCATCATCGTCGGATTGAGGTTGGATTCGACCGTTGCCACCAGTCCTTCACAATGTTTTCTGAGAGCAGGTGATTGCTCCCGGACGCTCGCTCTGCATGAGCCAGGTCCTCCGCTGAGATCCGTTATCCCCCTCCTGTGCCCGCAGGCGCGTTCTTGCGGCTGCCAGGACAGGGACGGGCCGCGGTCCCGCCATCGGGTCATGGCCTCATGGGAAGATGGCAGCTGATTCTGCGGTCACGGCAGCGGAATCAGCCCTGGAGGGGTGGTCGAGTGGTTGATGGCTCCGGTCTTGAAAACCGGCGAAGGGAAACCTTCCGCGGGTTCGAATCCCGCCCCCTCCGTTCTCTCCACGACCCAGAAAACCAGATCAGCTCATGGTTTTCAGGAATTGGAATCCAGGGTTGGCCTGGTCGCCATTCGCGCAGGGACCCTCACCCAGGCTTTCCACAGAGGCCCGCGAATCTGCCCCGATCCCCTTGGCACTTGGGGAACTTGGCGAGAGGACGGCACCTGATCAACCCCAATTCCGTTCGTTCTGGGTGGCTGTGGCAGGCGACTCTGGCAGCAGGTCGCCGAGGGATTGTGACGGGGACCCGGAACCATGAACCAGCCCAGACGATCTTTCCGATCTTCGCTGGCCCTGATTCCGGTGCCGCGCTTGCCCCTTGCACGGCCCCAAGGAGATCCTGTTGAAGCTTCACTGACCGATCTGGAGCGATCGATCGAGACCTGCCCAGTCTCAAGGGTTGATTCTTGGGGAGATTGAGCTACCGCAACCCCTGCCGATTGAAGCAGCGAAGGGCGGTGCTGATCGGGTCCATAGCATTCCTGCACGGGGCGATCTCGGTGGGGATGGCCCCGGAGTGGTCCTTCCTGACCGGGGAGAGCAGAACAAAAAAAAGCGAGGGGGCCAACCCTCGCCGTTGGCCTTTCTTTCCCAAGATCCATTGGTATGGCTGAGATTTGAGATTGTGATACTGGAAGTTTCACTATCATTTCACTGATTCACGCGGGCGGGGTGCGCCGCCGGTCATGGCTTCTCTGATTTCGGAAGCTGCAGTGGTGGGGTTGGGTGTGGCCCTCCCCGGGCCTGCGGGTGCATCACACATGCCCCTTGGGCGCGCGGGTATGGCTTTGTGCAGCTGGAAGTCGTGGCAGAGGTCTGGTGTGCTCCACAGCCGGTTCCAGGACCAGCCTGGGCCCATCCAGTGAAAAGCCTCTTGGTCCTTTGGGAACCATCTCCACGGTGGTCAGATCCAGCCCGTGGAACCAGCCAAGCCCCAGAACACCATCGTGCGCTCTCTGGAGGCGCCATCGGCAGCGATGGTGATCACCTGCAGCCAGCGGACCTGGGGAAAGCAACCATCGTGCTCTCAGGCGCTGCACAGAAGTGGGGGCCAGGAAGGCAGGGGGTCAGGCACGCTCATCGGCCTCGGTGGGGACCGACTTAATCCCCCCGAACCCCATCACCACCGCCGGCGGCTGGGGCCGTAGCTGCTGGGCAGCGGCCTCGAGGAAGGCCACCAGGATCGTGATCAGCAGGATGTAGTCCCGCAGGGCAGGATCCACGGGAGGATCGCTGGGTCCGTCTGCTTTCGTCAGCACCGTCTCCAAGGGCGCCCAGAGCGGATTGGCTCGGGCGTCTCGGTAGGCCTGGGTGAGGCGCTCGGCATAGGCGGGATCGCTGAGGGAAGCGGAATCGCTGGAGTGTGCGAAGGCATTGCGCACGCGTCTCAAGGTGTGAAGGGCTCGTTCCACGGCTGTCTCGATCAGCCCGAGGCGATGGGCCAGGCTGATGCGCGCCCCGAAGGAACCCAGGGGCCGATCGGTCTGGAACAGGGAATCGCTCCTGCCTGGCGATGGCAGCAAAACGGCCTGCAGCAGTCGCTCCAGGGCTGCATCCACCCTGGCGACCCCCACCAGTACCGCTCCACGGCCACGCTCCTCGAGCATCTGCAGGGCGATGGTGCGCACGGCGGAGGCAGCTCCTTGCAGGGACTGATCCATCGCACTTGCAGCAAGCACCCGATCCTGCCCTGGCATCGGCCTGGCAGGGCAGAAGCCAGGGACAGATCTCTGTGACTGTGACTGGAGGTAGGGAGAGGCTGACCGGTCTTCAAGGCCTGGGTCGCGGTCTACCTAACCCTTATCACCTTGTTGCTGGCACCTCGGTGCCTGGCGGTGCAAGCTGAAGGGATAAAGAGCAGAGCCGATGGCGAAACGCCGCAGGGATTGGCTCCGGTTGCCGGTGGTGAGCGCCGGCTCAGAGTTTCTGGTGATGGGGCACCTGATGCGGCACAACATCCTCACTTACAAAGCCCCACCGGGGAATGAAGGGTATGACTTGATCTGCATTCATCCCGATCCACGTCACCAACCTGGTCCCGAAGAGAAGGCCCAGATCCGGGTGCAGGTCAAGAGCCGCTATGCAACCGATTGCGATCGAGGCTTCCCTGTAAAGGAGACAAGTCTGGCTGGCTTTGACTACTTGATTATCGCCTTCTTGAATATCGGCAACTTTTATGGACACAATGATGGCAGCACAGGAGCAAGAGAACCTGAGTATTTCACCCTTTCTCAGGCATTCATCCGCGAGCATCACGAGCCCAGCTGAACCTGGAGAAAAGTGAGGCTGAAGGGCACCTCGAAAAATCATCTATTTCATGGATTTGGCATCAAGTCGGACCTGTCGGGGCTATGAGTCTCGCTTTGGGATGCCAATGCAGTACGAATTTTTCGAGGTGCCCTCAAGTGGAGCGTCAACGGCAGGCCACCCGCTTAGCTCTAAAGTTAGGCGGGTTGCAGCGGCGCGTCGCCGCATGTTGCTAAAATGGAGGTCTACGCACTCTAGGTGCAATCCTGATTAACTACAATGGATGTTTCTCCAATGCCCAAAGCCTACTGGATTGCCTCTTATCGTACTGTTCACGACCCTGAGGCCCTCGCCGCATATTCTAAGCTGAGTGCTCCCGCATTATTGCAAGCCGGCGGGCGCATTCTCGCCCGAGGGAATCCGTCTCAAGTGTATGACGGCGGTCTCAATCAGCGCACTGTTCTACTAGAGTTTGACAGTGTCGTTCAGGCTGTCGCGGCCCATGACAGTCCCGCGTATCAGGAAGCGCTCCGCATTCTAGGAAATGGGGTCGAGCGGGATTTGCGTATTGTCGAAGCCATCGATTAACCCATAATCAATTGGCCTGCCTTCTAACCCGCCAGTTGAGTGGACCCACGAGTATGTCACGCTGCAGCGGCCTCAATCTCCTTCCTAATAAATGCTGTATAATCAAGAGTGTTGACGCCATTGGCGGTCGCAATCTGACGAAGGACTTGACAAGTAAATCTTCATTTCACAGTTCGAAAGTTGTGGTTTATTTGTGCCTGCTGAAAAGTAGCCATTAATCCGTCCAGTTCGCTTTCTGAGCCAGGCGATCGCAACCCCCATCCTTCACTACTAACTCCGAGAAAAGTGACAATCCCTACCCCGAGCAGCTACATGGCAAGGCATGGTTGCTTGCGAGAGATGTACGAAGCATCGAAAAAAGATGACTGGCCCGGCATAGGAATTGTCTCCAGAAAATTTTCACTCAAGACGTTTCACGACGAACTCAAAGATATTTGCGGCTTTTTTCCTGATGATACCTTTGATACGATCCGGATCATCGCATGCAATCCATTTCAGAGCACTTCAATCGCAGAATCATTCGATGCCCACCCAATGCATACCGATGCAAGCTTTTCCGTCGAACAATTAGAAAAATTCGTGCTTCATTTTAAGCGACTGGACGAAAATGCTGGGGGAGTCTCCACATTCATTCCGGTGCAATGGTTGCTAGACAAGATTCCTCAGAAGCACAAAGAGATACTGGAGCAGGTTAAATTCACTTATGCCAGAGCAGGTAGCAAGGGAAATTCCAAGCCAGCAGCTGCTCCTATCCTGCAGTGGAAGTCCGCTATCGATTATGTTTTCCGCTGGCGCCTAGATGATAAGGTCCGCCCACTTGCCATGGACGCTCACGACATTGACATCGACAATGCTATCAATTGGGTAAATCAATTTTTAATCAATACCACGCCATTAATGTATCGCGCTCAGCGCGACGATACGATATTGATCGACAACCGCAGGTTTCTGCATGGTCGAACCGCGCTGTCGCAGTCTTCATCCCGCATTGTTTGGCGCGCATGGATCAAATGATCCCAAACCATAGGCATGCACGCTATTCAGTTGCGCGAACTCTTCCCTGCAACCTGCCCATTGCTTCAGCAGATCCTATTTACAAGACTTAATCCATGAAGTGCCCCAAAGACAAAACAAGCATGATCGTTCTTGAGTACAATAAAATTGAGCTTGACTACTGCTTGGTATGCTCTGGAATATGGCTAGATTCCGGAGAGCTTGAGTCGCTTTTGCAGCGGCCGGGCATGCAGGCGAGTGATTTTTTAAACGTGAGCTCGCCTGATGCCAACAAGGCAAATCCAGACGAGGCTACGTATCAATGTTCTATCTGTCATCAACAGATGGTAAAGCTATTGATGGGCAAGCAATCCTTGTTTCAGATTGACAAATGTCCCCAATGTGAAGGATTTTGGTTTGATGCCGGTGAGCTTGATCAG
>CAIJRN010000054.1 GCA_903823115.1 uncultured cyanobacterium
CCACCTGGGCGGCATTGCCGCCAACCTGCGCTATCCCTTTCCAGGGGCGCGACTGCGTGAGCTGGTGGAGGTGGTGCTGCAGCAGAGCCCCGGCGCCGAGGGCGATCTGATTGCAGACCGAGCCGCCAACGCAGCCGGCAGCAGCGCCAGCGAACCTGGGCTGGGCGGCTGCTCGCCAGCGCCGCCGGTCATCGATCCCTGGCGGGCGAACGTGCTGGTCTGGCCGCTGCTGGAGGAGCTGCCTGCGGTGGCGGCCGGACCCAGCGGCGCCCCGCTGCGACCCTGGCTGGACCGCTTTGCCGCTCAGGAGCGGCTGGAGCGGGACGCCTGGCAGCTGGGCCGCGCCATCGCCGATGCCTTCGACGATTACGGCCTCTACCGGCCCGCGATGGTGCGGGCCTGGGCCCGGGGAAAAGCCCTCGATGACAGCGGCCAGCCGCTGCCTCCCTCCCAGCAGTGGCAGGCGGTGTTGTACGAGGGCCTGGCCGAGCGCCTGGGCTGCGATCCCTTCGGCGTGCGGGTGGAGGCAGCGATCGCGCGGCTGGGGCAGCGGCAGCCGCTGCCCCAGCTGGCCGACCAGCGGCTGCGACTGTTCGGCCTCAGCAGCATGGCGCCGGTTCAGGTGCGCCTGCTGCAGGCCCTCAGCGGCCTGATCCCGGTGGAGCTCTATCTGCTCACCCCCTGCCCCGACCTCTGGCAACGCTGCGCCGATCGGCGCCGCCAACTGAGCGACAGCCTCGCTCTCGCCGAACCCTTCGGCATGGACTGGATGCTGCAGGCCCCGGGGCTGGAGGCCCGCTTCGGTCGCCTGGGGGGGGAGTTTCAACAGCTGCTCGAGGGCACCGGCGAGGCCCAGCTGGGCCGCTGGGAGGCCGGCGATCTGTTCGTCGCTCCGGCCAGCGTGGTGGACCAGACCCCAGCCCCAGGCTCAGCCCCACAGGCCTTGCCGCCATCACCGCCGCCACCGCTGCTGCACCAGCTCCAGGCCCAGCTGTTCGACCCCGCCGTGGTGCCGGCCCTGCGCCGCGCCGCAGGCGACAGCTCCCTGGAATTCCACCCCTGCCCCGGGCCGTTGCGCCAGGTGCAGATCGTGCGCGATCGACTGCTGCAGCTGCTCGCCACCGACGCCAGCTTGCAACCCCGGGACATCCTGGTGATGACCCCCCAGGTGGATCGCTTCGCCCCCCTGATCACCGCGGTGTTCGGCGACACGGGCGCGACCGGCGTCGAACTGCCCTGGCGCCTGACCGACCGCAGCCAGCAGAGCAGCGCCGGCATCGGCCGGGCCCTGTTGCAGCTGCTGCGCCTGGCCGGCGGCCGCCTCAGCGCCTCCGAGCTGGAAAGCCTGCTGAGCTGCGGGCCGCTGCAGCAGCATTTTGAACTGAGCCCCGAGGAGACGGCCCAGCTCACCCAGGCGTTGCAGCGCTGTGGCTTCCGCTGGGGTCTCGATGGCCGCGATCGTGGCGGCGATCCGACCCACAGCCTGCGCTGGAGCCTCGATCGCCTGCTGCTGGGGCTGGTGCTGCCGGAAACCCCCGGCCTGGCGCCGGCCCTGACCGCCCCCGCCGCCAGTGGTGCCTCCCTGGATCTGAGCGGGCGCTGGCTGCGGCTGCTCGATCGCCTGATGCACTGGTTGACCCTGCTGCGCCAGGGCACCTCAGTGGCGGGCTGGGCCGAGCTGCTGGTGGAGCTGCTGGAGGACCTCTTCGGCGATGGCGGCGAGGCCGCCTGGGAGCTGCCACCACTGCTCGCCGCCATCGACAGCTGGCAACAGGCGGCGGCCATCTGCGCCCTGAGCCTCGATGCCCAGGTGGTCGCCGACGGGCTCGATGAAGGTCTGAGTGTGGACAGCGGCCGCTTCGGCCATCGCAGTGGCGCCCTGACGATCAGCGCCCTCGAACCGATGCGGGCGATTCCCCATCGGGTGATCGTGCTGATGGGCCTCGATGCCGGCCCCTTCCCCCGGCAGAGCCACCGCTCTGGCTTCCACCTGATGGAGGCCCGGCGGCGCCTGGGTGATCCCGATCCCGCCGACCAGGATCGCTACGCCCTGATGGAGGCCCTGCTCTCGGCCCGCGATCACCTGCTGATCAGCTGGAGCTGCCGGGACGATCGCAGCGGCGAGCCGCTCGAACCCGCCTCACCGGTGCGGCAGTGGATGCAATGGCTCGATGGGGAACTCGAGGGCGGCGGCGCTGCTCTGGTGGCCACCCATGCCCCCAGCCCCCTGGAACGCAGCAACTTCCTCGGCGGCCCGGAACGTCCAGCCCCCAGCTGTGATCGCCGTCTGCTGGCGGCCCGCAACCTGCTCGAGAGCGCCCCGCCGCCGCCAGCCGGCGCCCTGCTGCAGGGCCCGATGCCCGAGGCCCTGGAGCCGGCTGCCACCGCCAACGCCCTGGACGATCTGGCCGCCTGGCTGAAGGCGCCGCAGAAGCACTGGCTGGCCGCCCTGGGACTGCGGCCGGGGGAATGGCAGGAGCGGATCGAGGATCTCGATCCCCTGGCCCTGGAAGAACGCCAGCGGGCGGCGCTGCTGCGGGAGCTGCTGGCGGAGCTGGAGAGCGACCCGGAAGCCGCCATCGGGGCGGGGCCAGGTGCGGCCGCCGACTGGCTGGAGCGCTACCGGGGCCAGGGGCGACTGCCGGCCCTGGCGGGGGGCGAGCTTGAGGCCGAGGCTCTGCAGCAGCGCTGGTCGAGTCTGCACAGCTGCCTGGAGACCCTGGGGCCCCGCCACCAGGAAGCGCTGGTCTGGCAGGCCTGGCAAGGCGCCCCCCGCTGGCAGGGGGACTCGATTGTGCTGCTGCAGACGGCCAGGATCAGACCGGCCCAGCGGCTGGAGCTGTGGCTGCAGCTGCTGCTCGCCGTGGCGGCGGCCCCCGCCAGCGGCCGCCAACCGCTTCAGGGCGTGGTGATCGCCCGCGACGACAAGCGCAAAGATCAATTCAGCCCCCAGTACAGGCTGAAACCACCACCCCTGGCGCAGGCCCGGGCCGAACTGGAGCGGCTCACGGCCCTGGAACAGCACTGGCGTTGCCGTTGCTGGCCGGTGCCACCGCTGAGCGGCTGGGCCTGGGTGTCGGCTGAAGCCAGGCGGACCGGCTCGGGCTTCGAGGCCGCCCAGCGCGCCTGGGAAGGGGGAGCGAACCAGTGGGCCGAGCGGCAGCAGGAGGAGATGGCGGTCTGCTTCGGCGCCACGCTGGAGGCGAGCGATCTGATCGATGCCCACTTCGAAGCCAAGGCGCTGGAACTCTGGGACCCTGTGCTGAAGGCCCAATTGTGAGGACGCCCTTGTGATGGCCCCGTTGTGATGGCGATCTTCGAGGCCAACACCTTTCCCCTCGACCCCGGCGTGCGCCTGCTGGAGGCCAGTGCCGGCACGGGCAAGACCTTCGCCCTGGCCCACCTGGTGCTGCGGCTGATCGGCGAGCAGCAACTGGAATTGCGGCGCCTGCTGGTGGTCACCTTCACCGAGGCGGCGGCCGCCGAGTTGCGGGATCGCATCGGCCGCCGCCTGCAGCAGGCCCTGCGCGCCCTGGAACAACCCGACAACGACGACTTCGACGCCGTGCTCCTGGACTGGCGTCAGCGCTGCGGCCCCGCCCCCCGCGATCCACTGCGGGCCCGGTTGCTGCTGGCGCTCGAAGAGCTGGATGGCGCCGACATCACCACGATCCACGGTTTCTGCCATCGCAACCTCAGCCGCCATGCGCTCGAAGCAGGCCGCCCCCCCGATCCCGAGCTCGAAACCGACAGCGACACCACCCTGCAGCAGATCGCCCACGACTACTGGCAGCAGCAGGTTCTGCCCCTGCCCGTCTCGCTGCTGGGGGGCCTCGGCCGCAAGCAGGTGGATCCGGAGCGGGTGCGGCAGCTGGTGGCCAGCCTCGATGGCGACCCGGCCCTGGATCTGGAACCTCTGCCGCCGGAGCTCAACCTGGAACGGCCCCTGGCGGAGCAGCTGCCGGCCATCTGGCACAGCAGCTGGCAGCGCTTCTGCGACCTGTGGCAGGCCCAGAGCCGCGCCCTGATCGAGGACTTCCAGGCCGCTGCCGCCGAGTGGCATGGGCTGGGAGCCACCAGCAAGACCTATCCGCGGCGCTTCAGCAAGGACCGCTGTGCGCCGGTGCAGGCCCTGATCGCCAGCCTGGGGGAGGAAGGGGACTACCGGGCCGTGTCCGCTGACCCTTTGCTCAATGGGCTGTTCCATCCCGGCAGCTTCTGCCAGGAGGCCCGCAAAGCCGAAGGGGAGGGGCGGCCGATTCGCCTGCCCCAGCCAGCCCTGATGGAGGCCGTGGCGGCACTGGTGGATGGGCCGTCGGAACTGGTGCTGCTCCATGCCGGCCACTGGGGCCGCCGCGAGCTGCGCCGCCGCCGCCGCCAGATGGGCCGCATCAGCTTCTCCCAGCTGCTCGAAGACCTGGATCCCGGCGAAGAGCAGAGCCCGCCCTCCGCCAATCCGCTGCTGGATCAGATCGGCCAGCGCTACGACGTGGCCCTGGTGGACGAGTTCCAGGACACCGATCCGATCCAGTGGCGCATCCTGCGGCGCTGCTTCGGCGGTGGCCTGCATCGCCTGGTGATGGTGGGGGATCCCAAGCAGGCGATCTACCGCTTCCGCGGCGGCGACCTGGCCACTTACCTGGCAGCGAAGGCCACTGCTTCAGCCTGCTACGAACTGAGCGACAACTACCGCTCCACCGCCCCCCTGGTGGCGGCCTTCAACGGCCTGATGCACGGGCCTGGTCTGCGCCGCTCCGAGCTGGAGGTGCCCGAGGTCCGGGCCCAGGCCAGTCGATCGGGGCCGGCGGGCCCCGCCCTGGAGCTGCTCTGGCTGGGGGCCGAGCGGCCGGCGGGCGAGAAACCCGTCGCCAAAGGCACCCTGGAACGCCGGCTGGCCCCCTGGATCGCCACCCTCACCGCCAACCTGATCGAGGAGGCGGCCGAGCTGGGCGAAGGCGACCGCCGCCGAAGCCTCGGCCCCGATGACATCTGCCTGCTGGTCGGCGATCGCTACCAGGCCGAGACGCTGCGGGCCGCCCTGGAGCGCGAGGGCATCGCCAGTCGCCTGATCAGCCGCCTCGATGTGCTGGCCACGCCCGCCGCCACCGCCCTGCAGCGCCTGCTCGACGCCCTGGCGGCCCCGGCCGATGGCAACCGGCTGCGTCTGCTCGCCGCCTCGCCCCTGCTGGGCTGGAGCGCCAGGACGATCGGCGAGGCCGGGCCAGCCACCTGGAGCAGCCTGGCCGGCCAGCTGCAGCAGCTCAGCCAGCGGGTTCCGGTGCAGGGACTGCTGGGGGTTCTGGCCGAATTGCTGGAGGCCAGGGTGTTGGCGCAGCTGTGGCGCCAGGGACGGTTGCTCGCCGATCTGCAGCAGGTGGCGGCCCTGGTGCAGGAGCGACTCCACAGCGAACAGCAAGGGCTGGCGGCGACGGCCGACTGGCTGCGACGCCTGCGGCTGGACCCGGAGCGCTCGCTGCCGGAGGAGCACCTGTCCCACAGCGACCGGGAACAGGGGGTCGTCTCGGTGGTGACGGTCCACGCCAGCAAAGGCCTGGAATACCCGCTGGTGATCTGCCCCTACCTCTGGCAAGGCCCTGGCGATGGGCGCCGGGGGGGGCGCGGCAGACCGGTGCGCTGGCTGCCGCCGGGCCACAGCCGCCCCCGGCTCGACATTCACCTCAGCCCCCACTGGGGCCTGGGCCACGAGGCCGCCCGCCAACACCGCTTGGCCGAGGAACAGGAACGCGAACGGCTGGCCTATGTGGCCGCCACCCGGGCCTGCCACCGGCTGCTGCTCGCCTGGGGGCCGGCGGCCGGCCACCACACCAATCCCCTGTTCCCCTGGCTGTTCAGCGAGGCCTCCCTGCCCGGCGCCGGCGACGATCCCTATCAACCTCTGGGCGATGCCGAATGGCGCCAGCGGCTGGAACAGGGTCTGGCGGCACGGGGCCTGGCGATCCGGGTGCTCGAGCCGCCGCCGCCACGGCCGGGGCGGCTGACGCGGCCGGCGATCCCAGGGCCGGCGCTGGCCTGCGGCCCCATCCCCACCAGGCGCTTCGATTCGCTCTGGGGGCGCAGCAGCTACACCAGCTGGACCCGGGGGCGCCATCAGAGCGGACCGGTGGCGATACCGATCGATGCCGATCGGGACACGGAGGATCCCAGCCCCGAAGAGGCCCTGGCCCCCGCCGGCAGCGGTCCAACCCTCTGGCCCGACCAGGGCCCCCTGGCCGAGTTCCCGCGCGGCGCGGCGCCGGGGGACTGCCTGCACCGCATCCTCGAGCGACTCGACTACGGCCAGGCGCTCGACCAGGAGCGCAACCGAGCCGTGGTGGTGGCGGAGTTGCAGCGGGCCGGCCTGCGGCACCAGCCCCTGGAGCCGGTGCTGGCCGGACTGGAACAGCTGCGCCTGACCCCCTTCGGCGGCGAACTGCAGAACCTGCGAATCGCCGATCTCGAGGCCCCGGAGCGCCTGCACGAAATGGGCTTCGATCTCACCCTCGGCGAGGTCCGGGCCGCTGGCCTGGCTGCAGCCTTCAACGCCCATCCCGGCGGCAGCGTCGCGGCGGACTACGGCCAGCAGCTGGCCAGCCTGCCGATCCACAGCAGTGGCTTCCTCACCGGCTCGATCGATCTCGTCTTTCACGCCAGCGGCGGCTCTGGCTCCGGTGGCGACCAGCGCTGGTGGGTGGCGGACTGGAAGAGCAACTGGCTCGGACAGCGGGATGACGAAGGTCGGCCCCTGGCCTGCGGGCCCAGCCACTACGGCCCGGCGGCGATGGCCGAGCTGATGGCGGCCAATCACTATGTGCTGCAGGCCCATCTCTATCTCGTGGCTCTGCATCGCTACCTGGGCTGGCGCCTGCCGGGCTACGACCCCGAGCGCCATCTCGGCGGCTTCGCCTACGTGTTCCTGCGGGGCACCCCCGGAGCGCACGCAAGCCGGGCCCTGCCAGGCGAGGTGCCGGGGATGCTGGTGGATCGGCCGCCCCTGGGCCGGATCCTGGCCCTGGACGACGCCCTGGGGGGAAAAGGCCGATGAGCCAGCTCGCCGCCCAGGCCCCGAACTGGGCACCAGCGCTGGCCGCCGCCCTGGGCGAAGCCCTGCCCCGGCTCCATGGCGTCGCCGCCGATCCCCTGATCGGCGAGTTGATCACCGCCCTCAGCACCGCCCTGGCCCGCGGCGAGCTGGAGCTGGATCTGGCCGGGCCGGCACCGGAGGCGATCCGCAGCGAAGGCTGGCCCCAGGCCCATCGGCAAAGCCTGCTGAATTCCCCCCTGGCGGCCGCACCGGACGGCCCCCTGGTGCTGGTGGCCGGGCAGCGGCTGATGTGGCGCCTGTGGCAGCAACAGCGCCAGCGGGTGCTCACGAACCTGATCGAGCGGGCCCGGAGCCAGCCCGCCGCCGCCAGCCAACCGGCGGCCAAGGACACGAGCGAAGACCTGTCCCGACTGGATGAACGCCAGCGCCAGGCGGTGCGAGCCGTGGGGCGCCATGGGCTGGTGCTGCTGGAAGGGGGACCGGGTACGGGCAAGACCAGCACCGTGGCGGCGATGATCGCTGCCGCCCTGGCCACGGATCCAGGCCTGAGGGTCCATCTGGCGGCACCCACGGGCAAAGCGGCGACCCGACTGCGCAGCGCCACCGGCGGCCAGCTGCCCTGCACCACCTTGCACCGACTGCTCGAAAGCCGCGGCGGCAGCTTCGGTCGCCATCGCCGCCAGCCGCTGGAGCTGGATCTGCTGGTGGTCGATGAGGTCTCGATGGTGGATCTGGGCCTGATGGAGGCCCTGCTGGAGGCCCTGCCGCCCGCTTGCCGGCTGGTGCTGGTGGGGGATCCGGCCCAGCTGCCGCCGATTGCCCCGGGAGCGGTGCTGCTTGAACTGCAGCAACCGCCGTGGCGGCAGGAGCTGGCCGAGGCGGCCGTCACCCTGACCACCACCTATCGCAACACGGGGGCCATCGCCGCGGTGGCCGCAGCCCTGCGCTCCAGCCTGGGCGCCAGTGGGGCGGTGCCGGTGGCGGACGCCGATCCGATCGCCAGCATCCAGGGCCAGCTGGCCGCCCTCGGACCCGACGACAACCTGCAGTGGATCCAGGCCCGGCCACCGCAGTTGCCCCAGGAGCTGATCGCCCCGCTGCGCCTGCATCACCAGCGGCTGCGGCAGCTGGCCCAGGACTGCGGGCCGGAGGATGGTGCCACCCAGGCGGCCCTGCTGGCGTTGCGGGACCAATTGCTGGTGCTCACCCCGATCCGGCAGGGGCCCTGGGGCCTGGACGCCATCCATCGCTGCCTGCTCGGCGAGCAGCTGCGCCGCCCGCCCGTGGACTGGCCGGCGGGCACGCCGGTGCTCTGCACCCGCAATCGGCCCGACCTGGGGCTGGCCAACGGCGATGTCGGCATCCTGATCGGATCGAGCGCCGACCTGCGCCAACGCCGGATCGTCTTCGGCAGCCCCGGCCTGGAGATCGCCCCGCTGCATCCGGCCCAACTGGCCGGAGCCGCCGAGGCCGCCCTGGCGCTGACGGTGCACAAGGCCCAGGGCAGCGAGGCCCGGCAGCTGATCGTGCTGCTGCCTCCCGGCCGGACGGATCACCGCCTGCTTTACACCGCCCTGACCCGTGCCAGCGAGCAGGCACTGTTGATCACCACGCCGTTCCGGAGGGACCAGAAAGGCCAGGGCGACGCGAGCGTCAGCCGGCTACGGCCAACCGACCGCAAAACGTGAAGCTGGTTGAACAGAGCAGAACAATGGCCAACATGTCAAAGAAAAGTGAACAGCTTCAGAGCGGCCAGCGCCATCGACCCATACTTCTCCCATCGGCGGGGAGTTCACTCTCTTCCGGCCTTTCCAGAGCCCCTGCTCCAATAGTCTCCCCTGTAGGGAGCCCTTCTCATTCCACCCCGGAATGACCTCTTGCATCGCAACAATCTCCATTTCAATTTCGATTGATCTGGGTGATTGAGGTGCCCCCGAGGTCTCCATAGGGCAACCACCTGGACACCCTGGCCCCAGGTGGCTCTGGTCAGTCTTTTCCTTCATGCTCGACCCTGTCCTCACTCATTGATGGGGCGCATGGTCCCGAACGCGATGCCTCCCGTGCCGGCAGCCTCCGAGTCCTGCCCCGAGCAGTCAATCGTGGCGACAGAGAGCGCCTCGGAATCACGCACAGAGCGGCCCTGGGGATGGTTTGAAACCCTGGCTGAAGGCGAGGGTTATCGCGTCAAACGACTGCGCATCCTTGCCGGCCTGCGCATCAGCCTGCAGCGCCATCTCCATCGCTGCGAGCACTGGATCATCGCCAGCGGTCACGGCCAGATCGATTGCCAGGGCAGCAGCACAGGCGCCGCCAGCGGCGACACCTTCTTCATCCCGATCGGCGACCTGCATCGAGCCACGGCCGGCAGCGAAGATCTGGAAATCATTGAGGTGCAACGCGGCCTGCTGCTGAGCGAAGCGGACATCGAGCGCTTCGATGACGATTTCGGTCGGGTGGTAAAGTCTCATTTCAACCTTTGATCAAGGACGAGGCAGCTCTGGAGAGGAGGTGAAGCCATCGCTCATTCCATCAGGAATGTCCGACCCGCTCACCGATCAACCCCTCTCCTTCCACCGGGTCGCTGCCGGCCTGCGTTGAAGGATTCACCAGGCCACTCTCACCTTGATCCATAACACCGACGGTGTCGCCGACATGGGCGTCACTGAGACGAACACGGCCGTGCTCCTGAGCGACAACTCGCCCGAGCCCGGCTCCATTGCCATGGCTTCGCCCGACCCCAGTCTTGCCGACGTTGAGCCCGCAGCGGCTGAGCTGAGCCCGATCGGCAACGAAGCGGCTGCCGATCAGATCGCTGGCGATGGGATCGACAGCGAAAAAGTAAAAACCTCCAAGAACGCAGCCAAAACGACAACAGCAGAAGCCAAGACAACAGAAGCGATCGAAGCCGATACAACAGAATCGACAACGATCAAATCCCTGGACGAAGTCCAACTGAATAACGAAAACTCAAACAACAAAGACCCGCAAGTTCCAGCCGTGAGCATCGAAACCACGTCCAGCGCTTCCAGCCAGAGCGCTGCCCCTGCCGACGCCGCCGACCAGGTGAGTCCGGAGAGCGGTTTTATCCCCTTCGGCCTGCGGGCCGATCTGCTGGAGGGCCTCAGCGCCATCGGCTTCCAGAATCCATCGCCGATCCAGCTGGCTGCAATTCCGGAGCTGTTGCTCGGGCGCGACCTGGTCGGCCAGGCCCAGACGGGTACGGGCAAAACGGCGGCTTTCGGCCTGCCCCTGCTGCACCGGCTGGATCCGGAACAACGCAAACCCCAGGTGCTGGTGCTCACCCCGACGCGGGAACTGGCCATCCAGGTGGCCGAAGCGATCACCAGTTATGCGGCCCGCATGCCCCGCGTCAAGGTGCTGGCGATCTATGGCGGCTCCGATTTCCGCGATCAGATTCAGCACCTCAAACGCGGTGTTCAGATCGTGGTCGGCACCCCGGGCCGGGTGATGGATCACATGCGCCAGGGCACCCTGGATCTGTCGGAACTTCGCAGCCTGGTGCTCGATGAAGCCGATGAAATGTTGCGCATGGGCTTCATCGATGATGTCGAGTGGGTGCTCGAAAAGTTACCCAGCGAACGTCAGGTGGTGCTGTTCTCCGCCACCATGCCGACGGAAATCCGGCGCCTCTCGCACCGTTATCTCAAGGATCCGGCTGAGATCACCATCAAAACCAAAGGTGCTGATGGCCGCCGCATCCGCCAGCGCTACCTGATGGTCAACGCGCCCCAGAAACTTGAGGCCCTGGAACGGGTGCTGGAGGCCGAACGCACTGAAGGGGTGATCATCTTCGCCCGCACCAAGGCCGTCACCCTGACGGTGGCCGAATCCCTTGAGGCCCACGGCTACGACGTGGCGGTGCTCAACGGCGATGTGCCCCAGGCCCAACGCGAGCGCACCATCGAGCGCCTGCGCGACGGACGCGTCGATGTGTTGGTGGCCACCGACGTGGCCGCCCGCGGCCTGGACGTCGAGCGGATCAATCTCGTCGTCAACTACGACATTCCCTTCGATGGCGAGGCCTACGTGCACCGCATCGGCCGTACGGGCCGGGCCGGTCGCAGTGGCGACGCCATTCTCTTCCTCACCCCCCGGGAACGTCGCTTCCTTGGCGGTCTGGAGCGCACCGTCGGCCAACCGATTGAGCCGATGGAGGTGCCCGCCAACGCCACCATCAATCAACATCGTCTCGATCGCCTGCGCGAGCGCCTCACCAGTGGCCTTGATGGCAAGGGGCGCAGCGAGGAGGAACTGGCCCTGCTCGGCGAAATCGTGCAGCGGGTCTGCCAGGAACAGGGCTGCAGTGGTGAACAACTGGCCGTGGCCGCCCTGGCCCTCAGCCTCGGCAGCAAACCGCTGCTGCAGCAAGGGGAAGAGCGCTGGACCTCCCCCCGTCCCGCCTCCCGGGAGGGATCCCGCGACGGCGGCTTCGATCGCGAGCGCGGCGATCGCGATGGCGGTGGGGCACGCCGCGTCCTGCCGGATCGCCAGGACGGCCCGCCTGAGGCCCACATGGAGCGCTTCCGCATTGAGGTGGGCTGGCGCGATCGGGTCAAGCCCGGCAACATCGTGGGCGCTATTGCCAATGAAGCCGGCATCACCGGTCGATCGATCGGGCGCATCCGCATCTTTGATGCCCATAGCACCGTGGATCTGCCCAAGGGGATGCCCGAGGAAGTCTTCAGCGATCTCCAACGCCTGAAGGTGATGAACCGGGAACTCCAGATCTCACGACTCACCGCTTGAATCCCACAACCCTGTTGTTTCCCATGGTTCGCGAACAGCTGTCCCGGCCCTCCGCGATCGTTGCGGCTGTTCTGCTGATGGTGGCCTCCCTGCCGATCGGGGCGGACCTGGGCCGACCCGCCAAGGCCGAGTCGGGCATGGGCTCGATTGTCAAGGCTTTCTGCCTGTCGGCCTTCGAGAGCGAAATGACCCAGTCCGGCAAGACACCTCCTGCCGGCATGGCCGACTTCGCCTGCGGCTGCGTGGCCGATCGGATCGGCAGTGGCAGCAGCCTCGACACAGCCCGCAGTGACTGCCGTCAGGCCACCGCCCGGCGCTACCCGATCTGAGGCCATAAGCCTCGCAGCCAGGTGCCGCCTGGCGGCCGATCAGGCACAGAGCTGGGTGACTTCAACAGAAGACACCACACTCAGTTGCAGCACACTCAGCCGTTCAACGGCGGCAACCAGGGAGGACTGGACCTCCAGCCCTTCGCTGGCGACCATGGTCTGCAGGACATCAAACAGATCCTGGGGAGCAAGCTCTCCGTCCTCGCTCCAGGCGAGGCTCCAGAACACGGGGGCTGTCATCACGGGGATCAACGGGATCAGGATTTCCTGACAATGCTGCAGTCTGGGCGCTGGCGGGACATTCTTCAAGATTGCTTCCACTGCACTTCAAAATTCTCCATGCACGGGGTCCGTCATGGCCGCAAGCGGCAACTGAAAACCTCTGTCCTTGCCGAAACCTTGCCCAGAGTTGGAATTGGGTCTGAGTTGTAAGGTGGCGGGCATTCCGAGGTGTTCAGGCTCCTTTCGGTACGCCCAGCCAGCCGTGACTCGTCAGGATTCGACACCCCTCCAGGCTTCGATCTCCGGCTTCACCGTTTGTCTGGACGTGTCTGGGACAACCCGGCATCGAACGAATCAACACCGATCTTCTCCAGTTCCAGGCTTCAGTTCATGACCATCTACGTCGGCAACCTCTCGTTCCAGGCCGAACGCGAGGACCTTCTCGATCTGTTTGGCCAGTACGGCGAAGTGCGCCAGTGCAGCCTCCCTCTTGACCGTGAAACCGGCCGCAAACGCGGTTTCGCCTTCGTCGAGCTCGCCGATGACGCCTGCGAGCAGAAGGCCATCGATGATCTCCAGGATGTGGAGTGGATGGGCCGCATGATCCGCGTCAACAAAGCCACACCCCGCGAGGGCGGTGGCGGCGCCGGTGGTGGTGGTCGCTCCGGGGGCGGCTATGGCGGTGGTCGCTCCGGGGGCGGCGGTGGCCGTTCCGGCGGTGGCTACGGCGGTGGTGGCAATGGCGGTGGTGGCTACGGCGGCTACGGCGGTGGCGGTGGCGAAGGCGGCGGTGGCGGTGGCAATCGCTGGTGATCCCATCGCCCCTTTGAACAACCCCGGTGTGCCCCCCATCGGCTGCCGCGAGGACGCGGGCCTGGGACGACTGCTGAGTCGGCTCAAGCCCCATCGCCGCACGATCCGCCTGGCGAGCTTCTGCTCGGTGGTCAACAAGATTCTCGATCTGGCCCCACCGGTCCTGATTGGCCTGGCCGTCGATGTGGTCGCCCGCCAGCAGACCTCCTGGCTCTCCCAGCTGGGATACAGCTCGGTGCCCAGCCAGTTGACGCTGCTGGCCTTCGTGTCGTTCCTGGTCTGGAGCGCCGAATCCCTGTTCGAATATCTCTACGGGCTGCTCTGGCGCAACCTCGCCCAGGCCGTGCAGCACGAGCTGCGGATCGAGGCCTACGACCATCTCCAGCGCCTGGACATGGCCTTCTTTGAAGCCAGCAGCTCCGGCCGGCTGATGACCGTCCTCAATGACGACATCAACCAACTGGAGCGGTTCCTGGACCACGGCGCCAATGAAATCCTGCAGCTGATCACCACCGTGGTGGCCGTGGGCCTGATGATGCTGGCCCTCTCCCCCACCATTGCCGGCGTTTCGTTTCTGCCGATACCGGTGATTCTCTGGGGTTCCCTGCGCTTCCAGCGCAGCCTCGCCCCCCGATACGCCGAAGTCCGGGAACGGGCCGGCGACCTCGCCAGCCGACTCACGAACAACCTCGGCGGCATGCTGACGATCAAGAGCTATGCCGCCGAAGACTGGGAGTTGCGGCGACTGACGGACCAGAGCGATGACTACCGGCTCAGCAATCGCCGCGCCATCCGGCGATCAGCCGCCTTCATCCCGCTGATCCGCTTCGCCATCCTGTTCGCTTTCCTGGCGATCCTGGTGATCGGTGGGCTGCAGGCCTGGAAAGGCAGTCTGGCCATCGGCACGTACAGCTTCCTGGTCTTCATCACCCAGCGGCTGCTCTGGCCCCTCACCACCCTGGGCCGAACCCTCGATGACTATCAGCGCTCGATGGCCTCAGCCCGGCGGGTGCTGGACCTGCTGGACACACCGATCGCCATCCCCTCCGGGGATCGCCCCCTGCCCCGCAAACAGGTGCGAGGGGAGCTGCGCTTTGAGGCTGTGGACTTCGCCTACGCCGGCCGCAAGCTGCTGCTGAGCAACTTCAACCTGGAGGTGCCGGCCGGACACACGATCGGCATCGTCGGTGCCACCGGCTCGGGCAAAAGCACCATCGTCAAGCTGCTGCTGCGTCTCTATGAGCTCGAAGCCGGCCAGATTCTGCTCGATGGTCTGCCGATCAGCGGCCTGCGCCTGCAGGATCTGCGCCGCTGCATCGGCCTGGTCAGTCAGGAGGTGTTTCTCTTTCATGGCTCGGTGGCGGAGAACATCGCCTATGGCAGCTTTGACGCCCCGCGCCCGGACATCGAACGGGCCGCCCAGCTGGCGGAAGCCGCCAGCTTCATCGCCGCGCTCCCCCATGGCTACGACACGGTGGTGGGAGAGCGGGGTCAACGGCTCTCGGGCGGCCAGCGGCAGCGGATCGCCCTGGCCCGCGCCATTCTCAAAAACCCTCCGGTGCTGATCCTCGATGAGGCCACGGCAGCCGTCGACAACGAAACCGAGGCCGCCATCCAGCGCTCCCTGGAGCAGATCACCGCCGGCCGCACCACCCTGGTGATCGCCCACCGCCTCAGCACGGTGCGCCATGCCAACCGCATCATCGTCATGGAGCAAGGCAGGATCGTCGAAAGCGGCAGCCACGATCAGCTGCTGCAGCGGGGCGGCGCCTATGCCGAGCTCTGGCGGGTGCAGGCCGGCCTGCGTCCCGGAGAACCACTCCTGCTGTGAACAGATCGCTGTGAACAAATCGCCGTGAACAGATCGCTGTGAACAGAGCAAACCTGAAAACCAGCCCCGGTGCGGCCACCACCTGGCCCCTGCTCCAATCGCCTGACGTGACCCCTGCTGGTCTGAGCCATTGCAGAAGTCGTCTCACAATGAACCACCTGGTTCTCAGCCCTGCCTTAGCGTTGAACCAATGAGCAGTCCCTCGGTCCAACGTCAGGCGCGCCGTTCTTCCCGGCGCCCCCACCGATTCTCCCTGCTGCTGGCCGTCACGATTGGCCTGGGTGGAGGGCTTGTCCTTGCCAAACCCCTGGCCGACCTGATCACCAACCAGAAACCAGGCACAGGCATCAGCGCCTTCAGCAATCCCTTCTCCTCCTGGAGCACCGGGATCAGCGATCAGAATCTGCTGCTGCTGGGCACGGACGTCGGCGGCGGCAATACCGATGTGATCGCTGTGTTGCATGTCGAGGATGGGGTCACCCACATCACCCAGATTCCCCGCGACACCTACGTGGAAGCGGAGCGCTACGGACCGCTCAAGATCAACTCTCTCTACAGTCTCGGCGGGGCCGATGCGATCAAACAGGAAGTTGCCCACCACCTGAATCGCCCGATTCAGCATCACCTGGTGGTCAACCTCTCCGCCATTCGTCGCATGGCGGACCAGCTGGGGGGCATCGAAGTGGATGTGCCCAAGCGCATGCATTACATCGACCGCAGCCAGGGTCTTTACATCGACCTCCAGCCCGGTCCCCAGACCCTGCAAGGCCGCGATCTCGAGGGTTTCCTGCGCTTTCGCCATGATGAGACCGGCGATCTCGGGCGGATGGAGCGCCAGCAGCTCGCGCTCAAGGCCCTGTTCCGCAAACTCACCCAACCCCAGAACATCGTGCGACTGCCCGCCCTGTTGCTGGCGGGGGGCAAGGATCTGCGTACCGATCTCGGGCCAATGGAGCTGGGGGGCCTGATCACCGGCATGGCCAACACCTCCCTGGAAACCCAGCGACTCGACGGCCGCCCCTTTGACCTCAACGGCATCAGCTACTGGGATGCGGACTGGGCCAGTGCCGATGAACCCCGCGGGACGGAGAGCCCCAGCCGCTCCGCCGCCCAGCCAGCCCATCGCGGCACGGCCA
>CAIJRN010000055.1 GCA_903823115.1 uncultured cyanobacterium
AGACACCCTTCTGGGCTTTGTGTCCCGCGCCCGCGCAACAAAAGCCTGGGACGCAGGCCTTCCGACTGCATTTTGCCAATGCTTTGCCCGTACTGACACTTTTTCCAGGCCCAGGGAGACTCTGGACAAGCGAGGCCGTTTTTAGGCGAAATTGTCCTGTGATTGCAGGTATGGACAGGGTTCCTGGGCGGCAAGCCGCCAGGGCTCAGCGATCACGAGCAGGCGACGGCAAAGAAGCGCAGCCTGACATCGCCCGAAGGCCGATTGTGGCGTAGCCACAAGGGCGAGCACCCATTCGGCATGATCTTTGCGTAGCTGGCCGGAGGCCGTAGCGGCAGTTCGGACGTCCAAAGACCCGCCTGCGGGGCATGCTCAAAAACCGCTGCAAGGCGAATGCGCTGGCGGCTCTTGCGAACTGATACACAGTGCGGAGCCAATTGCCACGCAGAAGATGAACAAATAAGTGGTGCGCCCATTGGACGCCAAATGGCTCTCAATAGGAGGATGAAAAGGTGCAAAAGCACGAAAGTCAGCCGCCCCTACTTAATCTCTGCCGCCAACATGGAGCCAGGCCAAGTCTGCAATCAGAGCCTGCGTGGAGTTTGCATGTGACTGCATGACGATGTCAATGGGAGCAAGTTCACGAGAACAATTGACTTCGAGAGCAACAAGGCTCGGCGGACCTAAAAACATGCGATCTTCAATTTTCTTCGCTATCTTTTATGCACAAGCCATGCAGAAATGACGACCCTATTCTTGCAAGGAAACTCAGGTAACGGAGCCATTCTGAATCTTTAGTCGATGCATCTCCGGTACCCAGCCATCTTCTAGCGGCTTTTTCATGGGTTCATAGCTTCTGCAAATTGCTCATTTTCGAGGCCCGCCAAAATCCACGCACGGACCGTTGACAGGCAACCTTTTTAGCGACTAAGCTGATGACTTGCTCGCACCAATTTCACCTTCAGCCTGAAAGCTCTTTCCCCCAAACCATGAAATCAATCCGCTTCTATCTCATTTTTTCCGCAGCTGGGCTGCTGCCAATTTCCTTGAGCTATGGAATCGATCCCAATCGGATTCTGCCCAAGCTCTTGCAGATTCAGCCCATAGAAGGAGATATGATTCACATCTTCAGAGCAATCATGGGACTCTATCTTGCAACAATCGTTCTATGGCTGCTGGGCGCTATTCGTGGTGGCCCCATGATGCGCACAGCCTTGATTAGCGAGATTGCTTTCATGTCTGGCTTGGCGGCTGGGAGGCTTCTAGATTTGGCACTGGATGGGTTGCCAAGCCCGATGCTTGTTGCTTATAACGTTGCCGAACTGGTACTGGCCACCTGGGGTGTTTTCTGCCTGAAGAAGTTTGACAGCATTTTTGACGGCGATACTGAAGCCTCCGAAAAGCTCGCCAAAAGCCTCTAAGACAGAGAAGCCTAAGCCCGGGTTGCCACTATGGCTTCAGTTTGCGTCGAAATATTGTGCGCCTACATTGCCTGCCTACATTGTCTGCATACGCCATGGGCCTCGGCATGAATCAGATAAGTTTATAACTTGGTCCGATTGGGTTTGTCCTGGTCGCACCATTAATGCCTGAATACGGCCAGGCTGGTGCCAACAAGAGCAGCACCCTGCAGGTCCGTGCCATCCGTCTGCACCCCGTCGGTGATGGCGCCACGAAGGTCGGCGCCACGGAGGTCGGCATGGCTCAAATTGGCGCCGCTCAGGTTGGCGCCCCGCAGGTCAGCGTGACGGAAATGCCCATGGCTGAGGTCGGCCTCTCTGAGGTCGCAGCCGCCCAGATCGGCATCCTCGAATTGGGCGTTTTGCAGGCTGGCCTGGCTGAGATTCACCTGTCGCCAACGTCCACCACAGGCGCTCAATTGATCGAGATTGGCACCACTCAGGTCGAGGCCATCGAGCCAGAGACCAGCTTCACTCAATTGCTCCAAGGCCTCGTTCCGCGCATAGCTTAGTTTGGCACCCGCTTGTTGAAAGGTCAGGATCAACTTCAAGGCATCCACATTCTGTTGTTGACGGCGTTGGCGGCCCTCCAGCAAATACAAAAATGCCGCGGTGGCGATGCTCAGCGCTTCCAGGTTGCCGACGCTGATGATGCCGCCGGCATCGCGTTGCAAGCAGTCCGAGCCGAATCCCTGGTCGCGACAGTGATCCCAGCGATTGGTGCCCATCAACAACAGCAAGGCCGAAGTGGCAGCCAGGAGCAACCGGAAAGCGAGGGAACGATCCAGGAGCCGATAGAACCAATTCTGCCGTTGCTCCCGTTGGATCTGGGCCCAACGCTTACCCCGCTGGGGTCGGGGACCGGGCTTGAAGCTGCGGGTGTTCATCCGTGGAGAAGCGTCAATCCGTCATCCATGCTGCCGCGAGCTGGCCTTTCGGAGCTCGGAAGTGAACTGTCTCTGGGTTGGCAGTTCGATCAGCAGCAGCGCGAAGGCGTTGAAGCGATCAAGCAGCGAAGGACGCCGCATGGTTGGGGGACTGGGTAAGGGCGGTGACACTTGGCTGGGTGCTGAGCCACACTCAGGTCGCCTGTTGGTGTCCCTGCAAGGGCCGTACGGCATGCACAATGACGCCTGAACCGGCAAGGGCCTGGCCATGGCGAGACCAAACATTCTGCTGATCATGACGGATCAGGAGCGCTATGCGCCGCCCTACGAGAGCCCGGAGCTGGCGGCATTCCGGCAGACGCAACTCCCCGCGCGGGAGCGACTCCGGGCCGCTGGCCTTGAACTGCACCGCCACTACGCCGGCTCCACCGCCTGCTTGCCCAGCCGGGCCACCCTGTTCACAGGGCACTACCCCTCCCTGCATGGGGTGACCAAAACCGATGGCCTGGCCAAGCCCCACAACGACCCGGCGATGGGCTGGCTGGATCCCGCCGGTGTGCCGACCATGGGGGACTGGTTTCGAGCCGGTGGCTACCGAACCCACTACCGCGGCAAGTGGCACATCTCCTACGCCGACCTGCCCACCCCGGGCAGTCACGAGGGGCTCAAGGCCTCCGATGACAACGGAGCGGTGATCCCCGCGGCCGTGGAGGCCTACCAAAAGGCCGACCAGCTCGATCCCTTCGGCTTCAGCGGCTGGATCGGCCGGGAACCCCATGGGGCCGCCAAGGCCGACAGCGGTTCGGTGCGCGACAGCGTCTACGCCGATCAGGTGGCTGACTTGTTCGCCGAGCTCAGCCAGGAGGGCAGTGACCAGCCCTGGCTGGCTGTGGCCTCGTTGGTGAACCCGCACGACATCACCTTTGCCGGTGGCCTCTACGAGAAGCTGCTTGGCCTCAACGGCTCCGACGACACGGTGCCCTCCATCGGGGAGGCACCCTCCCAGGCCGACTCCTTCACTGGTCGCCCGGCTTGCCAGGAGCAGTTCAAGGCGACCTGGCCGCAGATGGTGTCGCCTCAACCAACCGATGACGCCTACCGCCGCCTCTATTACTACCTGCACAAACTGGTGGATCAGGCCATCGCCCACATCCTTGATTCACTGGAGGCTTCCGGCCTGGCCGAGAACACGATCATCGTGTTCACCTCTGACCACGGCGAACTGCTCGGTGCCCATGGCGGTCTCCAGCAGAAATGGTATAGCGCCTTTGACGAAGCCATCCATATTCCCTTGCTGCTGAGCGGTCCTGGAATCGTGACCAAATCAGGGGGCATCAGCACTCCCACGAGTCATGTCGACCTGCTCCCCACGCTGTTGGGTCTGGCGGGCATCGATGTGAACGAGGCCGCCGCTGTCATTCAGGCAACCCACAGCGAAGTCCAACCTCTGCCGGGTCGTGATCTCAGTGCCCTGCTCACCGGTCAGGCATCAGAGGCCGAAGTGGCCAGTCCGATTTACTTCATGACAGAAGACGATATGAGCCGTGGTTCCCATCAGATCAATCTTTTCACAGGGCAGCCTTATGAGGCTGTCCAACAGCCGTCGAATATCGAGTCCGTGATCACCACACTCCCAAGCGGCCCCGGTGGCGCCGAAGAGATCTGGAAGCTGAACCACTATTACGAGCAAACTCCCGCCGACGGGGAGGAGCTGGCCCCTGGGGATGGGACCGTGTTTGAACTGCACAATCTCTCCACCGATCCTGAGGAGCGACGCAATCATGCAGACGAGGCCGCCGAGGTGCTGGCTCAACTGCAGGCGCTGCTTGTCAGCGAACGTCAGTCCAAACGACGACAGCCCCTTCATCGGCGCCCGCTATCTGTGGCAGCTTGATCAACAAACGGATCGAGGGCTCTGATGATGACTCAGCGAGCCCAGGCGGGGGTGGCGTGTTGGCTGGGCATCGAGCCAGGCCGGCCTCGGAACCTCGGACAGGGATCAGGCTGTCAGCCGCTCTGGTGCTGCAACAGAAACACCTCAATCCAATCGCGATGACCCCTCTGGCTGATCCGATCCGCAGGGGTCACGTCACGGGCACCTGGAACGGCTTAGGGCTTCAACCCATCGCTTCGATGCCGCTGCCGTCTGGATCGGGTTGCTCCCCGGCCCCCCCGCCATTCCAGAGTGCCCAAAGTTCCTGACCCCAGGACGCCCTGATCCCCTCTCCTTCTGCCTGCGTCTCCGGCGCCTTGCCCACGGCGCAAGCCGCTGCACCCCCCTGGCGCCAGCAGCTGCTTGCTGATCTCGAGGCCCTGCCCGCCGCTCGCCGCCGCCTGCTGCGCAGCCTGGAGCCCGCGGCCAGCGCCGAGCTCCAGCCCTCGCCGGCGGCCGGCACGGCGACAGCCCCAGGCCCGTTGCTGGATCTGGCCAGCAACGACTATCTGGGCCTCAGCCGTCACCCCGCGGTGTTGGCAGCCGCGGCCGCCGAGCTGGCCATCAGCGGCCTGGGCGCCGGCGCCTCCCGACTGGTCTCCGGCACCCGGCCGGTGCATCTGCAGCTGGAGGCGGAACTGGCTGCCTGGCTGGGGCGCGAGCGGGCGTTGCTGTTCCCCAGCGGCTTCCAGGCCAACATCGCTGCCGTGTGCTCCCTGGCCGATCGCCACAGCCTGGTGCTGGCCGATCGCCTCATCCACCACTCCCTGCTGGCCGGCGTGCGCTGCAGCGGTGCCCGCCTGCAGCGCTTCACCCACAACGATCCGGCCGATCTGGAGCGGCGCCTGCTGGCGGCCCGGCGGCAGCGGCCCGCCGGACAGCTGCTGGTGCTCTGCGAAAGCCTTTACAGCATGGAAGGCAGCAGTCCACAGCTGGCCGCTGTGGCGGCCCTCTGCGCCCGCCATGGGGCGCCCTTGCTGGTGGATGAGGCCCATGCCCTGGGCGTGATCGGTGCCGCTGGCCGCGGCCTGGCCCATGGTCTGGCCGATGTGGCGATCGTGAGCGGCACCTTCGGCAAAGCCTTCGGCAGCGGTGGTGCCTTCCTGGCCTGCGATGGGCTGGTGGGGGAGTGGCTGCTGCAGAGCAGCGGCGCCTTCCGCTACACCACCGCCCTCGCTCCACCCCTGGCCGCCGGCGCCCTGGCGGCCCTGGATCTGATCGCCTCCGGCTCCGCCGGCACATCGGCCTTGCTGGCCCGCTGCGAGCGCTGGCGCCAGGGACTGGCGGCGGCGGGCTGGCCCAGGCCCCCCGGCAGCGGCCCGATCCTGTCCGTGCTGATCGGAGACGACGACGACGCCCTGCGCCGCCAGCGGCAGCTCGAGGCGGCGGGATTGCTCTGCGTCGCCATCCGGCCGCCCACGGTGCCCCCCGGCACGGCCCGGCTGCGGCTGGTGTTGCGCCAGGATCTGCCCTGCGGCACCCTGACGCGCCTGCTGGCGTCCCTGGGCCCGCCCCCGGCTCCAGGCCCCTACCGCCCCAACCTGCCCCCGGATCGCCATGTCAGCTGCTGAAGCCGCGGCCATCCAGGTGATCGCCATGCATGGCTGGTGCGGCGAAGCCAGTCACTGGCAGCCGTGGTGCCACCAATTCGCCGCCCATCGCTGGCACTGGCAGAGCGGCGAACGCGGCTATGGCAGCGCCGCAGCGCAGATCCCGGACTGGCTGGAGCGAGGCGGGCGGCGGGTGGTGATCGGCCATTCGCTCGGGCCCCACCTGCTGCCGCAGGAGCTGTTGGCCCAGGCGGAGGCCGTGGTGTTGCTCGCCGGCTTCGGCCGCTTCGTGCCGCCTGGCCCCCCGGGGGAGCGCCTCTCCCAGGCCCTGGCGACGATGGCCGACCAACTGGACGACTGCGAAGCCGCCCGGGCGATGCTGCGCCGCTTCCTGCGCAAAGCCGCCGCCCCCGATCCGATCGAGCTGTCGCCGCCCGGACCGGCGGAGGGCCCATTGGGCCCGGAGCAACGCCAACGCCTGCGTGACGATCTGCAGCTGCTGCACGACACCGCAGGCCTGCCGGCGGGCTTTCCCCTGGCCGGCCCAGTCCTGGTGGTGGAAGCCGCGGAGGACCGCATCGTGGCGCCTGAGGCCCGGGAGCTGCTGCGCCAGGAGCTGAGCGGCGCGGCGTGGCTGACCATCCCAGGTGCGGGGCACAGCCTGCTGAGCGCACCGGTGCTGCCCCTGGTGCTGGAGTGGCTGCAGCGCACCCTGGCGCCATGACACCCGTGCTTTCCGCCGATGGGGCGAGCTCCGCGTTCAGCCAGCGGGTGCTGACGGGCTTCGGCCGCCAGGCCGCCAGCTACGAGCTCCAGGCCCGTCTGCAGCAGGGCGTGGCCTGGCGGCTCGGCCGGCTTTGCCGCGATCTGCCCCTGGCCGCCGGCCCGATCGCCGACCTCGGCGCCGGCAGTGGCCTGCTCAGCCGCGCCCTGCTGGCCCACCGCCCCGAGCTGGTGCAGGCTCCGCCCCTCCAGCTCGATCTCTGCCTTGAACTGCTGGCCCGCAATCCCCACGCCGGCCCCGCCCCTTGCCCCTGGGACCTCAACCGGGGCCTGCCGCCTTCGCTGAGCGGGGCCGCCCTGCTGCTCTCGAGTTTCGCCCTGCAGTGGCTGGAGGATCCCGCCGGCGAGCTAGCCCACTGGAGCGGCCGGCTGGCGCCCGGTGGCTGGCTGGCCCTGGCCTTGCCGGTGGCCGGCAGCTTCGACACCTGGCAGGCGGCCGCCCGCGCCGCCGCCGTGCCCTGCACCGCCCTGTCCCTGCCCCGGGCCGACACCTTGATCCAGGCAGCCACCAGCGCCGGCCTGGAGCTGCGCCACAGCCAGCAGCTGCACTTCAGCCGCCCTGATCAGGGGGGATTGGACACCCTGCGTCACCTGCGTCAACTGGGGGCCAGCGCCAGCCGCCAGCCCCCCCTGGCGGCTGGCCAGCTGCGCCGGCTCCTGGCCCACTGGCCCAACGCACCGCTGCGCTGGGACGTGCTGCTGCTGGTGGGGCGCAGGCCCGCGGCAGGGGGGCGCCCCCTGAAGTCGGGCCTGCCAGCGTGAACAGCTGGCAACGACGAGCAACCAGCGACCCATGCGCCTGATCGTCTGCGGCACTGACACCGACGTCGGCAAGACGGTGGTGAGCGCACTGCTGGTGCAGGGCCTCGGGGCCCGCTACTGGAAGCCGGTGCAGAGCGGCCTCGATGACGGTGGCGACAGGGGCCGGCTGCAGCAGCTGCTGCAGCTGCCCCCCGAACGGTTGCTGCCGGAGGCCTATCGCTTCGAGGCCCCGGTCTCACCCCACTGGGCCGCCGAACGGCAGGGCCTGACGATCGATCCCGGCCGCCTGGCCCTGCCGGCCGGTGACGGCGCCCTGGTGGTGGAAACCGCCGGCGGCCTGCTGGTGCCACTGCGGCGGGACTGGTTGCAGATCGAGCAGATCGCCGTCTGGGGGCTACCGGTGCTGCTGGTGGCCCGCAGCGGCCTGGGCACCCTCAACCACACGCTGCTGTCCCTGGAGGCCCTGCGTCACCGGTCGATCCCGGTGCTGGGCCTGGTGCTCAACGGCCCGCCCCACCCCGACAATCCCCGCACCCTGGAAAGCCTGGGGAGCGTACCGGTGCTGGCCGAACTGCCACCGCTCCAGCCGCTCAGTGCCGCCGCCCTGGAACAGCAATGGCACGCCAGTGCGCTGCCGCATACCCTGGGTCGATGAGCAAACGTCAACTTCTGATCAGTGGCGCCGTCGCGTTGGCCTGCGGTGCGATTCTGGTGATCTTCACCGACATCGAAGACGGCTTCGTGCGCTGGGTGAACTGCGGCCCCCTGGGGGGACCCCAGGAGCATCGCTCCGAGATCTGTCGCTGAGCCTCAGGCTTCAACCAACCACTTGATCGAGTCCGACAACGGTTCCGCACAAGGCCGCGGCCTCAGGTCTGGCGGCCGGAACGCAATGGACAATGGCCGCTGATCGCGGCGACGTTGTGTTGGGCCAGGCGCAGCGGCCAGCCATGGCGCAAATGATCGTGGATGCGTTCGATCTGGGAATGATTCCAGCCCTGCCGTTCCAGCGACACCCGGATCTGTAGCCAAGGCCCCTCGACGAACACGTCCAATGAGCCCCAGGCCCTCGTGCCCAAGGGCCGGGGGGCCGCGTCCTCAGGCCGCAGGAAGCGGTTCGATCTGGGCTTGGATCGGGAATTGGTGGCGTTCCATTCCATGGACCTCTGGCGATGGGGCTCCTGGCGAGCTCAGTCGGGGGACGGTTCGATGCGGAGTTCAGGGCGGCAGATCTGCCCGGCTCCTCTGCATCATGCCAAGGGTGTCCTGCTCCTGCCTGCTCCCCGCCGAATGACCTCTCCTCCGCACTGGCATCCCCACCTGTGGCACCCCACCACCCAGGTGGCCCGCTCCGAGCCGCCGCTGCGGGCGGTGCGGGGCGAGGGGGCCCTGCTGGAACTCGATGACGGCCGCCGCCTGATCGATGCGATCAGCAGCTGGTGGGTGACGCTGCACGGCCACGCCGAGCCCTCGATCGCCGCCGCCGTGGCCCAGCAGGCCCGCACCCTCGAGCAGGTGATCTTCGCCAACTTCCGCCATCCCAGCGCCGAAGTCCTGGCGGAACGGCTCAGCGCCCTCAGCGGCCTGGAGCGGCTGTTCTTCTCCGACAACGGCTCCACCGCCGTGGAGGTGGCGCTCAAGATCGCCTGGCAGTGGTGGCACAACCGGGGGATCGCCCGGCCCCAGCTGATCGCCTTCGATGGGGCGTATCACGGCGACACCTTCGGCGCCATGGCGCTGGGGGCCCGCTCGCTGTTCTCGGCCCCGTTCGCGCCGCTGTTGTTCGATGTCGCCAGGGCCCCCTGGCCCGCCACCTGGTGGGGCGACGACGAAGTGGAAGCCCGCGAGGCGGCCGCCCTGGCGCGACTGGATGAACTGCTGAACCAGCCGACGGCGGCGGTGATCCTGGAGCCCTTGGTGCAGGGGGCCAGCGGCATGGCCATGGTGCGACCGGCCTTCCTGCGCCAGGTGGAGCAACGGGTGCGGGGCGCCGGCGCCCTGCTGATCGCCGATGAGGTACTGACGGGCTTCGGCCGCTGCGGCGAGCTGTTCGCCTGCCGGCAGGCCGGCATCCGCCCCGACCTGATGGCCCTCTCCAAGGGGCTGACGGGGGGCTTCCTGCCGATGGGGGTGACCCTGGCCAGCGAGACCCTGTACGCCGGCTTCATTGATGAGGAGCCCAGCCACACGCTGTTCCATGGGCACAGCTTCACGGCCAATCCCCTGGGCTGCGCCGCGGCCCTGGCCAGCCTCGATCTGCTGGAGGCCGGGCCCGAGCGCCACCGCGGCATCGAGGCCCGGCACCGGCCCCGGCTGGAGGCCCTCGCCGGCCATCGCCTGGTGCGCCGTCCCCGGCTGCTGGGCAGCATCGCCGCCTTCGATCTGGCTGTCGAAAACCCCGGCTATCTCAACCCGGCCGGCCGGCAGCTGCAGAAGCTGGCCCTGGAGCAAGGTGTGTTCCTGCGGCCCCTGGGCAACGTGGTCTACCTGCTGCCCCCCCTCTGCATCGACGATGACCAGCTGAGCCAGTGCTATGCCGCGATCGCCGTCGCCCTAGAGCACCTCTGAAGCGCCGCTCTCAGGGCCCGACCAGGATCGCCGCCTCGACATCGGAGCGGGTCAGGCCGTAGGGGAAATGGCGCACCCGCTCCTTGCCATCGTGATGCCAGCTCACCTGAAGCTCCTCGCTGCCCAGCTCGATGCGGGCACTCCACTGGGGCCGATGCAGATCCCAGACCGCCGAACGGGCAGCCTGCTGACGGGCGCCGAGCTGCAGCAGCCACGCCTCCAGGGCCGGCAGCGGATGGTGATAGAGGGGGGTGCGATCGGGCGGCAAGGTCGGCATCGTCTCGCCGAAAGGATTCAGGGAGCTTGGCTCAGCACCGGCACCGGCTCGCTGCTGGACACCACCGGCCCAGCTGGCGGCTCGACCCACCAACTGGGCCTGGTCATCAATTCGGCGCCGCGGGCCCAGGCCAGACCAACCCCCAGCACCAGACTGAGCACCAGGGCCAGGCCCAGCAGCACCAGGGCGAACCACTCCCCACCGGACAGGCTGCGGCGCACCGAGGCGGGCCTGGGCTGGAAGGCAGCAGCGGCGGGACGGACGGCGGGACTGAAGATCACCGCTGGCCTGGTCGGCTGGCGCAGCTTCTCGTCGTAGGAGCGGCGGGCGACCGGATCGCCGAGCACCCCATAGGCCTGGCGCACTTGCTGAAAAGCCGCCTCCGCCTCGCGCGCCGGCAGGGAGGTGGTGTCGGGGTGATAGCGCTTGCTGAGGGCCCGAAAGGCCTGGCGCAGCTGCTGGCTCGTGGCGTCGGGAGCAACCCCCAGCAGCTCGTAGTGGGTGGACATGGCCGTGAGATTAGGCAGGGCCACGGAATCGGCGGCGGGACTGGGAACTGGCAGGCCGGCCCGACCGGGTCTGGGCCTGGGCCCGAGCCTGGGCATGATCCTAGGCAGACCTACCCCCCGGAAATCGCGGATGGCTGCCAGCCCTGCCACGTCTGACCCTGGGGCCGCCCTCTGGCAGGCCCTGGGCTGGCAGCCCACACCTGGGCAGCTCCAGCAATTCATCGCCCTGCAGGCGGCCCTGCGCCAGTGGAACGAGCGGCTCAACCTGACCCGCCTGGTGGAGGGAGACGACTACTGGATCGCCCAGGTCTTCGACAGCCTCTGGCCCCTGGTGCCCCTGCTGCAGCCCGAAGGGACCGGCAACCAGGACCCACTGCAGATCATCGACGTCGGCACCGGCGGGGGGTTTCCGGGGCTGGCCCTCGCCATCGCCCTGCCATCCGCCCGGCTGACCCTGGTCGATTCGGTCAGCCGCAAGGTGGACGCCGTGGCGGCGATGGTGGCGGAACTGGGCCTGCAGGACAGGGTGAGCCTGCGCTGTGACCGGATCGAGCGCTGCGGCCAAGCGGCCAACTGCCGCGGCCGCTTCGACTGGGCCCTGGCCCGGGCCGTGGCCAGTGCGCCGGTGGTGGCTGAATACCTGGTGCCGCTGCTGCAGCCCCAGGGTCGGGCCCTGCTCTATCGCGGTCAGTGGAGCCTCGGGGATCAGGCCGATCTGGAGCGGGCCCTGGCCCCCCTGCGGGCCGCGATCGAGCGCACCATGCCCATAGAGCTGCCGGGGGGTCGCGGCATCCGCCACGCGCTGGTGCTGCAGCCCCTGGGCCCCTGCCCGAAGTCCTACCCCCGGGCGGTGGGGGTGCCCGCCAAGCACCCCCTGGGGGCCAGGAGGGCTGCTGAGCGTCTTGATGACAACAGCCAGACACGCCTCTGAAACGGACACCGGTCTCAGGGCGTCCGCACGGCGGAAAGGATCGCGGTGGGAACTGGGGCAAGCATTCCGGATCGGCAGGCCTGAGGGCCTGGGAACGAACGCACGGCCCGAGGCCATCGGGCCGGCTGCTCACAGGCGCGCCGGGAGGGCGAGCAGGACCAGGGCAAGAGCCTGCCCGTGAAAGCGCGGACGAGCCCAAAGCCCCCTCGGACCGCCCCAGACCCAGGCACAAGCCTGATCGACGGGAAGCAGCTACTGGAAACAGGCCCCGACTCCATAACCAAAGCTTAGGGAAACAATTGAGATTAACCGCTAAAGTGAGAAATTAATGTAGTTTGCATGAAACGCAAGACCGTACAGGGTTAAATTGAGGAAGTTCCGGCATGGGATACGGGAATACCTCTCAGTGGTCCCATCCTCTCCAGAACTCAGTGGGTCGTGTGGAGTCTGGCCACGGCCGGCAAGTTTTTCGAGGGATTGATCGTGTTCATGAGCGGCATCTCCCTGCCGCTGGTGGCTCACCAGTTCGGAATGAACAGCACCGACAAGGGTCTGGTGACCGCTGCCACCCTGTTCGGCATCCTGATCGGAGCGATGTTCCTGGGCGGTCTGGCGGATCACTTGGGCCGCAAACCCGTGTTCATCGGAGAGATGGCGATTCTGGCCGCCGCCCTCGTCGCTGCCGCCTTCAGCATCAACACAGCGATGCTGGTGGCCTCCCTGTTTGTGATCGGCGTGGCCCTGGGCGCTGACTACCCCACGGCCCACCTGGTGATCTCCGAGAGCATCCCCGCCAACATCCGCGGCCGGCTGGTGCTGGGAGCCTTCAGCTTCCAGGCCCTGGGTGCTGTGGCGGCAACGGCCATCTCGGCCCTGTTCCTGACGCTGGAAACCAGCCTGGACGTCTGGCGTCAGCTGTATCTGCTGCCTGTGATTCCCGTTCTGTTCGTGACCTGGGGGCGCCTTTTTCTGCCGGAAAGCAGCCATTGGTTGGTCAGCAAAGGGAAGTTCTCCCATGCTGAAAAGCAACTGCGCAAGCTCCTGCATCGCCGCGACATCGAGCTGAAGGAACTTGAAATCGCTGAGGAAGGGCGGCTCAAGCCCAGCGCCGATTGGCGACAGCTGTTCAGTGGAAAGTACCAACGGGCCACGATCCTGGCCAGCGTGCCCTGGTTCCTGCAGGATCTCTCCACCTATGGCATCGGCATCTTCACGCCGGTGATCATCGCGGCCGCCTTTGGTGCCGATGGTGATGAACACAATGTGGCCTCCCTGATGCAGAACGCCTTGCGGGGTGCCCAGGGAACGGCTCTTGTCGATGTGGGCTTTCTGATCGGCATTGCTTTGGCAATCGTCCTCGCCGATCGCTGGGGCCGAATTCCGCTCCAGATCACTGGCTTCATCGGCTGTGCCGTGGGTCTCCTGGTCGCCGCGGCCGGCAGCGCCGGATCCAGCACCAATCTGCCGGTGATCGTGACGGGTTTTTTCCTGTTCCAGTTCATGACCAACCTCGGCCCCAATTCCCAGACCTATCTGCTGGCTGGCGAGGTGTTCCCCTTGCGCCTGCGCGGCCTGGGCGCAGGATTTGCCGCCGCCGCCGGCAAGGTGGGCGCTGTGATCACCGCCTTTTTCTTTCCTGCCGTGTTGCGGTCTCTGGGCAGCGATCGCCTGCTGCCGCTGCTGGCGCTCACCTCGCTGCTGGGAGCGCTGATCACTTGGCTCTACCGCATTGAAACCCGCGGCATGGACATGGAGAAGCACTGAATCAACGCTGCTGCAACGTTGAGATGGAAGAGCAGCGCTTCCCATCGGCATCCCCTGCTGGAGAGGATCCAATCTAGGGGCATGCATGCTCTGAACCGGCGGCCAAATACGGGGCCAGGGACAAAGTTGGGCTACTTGGATTTTGAAAGTTACTAAGGCACGATGCGGCTCCTGACCGTATCAAGACTTACGGCCGCATGTGTCAAGCAAGACACCGAAAAAGTCCGCCTCCCCCAGCGAACCCGCAGGCCGAGAGCCAAAAAGTTGAGGCAACATTTTGATCGCTTCGTTGGGTTGAACCGGGCAGGGAAATGCATGGGGCATCCCCTTCATTTGCAGGGTTTACATCCGGCCCCGGGGGCAAGAAACTGAATTCATCGAAGTGGCAGCCTGGCTTCAGGCATCTGCTCTGACTCTTAATCCAAAACTGCCTGAAACGGGCCTACCCAACCATTTCACCGATGGCCTACGCAAGCAGCCTTCAGCTCGTCAACGACGCCAACGGCGCCACCCATGCCTTCCTGGAGAACGATGGCCTGCTGTGGCAGTGCGAGTGGAACGCCCAGGCCCAGCGCTGGGACAAGGCCCAGGTGGTGCCGGGGGTCTATGGCGGCGAGAAGCTGCAGGCCCTGCTGGTGGACGATCTCTGGTCCACGAGCGGCATCACGGGGGGCCAGAAGGGCAACACACCAGGGATCGTGCTGGCCTACCGAGTGGGTGAGGGCGATGGCGCCAAGGTGTACGCCACGCTCGGGCGCTGGGGCAGCGACGGCCAGCTGAGCTGGACCGAACCGCTGGAGCTGAGCGACAGCGGCATCGCGATTGAGGAGATCGCCCTGGCTGCCAACGGCGCCGGGGGATTCCAACTGGTCTGCCAGGCCCGTGAGCCGATGGCCACGGGATCGGCGACGGCTTCGGTGTCAGAGGCGGCCAGCGCAGCCCGCAAGGACAGCGAACTCACCTACCGCAGTTTTGCGCTGAGCGGCAGTGACAGCACCGGTTACAGCCTGGTGGATACAACACCGGTACCTTCAACACCCAGCACCGGCAGCATCATTTCGCCCCAACCCATCACAGTCGCCGCTAGTCCTGCCACATCAGCTGCACCAGCTCCCACTGTGGGAGGCAACACGCAGTTCAGCCGCAATGATCTGCAGCTGGCACCTCAGGCACCAGCGCCCCAGGGGTTGTTAATGCTGAGTGCCTTCGGGCCCAATGGCAACACATCGTGGAGCGGCGTAGGCCTTCGCACCTCGCCTAATAAGAATTTCAGTTTAACAACCGGTGCCCTGATAGGCCAGACCAGAACACGCTGGGCGCTCCAGGTCCCCAATTCATCGCCCCCCATTGACTGGAGCGTGAGCGGGAAACAGTCGGCAACGGATAGAAGAGATCTAGCTAAATACAGATATTACGATTCCCCCACCTTGGAAGCCATTCTAGAAGTTAATGAGATTCGGAATCTTACCGAAGCTATACCCGCTTCCGGTCCCAGCTATAAGAATACCCTCGGGCTTGTTGGTTCCTTTGGTTTTGGCGGATACGGCAGCCAGACAGTGACGAACGATTTTGGTTTGAGCTTTATCCGGGAAAAGAAAACTGAAATAGGAAACCTGAAAAGCTCGCTAGATTTACTTACGAAATTCAACGCCATCGCAGGCCTGGAGCAGAAGCGCAATTACTATTCATTTGCGGCGAATGCTCAGACAAGTTATCAGTTTGACAGCCTCGCTTGGAAGCCTTCGAACCGTGCGCTCACAAGTGTCAGGGATACATTCAGTGTCTCGCTCGGCGCAGAACATCAGGTTCGCAAGCGGTATGAAACAGGAGGCTACTTGCAATGGTCGATTGGAATATCAGGTGGCTATGCGGCGAAGACTAAATTCGCTTCGAGCCCGGATGCCAATGCCCCCCTCCCCAAGTGGCTCGGAGACACTGCCTACTACGTCGGCGGACTTCTTGGTGCCGTGGAGGGAAATGGAATGATGGGCTTTTCCTCTAAGAATCAAGGTAGAACTGTTGATAATTTGAATACCACAGGGGACTTTCGCCTTAATTCATTCAACAAAAATACGCTTGGAAATACCAAAGACACCAATAAGGATCCGTATGGCAAATACATTTATGTCCAGAGCGCTAATGCGGTCGCTGGTTTAGGTCTTTCCTTGGCGCCTGTTTTTGCAAATCTTAGCGACAGGGTAACGAGGACGAAGGCCAATGAAGGTCTGATAACTACCGTCAGCGCAGGTGTTCGCTACCTCTACAAGGGCTTTGCGGGTGCCTATGTCAACGTTAGGGATTCAATCCAGTGGTATCCGAAGCAGCAGAATGCCTTTAGCACCGGTTCCTGGCAGAACAGGCTTAGGGTTGATGCCGGCTTTGCTGCACCCTTCGGAGTCAGTGTTCCACTTTTAGCCTTTCAAGTATCAAGCCCGAAAGCCCCCCCGAAAGCTACCACTACTCCTGTTCTAGCGGCATCGCCTACCAGCCAGGGTTATCCCCAAGGATCTTTAGCTCCAAGCGTCAACAGCCAGCCGGTTTCAGATTATCAATATTCGGCACCGTCCGGCACGGACTATCCCTTCCTCTACGCCCCGGCATCGGGCTCCACGCTGCTACCAAGCGCAAGCTCCAGCGCTGCCGTGCCGTTGGTGGGGGGAAGCGCCACGCCATTGAAGGTATTCACCTTACGGGGGTACGCCGCTGGCGTGGTGAATCCGAATCAGGCCACAAGCAACACGCCTGTGGTGCTCACGAATGCGGGTTCTGGCCTGCTGGAAGGCCCGCATACCGATGTGCCAGTGATGGGATTATCCCTGCCCGGATCAGCGCCGGCCACCCTCAACTTCACGGTGGTGAACGGTGCGATTGACCCCGCCTCCGTGGTGATCAACACCCCCACTGCTGGCGCTGGGCAATACCTACAGCTGCCGCAGACCACAGAGAGCAGTGGTATCTACGCCCTGATTCCGGATGTGTTCAGCACCGGCATTCTGCCCAATAATCCCACATCTGGCACTGGCGCCCTCTCCTCCCTGGTCCAGCAGCTGCCCCTGATCACGGTCGACACCAGCCGCACTGGCAGCCCCCTGCCATCACCCAAGCCCATCGCCGCCATTCAACAGGCCATCCCCCTGGGATCGGCAGCCAACCAGCAGGCGGGGCTCTATCCCAATGCAACCCCTTCCGATAACAGCCTGATCAGCTACAGCGATGTGGCCATTGCGATCAACGATCCCACCATCAGCCTGCTGAACCAGGCCACGGCCACCGTGAGTCTCAGCAACGGCACAATCGTGAAGGTTGTGCTTAGTCAGCCGCTGTTCTTCGCCTCGTCCACTGCACTAACGCCCACAAGTCTGGACCTCACCCTGGATTTGCAATCGGTTCTCGGCAGCGATGTTGTCAATCCCACCTACACCGTGGTGCCCCAGAGCGTGGGGATCAACAATGTGGTGGAGGATCAGTCCTACAGCGCCAATCCAGGCTTTCCAGCCAATTCAGGCCCACCAACGGCGACGTCAGCCGCCGCCCAGGCGGTGTGGCTGGAAGATGGCATCAATGCCCAGCTGCAGCTCACCCCCTCCCAGGCCCACTGGCCGGTGTTCAATCGCGTCGTGGTGCAAAGCAGCGGTGGTTCGCTCACCTACCTCAATGCAAGCACCACCGGCAGCAATGGGGTGGTGACCCAATCGACAACAGACCCGTCGAAAGTCACGCTTCAGGCTCTTTACAACGACCTCAAGGACCCGAGTAAGTACGGGGCTGTGCCGAACTTCAGTGCCGCCAGCACCCCCACCGTGATCACCCTCGCTGGCTCTACCCCACCAGGCAGCACAAAAGCAAAATTTGCCGGCGACAGTGCCGTCTTCTGGGTGGAGGCCAGCAAGCCAGTGGTTCCGCAGCTGACAAGCGATGGCAGCCAGAACTATCAGGACTATCTGACTGCTCTCTATGGCCAGCAGCGCATCAATTACCGCATCTTCGATGCCAACGCAAGACAACCATCCTGGAGTGCGCCGAACACCCTCGATCTCTATGCACCAACAAATGCCGTAATCCGCCATCTTCAGGCCTTCAATGTGGAGCTCAACGGCAGCATCAGCACCCTGCTGGTATGGGATGAAACCTCGATCGACACGATTAAGGGCACCGCACCCAAGCCGATTGCGATTCAGGGCTGGATCAGCGGCACCACCCTCAGCCTCGGCGGCAGTGCCAGCGCCCTGCGCATCGGTGATCTGATCACCGGTGCTGGCATGGAGAAGGGCACCTTCATCGCCGGCATCCTTGCTCCCTTTGATTCCAGTACTGGCAACGCCACCTACAGCATCAGCCGCAGCCAGTTCGTGGGCAGCAGCAGTGTGCCTGCCGCACTCAACGCCATCCCCCTATTGCCGCCCACCGTGCTCAAGGCGGGCTTTATCAATCCCGGTGCCACCAATCTGCAGTGGAGCAAACTATTCACGGATGCCAATGGCAATTCCACGATCTCCACCATCCCCTGGGATCAGAGCAACGACATCGGCCTGGGCATCGAATCCCTCTCCGTCGCTTCCCAGCAGGTCATCGATACCAACGGCAATGTCACGGATACGGCCGTACTCAGCTGGAGCGAAGACGTGCGCACGCCCTATGTGCAGTCGGTGCTCAACGACGAGCCGCTGATCTACCTGCAATTCGCCAATCTGCAGCCTGGCTTCAACGACATCAACATCGGCAGCACCGCCTCCAGCACCACCACGGGCACCGTGGCCTCCAGCACCGGCCTCAATTTCACGATCGCCAGTGCCCTGCCGAAGTCGAGCGCCAGCGCCGTTCAGAACGTCGATGGCACCGGTGTGCTCAGCACCGGCACCGGCAGCCAGAACGCCCTCTACACCCAGTTCCTCAACGGCACGCCGGTGAATCAGTTGCCGAGCAGCCCGTTCGGCCAGCTCACCGGCAGCATCAGCGGCACCACCCTCACGGTGACCGCCCTGAGCGGCGACCTGGCAGAGGGAGATCTGCTCACAGGCCCCGGCCTGTTGCCGGACACCCAGATCACAGCGATTCTCAGTGGCTTCGATTCCGCCAGTGGCAAGGGCAGCTACACCATCAACCAGAGCCAGAGCCTCTCGAGCACCATTCTGGAGGCCGTGCCCAACCCTGCACCCAGCTCAGGTCAGGATCTCGGCCTGCCCTTTTCCAGTTTCACTGGCAGGATCGAAGGAACCACCCTCAGCGTCAGCCAGCTGAACGGCAGCCTGGCCGTGGGCGATGGCATCTACGGCCAGGGCGTGGCTGCTGGCACCACGATTACAGCTGTGCTCAGCTTCGATGCCACCACCGGCAGCGGCAGCTACACCCTCAATCAGAGCGCGACGGTGCCGGCCTCGGCGTTGATCGCCACCCCCAGCAGCTCAGTTCCGTACACCATCGAATTCTGGACCAAACTGCTTGCCGGATCCAACGCCGACCAGGGTGCAGGTCTGGTGGCCTTCGGCCAGCCCTCCGAGCAGGCGGTGGGAGCTGCCATCCCGCCCAGCGGCTGGCTGATGACGGCCGGCTTCAGCGTCGAGAGAATTAGTTATCAGCAGGCTGCCGGCCAGGGCTTCCAGCAGGCCTACGACAAGCTCAACGCCCAGACCGTTCAACCCGGAGATCTGTTCGCCTGGGGCTGGAGCCTGGATGCCACCGGTGCTAACACCACCGCCCTGGGGGGAAACGGTGGTGACAATCTTTATAGCAACGCCCTCAGCCTCACCAATCTCTACAGCGGCCAGACCCTGGCCGGTGTGAATGCATTTCTGAACAGCTATCAGCTCAAGGCAGCAGATCTGGTGGGCGGTGATGGCCTGTTCGCCAACACCATCGACCTGGTGCCCGGCACCTCGCTCGACTTCAACCACTCCCTTGATCCCAACACAGGGCTGCCGGTTTCCAACCTCAACACGATCAGCATCGATACCGCCTCTGCGCAACTGAACAGCGGTCTAGTGCAAACGATCAATGCCAACGGCGATCTCTCCAGCAATCCAGCAACCAATACAAACCTCCAAACGATGTTCCAGGCCCTCTGGAACTATCAGGAGCAATACGGCGAAGCGAAGGTGGGCTTCACGCTCGACCCCAACGCCACCCCCAAATCTGGTGTGGGCTTTGAGCAGTATGGCGGCTTTGAGCTTGATTTCTCAGTGGCCCCTGGCCCCGCCATTTCGGTGAACGGGCAGGGCCAACTGGTGTTTGATGTGGCTGATGGAATCTCGATCACTTCCACTGCCACCGATCCAAGCAATAGCCGTGAAATCCCACTCCCCAGCGATCTGCGGGATGGCGAATGGCACTACGTCGTTGCCACCTATCTGCCCGATTTTCGGCAGTACTCCATCAACGGCACGGCCACCCAGGTGCCCGTCAACCGGGGTACCGCCACCCTCTATGTGGACAATCAATTGGTGGCCTCACATAGCGATGTCACCGACGCCTACATCGCCAGCAATATCAACGACACCGCCCTGCTGTTAGCCAACAACGCCGGCGGCTCCGTCGATCAGTTTGCCCTTTACAACAAGGTCCTGCTGCCCGCGCCCCAGCTGCTTGCCAATCCTGATGGCACCTGGCCGGTGGCGAGCCAGCAGGACGCCCTGGCGATCCTCAAGCAGCTGGGCTACCCGGCCACCGACCAGACGCCCAATCCCGGGGCGATCGAATCGGCACTCACCGAGCACTGGCGCTCTCGCAGTGTCAATCCCAACGATGCGCTGCTCGCCACCTTCAGCTCGGTGTTGGATCCCAACACGGGCAGCTGGTCGCAGGCCGCCCCTCTCAATCCAATCCCCCAACCGGATCCCACCACCCCCAGCGCCACGGCCCCATCGCAGCAGCAGGACCTGGTGATCGCCATCGCTCCTAAAGACTGGTCTGATTCCACTTGGACGACCACTGGGTCCACGGCGGCGCCATTCAATCCCGGCGGGGATCAGCTCAGGAGCATCACCGTCACGCTTACACCCGATCAAGGGGGTGATCTGGTCACACGCCAGCTCAACCCGCAGCAGGTGCTGATCGGTGCCAACACCACCCTGGCGTCCTTGCAGCCCAAGGCGAACAGCAGCGATCTGCACTACACCATTTTATCTAACCAACCTGCCCTGAATCTGGTGATTTCACGCCAGGCCAAAAACCAGGGAGACCTCAACAATCTTGATCTCAGCAAGACGTACACCGCAAACATCAGCCTCAACGTCAAGGATCCATCCCAGATAACGCCCGCAAACGTGGTGGTCACACGCACGATCACCGGTTTCAACACCCGTGGCGAGCAGGTGTTCAGCGCCATCGACGGCAATGCAGCCGCTGCCAAAGCGGTCAAGACGCAGTTCAGTTCGACCAGCAAGGCCCTGGCCACCGCCACGGTGATCGAAGCCGCGCCGCTGCAGCTCAAGTACATCGACAGCGGCGTGGTGCTCAACAGCGCCTCCTCCGTAGCCGCCGCCAACAGCCCGGCCGCAGCGTCGCCGGCCACCAGCTTCGGCCAGTCGCAGGCCTATGGATGGTTCCAGACTTCAACAGTCAACACCTACAGCGGTTGGTTGGCGATCGCCCAGACCAACTCAGCCAATGCCATCAGCAATCCTGCCGGACGCGTCTGGATCCAATACACCGGCGACTTCACCAGCAGCAACGCACTGACGTCGACCCATACGGCAGTCACCGACACGAACAAGGCACCGATCACCTGGCTCAATGCCCTGGCCAACAGCAACTTCTCACCTGAAGGCCCCAACCGGCCCCTGCTCAACGACGATCTCCACCAAGCTGCCTATGGCGGTCTAATGATTCAAGCCGATGCCACGGCCGGTTGGGGTCAGAATTTCGGTCAGACGATGCTGGTGGTGGATGTCAACGGTGACGGCACCGATGATCTCGTACTCAGCGCGCCTTCCGCCAATGGGGGAGGCAAGGTGGTGATCATCGATGGCGCTTGGATTCAGGCCAACCTCACCAAGGCCAATGGCAGCACCATCCTCAACCTGGCCAATCCCGACAGCCTCGGCCCCCACGTGACCGTGCTGTCGCCAGGCAAGGCGAACGACTCTCTCTATGCCGCCGATGATGCCAGCCAGGCGGCCTTCGGCTGGGCCCTGGCCTTCGATAAGACGAGCAAAACCCTTTATGTGGGTGCGCCCAACTATTCGCGCACGGTGGGGCCAGAGGGCGAATCAGTGTCGATCGGCGCCATCTATCACTATCAAAATTCGCCGTCAGGAACCACCTTCAATGCCGGTGGCGTTGTGCTCGCCAGCAACTATGCCGTTGGCATTGCCGGCAGCACGAGCACCAATGATGTCAGCGGCCCAAATACCTCCTACTGGGGTGCCCAGCTCGGCGCTTCCCTGGCTGTCTCCGCAGAGGGAGCCTTGGCGGCGGGCGCACCCGGGGTGCAGGCCTCCCTGCTCTACAGCGGCACCGACGCCGTGCAGCAGGCTGCTGCCGGCGCGAGGAACCCCTCAACGCCCTACGGCCAGGGAGCCCTGATCAAAATTATGCTGCCTACGGCGGCATCGCTTGCCGACCAGGGGGCCGGCCTCGATGTGATGGTGAGCAGCAGCGACGGCACCAGCAATCCCAATCTGGTGGATGTGATCACCAAGAACACCACCAACAAAAAGAGTGCTCTGGCCCAGGAAGAGAGCTCCTACATGCAGGCGCTCAAGGAGCTGCAGACCAAGCCCATCGCCAAGGCGAACCTGGTCAACAATCCCGCCATTCAGACCGCTGCTGTGGGCAGTGTCTATCTGTTCAACACGGCCAGCAAACTGCCGACGGGAACCATCAACCCCGCACAAGCCTCTTCCACGTTCTATGGCCCCAATCCCTGGAATACCCAAGGTGACACCGACTTTGGCGCCAGCCTCAGCTTTGGCGATCTCTCCAACACCAATTCGCAAAGTATCCTATCCATTGGTGCGCCACAAAGCGGGGGGCCTGGCGCGGTCTATCTGGTGGATACGAGCAAACCCTTCGGCAATCCCTCAATAGCACCAAATTGGATCAATAAAACAAACCTTGGCAGCAGCACTCTGGGGTATCAATATCTTGCCCACCTCACCAGCGCGCTGACACTCTACGGAGCCGAAGACCTCGATGGCTTTGGCAATGGTGTTGTCAACCTCGGAGATGTCAATAACGACGGCTACACCGATCTGCTGATTCAGGCCTCCAATGCCTCAGGGGGCGCCGGCAATGGCTATGTAGTCTTCGGCAGTGATCAGCTCATTCAGGATGTCAATAGCAACAAGCTCCTGAATGGATCCACGCACAATCCGGCTGTTGGCAGTGTGAGACCAGGCAACATTGGCCAGCTCAGCTTCGCTGATGGTCAATCTCTCCGCCTCCCCATTATGGCGGAGCTTGGCCATGGCATCTCTGCGGGCACGGCCCTGGGTAGCTATGGGGCTGGCGATGTGGATGCCGACGGCAACAACGACATCCTGCTCGGCTCAGGAACCAACGGCCAGGCCTACCTGACCTGGGGGCACGACTACCTGGCTGCGATCAACAACCTTCAATTAAAGAAGTTAGCCAGCGATACCGGCTATCTGCTCGATGGCCTGGCAACCACCACCCAGGGCTCGCTGCGCTCAATCGGTGATTTCAATGCCGATGGCTACGGCGACTTCTTCTCAATTCAGCCTGGGGACCTCACCGACACGGTGCGGATTGAACTGGGCGCCAACACCCAGGAGATCCTGGCTGATTACCTCTACAACTACTACAGCTTCAATGTTGCCCATGGCACCCAGGTGCTGCCGGGCGGTGACATCAACGGCGACGGCTACAGCGATATTGCCCTGTTCCTCGATCAGAACCTCAGCAGCCCCGCGGAAGGCAACGACGGAGCCGGCAGCACCACCGGTATCCTCTACGGCCGCCCCAGCGATCAACTGCCCCTGGGTTCGGGATTCGGCCTCCAGGCCCCTGTCGATGCCTCCAGTACTCCCTTAGTGCCCCTGCCTGGCCAGGGTGTGGCAGGCGGACTCACCGATGCAGCCCCAAGTGTGATTGCTGTGGGCAACACGCTCTATGCAGCTGTGAAGGGCGTGGGCAACGGCGACACCACCATCTGGTTCACGCAGAGCACCGATGCCGGCAATAGCTGGACTGGTTGGACAAATCTGAGCAGCTTCAATCCCGGCTTCGCCAGTAACAGCGGTCCATCGCTGGCCTTCTTCCACGACAGGCTTTATCTGGGCTTCCTCAACGGCACCAATCAGCTCGCCCTCTCCAGCTGGGATCCAAACTCGGGCGATCAAGCGCTGTGGAGCAATCCCAGCGTCCTCAGTGATGGCACCGCCTCGCCAACCAGCAACCTATCGCCAACGCTGATCGCCACCACCAATGGGCTTTCCGTGGCATGGGTAGGCAACGATCAGACCCTCTACGGCTCCAGCACCACGCAGGATCAAAGCTCCAATAGTGGTGGAATCGCTCAGGCTGGGGCATGGAAGGGGATCGCCAACGGCATGTCTCCCAACAATCCCGCCCTTGTCACCATTGGTGACACCACCTATATGGCTGTACGGGGTATTGACAATCAGCTCTACTGGACCTCCAGCCACGATGGGGGCCAGAGCTGGACTGGCTGGCTAGAACTGCCCACGGGCATGACCACAAGCGATGCACCGTCGCTTGCGGCGGTGAACGGCAGCCTCTATCTCACCTACCTAGGGTCCGGAGGAAATCAGCAGCTCAACATCACCCAACTGCTGAGTGCAGGTACCAACAGCTGGTCGCCTCAGGCTGTACTCGGCCAGACCGCCCTGAATAATTACGGTGCCGTAGCGATCGGGGAATCGGTTAACGGCACCGCAGGGCTCGCGATCTACTACGTCGCGAACAGCAACTCCGGACTCATCCTGCGCACCTGGTCGGCCACACCGTTGAACGCCAGCACCTGGACTGCAAGTCAGCAGCTCAATGCTCAGACGGCGTCCGGCCCCCTGGCGGTGACCGCATTCAACGGCCAGACCTACCTGGCCTACCAGGGCGGCATACCTACAAACTCAAGCAATACCGCCTATCTCACCACGGCAGCCAACCCCAGCTCAAGTAGTGGTTGGTCGGTGATCGCCACGCGCGATCCTGGCAACCACAGCGGCATCGGCCTCAGCAGCAATGCCACCGGGCTGCTGCTCAATACCACCGACAGCGCCGCAGGCCAACAGGCCATCTACGCGCTCACACCGGCGAGCGGCGGCGGCTGGAGCCAGAACTTCTCCACCAGCAGCGCTTCCTTGAGCAGCAGCGCCACCACCGCCTCGATTCTCTCGCTGCCAAGTTCAGGCCAAACCCCGGTGCTGCTGCTCGCAGGTACGGATCCCAGCAACAGCAAGTCCGTCGAGGTCAACACGTTCTATTCGGGTGATCAAAACAACAGTTGGTTGCCGCCGCAGCAGCTGCTGCAGCGCATCGATACCAACGGCCAGGTGAGCTTCCAGCCGATCAGTGCTAGCGCCGCCCCCATGGCCACGCTGTTCAACGACACCCCGGTGTTGGCGGTGAACAACAACGGCATCGTCGACATCTATGCCGCCAACGCTAGTGGCAAGACCTTCAGCCTCACCTCATCCTTCAGTCCAGGCAGCGGCGGCAAGGCCGGTACCACCTCGCCCGGCATCACCACCACCGACACCGGCCTGGCACTCAGCTATGCCAACGCCGATGGATCCATCAGCTTGCAACGTCTGAACTTCCTGCAACTCGACGGAACGCCGGTCGAGGGGGTGGTGATCAATGCCGACGGCAGCATCGACACCAGCAACGCCAACATCCAGTGGCAGGGCATCGACCTGGCTGCCAACACGGGCCTCAGCAGCGCCTTGGCTACGGTACCCGTGAACGTGAACGGCACGCTGCTGCTGGCCAATGTGCGCAACAGCGCCAGCCAGAACTCCCAGATCTGGATCAACGCCGTCCCCAACCTCAGCGATCCGGCCAGCACCACCTGGCTGAACACCACCGTTCAGCTGGGCTCGATCCTGAGTCAGCGGTCCGGCATCGAGAACAGCATCGGCAGCGGACTGGCTGCCGGCCCCTGGCAGAACGTCGGCGGCGGCGCCGCGCTGTCGCCAGCCGCCCTGACCCGCAATGGCAACACCGTGTACATGGCCGTGCGGGGAACGACCAATAACCTCTACTGGAACAGCAGCACCGACAACGGCAAGACCTGGAACAGCAGTTGGCAGGGACTGCCCAGCACCATGGGCACCTATACAGCGCCTTCTATCGCCTATTTCAACAACACCCTGTATCTCTGCTACGTCGCCGCTGGCAGCAATGATCTCAACATCACCTACCTGCAAGGTGGCAATACCTGGAAAACCCAGTATCAGATTCCCGGCCAATCGGCCACGGCAGCAGCGATGATCGCTGAAGGCGATCATCTTGCCGTTTACTTCACTGCCAACGACCCGTCTGATCGCATTCTCAAGAGTTACAGCAGCCAGCCGAACAACAACATCTGGGACAAGACATCGGTGCTCTACGGCGGTGGCTCCATTCAGACCGCCAGCAGCAACCTGGCGCTCACCCGCTACAACGATCAGACCTACATCAGCTATCAGGGCGGTACCTACGGCAACCCCAGCAACACGATCTATCTCACTACAGCCAGCGATACCGTCGCCAATGGTGGCTCGCCGATCTGGAGCCTGCTCGACACCCCTGCTGGCACCAACTCCGTACTGCAAAGAGGAGTGGGCCTGACCAGCGGCAGCCAGGGTCTGGTGCTCACCTACACCGACACGAATCAACCGAATCAGGTGGCTGTTCAGCTCAGCAATGCCGACGTTAGCGACTGGCTCGCGCTGAACGATAGCCAAGCTCTCTCCTCCAACATCGGCTACACTCCCCTGATCACCGCCGATGCCCAGAATCCGCTGCTGATCGCCGGCATGGGCTCCGATCTCAAAAATCCGCCGACCAACGTGCAGCTCAATGCGTTGGATGTCCAGGTCCTCAGCAGGGCCCAGACCGGATCAAGTCTCAGCTCCGTCGGCGATATCAACGGCGACGGTTATGACGACCTGGCAATCAGCGCCAACAATGTGGCCTATGCGCCCTCAGGCAATTTTGGCAGCAGTGACGCCCAGCTCACCACCGGCGTGCGGCTGGTGCTGGGTGCGGCGACTGCCACGGCCCTCAGCAGCGCCAACAACGCCAACGCCAGCCAGCAGACGGTTCAGATCGCCAATCTCTACCGCAAGCCCAGCGTCAGCAATGCGGCCTCCTCTGTCACGCCGATCGCGAATCTGAGCGGGCCCGCCAAGCTCAATCTCAGCGGCGGCCAGGATGGCCAGCTCGTGCAGATCACCAGCACGGTCTCGGGATCGACCCTCAGCAACACCAGCCTCAGCGCCAGTGCCAGCAACTCCAGCAGCCTGAATCAGCTGTTTGCCGGCGCCACCGCCAGAACGACAGCGACCCCCATCTGGTCAGTGGACCAGGGTTCAGGCACTCCGTCTCTACAGACCCTGGGCGATTACGGCGATCTCAATGCTGACGGCTACGTTGATTATCTCGATGCGATCCCAACCACGGTGTATGGCCCCGATGGGCTGAGCTGGAGAGTGTGGAGCATTCGTGCCGCCGGTGATGCGAATGGTAATGGTGTGGATGATGTGCTGTTGTCGCTTAGCCCCATGGGTCCGGCTTACGGGCAACTGATTGCCGGTCAGCCCAGCGATCTGCAATCGGTGCTGGTGGATGGCTCGCTGTTCATCGTCGACAAGACAACCAACAGCTACCGGCTGGATCAGCTCAGAACCCCGCTCAATCCTTACAACCGCAGCCAGCTCTACGACGTCGCCAGCACCTCCACCAGCGACTACCTTCCTTCGCTGCAGAACTGGTTTGAACCGATCCTCAACTTCAGTCCGGGATCGCTGACGGCAGCCTCCACGACCAACAGCATCAATCCGGCAGGAGCAAGGTCTTTTACAGAACCTGCTGTGGCGATCAGCCCCAATGGGGGAGCCTATCTGGTGATCTCCGGTGCCGACACGTCGGGGCCCAATGGGGCGAGCGGTCTGTGGATGGCCTACCAGCAAGCTGGCAACTGGCAACAGACCTCGCTGCCAGTGGGTGGCGAAGCCAGATATTACTCGCCCAGTGCCACCTTCTACCAGGGCAAGCTTTATATCGCCTACAGCGACACCTCTGGCAATCTACACATCGCCTATTGCGACAGTTCACCCGAAAACACATCATCCAGCAATTGGCATAGCTACCAGGTCACAACAACCACCAACGAATCCACCAACTCGACTCCCACCCTGGTGGCCGAAGCAGGAAGGCTGGCGCTTTATTTCCCCTCCAACACCCCCAAAACGAGTCAACAAAGCATTCGCTATCTCTACAGCACCGACCCTGACAACTCGAGATCCGGCAGCAATATCAACGGCAACTGGGGTGGCAGCCTCGACACCACCTCCGGTGGCTATACGGGCATCAGCGGTGTTGTGGACACCAGCGGCCAATTTGTCAACGCGCCGATCGCCGCGACCACTTTCCACGGTCGCACCGTGCTTGCGTTCAGGAGCTACGCCAATAGCCATATTTACCTGCTCATGCAGGTCGCCAGTGCCCCTACTGCTGCCAATTCGAGCCCATCGTTGAGCTGGAAGCTCACCGATACTGGCATCGGCGACGTCAATGGTGTCGCTCTCACCAGCGATCAGTCGCTGCTCTATCTCACCTCAAGCTCTGGCACCGTTAGTCCCAGTTCCACTATCTGGAGTCTCCGTCCCAATGCTGATGGCTCCTGGAGCAAGGACGCTCAGAAGACTGTGGGGGGTAGCCCGAGCGTGGCCAATGGCCTCAGCTACGGCCCCCCCCCTCTTTACCTAATTCCTACCTATGCCCCTGGTTACGGGGTTATCAATCCTTTCCTTTCGGGTGGCCAGCTGATGGCGGCCTGGACAGACTCTTCTTACAATATTCAGGTCGCCAATCTCAGCCCCACCATCACCGCCCCCAGCCAGCAATCCCTGGCCGGCTACTCCGTCGATAGCAACATCGACATCAATGGTGACGGCTTCAAGGATATCTTGATCTCCGATCCTTCTGATTCCGCCAAGTCGGTTGACAATCAGTACGCCATGTTCGGCGGCGATTACCTCAACATCGCCTCCCAGGCAGGCACCAGCGGCGACGACATCCTGCTCGGCACGGCCCTGGCTGATGTGATTTATACCCTCCAGGGTGCTGATCAGGTGGCCAGCCAGGGCGGCGCCGATGTGATCTATACCGGTGCCGGTGATGACAGCATCAGCATCCAAAACAACGCCTTTATCCGCATCGATGCCGGATCGGGCTTTGATGCTCTACGGCTAGAGGGTCAGGCCAATCAGAGCTATGATTTCCGCCTTAATGTTGACAATCCAGAGTATTTCGCCGGCACAAAGCTGCGCGACATCGAACTGATCAGCTCCATCGACTACGGCACCAACGTTCTGAGCTTTGATGCGGCGGCGATCAACACCATCAATCCCGATCGCGCTCTCTTTATCACCCCCGACAGCCAGGATTACATTGCACTCAGCAGCGAATTCCAGCGCAACACGGCTTTCGACGCGCGCTATGGCGGCAGCCTCTGGAGTGCCTTTGCCGCCGGTGAACAGGCCAATCCCGCCAGCAGCAATCCGGCGCTGTTGTTCGTGCACATCCCCGATGGGCAGACTCCCAACTGGCTGGATAGCCATGTGAGTACAGCTCCCCTGACCGCTTTCGCTGCTGCTCCCGCTGAGACCTCCCTGCTCCGTACGACTGCTGCACCTGCACCCTCGTCGACGTACCAACAACCGGTGTCGGCCCGTCCCCCGTCCAACTCCGGCGCAACTCAGCCTTTCGGCAGCGGCCTTACCCTCACCGCATCCTTCATCAACCCGGGCGACAATGTCGCTCGCTTCCGGATCAGCCGTAACGACACCGTTCTCCGCCAGGTGGTGAGCTACGCCACCAGCACCAAAGAAGCCAACGCCGAACCCGGCATCGACTACCTCCCGTCCTGTGGTGTGCTGGTGTTCCAGCCTGGTGAAACAAGCAAGCAGGTCGCCGTCGCCCTCAGGCCGGAGGTCATCACCAGGCTGCGCAGTGCCGCCGTGTCCCTGGCCGTGGCAGAACTCCCGGACACCGGCCAACAGGAGCTGCACTTCAATCTCGACACGGCCGCTGCCGATACCGTCGCCACCGTCCTCTCCGATTTCTGCCTGGAACCGGGCAGCGAAGATAACAGCGCCATCCTTTCCTTCCGTGCCGACACCAACAGTATTCCGAGCGATCTCAGCGACCTGAAGCTCATAATCCACCAGCGGACTGCAGCCGATTCCTTCACCCTCTTGGCAAGCAGAATTGTCTCAATCGCTGATCTGCTGCAACCTGCCTCAGCCGCGAATGCTGATGAAGTTCTTCAAACCTTCGATCAGGACGGCAAGGCCAATGGCCAGATCAGCGTTCGCCTGGCGCTCAACCTTGCCGCTGATGCCGATCAGCCCAGGCTCTCGCTGCTGGCACCGGCTCTCAGCTGGTCTGCAACGGTTCAGCTCGTGGGTGACAGCGCCATCCAGTTCTCGCAGGATGCTCCACTCACCTGCTGGCGCGCCGACAGCGGTAACGACACGGTGAGCTTCGCGTTGCAGGCGGCTGGCCGACGCGAGACTCTGCTGCAAGGCGCCCTCGGAGGAGCGGCCGGCAGCATTTCCCCGGCCAATGCCCTCGCCAGCGGCTGGCAGACCAGCGAGGGCAGGGCCGTTGGCAGTCGCGCCTCGATCGAGATTGACAACCTCACGGGCAGCACCTGGATCCCCACCGCCAGTCGCGAGGGCATCCCCTTGGCGCTCACCGACCTCAGCCTCGCTGGCGATCAGGTCACCGCCAGCTTCGCGGGTGGCGCGACCGCCGTTTTCTGGCAGTCCACCGGCACAGCCACCACCGCAGCAGCCAGCAGGCCCGCCCTGGAGGTGCAGCGCCTCGCCGGCTTTGCCAACAGCATCGCCCTCTACTCCGTCGATGCCATCACCGGCAGTGTCGATGGCTTCGAACCAGGCGATCCCGACTATCTGCGGGCTGCCCTCGCCCGAGCCAAGGCCGAAGATCTCCTCCTCGATTCCGGTACCCTTCCTGAATACGGCCAATCAGCTACATTTACTAACCTCGCCATTAACACGAGCAAGAGCTACGGTGTGCTGCTTCTCCGGAATGGCGATCCTGCCACCATCTTCAGCTCTTTTTCAAACGCCAACCCTGGCGCTGAAACTCAAATGATCCACCTCGCTAATGAGGCCAATACGATGGTCATCGGCATTGAGGATATCGCCATCGCTTCGCCTTTCAGCGACATTGACTTCAACGATGTCGTGCTTCGCGTGACCAACATTTCCCTGCCCATCCTGTGATCGATAGGCTGGAATCCTCCTCTCCAAGGGCTTTCCCGTTCTGGTCTGAATGCGGTCCTTGATTCATCCATAGAGCGCGCCCATGTTGTTTGAGTGATTCCCTGCAGTGCGCGACTCCCGCCTGCTGACCAGGAACCTTCTCTCTGCCGCCATAGTCTTTCTCCTGGTCGACGTGAGCTCCTTGTGAAAAGCCGATCACCATCACAGAACAGAAAGTTTCAACTGTTGCCCTGCTCCCTTAGGGGCAATTCATACTCTCCCTCCCAGGGAGCTGCGGCAACTCCCTGGGAGGGTAATCCTGGCCAAGAGCTGTGAATCGGCGGTATGCGTCCTCAGTCGATTGACTGAGTCGCTCCCTCAGTCCTGCTGCCGCCGCTTCACGGGGCTGCCACCCAGTCGCTGGCGCAGGCTTCTGAGCAGAGCTGGAATCTCCTCGGCCCAAGGGCTCTCCCCCAAGACGGCCCGCAGTTCCGTTTCGCTCACCTGTTGGTCGAATGCATCCGCATTCTCACCGGGGAACCAGTGCCCCCCCTCCCCCAACAGGCGATAGCGGGCCCGGCAGTAGTCCTCCAGGCCCCAGGCCTCCAGCAGAGTGTGGAGCCAGAGCAGCAGCGGCAGGTTGATGCCACCCGGGGTGTCCTGCCACTCCGGCAGTCCCTGCTGCCAAGTGTCCAGCCAGCGCCGGCCCAGGGCCTGGCGGCGGGCCGCCTCCAACCGCTCCAGGATCGGCGGCAACAGCTGGTTCGCCTGAGGCAGCAGGGCCACCGCCTCCAGATGCAGATCGAGATCGGCGGGCCGCGCCGCGCCGACGCTGATCGTGTGGATGCCCGGGGCCGAGAGGCAGAAGAGGTCGTTGAAGACGATCGGATGCAGCGGCTCGCAGAGCTCGCTGAAGCGCGGTGCCGGGGTGTGCAGATGGCCGCCCTTGTCGGTGGGGCTGATCACGAACACGCCCATGTCGTGGGCCCGGGCCGCCGCCAGGGCGGGGCTGTTGTCCTGGCGGATGAAATACCAGTGGAGATTGATGTAATCGAAGCAGTCGCTCGCAATCGCCTCAAGAATCACCGGCAAGGGCGCGTGGGTGGAGAGGCCGATATGGGCGAGGCGGCCCGCGGCCTGCCAGCGCTGGGCCACGGCCAGGCAGCCTCCCGGGCGCAGCACCTGCTCGAGCAGTTCAGCGTTGTTGACCCCATGGAACCCAAGCAGATCGAGGCACTCGCCGCGGGCCTCCAGGCCCAGGCGCTCGACGCTGAGGGCCAGTGCCTGCTCAAAGACCGCCGGATCGGCATTCGGCGCCAGCTTGGTCTGCAGGATGCGCTGCGGATCGGGCACCTCCGCCAGCAGCCAGCCCAGCTGGCGCTCGGAACTGCCGTAGCCGCGGGCCGTTTCGATGTGATGGGCACCGACCGCCACGGCCCGTTCCAGGATGGCGCGCAGGTTGTCCTGGCTGGCGGTGGTGATCTCAGCGGGCGGCAGGTCGCTCCAGCTCTGCTGAAAACGCATGCCCCCCATGGACAGAACCGGCATCGCCAGCTCGGTGCGGCCGAAACGACGGGTTGGGAGTTTCAAGACGGCGGGGCGGGTCAGGGGCGCGGGGTCAGGGACGCAGGATCGTGGCGGCCTCGATCGCCGCGATGGCGCGGGGCAGGGTGCGCTTGCGGCGCGCGGGTGACGGCACACCCAGGGGCAGGATTTCCTGCTGCTCCAGCTGGGCTTCGAGAGTCGGCAGCTGCTCGTAGGCCACCCAGTGGATGCAGTCCACCGGACAGGTGTCGATCGCCTCCTGAATGCGATCGGTGCTGTCGCCATCCTGGCGAATCGCCCGGGAGCGGCCCCAGGTGGGCTCCACCAGGAAGGTGTTGCAGGCGACATGGGCGCAGTAGCGGCAGCCGATGCAGACCACCTCATCCACCCAGACCGCCTTCTGGCGCAAGGCACCGCCCAGGATCGGCTCCAGGCCGCTGGGGCGCGCTCCAGGCCCCGGACTGGCCACACGGAAGGCGAGCGCCGGATCAACGGCGAAGTCCCCAGCTGGATCGTGAAGGGAGGCCAAGGGGGAAGGAGTCAGGAGTTCAGCTGTCCCAGCGGGTGACCACCAGTTCGATGCTGCCATCGAGCTGGTTGGTCTGCTCGCTCACCTGGAAGCCCTCCTCGGAGCTGGCCGCCAGGATTGTGCGCAAGGCATAGCGCTGATGCAGCTGGGCCAGGAAGCGTTCCACCGGCACGGGCTGCTTCCACAGATCGAGATCGGTCACCAGTTCATAGCTGCCGGTGTCGGCGTTGAGGCGGAAGCCGATGTCGGCGCCGCCCTCCTGGGGGATCGCCAGCTCGGCCGTCACGGTCTGGCCGCGATAGCCACGCACCTGCAGGCTGCCCTCCTGGGGAGGATGGCCCAGATCCGTGAGGGCGGCGACCAGGGTCTGGTGATCGCGCAGCTCGGTGGTGACGGTGCTGAAGTGCGACATCGGATCAGGGGGAACGGAACGTCAGAAACGCGGAGCCCGAGGGGACCGCTGAACCCAGCAGGAGTGGCAGGTGCTGAGGGAGTGGAACAGGGGGCAACTCAGGTGGATTGAGGCTGGTCGAGGGGCTGCCGCTCCAGCTCCTGGACGGGCTGGCTCAAGAAGGCCTCGGCGGTGCTGCGCCGCTGCTGAACCTGGCCGAGGCGCGCCTCGATCCGTTCGGTCAACGGTTCGCAGCCGACACCCTGCACCCCTTCCACCAGTTCCTCAACCAGCCCATCAGGCCGGATCCGGAAGCGGATGGTGCGCTGGGCCATGCCGTTGCCTGCACGGAGTCCGACAAGAGTAACGGGATTGTTCCTGCCGTGGAGCAGCCCGTCATTGCAACAACCCTTCATCCACTAACGTCTGCAGCCGTTCCAGCACCTCAGGCTGCTCCAGTTGCTCCAGCGCCAGTCGGGCCTCGTCGCGCACGCTGGGCTCGGCGTCGTGGAGCATCGCGTGCAACAGCGATTCCACCGCCTCCTGCTGGCGGGGTTCGACCAGATCGGTATAGAGGCGGCCCAGACCCCAGGCGCTGTTGCTGCGCACCGCCGGCTCACTGTCGATCCGCAGGCTGAGCAGCAGCTGGGAGGCGGCGGGATCCGCCTTGGCCGGCCCCGTGCCGCCGGCGTCAGCCAGGGAGCTGGCCGCCCAGAGACGCACCGCCGCCACGTCCAGCTGCAGGGAGCGGATCAGGGGATTGAGCACCGGTGCATCGGGATAGTTACCCAGACTCCAGGCCACCGCCTTGCGCACATAGCCGTTGTCATCCCCGGCCAGCAGGGCCAGCAGGGGCTCGACCGCCAGAGGATGGGGGTTACGGCCGAGGGCATAGACAGCACTCATCCGCAGAATCGGGCAGCTGGCCGCCAACAGGGGCAACAGCAAGGGCACGGCCCGGGGATCCCGGTGTTCACAGAAAATGCGCAGACCCTGCATGCGCTGCTCCTGGGAGCCACTCAGCCAGGTGATGCCGGCATCACACTCCGCCGCCACATCCAGCGCCGTCAGCTCGGCGGTGTCGAGCTCATCGAGCGGATCGCCCAGCAACTCCTGGGCCAGCTCAAGGGCAAGCACCTCCGGATCGAGCACCAGATCGCTGGAGCTGTCGGGGAAAGGTAAGACGTAGGGCTGGACGTCGTCCGGCATGGGGCCATCCACGTCGGCAGATTCTCTCAGCCCACCGGCGCCGGCGCCGCCATGTCTCCGGGAAGCCAGATCCGGGCACTGACCGCAAACAGGGCCAGGCCGAACAGAAGCACGATGGCGGCCGGCAGCAGGGTGGAACGGAAGAACTGCACGGAAAGGCTCAACAAGGGTGGCCATCATCGCAAGGGCAGCCCTTGGAACGGCGCCTGGCGAGCCCCACCCAGGAGACAGAGACAGAGACAGCCGTGAAGGGGCCCAGGCGCGCTGACTCGCCGAAATCACGATTGCCACAATCGATCTCGAGCAACAGGCGCCCCTGAAGCGTTGACACCGGCAAGACCCAGCTGAGACCGCATGGGGCAGCGGCAGGCAGCGGCCTGGATCGTTGAGCTCGCAATGATCGCTGTGCGACACGCTCCTAGGGTTCGCCGATTCGACCTGGCTGCACGTCGCCGATGACCCGACCCGCCCCCGAGGCCCCGCCGGCCAAGGATCTCTCGCCAGCTGCGGTGCCCCCCTGGCGGCGGTTGCTGGCGGTGGGAGCCGAAGGCGTGGCCAGCGGCACCCCCTACATGGTCGGCAGCAAGTTGTTGCAGGGCTGGCTCAGCTCCAGCGGCATTCCCCTGGGCCTGATCGGCCTGCTGAGCCTGGCGGAACTGCCCTACACCCTGAAGATGTTCTGGGCGCCCCTGCTGGATCGCTGGCCGATCCCCTGGCCTGACCGGCGGCGGGGCTGGTTGCTGGTGCTGCAGCTGGCCCTGATCGCCATGATCGCGGCGATGGCGCTGCTGCAGCCCCACAACGATTCCCACAACCTGACGCTGATCGGCGTGGCCGCCCTGGTGCTGGCCGTACTCAGCGCCAGCCAGGACGTGATGGTCGATGCGTATCGCACCGATCTGTTGCCGGAGGAGGAGCGCGGCGGCGGCGCTGCCGCCGGAGCCCTGGGCTACAGGGCCGCGATGCTGGCGATCGGGGCCGGCGGCTTCTATCTGGCCGGCAAGCTGGGTTGGCCCGCTGCCTTTCTGGGTTCCGCCGGCCTGCTGGCGGCCGTGGTGCCCTTCACCCTCACGGCCCCGAGGCTCGTCCCCCTGGCCCATCCGCCCCGCAGCCTCAAGGAAGCGGTGATCGGGCCGGCGCGGGAGTTCCTGAAGCGCACCGGCAAGAAACGGGCCCTGCAACTGCTCGCCCTGGTGATGCTCTACCGCTGGCCGGAGGGACTGCTCAACCTGATGGCGGTGCCCTTCATGCTCAAGGTGGGCTTCACCGCCGAGCAGATCGGCATGGTCAACGGGGCCTGGGGCGTCGCCGCCACCATGGCCGGCGTCGCCGCCGGTGGCGTGCTCTTCGCCCCCCTCGGTCTGAACCGCGCTCTGTGGGTGTTCGGCCTGGTCGGCAGCCTCACCAACCTGGCCTACTGGGGGCTGGCGAAATTCGGTGGTGGTCTCACGGGCCTGCTGCTGACCGTGAGCGTGGAGCATTTCGCCCACGGCATGCTCACCGCCGCCTTCCTGGCGCTGTTGATGAGCCTCTGCAATCCGCGCTTCTCAGCCACCCAGTACGCCCTGCTCTCCGGTGTGTACGCCCTGAGCCGCTCGCTGCTGGCCGTGCCCTCGGGATTCGTCGCCCAGGCCGTGGGCTGGAGCAGCTTCTTTGCCCTGACCCTGGCCGCCGCCGTACCCTCCTTTCTGCTGATGGCGGTGCTCACCCCCTGGCAGGAGAGTGTGCCCCGCGGCGCCTACGACCCGGCTCGCGATTCAAGCTGAGTCAACCTCTGGAAACACAGCAGTTGATCGTCAAAAAGAATCCCACTGGCACCAGCATGGACATAACTTTTCTCTGATTTTCAGGCCGGATCGCGCGGACGTTCGATCAGCCCCCAGCCAGGCGCCTTCGCAATTGCCCGCAGGCGGCATCCTGATCCAAGCCGCGGCTGGCCCGCACACTCACGGCCACGTGGCGATCCTGAAGGGCCCGGCGAAACGCCTCCACAGCCGCGGGGGATGGCCTCTGGAAATCCTCCTCCTCGATCGGGTTGTAGGCGATCAGATTCACATGGCTCTGGAAACCGCGCAGTTTTTTGGCCAGGGCCTCCGCGTGGCGCAGTTGATCGTTGACGCCGCCCAGCAGGATGTACTCGAAGCTCACCCGGCGGCCGGTGATCGCCACATAGTGGCGACAATCCTCCAGCAAGGCCTCCAGGGGGTAGGCCGAGGCGGTGGGGATTAACTCCTGCCGCAGCCGCTGATCGGGGGCATGGAGGCTCACCGCCAGGGTGAACTGAGCCCGGCCGAGCCGTTCCAGGGCCCGCTCCGCCAGAGTGGGCAGGGTGCGCGGCACACCCACCGTGCTGACTGTCATCTGACGCTGGGCCATGCCGAGATCGCGGCAGAGGCAGTCGATCGCGGCCAACACCGCATCGATGTTGAGCAGGGGCTCACCCATGCCCATGAACACCACATGGCTGGGGCGACGATCCATCGCCTCGCGGATGCTCAGCACCTGATCGACGATTTCATGCACCGCCAGGGAGCGCTGCAGGCCGCCCTTGCCGGTGGCGCAGAAGCGGCAGGCCATCGAACAGCCCACCTGGCTGCTGACGCAGACCGTCAAGCGATCGCCACTGGGAATACCGACCGTTTCGAGACTGAGGCCATCGGCCGTGCCCAGCAGCAACTTGGTGGTGCCATCACGGGCATCACTGCGGTGCAACAACGGCAGCCGACCGATGCTGGCGCCCTGAGCGGCACCTTCGCCGCTCAGCAGCGCCTCACGCCAGACCTTGGGCAACACGGTGATCGCCTCCAGGTTGCGGGCACCCTTGGCATAGATCCAATCGTGGACCTGCCTGCCGCGAAAGGCCGGTTGCCCCTGGCTCTGGGCCCACTGCTCCAGTTCAGAGAGGCCCAGTCCCAGCAGGGGAGTGAGCGCGGCCGGCTGCGGCCGGGAGGCTGAAGTCGGTGCAGGCGATGGCACCGCAGTGCTGGAGGCCGCCGCCGGGCCGACCCCAACCTCTGCAAGGGCTGAAGCCGGATCATCGGGCCCTGGGGCGGGCGCAGGGGCAGGGAGACTGGTCAGGACAGGGATGGCGAAAGGAAGGCAGCGCTCAGGGCCAGATCAGCAGGCCATGGCCCAGTTGCCATTCCACAGCCAGCAGGGCGATGAAGCCAAGCATGGCGATGCGGCCATGCAACAGCTCGTTGTGGTGATGGAAACCCCAGCGAGGCAGACGCCTGATCGGAATCGGGGTGCCGAGCTCTGTGCAAGCCGGCTGGGCCGGCTTGCCTCGGACGGCGACAGGGGCCTCAGTCGTCACTGAGCAGTCCCTCCTCCTGCAGTCCCTCGAGCGCCGCCGGATCAGCGATCAGCTCCTCCTCCAGGCCCTCCTCGAGCGTTGGACGGGCAAAGGCCGCGAAGCCACTGGCACTGGCCTCAATGCCATGACGGCTGCGGGTGGCCTCGAGATCCTCCTCGGAGGGATCGTCGAGCACGGCGGCGGACGCCGAAGGGGCCGCCGGCATCTCGACGGTGTAGTCGGGGCGCAGATTCTGCATGCGCCGATAGCCAGCGGCCTCCTCCTCGAGGATGTCGGGATGGGGCCCGGCCTCGGAGCGCAGCTCTTCTTCGAAGCCACTGAAACCGGTGCCTGCCGGAATCAGGCGACCGATGATCACGTTCTCCTTGAGACCGCGCAGCCAGTCGCTCTTGCCTTCGATGGCCGCCTCGGTGAGCACCCGGGTGGTCTCCTGGAAGGAGGCCGCCGAGATGAAGCTGTCGGTGTTGAGGGAGGCCTTGGTGATGCCCAGCAGCACCGGCGTGAACTCGGCGGGAGCACCGGCGGTGATGGCGATGGCGGAATTCACCTGCTCCACCTGGCGCAGTTCGATCAACTCACCGGGTAGCAGGGTGGTGTCGCCGGCATCCTCGATGCGGACCTTGTTGGTCATCTGACGGACGATCACCTCGATGTGCTTGTCGCTGATCGAGACACCCTGGGACTTGTAGACGTTCTGCACTTCCGTGACCATGCGGAACTGCAGATTGGCGATGGCCTCCTGGGCCGCCTCCATGGTGGGTTTGCGCGTGCGCAGATCCTCGAAGTAGCACTCCAGCAACTCGTGGGGGTTGATCGGACCGTCGGTGAGCTGCTCAGCTGCCGTGACCTGCTGGGAGTCGCTGACCATCACGGTGCGGCCCAGCAGGATCGGATAGTCGGTGATGGCGTCGTCGCCTTCGATCACCGAAACGGTGATCAGGTCATCGTCTTCGCTGTATTTGATCTGCACGGTGCCGGCCTTGCGGCACAACACGGCCGATTCGCGCGGGCGGCGGGCCTCCAGCAATTCCTCGATACGCGGCAGACCCTGGACGATGTCGCCGGTCTTCTGGCGCTCGAACACCAGCAGGGCGAGGCTGTCTCCACGTTGCACCAGCTCGCCGTCGCGCACGTGCAACACCGAATCGGGGGAGACCATGTAGGGACGCCCGAGGCGGATCGTGAGGCGATGGCCATCGATCGACTCCACCTGACCGCAGCAAGGGGCTGCAACACCCTGAGCCAGCAGATCGCCATCGACGATGCGCTGACCGATGACAACCGCAGGTTCGGGGGATCCCAGATCGATTTCGCGGATGTCTCCCTCCCGCTCGACGATCAGCCGGCGGACCGGCTCACCGGGAATCGGATCCGGCAGATGGACCACACCGTCGTCCTTGCAGAGGATCTGGGTGGTGGCCACCACATCGCCGCGCTTGACGGCGATGCCGTCTTCCACCTGCAACTCGGTGTGGGTGGAGCCATGGCTGGCATCCGAGAGCGTGTCGCGGCGCACCAGCAGTGTTTCCAGGATCACCAGCTGCAGCCGCTCGATCGTCTTGGCCCGCTTGTCAGCGACGGCCTCAACGTCAACGGTCATCTGGGGAGTGGTGTCGAAGGTTTCGAGGATCAGCTGGGTGCGCAGCAACTCCACCCCTTCCACTGACTTGATCAGTTCGCCATCCTTGTAGGTGAGGCGCTGGGTGGCCTTCAAGCCCAGAGAGGGACCACCCGTCTGCTTGACCGTACCCAACTCAGGCAGGTGGGCAGCATCGGGGATGCTGTATTCCTCCACCGGCCGCAACAACAGGGCGCCACCTTCAGGGGTATCCACCATCTCAACGAACTGCATCACCTCGGCGGTGAGGCCAGGGGCAATCTCTTCGCCAGGATTGACCATCTTGCCGTCACCGCCGAAGCGGGCCAACACCTTGCTGTCGGAGACCAGATGCAACTTGCCTGAGCGCACGATGATCTCGCGCAGGATGTCGTTCTTCTGGGTGACCGTGACGATGCCGGCGGTCTGGCTGAAGATGTCCTTCACCACCTCGGTGCCGGCCTCGATCCACTGGCCGTCCTCGATCATCAACAGGGAGATGTCCTTGTTGATCTCGTGGGTTTCCTGAGGGATCCAGAGCAGGGTGCCACCCTTGCTGACCTCGTAGCCATGCTTGGCGGAACGGGCTTTCTTGATCGAGAGGCCGGGGGCGAAGCGGACGATGCCGCCGGTCTGGGTGCGGAAACGATCGTCGGCGAGTTCGGCGATCACCTCGCCACTGCCGATCTTGCTGCCCGGCTGGGTCTTGAGCAGATAGCGGATGTTGCCCTTGCCTTCCAGGTGCCAGATCTCACCGGAATGGGTGGATTCACCGGCCAGTTTGCAGTCCTTGAGGGTGACGCTGGCGGTGACGATCTGCACTTCGCGGGAGTCGCCGGCTGAATCGCGCAGACGCACGGCTCCGCCGTACTCGCTCTGCAGGCGACTTTCGGCCAGCACCTCACCGGTGGTCACGGCCGTGTTGGTGCCGACCACAGGCAGGGCATTGGGGGGCAGGTTGTAGACGTCGCCGCTGAACACCCAGAGACGACCCAGGCGCTGGGCCTTGTGGGTGATATTGCCCTGACGATCGGTGACTTCCCGGGGCTGGATCACATCCTCGAAGCGCACCTGGCCAGCCAGGTCGCAGATCACATCCTTGGTGGCCTTCTCGACGCTCTTCTTGACCTGGGCACCCGAGGAGATCTGGGCCAGGGTGGTGTCCGAGGGAACGGCCTCGCCGTCGTTGACGAACAGGATCGAGTTCGAGGTGATGTCCAGCTTCTGCAGCTTGCCCTTGCCCGTGGGCTTGACGCTGAGGACGAAATCGGTTTCGGCCAGATGGGCCTCGACGCCGTGGGGGGTGCGGTGGGGCCGCAGGCGGGCCTTGGGGCCGAACTCGACGATGCCTTCCACCAGGGAGCGCACGACGCCGGTTTCGGCTGTGGACACACCACCGGTGTGGAAGGTCCGCATCGTCAGCTGGGTGCCCGGCTCCCCGATCGACTGGGCGGCGATGATGCCGACGGCCTCGCCCAGGTCGACGAGTTCGTTGTGGGCCAGGGCCCAGCCGTAGCACTTGCGGCAGACGGAGCGGGAGGCCTCGCAGGTGAGCGGCGAGCGGGCGAACAGGCTGCGCACCCCGGAGTCCTCAATCAACTTCGCGAGCGGAACGTCAATTTCGCTGTTGCGCTCGGCCAGGACTTCGCCGCTGGGGCTGACCACCTGTTCAGCGGCCAGACGGCCGATGAGTTTGGTGCCGAAACGTCCCTTTTCATCGGCATCGATGACGATGCCACGGGTGGTGCCGCAGTCCTCCTCGCGCACGATCACATCCTGGGCCACGTCCACCAGACGGCGGGTGAGGTAGCCGGAGTCGGCGGTGCGCAGGGCCGTATCCACCAGGCCCTTGCGGGCGCCGTAGGACGAGATCACGTACTCGGTGACCGTCAATCCCTCCCTGAAGTTGGTACGGATCGGCAAGTCGATGATTTCCCCCTGGGGGTTGGCCATCAGGCCGCGCATGCCCACCAGCTGGCGCACCTGGGACATGTTGCCCCGGGCCCCGGAGTTGGCCATCATCCAGACCGAGTTGAGCGGATCGTTGTCGTTGAAGTTCCGCCGCACCGCCGCCACCAGGCGCTCGTTGGTCTCGGTCCAGGTGTCGATCACCTTGGTGTGGCGCTCCACCTCGGTGATCTCACCGAGCCGATAGCGCTCTTCGGTTTCGGTGATCTGTTGCTCGGCTTCCGCCAGCAGGGCTGCCTTGTCGCTCGGAATGCGCAGGTCATCGACCGAAATCGAGACGGCCGCCTGGGTGGCGTAGTGGAAGCCGAGATCCTTGAGCTCATCAGCCATCGCCGCGGTGGCGGCGGTGCCGTGATGCTTGTAGGCCCAGGAGACGAGATTGCGCAGGGCTTTCTTGTCGATGACCCGATTGCGGAACGGAGGCGCCTGCTTGCTGAGGGCCGAACTGCCGTTGATCGGCTCGAGGGCAGCGGCAGCGGCGGCGGCCTCCTTGGCCGCAGCCTTGCTGAGCTTCTTGCTGGACTTCTTGGCGGGGGTGGCGGTCATGGGCGGTCAGCGTGGTCGGCGCGCGATGAAGAGATTCAGGGAAGGAAGCTGGGAAACCAGGGGCGACGGGACGCCGCTCACGTTCATCCGGGACAGGCGCTCATGCGGCGGCGACGGCGGCAATGATCGTGCTGTTGATGACGACACGGCCGACGGTGGTGAGCAGATAGCGACTGATCAGGGCACCATCCTCATCGAACCGGTCGCGGCGGTACTTCCACTGCTCAACACGGGTGTCATCGCTGAGGGTCTCGGCCGACTGGGGCTCCTGGTCCTCGTCGTCACTTTCGACCTCGCCGTTGAAACGCACCCAGATCCAGTCGTGCAGGGTGAGGTACTTCTCCTCGAAAGCGCCGATCACATCGTCGAGGTCGGCGAAGGTGCGGCTGCGATCGCCATAGGCGGGCCTGACGGCACCGGGTTGCTCGGCCGTGAGGTAATAGGCACCGAGCACCATGTCCTGGGACGGGGTGATGATCGGCTCGCCGGTGGCCGGGGAGAGGATGTTGTTGCTGGCCAGCATCAACATGCGGGCCTCCGTCTGGGCCTCGATCGCCAGCGGCACGTGCACGGCCATCTGGTCACCGTCGAAGTCGGCGTTGAAGGCCGGGCAGACCAGGGGATGCAGCTGGATGGCGCGACCGTCGACCAGCTTGGGCTCGAAGGCCTGAATCCCGAGCCGGTGCAGGGTCGGAGCCCGGTTGAGCAGGATCGGGTGACCTTCGATCACCTCCTGCAGCACCTGCATCACCTCATCGTCGGCGCGCTGGATCATCTTCTTGGCCGCCTTGATGTTGTTGACGATGTTCTGGCGGATCAGGCGATGGATCACGAACGGCTGGAACAGCTCGATCGCCATCTCCTTGGGCAGGCCGCACTGGTGCATCTTGAGCTTGGGACCCACCACAATCACCGAACGACCGGAGTAGTCGACCCGCTTGCCCAACAGGTTCTGGCGGAAGCGACCCTGCTTGCCCTCGATGATGTCGCTGAGGGACTTGAGGGCGCGGTTGTTGGCCCCCACCACGGTGCGGCCGCGGCGACCGTTGTCGATCAGGGCATCGACGGCCTCCTGCAACATCCGCTTCTCGTTGCGGACGATGATTTCGGGGGCCAGGATCTCCTGCAGCCGCGCCAGACGGTTGTTGCGGTTGATCACCCGCCGGTAGAGATCGTTGAGGTCGCTGGTGGCGAAGCGGCCGCCATCGAGCTGCACCATCGGCCGCAGATCCGGGGGAATCACCGGGATCACGTCCAGCACCATCCAGTGGGGACGAGCGTTGGTGGCGATGAAGTTATCGATCACGCGCAGGCGCTTGATCAATTTGGCCCGTTTCTGGCCCTTGCTGGCGGCGATCTCCTCGCGCAACTGCTCGGCGATCTCATTGAGCTCGAGGTCTTCGAGCAGCTGCTTGAGCGCCTCGGCGCCGATGCCGACCACCGGCTCATTTTCGATTTCGGAATCTTCAGCGAAGATCTGGTCTTCAATCTCGAGCCACTCGTCTTCGGTGAGCAGCTGTTTGTAGGTGAGATCCTTGTGGTCGCCCGCATCGAGCACCACGTAGCAGTTGAAGTAAACAATCTGCTCGACATCGCGCAGGGGCATGTCCAGCAGAATCGCCACATAGCTGGGGATTCCCTTCAGGTACCAGACATGGGACACCGGCGCCGCCAGCTTGATGAAGCCCATGCGATGGCGCCGCACCCGGCTCTCGGTGACCTCCACACCGCAGCGCTCACAGACGATGCCGCGGTGGCGCACCCGCTTGTACTTGCCGCAATGGCATTCCCAGTCCTTGGAGGGGCCGAAGATCTTCTCGCAGAAGAGCCCATCCATTTCGGGCTTGAGAGTGCGGTAGTTGATCGTCTCCGGCTTGGTGACTTCACCCACCACCTGACCGTTGGGCAGGGTGCGCTGGCCCCACTCCATGATCCGCTCGGGGGAAGCGAGCGTGATCTTCACGTAGTCGAAGTGGTTCTCGGTGCGGAGATTGCTGTTGGACATGGCGACGGCCTGGCGGTGAGAGGGGAAAGCGTGAGGCGATCAGGCCCCGCCAAGCGGGGCCCCCGATCGGCGATCAGTCGTCGTCGTAGTCCGCGACGCCGAGGGACTCGTAGGTGGGCCGACTGGGCGTGCTGCGCCTGGGATTGACGTCCTGCATCAGATCCACTTCCTCGCCGCTGTCGGTGTAGACGGCGATGTCGAGACCGAGGGACTGGAGCTCGCGCATCAGCACCTTGAACGACTCCGGCGTACCGGGACGCGGAATCGGCTTGCCCTTGACGATGGCGTTGAGAGCCTCGTTGCGGCCCTGCATGTCGTCGGACTTGACGGTGAGCAGTTCCTGCAGGGTGTAGGCGGCGCCGTAGGCCTCCAGGGCCCACACCTCCATCTCGCCGAGCCGCTGGCCGCCCTGCTGCGCCTTGCCGCCCAGGGGCTGCTGGGTGACCAGGGAGTAAGGGCCGGTGGAGCGGGCGTGGATTTTGTCATCCACCAGGTGGACCAGTTTGAGAATGTGGGCATAGCCCACGGTGACCGGCTGGTCAAACGGTTCGCCGGTGCGGCCATCAGTCAGCTGGATCTTGCCGGGATGCTCAGGGTCGTAGACCCAGGCCTTACCAGGCAACTTGGCCGCTTCCTCGAGGTAGGCCTGCACGGTCTGCTTCGACTTCTCGGCGCCATACATCTCGTCGAAGGGCACCACCTTGACGCGGCAATTGAGATGGGACGAGGCCCAGCCCATCAGGCATTCGAACACCTGGCCGACATTCATCCGGCTCGGCACCCCCAGGGGGTTGAGCACGATGTCGATCGGGGAGCCATCGGGCAGGTAGGGCATGTCCTCCCGGGGCAGGATGCGGCTGATGATGCCCTTGTTGCCGTGGCGGCCGGCCATCTTGTCGCCCACCTGGATCTTGCGGCGCTGGGCCACATACACCCGCACCACCATGTTGGCGCCGGGCGGCAGTTCATCGCCCTGTTCGCGGGTGTAGATGCGCACATCCACCACCCGGCCCCGCTCGGTGCTGGGCACCCGCAGGGAGTTGTCGCGAACATCGCGGGCCTTTTCACCGAAGATGGCGCGCAGCAGCTTCTCTTCAGGTGGCTGGTCGGATTCCCCCTTGGGCGTCACCTTGCCGACCAGAATGTCCCCCGATTCGACATAAGCGCCGATGCGGATGATGCCCATCTCATCAAGGCTACCGAGACTCTCCTCGGCAACATTGGGAATCTCGCGCGTGATTTCCTCAGGACCGAGCTTGGTCTGGCGGGCTTCAATCTCATACTTTTCGATATGCACCGAAGTGTAGAGATCTTCCTGCACCAGGCGATCACTGACAAGGATGGCATCCTCGTAGTTGTAGCCCTCCCAGGGCATATAGGCGATCAGGACGTTCTGACCGAGCGCGATCTCACCGCCTTCGCAGGCGGAGCCATCCGCCAGCACCTGACCGGCGATCACCGAATCACCCTGATTGACGATCGGCCGCTGGTTCAGGCAGGTGTCCTGGTTCGAGCGTTGATACTTCTGCATGAAGTGGGTGTGCTCAATGCCCTGGTCATCGCGGATGACGATGGCGGTGGCATCGACGAACACCACCTCGCCGTTGACGCGGGTGATCGGCACCATGCCGGAGTCGCGGGCCACCTGGGTTTCCAGACCCGTGCCCACCAGGGGGCGCTCGGGTCGCAGCAGGGGCACGGCCTGGCGCTGCATGTTGGAGCCCATCAGGGCCCGGTTGGCGTCGTCGTGCTCGAGGAAGGGGATCAGGGAGGTGGCCACCGAGATCACCTGGACCGGCGAGAGCTGGACGTAGTCGACCTGCTCGGGAATTACCGTCTCGAAATCCTGCCGATAGCGCACCGGCACCAGATCGGACGTGATGTACCCCGCGGCGTCGGTGGGCACGTCACCGGGGGCGACGCGGCACTCATCCTCAAGGTCGGCGGAGAGATAGATGGGATTGCCCTTCTTATGGACGATCCCGTTCTCCACCTTCCAGAAGGGGGTTTCGATGAAGCCGTACTCGTTGACCCGGGCGTGGGTGGCCAGGGAGCCGATCAGACCGGCGTTCGGCCCTTCCGGCGTTTCGATCGGGCAGATGCGGCCGTAGTGGGAGGGGTGGATGTCACGCACGGCGAAACCGGCCCGCTCCCGGGTGAGACCGCCTGGGCCGAGGGCGCTGATCCGGCGCTTGTGGGTGAGCTCGGCCAGAGGATTGGTCTGGTCCATGAACTGGCTGAGCTGGCTGGAGCCGAAGAACTCCTTGATCGCCGCCACCAGCGGCTTGGGATTCACCAACTGGGCCGGGGTGAGCGATTCGGTCTCGCCGACCGTCATCCGCTCCTTGATGATCCGCTCCAGCCGGTTGAGGCCGACGCGCACCTGGTTCTGCAGCAGCTCACCGACGGAGCGCACGCGACGATTGCCGAGGTGATCGATGTCATCGAGGCTGGCACCACCGACATCGAGCTCAAGATTGATCAGATAATCGATCGTTGAGAGCACATCCTCAGGCGTGAGCGTGCGCGTGGCGTCAGGGATGGTGAGCCGCAGCTTCTTGTTGATCTTGTAACGGCCCACCCGGCCGAGGTCGTAGCGCTTGGGATCGAAGAAACGGCTGTGCAGCAACTGCTGACCACCACTCACCGAAGGGGGCTCACCCGGACGCAGCTTCTTATAAAGCTCCAGCAAGGCCTGATCTTCCGAAGCAATGCCTTCGTCGTTGGCCGCTTCGATCGACTTCTGGTAGTACTCGGGGTGCCGCAGCTTGTCGAGCACGTCGTTGTCGGACAAGCCGATGGCCCGCATCAACACGTGGGCGTTGATTTTGCGGGTTTTGTCGACCCGGACATGCAGCAGATCGTTCTTGTCAGTCTCAAACTTCAGCCAGGCCCCCCGGTTGGGAATCACGCTGGCATTGAACGTCTTGCGGCCGTTCTTATCCTGTTCGTCCTTGAAATAAACACCGGGCGAACGGACAATCTGGTTGACGATCACCCGCTCAGCACCATTGATGATGAAGGTGCCGCGCTCGGTCATCAACGGCAGTTCGCCGATGAACACCTCCTGCTCCTTGATCTCACCGGTCTCCTTGTTGACCAGGCGGCAGGTGACATACATCTGGGAGGCAAAAGTCGCATCGCGACGCTTCGCCTCTTCGACATCGTGGCGGGGGCGCTTCAGCCGGTACTCGCTGCCGATGAAGTGGAGCTCGAGTTTGCCTGTGTAATCAGTGATCGGCGAGAAGCTCTCGAGCTCCTCGATGAGCCCCTTCTCCAGGAACCATTTGAAGCTGGCCCGTTGCACCTCCACCAGATCGGGCAGGTAGGTGACGGTCTTGGCGACCTGGATCGCGCTGCTCATGCGGTGAACCTGCGGGACGGATGGACGGGGCCTGGAGCGGAGGTCGACCGGCGGGGTCGGAATCGGGGCTGGATGCGGTGGATGATCCTGCAGCCAGCGGTGGTCATGCGAAGAGGCGCATCAGCCCCGGCCAATTCCACTGGCAGGCAGGGGAACAGGGTGGGACCGTGCGCCTATCGGACTCGCCGCGAGGGGAGCATGGTCATGACAGACAGCCAACATGCCGCCTCACCTGACAGGGTCGCCGCCAGGCAAGATGACAGGGTTGCTGCCGTGGGTTGGGAAGGCAGGGATACTGCCGTGATCGACGGTGCCGTAATCGACAAAGGGAGCGGTTCCGCTTCCAGGCCAATGAAACATCATACAAGGTCGCCCGGCAGGCGAAACAGTCTCTGGGCGTTGGCGGTGCTGGTGCGGGCCACCTGCTCCAGGCTTTCGCCACGCAGCGCCGCGACCCGCTCGGCCACGCTGAGCACGTAGGCCGGTTCGTTGCGCTTGCCGCGGCGGGGCACCGGTGCCAGGAACGGGCAATCGGTTTCCACCAGATAGCGATCGGCGGGCACCTGGCGGGCGCATTGATGGGTGTCCTCGGCCTTGGGAAACGTGACGGTGCCACTGAAGCTGATGAACATGCCCAGCTCCAGGAAGGCCTCCATCTCAGCCGGAGTCCCACCCCAGCAGTGCATCACCCCCGTGGGACAGCGGCCGGCGGCGGCCCGGGAGCGCAGCTCGACCAGCATCGGCTCGGCTGCATCGCGGCAGTGGATGATCACCGGCAGATCCAGCTCCGACGCCAGATCCAGCTGGGGCCGCAGCATCTGCAGCTGCTCCTCGAGATTGCTCTGGCGGAACAGGTCCAGGCCCAGTTCACCGATGGCGACCACACGGTCGTCGGCCAGAGCGGCCTCGCGCAGCACCGACGGCGTGTCGCTGAGCCAGTGGCCCGTATCGAGCGGATGGACCCCGACCGCATAGCGCAGCTCAGGGAAGCGATCGGCCAGGGCCCGGATCGCCGGAATTTCGGCCGGCTCGACGCAGGCGTGCACCAGGGCCCGCACGCCGGCCTGACGCCAGCGGTCACAGACCGCGTCGAGGTCGTCATCGAAATTGCGGAAAACGATGTGGCAGTGGCTGTCCACCAGAGGGGGAAGCCGCTGACGCTCCAGAGCAGGCGCCGCCTCGGACAGGCTCGACGGGGCGTGGGCCGGAGCGTTGGCAGGCACGGATGTCAAAGGATCGAGAGCTGGTGGCGAGGAGAGCTCGGACGTACTGTCGGCGGCCGGCCCCATCAACTGCGTCTCCGTGAACTGTGGCCCCGTGAACTGCGGCTCAGCGGACATCGCGAGGGTGACGCTCATGGAATTCGGGAGCCGCTGCCGGAAATGCTCGGCCATTGTGATCAATCTGCCGGGAATCAGGACCAGAAACGAAGCCGCGGGAGGCCAGCTGCGGCTGAGGTCGGGAACTGAAACCCTGACAACGGCTCGGGGGCACTGATCCGGACCACAAACGCCTGCCCCTGGACGAAGTCGATCAGGGCTTCAAAAGACTGGTGCCGATCCTGCGGATCCTGGCTGATCCCCTGCCCCGGAACATGGGCCCGAAGCACTGACCAGATCCCGGCGGGGCTAAAAGTCGCTGATCTGGCCGCTGGCAGCGTGGAGCCAGCTGGATCGCCGACCTGCGGTTAGAGGCCACTGGCCTGTGGGCGACGCCAGGGGCGATTCATCCCGGCGCCCGTGTTCAACCCGGGCAGCCACAGCATGGGAAGCAGCCACAGGGCTTCTGGCCCTCCTGGCGATCAGGATTGATGGGAAAAACCTGGTTCACGAACAAAAGAGCCGGAAGGGGCCGAAGCCAACCCTCCCAGACGCTCACTCCATCCTGATTTCAACCTGAAGCAGCTCGATCAGCTCAAGCCCGACTCTGTTGCAAGCCTGCGCGTCCGTCTACTCCAGTGATCAGGCAGGTATCGCTCAGGCCTGAGGGGCCGCTGCAGTGGGTTCGAGCACCTTCTTGACCGCCACGGACAGGCGGGATTTCTGGTTGGCGCCGGTGTTGCGATGCAGCACCCCCACCTTGACCGCCTTGTCGATCTTGCTGAAGGCGGCATTCATGGTGCTCTGAACCGCAGCCTTGGCCTCGCTGCCGGGCTCCTGGCCGTAGGCCGTGCAGGCCGTGAGGCAGCGCTTCAGCAGCGTGCGCAGGGCGGACTTGTAGGAGCGGTTCCGCAGGCGGTTGCGCTCGGCGATTTCGATGCGCTTCTCGGATGACTTGTTATTTGCCACAGGTGCTGGCGCTGACTCGACGGAAAGTGATCGTACCGCGTGGCCCCGACCAGGGTTGTGGAGCCGGGGCCTTAGCTTCGGGTTTTCCAGTTCCAGCCCCCCCGTGAGCGCGTCCAGTCCCGCTGCCAGCCATCGGGCCGAAACCGGTGCCGACGCCCCGGTCCCGGCGATCGAACTGCTGCGCGATCCAGCCCAGGCCCGCGATCGGCTGGAGGCGATCGCTGGACGCACCGGCGGCGACCGACTGCGGCAGGAAGAACAGCGGGTGGCCGAGATCCTCGAGCAGGTCCGCTGCCAGGGCGATCAGGCCCTGCTGGAGCTGAGCGAACGCTTCGATGGGGTCCGGCCCGATCCCCTGCGGGTGCCGAGCGAGCAGCTGCGCCAGGCCTGGGAGAGCACGACCCCATCTCTGCAGGCGGCCCTGCAGCTCGCCCATGGGCGCATCCTGGCCTTCCATCGCCAGCAGCTGCCGGCCGATCTGGCCATCACCGGTCCCTATGGCGAAGGGCTCGGGCGGCGCTGGCGGCCGGTGGAGCGGGCCGGCCTGTACGTGCCCGGCGGCCGGGCCGCCTATCCGAGCACCGTGCTGATGAACGCGGTGCCGGCGACCGTCGCCGGTGTCGAGCGGCTGGTGATGGTCACGCCGCCGGGGCCGGGCGGGCAGCCCAATCCGATCGTGCTGGCGGCCGCCCATCTGGCCGGCGTGCGCGAGGTGTATCAGGTCGGCGGCGCCCAGGCGATCGCGGCCCTGGCCTTCGGCACCGAATCGATTCCCCGGGTCGATGTGATCAGCGGCCCGGGCAACCTCTGGGTCACCCTGGCCAAAAAGGCCGTCTACGGCCGGGTGGGGATCGACTCCCTGGCCGGCCCCAGTGAGGTGCTGGTGATCGCCGACCACAGCGCCCGGGCAGACCAGGTGGCCGCTGACCTGATGGCCCAGGCGGAGCACGACCCGCTGGCGGCGGCGATCCTGATCACCACCGATGAAGCCCTGGCCGCAGCCGTCCCAAGGGCGATCGCAGCCCAGCTGGAGCACCATCCCCGCGCTGAAATCACCCGCAAAGCCCTCGAAGACTGGGGACTGATCGTGATCTGCGACGACCTCACCACCGCCGCCGGCCTCAGTGACCGGTTTGCGCCGGAGCACCTGGAGCTGCTGGTGGAGGACCCCGAACCCCTGGCCGAGCGCATCCGCCATGCCGGAGCGATCTTCCTGGGGCCCTGGAGCCCGGAGGCGGTCGGCGACTACCTGGCCGGTCCGAACCACACCCTGCCCACCAGCGGCAGCGCCCGCTTCGCCGGTGCCCTCAGCGTCGAGACCTTCCTGCGCCATACCAGCCTGATCCGCTTCAACCAGGCCGCCCTGGAGGCCACCGGGCCAGCGGTGATCGAACTGGCTGAGAGCGAGGGGCTGCACAGCCACGCTGAATCGGTACGGCGGCGGCTGCAGGGCTGAGCCCCAGCCAGCACCTACGGAGGCGCGGCGGGAGGGCGCAGCGGCTGCAGCAGCAGGGCATCGAGGCGATCAAGCAGCACCCGCAGCATCGTCCGCTGGGAGGGACGGCCATAGGGCTCGTAGCCGGGGGGACGCAGCGCCGCCACTGCCACCGGATCGACTGCCGCAAGGGGCAGCTGCTGAGGCTCGGCCAGGGCGATGGCCGTCGCCAGCCCCTGGCCGACGGAGATGTTCAATTCGATGATGCGGCCGGCCCCCTCACCGAGGCCGCCATAGCCCGCGGCCGGACCGAGCACGGCGAGATTGGCCAGCTCCCGGGGCAGGGTGTGGCGATAGCCGAAGTTGAAGGTGGGCCGGGCCGGAGGCACGAAGCGGGAGAGGCCACCGCGGAAGTCGAGGGGATAGGTGAAGGTGCCGAACGCCTGTGCCGCCGGCACGCCCCCCTGGGCCATCTGCATGGCGCTGAGGGGCTGCAGGGGATGGGCGATCTCATCGGCGGAGCGGATGTAGAGCTCCGGCATCCAGACGACGCGGCTGGCGCCGAGGCGGCGGAAGAAGCGCGTCACCGCGATCGCCGCGGTCTGCATCCAGGGCAGTGGCCTGCCATGACCTGCCAGCACAAGCCGATTCTGGACGGCATCGTTGTGAAAGATCAGGGCATTGAAACTCAGCCGTCCCGGCAGGATGGCGATGTTGGCCGGATCCAGCCGCACACTCCAGCGGAGCGAGCGGGGCTGGATGCCGCTCTGGCCGTGGAAGGCGATCGCAAAGACCGGACTCTGCTGGTCGGCGCTGTCCACCGTGGCCCCGTAGGCCAGCAGGGGCCGGCCGAGGGGATCGAGCAGATCCGCCAGCAGTTGATGCCCTCTGGCCCGACCCCGATACTCGGGCCAGAGGGCCAGCCAGCGCTGGGCTTCATCGTCCTGGGGATCCAGGATTCGCTCGGTGAGGCTGGCCTCGGCTTCCCGCACCGCCTCCAGCGGTAGCCCGTACACCTCGAACACCCAGCCCAGGGCAATGCTGTCGCGGGTGAGCCACGGTGTGCCCAGGCCGGAGATGAAGGGCACCCCGGCCAGATGGGCCAGGTCAGCGCCGAGGCTGGCATCGACGAAATAAGCCGCGCCGAGGCTGCCGTAACGGGCTGATTCCAGGCTGCACAGCCGCCGCCGCTCCAGGGTGACACCCCTCAGCTGAGCATCCGGAAGCACGGTGATCCCCGTCGCCTTCAGGGCCTGCGTGAAGGCCCGGGCCGCCCGGTGGGGATCGACCGCGATCACCCGCACGCCGCTCAGGTGCAGGAAGCGGCGATAGAGCGCCGAGGAGGGGGCGAACAGGGCATGACCGGAGCGCAGATCCGCCGGCACCTGGTTGCGATCGAGATAGGCCAGACCCGAGCGGCTGATCGTGCCGCCGATCGGGGCGTCGAGGGCATCGCTGTGCAGCAGGGCGATGCGGGGATGGCGCACGCCGGCCACATCGCGCAGCTGGCGATGCAGGGCCAGGGCCGTCATCACCCCGGCGGGCTCATCGCCGACCACGATCACATCAAAGCGGCGCTGACCCTGGTGCTGGCAGCGGAGCAGGGGCGGAGTCGAAGGCGGGCGGCGGCGGGCCAGGCCGAGGCTCTGGACCAGGTGCTGGCGCCATGGCGGCATCCCGACCAGGAGCAGGGCCGGCGTCAAAGCGGCCGCCAGAGCCAGCAGGAGCAGCAGTCCCCTGCCGCGGCGGCGCTGGGGAGGAGGGGAAGCCTCGTTCACCGCAGAGGAAGGACAGCAGGGACACGATGCCAGGATCGTGTCATGGGCCCACCCCGCCGCCGCCGCGGACGATCAGCGATGCAACCACAGGCCCGGCGGCGCCATGGGTCCAGGTCTGCTGTCTCCGCTCTGGTCCTGCTGCTGAGCCTGGTGCCGGGGACGCTGTTGGCGGAGCTGCTGCCAGCAGCCCCCGCCCGGGCCCAGACCCCGCTGGCGGACCTCGGCAGCCCAGAGGCGCCCTCGCCGCCGCTGGGGGTCTGGCTGACCACGGTGGACAGCCGTGTGCTGTTCGATCCCCTCGAGCGCAGCCGAGCGGTGGCCTTCCTCCTCGCCCATGGCTTTCGCCGGGCGGCGGTGCCGATCTACAGCGGCGGCTGGATCTACGGCCTGTTGGCGCCCGATCACAACGCTCTGGGGCTGAGGCCCGATCCGCTGCTCACCGAGCCCGATGCCGTGGGGGCCACGGTTGAGGCCCTGCATGCCCAGGGCCTGGAGGCGGTGGGCTGGATGGAGTTCGGCCTGATGGCCCCCCGCGATGCAGCCTGGCTGCGGGGCCGCGAAGCGCTGCTGCAGCAGGATCGCAACGGCAGCACGATCTGGCGGGAGTCGCCATCGTTGGAGCGGGTCTGGCTGAATCCCAACCAACCGGACGTGCGCCGGTTTCTGGTCGATCTGGTGGTGGACAACTGCCGCCGCTACCGCTTCGACGCCATCCAGTTCGACGATCACCTGGGCTTCCCGGTGGCGTTCGGCTACGACCCCGGCACCCTGGCCCTCTGGCGCCGCACCCCGGCCGGGACCCAGAAACCCCTCCCGGACGAGAACGACCCGGACTGGATCCGCTGGCGGGCCGATCAGGTCACCGAGCTCCTGGCCGCCATCCGGGAGGCGATGCGGCGGGAGTGCCCCACAGTGCGACTTTCGGTGGCGCCCAATCCGCAGGACTTCTCACTGCACAGCTATCTGGCCGATTGGTCGAACTGGGTGGAACGGGGCCTGGTCGACGAAGTGGTGGTGCAGATTTACCGCGCCGACGCCGAAGCCGTGGCCCGGGAGCTGGCCAGCCCCAGTCTGGCGAAGGCCGCAGCCCGGGTGCCGCTGCGCATCGGCCTGCTGGCGGGACTGCGCCAGCAGCCCAAGGCCCCCGCCACCCTGCAGCAGGAACTGGCCCTGCTCCGGAAGGCGGGCGTTGCCGGCATCGACCTCTTCTTCTACGAGTCGGCGCGGCAGCACTTCCCAGCCGCCGCCACTGCACCCAGCGGCCTCAGCGCTTCACCAGATTCCGTACCCCAGGCACCCCCTCCACAATCTCCCCCACCAGCACCTGGTCCGTGAGATTCACGAACAGGCCGTTCTCCAGCACTCCGGGCAGGTTGTTGATCTCCTTCTCCAGCGCCAGCGGATCGCTGATGCCAGCGGCGAACTTCACATCCAGCACCAGATTTCCCTGGTCGGTCACCACCGGACCCGCCTTGCGCACGGCCATGCGCAGCTCGGCCTGACCACCCAGCTCGGCCAGCTGGCCCTGCACCTGGCGCCAGGCGCCGGGGAGCACCTCAACCGGCAGCAGAAAGCCCAGGTTCAGAGTGTCCACCAGCTTGGTGGCATCCACCACCACCACAAAGCGGGCGGCGCGGCGCGCCACCAGCTTCTCCTGCACGTGACAGGCACCGCCCCCTTTGATCAACTGGAAGGAGGGATCCACCTCATCGGCGCCGTCGATCGCCAGGTCGATGTGCGTGATGGCGTTGAGGCTCTTGAGCGGAATGCCCAGCTCGGCGGCGAGCACCTCCCCCTGAAACGACGTGGTCACGCCGGTGATGTCCTGGAGCTCGCCGCGCTGCAGCCTGGCGCCAAGACCCTGAATCATCAGGGCGGCGGTGGAGCCGGAACCCAGACCCACCACCATGCCGTCCTGAATCTGCTCCACAGCGGCCGCTGCCACGGCCTGCTTCATGCGGTCCTGCAGATCGGCCATCGCATCCATCCCAGAGGTGGCTGACGGTAGCAAGCGTGGCGGCGGCGCTCAGCCGGCGGGGTGGGGCAGGGCCGCCGGGCGGATCGAGAGCTGCAGCTCCCGTTGGCCGCGCACCACGGTCATGGGCAGGGGCTGGCCCACGGCGGAGGTCTCGACCTGTTGCAGCAGCGCCGAGGGATTGACCACGTCCTGATCGGCGACGCTCACCACCAGATCGCCGCGTTTGAGGCCGGCGGCCTCGGCGGGACTTTCAGGCAGCACCCGCTGCACCAGGGCACCATCGCGCTCGGGCAGCTGCAGCAGGGCATCGGGATTGCGATTGTTCTCCCGGGCCACACGGGCCGTCAGCGGCACCAGCTGCAGCCCCAGATAGGGATGGACCACCGAGCCGCCATCGGCGAGCTGGCCGGCCACGCGCTTGGCCAGATTGATCGGAATGGCGAAGCCCAGGCCCGCGCCGGGACCGGAGCGCACCAGGGTGTTGATGCCGATCACCTCGCCGCCGGCGTTGATCAGGGGGCCACCGGAGTTGCCCGGATTGATCGCCGCATCGGTCTGAATCAGGTCGAGGCGCTTGTCGGAAAAGCCGAGGCTGTTGATGTCGCGGTGCAGGCTGCTGACAATGCCGAGGGTGACGGTGCGCTCGAGGCCATAGGGACTGCCCAGGGCGATGGCCCAGTCGCCCACCTCCAGGGCCTCGGAATCGCCCAGGGGTGCGGCCGCCAGGGGCTCGCGCCGTGAAATGCGCACCAAGGCCAGATCGGTGACGCTGTCACTGCCGACGACACTGCCGTCGAGCTGGCGACCATCGGCCATCGTCACCTCGACCGTGTCGACCTGATCGACCACATGGGCATTGGTGAGCACCAGACCCTTGGCCGCATCGATGACCACCCCGGAACCCTGGCCCCGCTCGCGCATGCTGCCGGCCGGATCCCCAAACAGATCGCGCAGCAGCGGATCGAGCATGGCCGGATCGAAGGGCTGGCGGGCCACGGCCCGCTCGGTGTCGATACGCACCACCGACGGCGCCACGCGGCGGGCCGCCTGGGCGACAAAGCTGTGGCCGCTGCCGTCGACTGTTGCCTCCAGGGCCGCCACCGGCAAGGGCTGGAGCAGACCGGCCAGGCCAAGACTCAGCAGCAGCGCCGGCAGCAGCAGCACAAGACGGGCCAGAGCGCGGGCCATGGCCAGTCCCATCGATCCTGCCGCCGCCTGGGCCGAGCGACTCAGGCCGGTGCCGTTGGAGCTGATACGGGCGAGGGCGGGACGGGTCAGGACAGGACAGGCACAGGGCAGCGGCAACGCTAAGTGGAATGGGGCGGCGACCAGCGCAGCAGACGCTGCCGGATCTCCCCCGCAGGCATCAGCTCCAGCAGGCGGGCGCCGGGATCGTCCGCCCGACCCAGGGGGCAGGGCTGCACCGCCGGGAAGGAGCAGAGGCTGGAGGGACAGGCCAGCAACGGCACCTCGGGCTGCCCCGGAAGCTGCCCCTGCCAGTGCTGATGGACATGGCCGAAGAGCACCCCCCGCAAGCGGCCGGAGGCCCGCAGCCGTTCGAGCAGGGCCGGGCCATCGCCCAGGGCGATGCCATCGAGCATCGGATCGCCGATGGCCACAGGCGGGTGATGCAGCGCCACCAGCAGGGGGCGATCCGAGGCCTGCAGCGCCCGCTCCAGCCAAGCCCATTGGTAGGCCCCGAGCTGCCCTTCCAGCCGGCCCGGCAGCTGGCTGTCCAGCAGCAGCACCTGCCAGCCGCCGCAGAGGATTTCAGCCGGGGCGATCACCGCCCTTCGCCCCAGGGCCGCCCGTAGCCGCAGGCCGTGGTCGTGGTTGCCGCTCAGCAGCCAGGGGGGTGGCAGATCGGCCAGGGGGGAAGCGGCCAGCAGCTCAGCCAGCCGCACGTAGCCCCCCCAGCTCTCGTCCTGGCAGAGATCGCCGCTGATCAGCAGCTGATCCGGTCGCTGCCCAGCGGACTCCAGTTGCTGCGAGGCCTGCTCCAGGGCCAGCTGCAGCATCGCGCCAGGTGGTCGACCCCGGCAGATCGCACCGGGATCAGCCAGCAGATGGGGATCACTGAGTTGAAGAATTCGCAATCGGGCTCGCCGTCCTGCCGCCGAAGCGATTCTGATCCGGTCCGAGCGGCCTAAGTTGCCTCCAGTCTTTGCCGCCGGCCATGCCGTCCATTCCTCCCGGCGCGCGTCAGCGCTGCAGCCTCTGCCAGGTGGAGATCCAGGGAATGGTGGGGGGCAAGGATCTCGTGCACTTCAGCCAGGGGGCACCCGGCACCAGGGCCAAGCTCTGGGCCCGGGTCTGCCAGTACCTGCGCAGCCCGGAACAGTGCGGTCAGTGCCTGAACCAGGATCCGGCCCTGCGCGGCCAAGTGAGCAGCAACGACTACTACGCGGAGGCCCCGATCCTCGATGTCGGGGCCAGCTTCGGCCAGCCGGCGGAACCCGATCCCTTAGGGTGAATGTGTGCCCCGCGGGCACGACCCTTTTTTGAGCGTGACCATCCTCCGGGGACGGTCACATCAGGCAGGGGCAGTTGCACGACTGCAGGTCCGGCGGGGTGAGCCCCTCCCGCAGCCAGTACCGCGGCTCATCGCCTTGCCCCAGTCCCCTTCCGAAAGCTGCCAGTCAGGCGCCAACGCCGAGACGGCAACCGATGTCCTGATCTCCAGCCCTGGGGCAGAGGCCCCTGGCGTCCCAGCCCCGGCCCCGGCCAGCCTGGACGCAGCGCTGGAGGCGTTGGCTCGCGGCGTTGCCAGCGGCTCAGGTCTGTCGGTGCTCGGGATCCGGCTGCTCAGCCAGCGCATCCCGCTGACGGTGCAGGTTCTGGTGCAACGGGCCGATGGCGTCGATGTGAACCTTGATGAATGCGCCCAGATCAGCGCGCCTCTCGGAGAAGCCCTGGAAGCCTCGGGCCTGCTCGGCCTGGCCTATGTGCTGGAAGTCAGCAGCCCGGGCATTGGCGAGGTGCTGAGCTCCGATCGGGACTTCACCAGCTTCCGGGGTTTCCCGGTGGAAGTGGTCCGCCACGATCGGGACGACAGGCAGCGGCTGGGCCTGCTGCTTGGCCGCGATGAGCGGATGGTGCTGCTCAACGTGCGCGGTCGAACGGTGCGTATTCCCCGCGAAGAGGTGTCACTCGTTCGCCTGATCTGCCCCACCGACGACTCCTGAGCGGCGCCAGCGCCAACGGCACCCCCCCTGTCCCCACTCTTCTGCCCCCTGCAAATCCATGGCTCTTGTTCTGCTCCCCGGTCTGAACAACCTGATCGAGGACATCAGTGACGAGAAGAAATTACCGACTCAGGTGGTGGAGGCGGCCCTGCGTGAAGCGCTGCTCAAGGGCTACGAGCGCTACCGCCGCACCCTCTACCTGGGCATCAGCGAAGACCCCTTTGAGGAGGATTACTTCAGCAACTTCGACGTAGCCCTTGACCTCGAAGAAGAGGGCTACCGCGTACTGGCCAGCAAGATCATTGTCGAAGAGGTCGAAAGCGACGATCACCAGATCGCCATCGACGAAGTCCGGCAGGTGGCCGAAGATGCTCAGACCGGTGACACGGTGGTGCTCGATGTCACCCCTGAAAAGGATGATTTCGGCCGCATGGCTGCCGCCACCACCAAGCAGGTGCTGGCCCAGAAACTGCGCGACCAGCAACGCCGCATGATCCAGGAGGAGTTCGCCGACCTCGAAGATCCCGTGCTCACTGCCCGTGTGATTCGCTTCGAACGCCAGAGCGTGATCCTGGGCGTGAGCAGCGGCCTCGGACGGCCTGAGGTGGAAGCGGAATTGCCGCGCCGCGATCAGCTTCCCAATGACAATTACCGGGCCAATGCCACCTTCAAGGTGTTCCTCAAGGAGGTCAGCGAGGTGGCGCGGCGCGGTCCCCAATTGTTCGTCTCCCGCTCCAATGCCGGCCTGGTGGTGTATCTCTTCGAAAATGAGGTACCCGAGATCCAGGAAGGCTCCGTGCGGATCGTGGCTGTGGCTCGGGAAGCCAACCCCCCGTCCAGAGCCGTCGGCCCCCGCACCAAGGTGGCCGTCGACAGTGTCGAGCGGGAAGTGGACCCCGTCGGGGCCTGCATCGGTGCCCGCGGCTCGCGCATCCAGCAGGTGGTGAACGAACTGCGGGGCGAAAAAATTGACGTGATCCGCTGGTCTCCGGATCCAGGCCAGTACATCGCCAACTCCCTCAGTCCAGCCCGGGTCGAGATGGTGCGCCTCGTCGATCCGGATGGCCACCACGCCCATGTCCTGGTACCGCCGGATCAGCTGAGCCTGGCGATCGGCCGTGAAGGCCAGAACGTGCGGCTGGCCGCCCGCCTCACCGGCTGGAAGATCGACATCAAAAATGCCCAGGAGTACGACCAGAGCAGCGAAGACCAGACAGTGTCCGGTCTGATCGCCCAGCGCCAGGAAGAGGAGGCCCTGCAGGCCGAAGCGGAAGCCCGCCTCCAGGCCGAGCAGGCCACCCGGGCCGAAGAGGATGCCCGTCTGCGGGAGCTCTATCCCCTTCCCGAGGATGAGGAGGACTACACCGAAGCCGAGGACAACGGCGTAGCCAGCGACAGCGAGGGCGAAGCTCAGGACGGCAGCGATGCCGGTACCGAAGCAGCCGGCGCTGAGGCTGACCTCGAAGCCGAGGCCAGCCTCGATGGCGAAGCCGAAGCAGGCCTCGAGACGGCCCGGTGAGCGCCCGGGAACAGCGGCCGGTGCTGCGCCGCTGTGTGGCCTGCCGCAACCTGCGCGATCGCCAGCTGCTCTGGCGGCTAATTCGCCAGGCTGACGGCAGCATCGCGCTTGATCTGGGAATGGGCCGCTCGGCCTATCTCTGCCCGGATCGGGCCTGCCTCGAGGAGGCCAGACGACGCAAGCGACTGCAACGGTCGCTTCGCTCTCAGATTGCGGATTCCATCATCGCGACCCTTGACGCACGACTCAAGGCAAGCGACGCCGCAACCGCTAAGGCAAGATGATCATTGGCCGCAGCGTGCGTGCGGCCCGGTGGCACACCCGTTGCCCCGCTCGGCGCCCCTGTGGCCCCGTCCGGAGCTCACCCGTGGCCCCGCCCCTTCGGAGACCTGAATGACCAGCAGCGGCAAAGTCAGAATTTACGAGTTGTCCCGGGACTTGGGCCTGGACAACAAGGACGTGCTCGATGCCGCCGAGAAGCTGTCCATCGCGGCCAGGAGCCACAGCAGCTCGATCAGCGATGACGAGGCTTCCCGCATCCGTGACGTGCTGATCAAAAGCGGCGGCGGCAGCGCCACGCCGACAGCCCCACCTGCAGCCAAGGCGATCCTGTCGGTGAAGAAAGCCAGCAGCGACCAACCGGCCCCAGCCACGGCCCAGATCCAGCCACCGTCGATCCAGCCCAGCCCGCAGCCGGCCAAGCCGAGCCCACCAGCGGTCAAGCCCGGTCCACAGCCGGCCAAGGCCAGTGCGGCGCCGGCGCTGGTCAGCCCGCCACCGGGCCGCCCCACCGCGCCCGCCCGCCCGGCGGCTCCCTCCCGTCCCCAGGCAGGAGCGGCGCCTGCACCGCTGCGTCCGGTGGCCAAACCGGCCGCCCCGACGATCGTGGCCAAGCCCTCGCCAGCCCAACCGCAACCGGCCAAACCGGCAGCAGCCGCCAAGCCGGCCACGCCTGGTCCAGCCGCTGGCCCAGGCCGGCCTCAGCCCGCCATCCCAGCCAAGCCCCCGGTCCAGGTGGTCACGGCGATCAAGCCCGCCCCAAGCCCCAGCCAGGCCAGCACCAAACCCAGCGGCCCGCCGCCCCGACCGGTGGCCAGTCCCGCCCGGCCTGCACCCAGCCCGGCCCGGCCCGCTGCCGGGCCCAGCCCCAGCCGCCCGGTGGCCGCTCCGGCCCGCCCCGCCACCCCCAGCCCAGCCCCGGCACGACCGGCCGGACCACCGGCAATCACCAGATTGCCCCAGTCACCCCAGCGGAGCGGTGGCCCGGCCCCCGTGCGCCCCGCCCCGCCCAGCCGGCCGGGCGCTCCGGCCAGCCGTCCCCAACTCGTGGGCCGTCCCCAGCCGGGCCAACCGGCTGGCGGTGGTGGCAACCGGCCCCAACGCCCGGGAGCACCGGCACCGGTGCGCAATCCCCAGGGCAGCAACCGACCGAGCCCCGGTCCAGGCCGTCCGGGAGCCACCCCCCTGGAACTCGTCGGCAAACCCATCCGCAGGGATTCAGCCGGCCCCGGCACCACCAGCGCCGGCCGTCCTGCCGCTCCAGGCCGTCCAGGCATGCCGGCTGGCATGCGCAAGCCGATGGCGCCTGGAGAGCTGATGCAGCTCCAGAAGCCCACCGGTCGTCCCATCATTGCCCCGGTGCGCCGCACCGGCGGTGAAGCCACTGGTGAAACGGGTACCAGGGAAATCGAAGGGGTCGTCAGGGTCGCGCCGCCCACCGCAGCAGCCCCGCCGCGCCGCCCCGGCTTCCGCCCGCCCCAACCTCCCGGTGCCGGCACCGGCGCCGCCAGGGCCCGCCGTCCTGACTGGGACGACAGCGCCAAGCTCGAGGCCCTGCGCAGCCGCACGCCGCAGAAGCAGCGTCAGAAGGTGCACATCATCGGCGAAAACGATGATGCCCTCACCGCCGAAACCAGCGGCTACGCCGGCGAGCAGGAAGCCCTGGTGCTTCAGGCGAGCCTGGCCCGTCCCGCCAAGCCCCGCAGCGTCGCGGCCCCGACCAAGCCCACCGTGGCGGTGCGCAAGCGCAAGAAGGAAACCACCCGCCAGCGCCAGCGCCGCCGCGCCATGGAACTGCGGGCCGCCCGCGAGCTCAAAGCTCAGCGCCCGGAAATGCTGATCGTGCCGGAGGGCAACCTCACGGTGCAGGAACTGGCCGACCGCCTCGGTGTCGAGAGCTCCGAGATCATCAAGAGCCTGTTCTTCAAGGGGATCAGCGCCACCGTCACCCAGACCCTCGATCTACCCACGATCGAAACCGTGGCCGAAGAATTCGGCGTGCCGGTGCTTGAGGACGACGTGCAGTCCGCCGCGGCCAAGACCGTGGAGATGATCGAAGCGAGTGATTTTGCCCACCTGATCCGCCGGCCACCGGTCGTCACGGTCATGGGCCACGTCGACCACGGCAAGACCAGCCTGCTCGACGCCATCCGCAAGACCCGGGTGGCTGCTGGCGAAGCCGGTGGCATCACCCAGCACATCGGCGCCTACCAGGTGGAAGTTCCCCACGGCGGTGCCACCAGCCGCATCACCTTCCTCGACACCCCCGGCCACGAAGCTTTCACGGCCATGCGTGCCCGCGGCACCAAGGTCACGGACGTGGCTGTGCTGGTGGTGGCTGCCGACGACGGCGTCCGTCCCCAGACCCTCGAGGCCATCAGCCACGCCCGCGCCGCCGAGGTGCCGATCGTGGTGGCGATCAACAAGATCGACAAGGAAGGCGCCCAGCCCGAGCGGGTCAAACAGGAGCTCTCCGGCCTCGACCTCGTGGCCGAAGACTGGGGCGGCAACGTCGTGATGGTGCCGGTGAGTGCCATCAAGGGCGAGAACATCGACCAGCTGCTGGAGATGATCCTGCTGGTCACCGACATGGAGGATCTCAAGGCCAACCCCGACCGGATGGCCAAGGGCACCGTGATCGAAGCCCACCTCGACAAGGCCAAAGGCCCGGTCGCCACCCTGTTGATCCAGAACGGCACCCTGCGGGCTGGCGATGTGCTGGCGGCCGGCCCGATTCTGGGCAAGGTGCGCGCCATGGTCGATGACACCGGCAAACGGGTGAAGGAAGCGGGCCCCTCCTGCGCCGTGGAGGCCCTCGGCTTCAGCGAGGTGCCCACCGCCGGCGATGAGTTCGAGGTCTACGCAGACGAGAAATCGGCGCGGGCCGTGGTGGGCGATCGGGCCAGCGAGGCCCGCGCCAGTCGCCTGGCCCAGCAGATGGCCTCAAGGCGGGTGTCCCTGGCCTCCCTGTCCGGCCAGGTCAGCGAAGGCGAGATCAAGGAGCTCAACCTGATTCTCAAGGGCGACGTGCAGGGCAGTGTCGAGGCCATCCTCGGCTCGCTCGAGCAACTGCCCCAGGAAGAGGTGCAGGTGCGGGTGCTGCTCTCGGCTCCGGGCGAGATCACCGAAACCGACGTCGATCTGGCCGCCGCCTCCGGCGCCGTGATCGTCGGTTTCAACACCTCCATGGCGCCGGGCGCCCGTCGGGCCGCCGATGCCACCGGGGTCGATGTCCGCGACTACGACGTCATCTACAAGCTGCTCGAGGACATTCAGCTGGCCATGGAGGGCCTGCTTGAGCCCGAGCTGGTGGAGGAAAACCTGGGCGAAGCCGAAGTGCGAGCCGTGTTCACGATCGGCAAGAACGCCGTGGCTGGTTGCTATGTCACCAATGGCAAGCTGCAACGCAACTGCAAGGTGCGGGTCCGGCGCGGCAAGGAGCTGCTCTACGAAGGGGATCTCGATTCCCTGCGTCGCAACAAGGACGACGTCAAGGAGGTCGCCACCGGCTTCGAGTGCGGCATCGGCACCGATCGCTTCAACTCCTGGAAGGAAGGCGACCGCATCGAGGCCTACAAACTCGTCACCCAGCGCCGCACCCTCAGCACCTGAGTCCCCCCCAGAGCGCCAGCACCATGAATGCCCGCAGCGAGCCCCTGCTCTGGCTTCAGCTGATTGCTGTCGGGGTGCTGCCGCTGGAGGCGCTGTTGCTGTTGCTGCTGCTCGCCGGCAGTGATCCAGGCCCGGTACCGGGCTTGGAGCGACTGCTCTGCTGGGGCCTCGGTGGACTGTTGCCGGCCGTTGGGCTCTGGCGTCGTCCTGCCGATGTCTGGTCCCTGCTGCTGCTGCAGACCCCCTTGCGGGCGCGGCGGCCGCTGCAGCAGCGACTCAGCGCCCTGCAGGAGGCTGCCGCCCTGCGACTGGGCCTGGTGGCGGGTTCAGCCCTGCTCCTGGCCCTGCTCTGGTGGAGTGACGACCACGCCGCCATCGCCGGCCCGTTCTCTCCCCTGGCGGCGAGCCCCCGGCTGGTGGGACTGCTGCTGGCGGCCCTGCTGCTGGCCCTGATGCTGTGGCAGTGGCAGCAGCTGCTCCAGAGCCTGTGGCTGCTCAGCCGCAGCCCTGGGGCCATCGCGGCGGCGACGGCGATGACCACCAGGGAACTGGAGGCGAGCCGTCTCTGTCTGGGCTTGCCGTTGCTGCTGATCGATCCCCTCGCCGAGCGCCGGCCGGAAACCCGGACGCAGCCCCGGCAAGCCCGGCCGCTCTCCCAGGAGCCTGTCCCGATCGCGGCCCCGGCCCAAGCCGCCGCGAGCCCTGCCCAAGCCGCGGCCGCCGAGCAGCAGGGCAACAGCGCAGCCAGCGGCAACGAGTCGATCCTGGAGCCAGACCGCACACCCCCGGAACCCGAGTCGCAGGCTCCGCCGAAGCCGTCGGGTTCGGCCACGGCCCAGGGCGAAGCCAGTCCCCAGGGCCAGGCCAGTGCCGGAGCAGCGAACGGCGCCGCCGCCGCCTCTCCTGGAGCGTCCCCGGCGGCGGCATCCAAAACGGCCATGAACAGCAGCGAAGCGGCCATGCCCGCAGTCCCCAACCCCGCAGCCCCAAACCTCACGACAGCCCAGCCAGAGTCCCAGGCCGCTGCCACCGGCCAGAGCGACCTGGATGAAGCCCCCTCCCCCGCAGCGGATCCTGAAGCGACTCCAGCGGAGGCGACCCGGCCTGATCCACTGGGCACCGAGTCGCTCGGATCGGCGGCCCCAGAACTCAGCACGGACGCTGAGAGCGCCCCCTCAGCCGCTGTCCCGATTGCGATCGAACCAGAGCAGGGAGCCGAAGATGGCGAGGGCGGAGACCTGGATCAACAGATCGGATGAAGCGAGCTCGCCGCCGGCGGAGGCCCGCATCGCCATCGTGGCCAGCCCCAGGCCAGCGGAAGCCACCAGGGCAAACCACAGACCGCGGCGCAGGCTGCGCCAGGGAGTCCGGGCCTCCAGCAACAGGCGGCGGCGCAGCTCGGGATCCAAGGGCTTGGCTGCCCCGGGATCGGACCCGGAACCGGGGCGTTGGGCCATGGGGTTCGCCGACTTGGTAGACAACGACCGGATGCTACTTTCGGAGGCATGCCGGTGTAGCTCAGTGGTAGAGCAACTGATTCGTAATCAGTAGGTCGCAGGTTCAAATCCAGTCACCGGCTTTTTCAACTCCTCGCTTCACCGCTCCGGAGCCACGACCTCAGCTCACCCTGCGGGGCCTGATAACAGGCGAATGCTTTCAGATCTCGGGCGATCCAGCCTTTAAAAAGCTTCTGTTGAAGTTCATCCCCCCATCGCGCGGCCGAGCCAGGATCCAGCCACGAATCCAGCCCTGTAGTTTTGAATGTCGATCTCGATCAATGTTCCATGCGTCCCAACCGGGCCAAGGCCATTTCAGGCTTCGCGGACTCTGGTCTTGGCCTGGTTCAGCGCCGCGAGCGGATCGGCCGCACCGCCCTGGGGCAGGCGCAACCTGCGCACAAAGCTGCCAGGAAGGAGCTGCGCTGGGATTGGTCCTATGAATCCAGACCGGCTGGGGCGCACGGCGCCGGTCTCCAGGCCAGAGGCAGCCTGATCACCGATAACGACACCAATGGCGATGGCCTCTACGAGGTGCTGGGCATTGAAGGCAAGCGCAATGGTGTCAGGATCACGGGCCTGGTACCAACGGGCACGGCCATTCCGGGCAATGTCGATCCAGTGACGGGAATTTCCTACAACGTGGACAACATGATTAAACCCGCCTCCAAAGGCATTTCGCCGGAGCAACTCACCAGCCACGGCATTGGCTTTTCCCTGGCCGATGGCAGTTTTTCCAATCTCTTCTTCGCCTCTTTTCTCAGCCCTCCAGCCTATTATGACTTCCACTCCGTGGAGCCATTTCCAGCCGGCCCGGTTGCGCCCAACAGCGAAACGAGCATTCACTTTCAAGCCCATATCATGGGTGGCTATTGCTGAGAGCCACAGGGCAACAGTGGCGAATTCGCCAACGCAACCAGGACAGAATCAATTGCATCGAAGTACATCAAAGTTGTGCAAAGATTCAGGAACAATTATTGCCCATCTCCAGCCAGGACCAAGGACAGGCTGGCCGCAAGCGGATGCCCGCCAGACATCTCCGATCCAGGCTGGCGTCAAGGGCTGTCATGAATCCTGAACCCATCCCCAGCCCTGCTGCCAAGACGATCCAGATGCCTGAATCGGGCTGGATCGCTGAGGTGCTCGGCACCGCGATCAACGCCATGGAGATCCGGGCCATGGAGAGCGGACGGGGCTTTCAATCCACCACCTGGCAGCTGCTGCTGAGCTGCGATCCACCAGGAAGTGCACCTGAGAGTGTGGTGCTGAAAAGTGAAACAACCAACCCGGATGCCCACGAATTCACGCGCCTCAACTGTTCCTTTCAACGGGAAGTGGGGGTCTACAACCACCTGATTCCCAGGCTGAAGCACCATCAGCCGATCGTCTATGGCTGCAGCGCCAACCAGCCCTGCTGGCTGTTGATGGAGGATCTCAGCCACCTGCGCAGTGGCGATCAGCTGCAGGGCCTGAGCCATGCCGAAACAGTGGCCTCCCTGCAGAGCATCGCCGTTCTGCATGCCGAGTTCTGGCTGGATCCGCAACTTGAACGGCAATCCTGGCTGCCGGCCCACAGCTTCTGGTTCCAGCATCCGCAGGCGGATCTGGTGGAACCCTTTGTTGAGACCTACAGCGTGCGGCTCGGCGAGCAGGCCACCACCATCGTCCGGGCCGTCCTGGAACAGGGGGAGGCCATCGATGCGGCACTGGCCGAACGCCCCTGGACCCTGGTGCACGGTGACCTGCGCGCCGACAACCTGCTGTTTGGCGGCAGCGCCCAGGCCCCATCTGCCACGATTCTGGATTGGTCCTGGGCCTGCCGCAGCCTGGCCACCATCGACCTGGCCTTCCTGATCGGCGGCAGCGAGCCGGTGCTGCAGCGGCATGGCCGTCTCGATGAGCTGCTCCAGCTCTGGCATGGCACCTTGCTGCTCCGGGGAGTCCGTGACTACCCGCTGGCCGACGCCCGCCGCGACCTGCAGCTGGCGGCCCTGCGCTGCCTGACCACGTCGATCGCCATGTATCGGTTTCTGCTGGATCCAGACGTCAGCGTGCGCACGGCCCTGTTTGTGGACCAGGCGATCCAGCGCCACAGCGCCCTGGTGCTGGAACTGGAGGCCTGGCAGGCCCTTCCCGACCTCGAGGGCCTCACCTGAACCAGGAGCGCCCGGAACCGTGCAGACCGTGGACGAGACCCTTGGCGTGGTCAGGCGCAACGGCAACGTCGAGAATCGGATCGCTGCCTGACCCGGTACCTGGCAACGGTTGAGCGTTGAGATTCAATCCTCGTCGTCGCTGCCCACAGGCACCAGGCGGATCTGCTTGCGACCCAGCTTGATCTCGAACTCATCGCCGGGCTGGAGATCAAGCATGGCGGTGTAGGCCTTGCCCACCAGCAGATTGCCATTGCCCTGCACCGTGGCGAAGTAGCTGAGCTTGCGCCCGCCTTTACCCACCGACTTGCCACCGGCATCGCTGAGAGTGACTCCTTTGGCCTCGAGCAGCGCCTCATAAAAAGCGGTGAAATTCAGCCGCTCAGCACCATCCTTCTTGATGCTCACGTAGCCAGAGCCACGCACGAGGTCTGATTTGGAGACATCACCCAGCTCCTTTACCTTGGCCAACAGATCAGAGCCTGTCAACATGATGCAAGCAAAGCAACAACTGCAGACGACTTTACAGCCTGGCCTGCAACTTGCCAGCCCCAGCTCTGGCCAACCTGCCAAGGTGGCCAGCCGAGCTCCTCAGGAGTTACCGGGATTAAGTGACAGCCTGTCCCGCTGCAACAACAGGACGCCGGTGGGGCAGATTGCCGAAATGCTCCCGGGCGATGGCCACGAGCTGCTCATCACTGAGGCCGCCGTCATCGAGGGTTTCGATCCCCACAATCCGATCCAGCAGATCGCGATGATGGTTTTCCAGGTGATGGAGCAGCAACTGGCGCATATCGTTGGCACCACGGCCATGGCCCAGTAGCAGCACAACATCGGCATCCGCGATGGCTGCGGCGATGCGTGCAAGGTAGTCGTGATCCATGGGCGCTCGCTGACCGGCCTGATCGCGATCATGGCGATGGCTGAGGTTCTGATCGGTGCCCCAGATGCCATGGGGCTTGAGTACAGCGTGCTCCACCTCATCCCCCTCCAGGAGAAACACATCGGTGTGGCGATGGTCGAGATGCAGGATCAAGCGACGACCTTGATCGCCCCTGGGGGAGGCTGCATCGGCTTCGGGATGCTCAGGGGTGACACCGGCCTCGTGGAGCAGATGGCGCAGTCGCATCACAGCGTCCGCATCCAGATCGGGATGCCGCAGTCCACAGGCGGCATGAATCCAGGTTTCCTGACCTGCGGGCATCTGCAGCCGCAGGCGCCGGTCACCCAACTCCGTGACGCTCGCCCCCAGGGAGCGGAAAAGGGCTTCGACCTTTGCCACCCGAACTCCGTGCTGGAGCGGATGGGCATAGAGAGCCTGAAGCGTGCGCAGATGATGGCGTTTCATGGCAGAGACGTGCCTATCTCAAGGTCTGATTTGACCCTATCGAGATTGGGACTGGTTGCTCTCAGCACCTTCACGATCAAAGACCTGATTCGTGTACGGAAACCCGCCGTCCCTCAGTCAATCTTCACCACATCGACGCCACCAAGCCCGAGTCGGTTCAGCTCGCCTGCGGCCCTCAGGGCGGCGTCGTGGGTATGGAAGAAATAGGCACGATCCAGCTCCACCACATCCAGCAGGCTCTGATCTTCTGCCGCGATGGCGATGTAGGCACCGCCAACGATGCGCCGCAATACATAGCGCTCCGCCTGGGTGCACGCCATCGGGTGGGCAGGATCGATTTCAGGGGCCCAGAAATGCATGGGGTCAGCCGGGTTGCTCGCGCGCCAGACCAGAGAGATCAACGTTAGACCGCGCCGGTGCTGTCGGCCTCCGAAGCGCGGGAACCTGGTGCTCCATCACCACCGTCAGACTCGCAGCGAGCCTCGGCAGCGGACCCCGACCACCAGTCCCTGCACCAGAGCAAGGCAGGGTCAGCAACAACGTTCCGGGCGGTAATCAGGGGCGTCGTCCAGCAAGCGAAGCACACATCAGTCGCTGAAGGCAGCAAAGCTGAGCTCAGCAATCAGCACTGAGTACTCAGAAATCAGCATCGCCGAATTCTTCGTCGTAGCCCCCGTAAGGGTCAAATTCGCTCCAACCGGGGCTGGCGTTCTGCAGCAACCCGTACTGGGCGTCTTTGTCATTCATATAGGTGTTGCCCGTGGGCACGGTGTCGCAGCTGATCGAGCCATCCGTGCCGTTGACGCAATTCTCGAACTGAATGCCAGCCCGAGCCACCCCCGGACCTGCCAACAGCAGCAACAGGATCGTCATCAGGACTCCCGGCTGGGCAGGTTGAAGCAGTCGCTGGATCATGGGGGAGGGGAGGAAGGCCTGCTGGGATGATGGCAAGGCTTTCAGCACTGCAGGGATGTACACCGACTGGACCGCCGTGATCCTGCTGCTGCTGACAGCAGCGCCCCTGGCTGCGGTGGTTGCCACCACAGCCTTCTTCATCCTGCGGCAGAAACGGAAGCAGCAACGCTGATCCTGGGGACGTACAGGGTGTCCAGGGAGGGCTGCAGCAGTTGGCCCTGGCCGAGGCACTCCAGGCAGGTGCGGTAGCGCTGATCACCCAGACGCAGCATGCCGCTGCCGCCACAGCGGTTGCAGGTGGCCACATCACGGCCGCCGCCAGGGACATTGGCACTGCTGCTGAGATTGTTGCTGTTGGGGGTGTTGCCGCTGGCGGGCCCAGGGGGCTGGAATCTGGTCATCGGGAGCGAGGGCTAAGCGGCCCGTGTTTCGGTCTCCACACTGTGGCGGAAAAACCACGCCACGATCCCGAAACCTTCCTTAAGCCTCGCCAGGCTCAGCTCCCTCGGGGATAGGGCTCAGTGGCTCGTCAACCATGGTCAGCAGATCGGACAGCTGCAGCTGCTGGCGCAGCTCCTCGGCGCTCAGCCTGGTGCCGGCCGGCACCAGGCCCAGGCTGGCAGCCAGCAGCCCGATCACCGACGCTGCATCGCCGCCGCTCTGGCGAAGCCCTTCCAGGCCTTCGGCGCCGTCGCGCTTGCTGAGACGCTGCCCCCGGGCATCGCGCCAGAGCGGCACATGCCAGTAGCGCGGCGGCATCGCCCCCAGGGCCGCCATCACCGCCACCTGGGGCCCGCTGGAGGCCCAGAGATCCTCCCCCCGCACCACCGCCGTGATCCCCAGGGTCAGCTCATCCACCGCCGTGGCCAGGTGATAGGCCACCAGCCCATCGGCTCGCCGCAGCACCACATCGCCCACCTCGCTGGCGGCCTCGAGACTGCCGTGCCGGCCTGAATCCTCCGGCCAGCTCAGGGTGGCGTCAAGCAATCGCAGGCGCCAGCTGGGTAGCCGCCCCTGGCGCGGCCCCCAGCCGATGCCCCCCTGGCGGCAGAAGCCCGGATAGACCGCCAGCGCCCCGTGGGGCGCCGAGATGTCGGCCAGCAGCCTGCGGCTGCAGCCACAGGGATAAAGCCTGCCGCAGCGGCGCAGCGACGACAGGACGCTGGCGTACAGCCCCCGCCGCTGGCTCTGGCGAACCACAGGGCCGTCCCAGACAAGACCCAGCCAGCGCAGATCCGCCAGGATCTGGTCGTCCGCGCCCGGACGGTTGCGAGGCCGATCGAGGTCATCGATGCGCAGCAGCCATTCGCCGCCCTGGAGCCGGGCCTGCAGCCAGCTCAGCAGTGCCGTCCGCAGATTGCCCCGATGCAGAGCGCCGCTGGGGGACGGGGCAAAGCGACCGCGATAGCCCTGCTGACGCCGGACCAGGCCCGCCTGGAGCTGGGCCTGCAGATGCTGGGGCAGGGTCACCGGCATCGCCTCCTGCGGCTGCTGAGAACGGCCGCTGTGAATGGATGCTGGCCAATCTGGGGCCGATCCCGACGGGGCCGCATCAAAAAGGCGGTCCCGCATGGGACCGCCAGGACGGATCAGCCCGTTCAGCGGCGAATCCAACCCCAGGGATCAGCCCTGGACCCGGTCCTTGAACAGCTTGCCGGCTGTGAAGGCGGGGACCCGCTTGGCGGGAATCGCAATCTTTTCGCCGGTCTTGGGATTCAGACCCTGGCGTTCGGAGCGATCACGGGGTTCGAAGGAACCGAAGCCCAGGATTGAGACCTTCTTGCCTTCCACCACCGAATCGATGATGGTTTCAATGGCGGCGTCGACCACGAGGGAGACGTCGGTTTTGGTGAGCTCGGTGCGAGCGGCAACGAGGTTGACGAGATCAGCTTTGTTCATTGGTCGGAAGTGCCTCCGGTCGTGCGGGGGGTATCGGGAGTGGTGTCGGGGGTGCGGCGGCCGCTGGGCAGCGGTTCGGAGAGGGCCCCGACCGCCCGTTGGATTCAGCGCGCCAATCGTATGAAGGTTGCCGCTGAGCTGCAACACCAGAAACCGCTGATCGCAATGGTTCTGGCCTTCAGGTCCCTCTGCGGGGAACCAAAGCACCCCCCACAGGTCGCCGATCCGATCAGCTCGACAACCCGGGATCGGGAGCATGAAGGGCCTGGACCAGATCGAGGCCGGCCAGCTGAGCCGCCCCTGAACGCACCAGTTTCTCGCCCTGCAAGGCCCCCAGGCCGGCGCCACTGGCGATCCAATCCGGGCAGTTTGAAGGCAGCCATTGGCGCAGATTCTCGACACTGCGCAGCTGGCGGGACCAGTGAAAACAACTGCGCCGCCGCAGTGGAGCCAGGCGCTGGGGGGCCAGCGGCACCAGCAGCCGTCCGCAGAAGAGTCCATCGAGCGGCCCGCCGCCAGCCGAGTCCGCAGGCTCGCTGCCGGACCCAGGTGCGACGCCCTGACCGGCGAGGCGCACATGCACCACGCAGGCGCCCGGACTCGGTCCCGGAGTCCACAGCAGGCGCACCCCGTTGACCAGCTCAAAACTGTCGGCAAAGCTGGTGAGCAAAGCCACACCGGGGAGCAGATAGGCCTCCTGCTCCTGGACCAGCACCGGCCAACCCAGGGCCTCCTGCCAGCGCCGACAGCGCCCATGGCCGTCGCGACCGGTGAGCACGATCCAGCCACGGCGCTCGCGGCAGCGCTGCTGGAGCATCTCCAGGTTGGCCCTGGTGAAAGCGGGGACATCGATCAGCAGATCGACGTCACCGACCTCGCACAGCCAGGAGCTGCCGCCCTGGGTATCGCGGTTGGGCGCAAACAACCAGAGCCCCGCCTGCACGCTCTGGGGGGGGCGTCCCTCCTCTGGGTCCGAGCCGATCACGAGGTTCTCTGGGGATTGCCCCCATTGAACCCAGCCGCCGGCTGAGGCGAGTGCAACAGCGCTGAGATCGGGGCTTGGGCCTAGCCTGAGACGATTCTCTCCCGCGCCCAGTGTCGCCGACCCGGATCGGACATCCCTGGCCACTGGGGGCATCGAGCACCGCCAACGGCGTCAACTTCTCCGTCGTTGCCCCGTTGGCCACGCGGCTGGACCTGCTGCTGTTCGCCCATGCCCAGGCCAGCGAACCGGAGCAGGTGATCGAACTGGATCTGCAGCACCGCTCCGGCGACCACTGGCATGTGGAGGTGGAGGGTGTCGGCATCGGCTGTTGCTATGGCTATCGGGCCTTCGGCCCGCTGCAGAGCGGCAGCCACGGCTTCAATCCCTCCAAGGTGCTGCTCGATCCCTGCGCCAGGGCGATCGCCGGCTGGCCGGTGTACCAGCGGGGATCGGCGGTCGGGGCCACCCCCAACACCGCCAGTTGCCTCAAGGGGGTGGTGACCGAACGGGATCACTTCGACTTCGCCAGCGCCCCCAGGCCCCGCCATCGCTGGCAGAAGAGCGTCATCTACGAACTGCATGTCGGCGGCTTCACCCAGGGCCCGGGCTGCCAGGTCAGCCCGGAGTGCCAGGGCACCCTGCTGGGCCTGATCGAGATGCTGCCCGCCCTGCAGGAGCTGGGGGTGACGGCGATCGAGCTGCTGCCGGTGATGGCCTTCGATCCCCAGGATGCCCCGGCCGGTCGCTTCAACCACTGGGGCTACAGCCCCTTGAGCTGGATGGCCCCCCATCCGGGCTACCTGGTCAGCGATGACCCCCTGCAGGGCCGCCAGGAGGTCCGTCAGCTGGTGGCGGCCTGCCACCGCGCCAACATGGAGGTGCTGCTGGATGTCGTCTACAACCACACCACCGAGGGCAGCCAGGCTGGCCCCACCCTCAGCTGGCGCGGCTTCGGCGATTCGCTCTATTACCACCAGAACAGCCGCGGCGACTATCTCGATGTCAGTGGCTGCGGCAACAGCATCGCCGCCAACCGCCCCTTGGTGCGTCGCCTGATTCTGGAATCGCTGCGCTGCTGGGCCGTGGAGCTGGGCATCGACGGCTTCCGCTTCGATCTGGGCATCGCCCTGAGTCGCGGTGAAGACCTGGCCCCCCTGGAGACGCCACCGTTGTTCGAGGCGATGGAGGCCGATCCGGAACTGAGCGATCTCAAGCTGGTGAGCGAGCCCTGGGACTGCGGCGGCCTCTACCGCATGGCGGACTTCCCGGCGCGACGGGTGGCGAGCTGGAACGGCCGTTTCCGCGACGATCTGCGCCGCTTCTGGAAAGGGGATGACCGCAGCGTCTGGCCCCTCGGCCAACGGCTTTCGGGCAATCCCGATCTGTTCGGGGGCCAGCCGGCGCCGATGGGCCGCACGATCACCTTCCTGACCGCCCACGACGGCTTCACCCTGGCTGATCTGGTCAGCTTCGACCGCAAGCACAACCTCGCCAATGGCGAGAACGACCGCGACGGCGACAATCACAACAACAGCTGGAACCACGGCGTTGAAGGCCCCAGCACCGATCCGGCGGTGAACGCCCTGCGGGACCGCCAGATCCGCAATCTGTTCAGTTCGCTGCTGCTGGCCCCCGGGGTGCCGATGTTGCTGATGGGGGATGAAGTCCGCCGCAGCCAGGGGGGCAACAACAACACCTGGTGCCAGAACAACCCCCTGGGCTGGATGCACTGGCAACCCGATGCTCGCGATCTCGACCTGCGCCGCTTCGTCCGGCGCCTGATCGCCCTGCGCCAGCAGCTGGCCAGCCTGATCAATCCCGAGCATCCCGTGCCGGACACCCCCCAGCGCCGCGGCGGCGAACAGGGTCAGCTCTGGCGCGAATGGCATGGGGTGGAGCGCCACAAGCCGGACTGGGCCAGCTGGTCCCACTGCCTGGCCTGGAGCCTGCACGACGCCCAGCACGGCCCCCTGCTGTGGTGTGGCATGAACGCCTTCTACAAGGCGATGCACTTCGATCTGCCTGCCGCCCCAGCTGGCTGGTCGCGCCTGATCGACACGGCCCTGCCGGCGGGCAGCGACCTGCCCCAGCAACCCGAGCTCTGGCTGCCGGCCGGCATCCCGCTGGAAAGCCGCAGCCTGATCCTGATGGTGGCGGCCCCTCTGGCCGGGACCATCAACCTGCCGGCCTGAGGCTGTGGGGCGATCCCGCCGGCCTCTGGGCTGCTGCTGCCAGACCACGGGCCCATGGCCTGGCCCGAAGCGCCGGCGGATCTCGAGCAACGCCTGGCGGCCCTGTCCCGGTGCTGCGGCGACAACTGAAGCTCTCGGCCGACGCCCCTCTTCCTCTGACGCTGCCCTCTGACGCCATGGCCGCCAAGCGCACCCTCAACGCCAACAACCTGGAAGCCCTCGGGGCCAGCGCCCTCGCCGAACTGCTGATCGAGGTGAGCGGCGGCAATGCCGTGATCCAACGGCGCCTGCGCCTGGCCCTGGCAACGGCCGCAGGGGTCGACGGTGCCGCCCAGGAGGTGCGCAAGCGCCTGGCGGCCATCGCCCGCTCCACCACCTTCGTGGATTCGCGCAAACGCAAGGCACTGCTGACCGATCTCGAGGCCCAGCAGCAGGCGATCATCGGACCGATCGCCGGCGCCGATCCAGCCCAGGCCTATCTGCTGCTGGTGCGCTTCCTGGAGCTGGCTGAGGGGGTGATGGAGCGCTGCTCCGACAGCACCGGCACCGTGGTGGGCCTGTTCGAGCGGGCGGCAGCTGACCTCGGGCCCCTTGCGCTTGCTGCGCAGGTGCAGCCCAGGGCCCTCTCTGAGCAGGTGGCCGATCTGCTCGCGGAGAACGGCTATGGCCAGTTCGATCAGCTCATCCCCGCCATGAAGGAGGCCCTCGGCGAGGAGGGGCTGCAGCACCTGGAGCGCGCCTTGCTTGAGCGCGGCGGCCCGGATGCCTGCGGCAGCCTGCGGCAGATCGCCACAGGCCGCGGCGATATGGACGCCTACCTGGCCCAGTTCAACGACACCCAGCTGAGCTGGCCGGACACCGCCGCCGAGGTGGCGTTGCAGCTGCTGGCGGCCGACCGGACCGAGCAGGCCCTCGCCACCCTCGAGCGGGCCGCCAGGGGAGCCGCCAGCTGGCATGCGCCCGAATGGGACGAAGCCCACATCGCCGTACTGGAGGCCCTTGGCCGCAACCAGGAGGCCCAGAAGGAGCGCTGGCGCTGCTTCGCCAAGCGGCTCTCGATTCCCCATCTGCGCGAGTACCTCAGGCGGCTCGATGACTTCGAGGATGTGGAGGCCGAAACGAAAGCCTTCCAGCTGGCGGAGGCCCACGCGCTGCCGCTGTTGACGTTGCAGTTCCTGGTGGGCTGGCCGGCCCTGCCCCGGGCCGGCCGCTTCGTGATCGAGCACCGGGAGCAGTGGAACGGGGAGGCCGATGCGGTCTATGGCCCGGCTGCCGAGCGCCTCAGCGCCGATCACCCCCTGGCCGCCTCCCTGCTGCTGCGGGCGATGGTGGTGTTTGCCCTCAAGGTGGGCAAGGCCAAGCGCTACCGCGAGGCCGCCGAACACCTGCGCACCTGTGCGTTGCTCGACTCCCGAATTGATGACTGGCAAGGCGTGATGCCCCACTCCGAATTTGCCGGCCGGCTGCGGGAGCTGTTCGCGCTCAAGTGGAGCTTCTGGACGCTGCTGGAGCGCTGAGGCTGAGGCTGAGGCTGAGGCTGAGGCTGAGACCTCGAAGTGGGCAGCAGCTGACGGTTGTCCTTACGTTGAGTCAAGGTTCGGCCTGCTGACGATGACCAGGGTTCTGCGTGTGAGTGCCTGCATCGCCCTGGCGCTGCTGGCCGGCTGTGGCCGCCCCGATACCCAGGCCCTGAAAAAGCTGGCTTGCGGGCAGGTCGCCAGCACGATCGATCTGCAGTCCGTGGGTCAGCTCGACACGCTGCGCAAAGCCCTGGGCCTGGCACCGGGTGTCGATCCGATCGGCACCTGCCGCAGCCTGGGCGTCACGATGGAACCCAAGCCTCAGGGCAAGAACTCCGGCGAGAGCGGCAGCAGCGAGAACGACCCCAGCAAGAACAGTGAGAACCGCAAGAGCGAGAGCAACGGCGGCGCAAACTGAGCTGATCGCGGCCTCGCTGCCAGTCAAGAGGCCACTGCAGAGCCTGCCGGGCTCTCGCCAGGAGCACGGCAGGCATCAGCCAGCGAGCAATCCAGCGCGGCCCAGCCAAGGCCAGCAATCACACCTGGGATTGCGCCGCGATCGCAACAAGCCCGATGACGCCCAGCTGCGCCAGCTGCTGTTCCTGGACCGGGATGGGATCGGCTGCCAGCGGAGTCGTGATGGCTTTCGCTGCACGGGGTCGCCCCCCAATACCGACAGGTCCTGGGGGGGGGCCACTCCTGATCACGGCACGCCGGCATCGGAGACGTTCAATGAGATGGTTCGCCTCTAAGGCTGCTCCGGGCGATCAGGCGCCGGCGACAGCGGGCCGTCCAAAAGCGAGTCCCAGCAAGGACTTTGATCTTTAAACTCTTGTTGAAAAAGCAAGCGGGCGGCGGGAATCGAACCCGCATCATCAGCTTGGAAGGCTGAGGTTTTACCACTAAACTACGCCCGCACCAATACAGATGTTCGCCCGTAGGGCTGACTGTTGCGCTGGTGGATGCCTCGACTCGGAGTGGATGCCCCGACTCGAAGCTGGTCGAACCGAAGGTCCGATCCCTGACCGTTGGACAGGGTTGCAGCATTATGGCCTCCGCCGGCGCGCCCCAGCCTTGCCCCCCTCCTCCCCCCAGGCTCCCGCGATCAGCGATCGCGGCGGCAACGAGGCCTACGTCGATCCGGCCGATGGGGCACCGGGCCCGCGGCGACGCATGCTCTGGGCCTACGGCATGGGGGATGCCGGCACCGGCATGGCCGCCTCCCTGATCGGCTTTTATCTGTTCATCTTCTACACCTCGGCCGTGGGCATGCCGCCCTGGATGGCCGGCCTGGTGTTGATGCTGGCCCGCCTCTGGGATGCCGTCAACGATCCGATCATCGGCTGGCTGAGTGACAAGACCAAGACTCCCTGGGGTCCCCGGTTGCCCTGGATCGTCGGCAGCGCGGTGCCCCTGGGCTTTGCCATGGCGCTGATGTGGTGGGTACCTCCCGGTGGGCTGTGGCTGAAGTTCGCGATCTTCCTGTTGATCTCGATCGTCGCCAACAGCCTCTACACCGGAGTCAACCTGCCCTACGCAGCCCTGGCCGCCGAGCTCACCACCAGCGTCTCCCTGCGCACCCGGCTCAATACGGCCCGCTTCACCGGCTCGATCATCGCCACCCTGGTGGGGGCCCTGCTGGGTGGCCTGCTGCTGCAGAACCATGCCGATCCGGCCAGCTACTGGCGCGTCGGTGTGCTCTCCGGGGTGATCATCACCGTCGCCACTCTGATCTGCAGCTGGGGCCTGGCTCCCCTGGCCAGACACTGCCAGACCCCCACCAGCGAACGCGGCAGCACCCGCCGCCTGCTCAGGCGGGTGCGCAGCAACGGCCGCTTCCTGATGGTGCTGGGCCTCTACCTGCTGCTCTGGTGCGCCCTGCAGCTGATGCAGACCGCCGCCCTGATCTATCTGCCGGTGGTGATGCACCTGCCGGAAAGCTGGAGCAACTGGATCCTGATGCCCTTCATCCTCAGCAGCCTCGGGGGACTGTGGATCTGGAATCTGGTCTCCCAGCGCCTGGGCCGCATCCGCGCCCTCCACTGGGGCTCAACGCTGTGGATCGCCGGCTGCCTGGCCGCCATGATGCTGCCGCCACTGGATGCGGCCGTGCATCCCACCGGCTCCCTCGCCAACGCGGTCAAGCTGACCCTGCTGGTGCTGACGATCGTGATCTCAGGTCTCGGTGCCGCCACCGCCTATCTGATCCCCTGGTCCCTGCTGCCGGATGCCATCGACGTCGATCCAGAAAAACCCGCCGGCCAGTACAGCGCCTGGATGGTGTTCACCCAGAAGATCTGCATTAGCTTCGCGCTCTTCTTCTTCGGCAACCTGATGAGCCTGAGTGGGTACCAGGCCAGGCTGGAGATTCTGCAACCCACCAGTGCTCTGGTGGCGATCCGGCTCTGCATGGGCCTGATTCCCGCCGTGCTGATCGCCGTTGGACTGATCGTGATCCGGCGCTGGCCGGAACGGGGTCAACCTCAGCTGCGGGCCGGAGCCCCGTCATGAGGACACCCCGCTGGCTGCAGCGCCTCGGCAGCAGCCTGATGATCGGCGGCCAGGCCGTCAGTGCCATCGCCCGCGGCCGCATCGGCGTCACCGATCTGTTGCAGGAACTGCTGGAGGCCGGCCCCGGCAGCTTTCTGATCGTGGTGATCACCGGCTTGGCGGCCGGCACGGTGTTCAACATCCAGGTGGCTGCTGAGCTGTCCAAACAGGGGGCCAATGCGGCCATCGGCGGCCTGCTGGCCCTGGGCCTCTCGCGCGAGATCGCGCCGCTGCTCACGGCCACGCTGCTCACCGGCAAGGTGGCCACCGCCTATGCGGCCCAGCTCGGCACGATGAAGGTGACCGAGCAGATCGACGCGATCACGATGCTGCGCACCGACCCGGTGGAATACCTGGTGGTGCCGCGGGTGCTGGCCATGGTGGTGATGTCACCGGTGCAGTGCCTGCTGTTCTTCTGGGTGGCGATCTGGTCGGGCCAGATGAGCAGCACCATCCTCTACAGCGTGCCGCCGGCGGTGTTCTGGAACTCGGTGCGCACCTGGATGGAGCCCAACGACCTGCCCTCGATGCTGGTCAAGGCCCTGGTCTTCGGCCTGCTGATCGCCGTCCTGGCCTGCGGCTGGGGCCTGACCACCCGCGGCGGTCCCAAAGAAGTGGGCACCAGCACCACCGGCGCCGTGGTGATGATCCTGGTGACCGTGGCCCTGGTGGATGTGGTGCTCACCCAGGTGCTGTTCGGGACCTAGCGACTCAGAACCGCTCGCTGCACGAGAGCTGGAGCCGCCTTCCCGGGCGCAGCACCTGTTGATACACAGCGAGAAACGGACCGACGAAACGGGATGGGAGCATGGGAGGGCCTGGGTGCTTCCCATGTCCAGCGCTGATTCCTCCGTCCAAGCCTCAGCCCAACCCCCAGCCAGCGGCACCACCGCGTCTGAGGTCGCCCAGAACGTCAGCCTGGAGCCCCGCTACTGGGTGCCCCTGGGCGTGACGCTGCTGGGGCCCGCCTGCCTGGTGGCCTCGCCGCTGTGGAGTGGCGTGCGCTGGCTCACCCTGGCCCTGGTGCTGTTCGGCGGCTTCCTGCTGCTGCAGGCCCGCACGCTGCGGCTGGAGTTCGTCGCCGCCGATCTGGTGGTCTGGCGCGGCGAGACGGAGATCCGCCGCTTCCCCTATGCCAGCTGGATCAGCTGGACCCTGTTCTGGCCGCGATTGCCGGTGCTGTTCTATTTCCGGGAAGAGCGCAGCATTCACTTCCTGCCGGTACTGTTCGACGCCAGCACCCTGCGCCAGCAGCTGCAGAAGCGTCTGCCCCATCTGGCCTCCTCCCCGACGCCATGACCGATCAGCCAACCGGCCCCGCTCCGGCAGAGCACGCGCAGCCGGGATCTCCGGATCCGGGCTCCCAGGAGCCGCTCCAGCCCCCTGCGGAGTCCGCCGGCGTGTCGGAGGCAGCTGCCCTGGATTCCCTTGCCGCGGCCTCTCCAGACGCCACCCAGGAGGCGCTGTTGCAGCTGGCCCTGCGGGAGCTCCAGCAACGGCGCCAAGCCCTGGAGCAGGAGATCGGCGGCCTGGAGCAGCGCCGTGATCAGATCCAGAAGCAGATCGCCAGCAGCTTCAGCGGCCAGTCCGATGGCATCGCCCGCCGCGTCAAGGGCTTCCAGGACTACCTGGTGGGGGCGCTGCAGGATCTGGTGGTGTCGGCCGAGCAGATCGAGCTGGTGGCCCAGCCGGTGCTGGTGCAGCCATCGCCCCTGGATCGGCAGACGGCCATCAGCGCCCCAGAAGCCCCGCCGCCGGTCGCCGCCGGCCTGTTCAGCCAGGACGAGGCCCTGATCCGCACGCTGTTGAAGGCCTATGGCGGCCAACCGGATTTCTACGCTGACCCCTGGAAACTGCGGCGCACCCTCGAGCCCGCCGGGGCCGCCCTGCTCGACGACTGGTTTCTGGGCCAGGGCGGCCGCGGCGCCCAGCCCAGCAGCGGCAGCCGCAATCGCAACGTGCTGATCGCCGCCGCGGCCATCGCCATCCTCGGGGAGCTCTATGGCGATCGCTTCCAGACCCTGGTGCTGGCCGGCCAGCCGGAGCGGCTGGGGGAATGGCGCCGCGGCCTGCAGGATTGCCTCGGTCTCAGCCGCGACGACTTCGGTCCCAGCAGCGGCATCGTGTTGTTCGAGCGCTCCGAGGCCGTGATCGAGCGGGCCGATCGGCTCGAGGAACGGGGCGAGTTGCCGTTCATCGTCATCGATGCCGCCGAGCGGGTGGTGGACATCCCCCTGCTGCAGTTCCCCCTCTGGCTGGCCTTCGCCGCCGGCCCCGACGAAATCGTGCTCGACGAGGATCTCTACTGAGGCCGGCATCAGCTCCGGGCCGGGCGACAAGCCGTGCGCCCGTGGCCTCGACGTCAGCCCAACCAACCGCTTGCCAGCCCCGACCCAGGGCCGCCTTACCCCTCCCTCTTCCCCACGCCAGCTCCCCACCTGCCCATGCTGCTGAATCTCTTCGTGCTGGTGGCCGGCTATCTGCTCGGCTCGATCCCCACGGGCTGGCTGGCGGGCCGCTGGCTGGCCGGCATCGACATCCGCCAACAGGGCTCGGGCTCCACCGGGGCCACCAACGTGCTGCGGGTGCTGGGCAAGGGGCCGGCCCTGGCGGTGTTCGTGGTGGATGTGCTCAAGGGCAGCCTGGCGGTGCTGCTGGCCAAGGCCCTGCTGCAACCGCTCGGCTTTGACGCCGGCAGCGACTGGTGGGTGGTGGCCGCCGGCCTGGCGGCCCTGGCGGGTCACATCTGGCCGCTGTGGCTGGGCTGGAAAGGCGGCAAAGCAGTGGCCACGGGCCTGGGCATGCTGCTGGGTCTGACCTGGCCTGTGGGCCTGGCCTGTTTCGGCATCTTCCTGGCGGCGCTGACCTTCAGCCGCATCGTTTCGCTCTCCAGCGTGGTGGCGGCCCTGGCCCTGCCGGCACTGATGCTCGCCTGGTTCGGCAGCGGCGGCCTGCGGCCGGCCTACCTGCTGCTGGCGGTGCTCACCACGGTGCTGGTGATCTGGCGCCATCGCAGCAATCTGCAGCGGCTGCTGGCCGGCCAGGAGCCCCGCCTGGGGGCTGCCAACAAAGCTGACGCCGGCAAGGAGCCGAAGCCCCCAGCCGCGGCCTAAGCCAGTTCCCGGCTGCGATTGGCGGCGGCCAGCACGGCTTCGATCAGGCCAGAACGCAGGCCGGCCCGCTCCAGTTCCCGCAGCCCGGCGATCGTGGTCCCGGCCGGGCTGGTGACCATGTCCTTGAGCTGGCCGGGATGGAGTTCCCGCTCATGCAGCAGGGCGGCTGTACCCGCCAGGGTGCGATGGGCCAGGTGCTGGGCCAGCTGCCTGGGCAAACCAGCAGCCACGGCACCATCGGCCATGGCCTCCGCCACCAGGGCCACGAAGGCCGGCCCGGAGGAGGTGAGCGCCAGAAAGGCATCCAGCTGGACTTCAGGCAGCACCAGCACCTCGCCCACCTGGGCGAACAGCAGCCGCACCCACTCCTGCTGCTCGGCACTGATGCCCTGCCCCCAGGCCAGGCCGGTGAGCCCCGCTCGCACCAGGCAAGGAGTATTGGGCACGGCCCGCACAATCCTGCAGCTGGGGAACAGGCGCTGCAGCCGAGCCAGAGTCACACCGGCCAACACCGAGATCAGCAGCCGCGGGCTGGGGCCCTCAGCAGCGGCTCCCAGGGCCTGGACGACGCCCTCGAGTTGCTGGGGCTTGACGGCCAGCAGCACCACCGGCGCCTGCCAGGCCTGCAGGGGGTCCGTGCTGACCGGCAGCTGATGGGCCTGGCGAAGCCGGTCGGCCGAGGCTTCGCTGGCCACCACGGCACGCAGACGCTGCCGATCCATCAACCCGGCTTCGATCAGGGGAAAGACCAGGGCCTGGGCCATGCGACCCAGACCGATGACACCGACATCGGCAAGGCTGACAGCCGTGCCGCTGACAGCCGTGCCGCCGGCATCGTCAGGGGGCATGGTGCTCTGGTCGTCAGACCAGATCATCCTTACGGCCCCAGGCGGGACTCGGGGCGGCGTCCTGGGGCTCGGAGCTAATGCGGCTGGCGGTGACCGTCGGGGAGGCGGCCTCCTCGCCACCGGCGGTGGTGACCGTGACACAGCTGGGAGCGAACAGGAAGATGCTCTCGCCCACCCGCTCCTGATGACCGTCGATGGCGAAAGTGCCACCGGCCACGAAATCAACCGCCCGCTGGGCCTGGTCGGGCTCCATCATCGTCAGGTTGAGGATCACCGTCTTGCGCTCCCGCAGGGCCTGGATGGCACGGGGCATTTCATCGAAGCTGCGCGGCTCCATCAGGCAGACCTCCACCGCCGAGGTGGAGATGCCCGGCATACCGATGACATTGGTGCCCGCAAAGGGATCATCCATGCCGAAGGGCTCGCTCAGGGCCAGGGCACTGCTGCTGCCGCTGCTGCTGCCGAAGCTGCGACTGCTGGGGGCTGGCTCGCCCACTTCGCCGGGGTCATAGTCGAGCTCGTCGTCGTATTCGCCATCGAGATAGTCATCTCCGGAGACGACGGCACGCAGACGGGAAAACAACGACACGAATAGCCTCTGGATGGAGCTTCAGACCTGAATAGCGTCCCACGCGAACGGTGGCAAGCTCTCAGCCGTTGTTCGTCGGCGTTTCCGGCCCGGGGGGGGCACCAGTCCCCGGCCGCACTCCGAACAGTGTGGTGCCGAGCCTCACCCAGGTGCTGCCGGCGGCCACGGCCTCGGGCCAGTCGCCACTCATGCCCATCGACAGCTGCTCCAGGCCATGCTCGGCCGCCAGAGCAGCGCAGTCCTGAAACAGGCTGCGGCGCTCCTGGGGCGTCAGGTCCCGGGGGGCCATCGTCATCAGCCCCACGGGTCGCAGCGGCGCCAGGCCAGCCAACTCAGACCAGGCCTGGCGGAACTCGGCGGCACTGAAGCCGGTCTTGGTGGGATCGGGGCGCAGCTTCAGCTGAAACAGGACCGCCGGCGCCAACCCTTCCTCCGCGGCAATCCGCTGCAGGCGCCTGGCCAGTTCGAGGCTGTCGACGGAGTGGATGCTGCCGAAATGGCGCAGAACCCCCCGGGCTTTGTTGGCCTGCAGCCGACCGATGAAATGCCAGTCGAGGGGCTCGAGATCGGCGAGCTGCTCCTGCTTGGCCTGGGCCTCCTGCAGGCGGCTCTCGCCGAAACTGCGCTGTCCCAGGGCCACCAGCTCGCGGATGGCCGCCGCATCCTGACCCTTGCTCACGGCCAGCAGGCGGGTGGTGGGGGGCAGCAAGGCGCCCAGTTCAGCCAGACGGGCGGCCAGGGCCCCACTGTCCATCAGATGAAGGTCTGGTCGAAGAGCTGACGCCAGCGAGCCAGCTCCTGGGTGCCTTCACGGCGGGCACGGACCAGATTCTGTTCGGCGAAATGGCGAGCATCCATCAAGGGAATCACCTCGAACATGGCGCCGCGTTTCTGCAGCGTGACCAGAAAGAAGATCCGCTGGGCATAGAGGGTGGCGAACAGATCCTTGCTCTCCGCGACGGGGGCGACCCGATAGAGCATCCCGAAGGTCGGGTGATTCAGGTAGCGCTCGGAACTCACATCGCCAGACAAACTGGCCCTATTCAACCCCACCGTGCTCTTCAGGCCCCCAGGCCTGCTGAGCGGAGCCGGGCAGGGTTGCTGCTTCTGGACGGCGGATCCGGTTCAGGCCGTGATTCGGACGCGGCTGCCGCTCCAAGGGGATCGACGGGACGAGCGCGTCTAGACAGCGCCGATCCGGAGCCGCAGGCCCACCAGCACGATCAGGGCCGCAGTCGCCAGCAGGCTGGGCCAGGTCGCGATCGGGCCGCCCTGGTGCAGGCTCTCCGGCGCCAACCAGCGGCCGCCGCGAGCCATCAGGGCTTCCGCCCCCTGTTCCGAGCGCAGCAGCACATTCGCCAGCAGGCGCTCGCCCACGGCCAGGGCCAGGCCCAGGCCCGTCTTCCAGCCCAGGGCCTTGAGATTGACGGCACGGGTGGCCAGGGAGCGCAGCAGGTTCTGGAACTCCTCCTGGACCAGCGGCAGGAAGCGCAGGGACAGCAGCAGGGTGAAGCCGAGCCGCTCCACCGGCAGCCCCAGCCGGCCCAGGGGGATCAGCCACCAGTCGATCGCCCAGACCAGGGCCTCGGGGGAGGTGCTCAGCAGCAGCAGATTGGCACTGTGAATGAGGGTGAACAACACCGTCGCGCTGTTGAGGCCCAGCTGGGCCGACTTTCGGGTCACCACCAGGGGGCCCAGGGGCAGGGGACCGAGCTGCAACGGCCCCCAGTGCACCAGCTCCCAGGAGAGGCCAAGGCGCTCGGGCGCAGGGCCTCCAGGCTGCTGTGGCGGGGCGAGACGCAGCTCGCCGGGGGGCCGCTGCAGGCTGGCAGGGCTGCTGTCACCAGCCGGCAAGGTGGAGGAGAGCAAACCCACCAGCACCGCCAGGGCCAGCCACACCAGCACACTTCGCCCCCAGAGGCGCAACGGCAGACCGCTGGCCACGGTGATCAGCAACAGCAGACCCACCAGCGAGACACGCCAGATCGGTCCCGCCAGGATCGGCGTCACCAGGAAGGCCAGGGTCCAGGCCAGCTTGAGACGGGGATCGAGCCGCTGCAGCCAGCTGGCCGGCCCGCTGTCACTGGTGTCGACGTACTGACCGATCGGCAGCTGGCGCAGCCAGTCCATCAGCGGCTCTCCCGGGCCATGGCCTCAGTGACTGCGGGACTGGGAACGGGCCAGCTCCTTCTCGGCGTCGCGCTGCTGCTTGCCGCGCCAGAACAGACGCAGGGGCGAGCCTTCAAAGCCCAGCCCCTCGCGGATCTGGCGCTCCACATAGCGCCGGTAGGTTTCACCGAACAACTTGGGATCATTGACGAACAAGGTGAAGCTGGGCGGCCGCGTGGCCACCTGGGTGCCGTAGTAGATGCGCCCCTGGCGCCCGCCGCGGGTGGTGGGCGGCGAGCGCCAGCGCAGGGCCTCCTCCAGCACCTCATTCACCACCGAGGTGGTGACGCGGCGGCGATGCTGCTCCACGGCCAGCTTGGCCAGGGGGAAGATCGCCGTGACGCGCTGGCCGGAGAGGGCCGAGGTGAACAGCATCGCCGCCCAGTCGAGGAAGTAGAGCTTGGCCCGCAGCTCCTTCTCCATCGCCGAGAGGGTGTGGCTGTCCTTCTCGATCGCATCCCACTTGTTGACCACCACCACACAGGCGCGGCCCTCCTCCTCGATGCGACCGGCCAGGCGTTGATCCTGCTCGGTGACGCCATCGAGGGCATCAATCACCAGCACGCAGACATCACTGCGCTCGATCGCCTTGAAGCTGCGGGTGATGCCGAAGTACTCCGGGCCGTAATCCACACTGCGGCGGCGGCGGATACCGGCGGTGTCCAGAAGTTTCCAGGTGTGGCCCTCGCGCTCGATCGTGGTGTCGATCGTGTCGCGGGTGGTGCCGCGGATCGGGCTGACAATCGCCCGGTTCTCGCCGCAGATGGCATTGAGCAGGCTCGATTTGCCCACGTTGGGCCGGCCGATGATCGCCAGCTGGATCGGCGCCTCCACCTCCACCTCCGGGGTGGCCGGCAGGAAGCTGATCACCTTGTCGAGCAGTTCGCCGGTGCCGGCGCCGTGGATGGCCGAAATCGGCAATGGCTCACCCAGCCCCAGGGTCCAGAAGTCGGCGGCCATGGCCAGACCCTGGTCCGGCGATTCGCACTTGTTCACCGCCAGCAGCACCGGCACGCCCTGGCCACGCAGCCATTCGGCGATCGAGGCGTCGGCGGCGGTATACCCCTGCTGGCCATCGACGATCACCACCGCCACGGCCGCCTCGGCCAGGGCCAGATTGGTCTGCTCGCGGATCTCCGGCAGGAACTCGCTGTCGTCGTCGAACACCAGGCCACCGGTGTCCACCACCCGGAAGCTGCGATCGCCCCAGTAGCCCTCCTGGTAGGTGCGGTCCCGGGTGACCCCGGGTTGGTCGTGCACGATCGCCTCACGGCTGCGGCACAGACGATTGACCAACGTGGACTTGCCCACGTTGGGGCGACCGATAATCGCAACGACAGGTAGCGCCAAAACGCTTTATTCCTTCTACGTAACACCTCGTAAGACCCTACCGCTTGGTGGCGACTCAGCCCACCGGCAGATCCCCCGGATGACCGGCCACCGGATCGGCGGGAGCTTCGAGCAGAGATGGCAGCGGTCCGGCTGCGGCCAGGGGCTCAGCGCGGCCGGCCAAGTGGGCCAGCAGCCAGCTCACCGCCGTGGCCCGGCGGGTGCGGCGCGGGTAGAGCTCAGCGATGGTGTAGCCGGCGAAGCCCAGCTGCTGCTTGAGCAGCTGCTTGTGTTGCTTCGGGATCGAGCGGGTCAGGGCGACGCTGGCGGGCCGCTCGGCGATCAGCTGGGGTGCGAGCGGGAAGGACTCCCGCCAGGACGCCTCCGTCGCCGGGCCCGCGCTCCAGGTGCCGCAGCCATCGGGCTCGTATCCCAGGCGCGGCCAGATCAGTTCACACACGAAGCGATCGCTGGTGCGGTCGGCCAGCACCGCCTCCAGCAGCGCCCGGCTCAGGGGGAAGGGAACGGCGGCTGGGGCGGCTTCCACGGGAGCTCGGGCCTGGGAGTGGGGCCATCGTGGCCCATCCGGCGGGGGCCCTGGCCGCTGCGAGCCCACAGACCCTGGCCCTGGGACAGCGGGACCGAGAATGGCAACCCATGGTCATCACCTCCTCCCCCCGCCTGGCCCCAGCCAGCCCGGCCCCACCAGCCGCGCTGTTCCCCCGGCCGCTGTTGCTGCAGGGCAACGGCGTCGAGCGCGCCCTGGGCTGCCGGGTGCTGCAATCGCCGCTGGCGGGGGTGAGTGATCGCATCTTCCGGGAGCTGGTGCGGCGCTGGGCCCCCGAGGCCCTGCTGTTCACTGAGATGGTCAACGCCACCAGCCTGGAGCTGGGCCACGGGCGGCTCAAGCTGGAGGATCTGGCCACAGAAGTCGGCCCGATCGCCGTGCAGCTGTTCGACCACCGGCCGGCGGCGATGGCGGAGGCGGCGCGGCGGGCCGAAGCGGCCGGAGCCTTCCTGATCGACATCAACATGGGTTGCCCGGTGCGCAAGATCGCCCGCAAGGGTGGCGGCAGCGGCCTGATCCGGGAGCCGGAGCTGGCGGCGCGCATCGTCGAATCCGTGGCCGCCGCCGTCGCCATCCCGGTGACGGTCAAGACGCGGCTGGGCTGGTGTGGTGGCTCCGGCCAGATCGGCACCACCGCAACTGCAGCCGCAACCACCGCCGCGGCCGTGCACTGGTGCCGCCAGCTTGAGCAGGCCGGTGCTCGGCTGCTCACCCTGCACGGCCGCAGCCGCGAGCAGGGCTTCAGTGGGATGGCCGACTGGCAGGCGATCGCGGCGGTCAAGGGCAGCCTGGCGATCCCGCTGATCGCCAACGGCGACGTCAACAGTCCCGACGCCGCCCGGCGCTGCCTGGAGCAGACCGGCGCCGATGGGGTGATGGTGGGCCGGGGCACCCTGGGTGCCCCCTGGCTGGTCGGTCAGATCGCCGCGGCCCTCGAGGGCCGGCCCGTGCCGCCCACGCCGGGGCCCGCCGAGCGCCTGGCCCTGGCGGCGGAGCAACTCCAGGCCCTGGTTGCCAGCCGGGGCGAGCGGGGCCTGCTGATCGCCCGCAAGCACATGGGCTGGACCTGCCAGGGCTTTACCGGCGCCCCCCAGCTGCGCCACGCCCTGATGCGGGCCGCCACGCCGGCCGCAGCGCTGGAGCTGCTGAACCGGGCCGCCGCAGCCCTGCCCTAGCCCAGCAAGCCCTGGGTGAGCAGGTCGCGGGTGCCGGTGATCGCCTGAACCGCCAGCAGCACCGCCATCAGGAAGGCGGCGCTGACATGGAGCTTGCGCAGCCGCGGCCGCTGCTGAATTTCCGGCCGGGCAGCCATGGTGAACAGCAGCAGCCCCACCAGCAGCGAACCGCTCCAGTAATGGGAGCGCCAGAAATCGAAGCCGAAGGGGTTATCGCTGAGGCGCCACACCTCCGGTTGGCCCCCCAGGGCCAGCAGGGAAGCCCAGCAGAGCAGGGCGAAGCTGGCCCGCAGGGCAGGGTGCCGGACCCGCCAGAGGGCCAGGCAACTGCCCAGGGCGCCAGCCCCCACCAGGAACAGCAGCGGCAACCGCAGCGGTCCGGCCGCCGGCGCCAGGGACACGGCCTGGGGATCGGCGCAGACACTCAGAAACGACCAGACAATCGCCACCAGCACCAGCACCACCACGCCGGTGGTGACCCAGCGGCCATGGTCGACGTGCTCAGTGCCCACCGTGGGCGGCAGGGGATTGATGTCGAGCCGGCGCTCCCGCACCAGGATGCCGAGGCGGATCGTGGCGCCGACCACCGGGTAGACGAACAGGATCATCAGCACCGGATGCAGCAGGGCCAGCCAGTCGAGCGGTGCCATCGCATCGATCGGATCCATGGCTCAGCGGGCGGCAGCGGTCATGGAAGCACCGCGGGCCACCCCTGCCGCACCAGCAGCAGCGAGAAGTAGGGATGCTCCTCGCCCGCCACCGCAGCGGCCGGCCCCAGCAGCTGATCAGGCCAGCCCACCCGCTGGGCGAACAGGGCCTGATCCAGCAGGCCCCGGGCCTCAAGGATCGGCCGAACCCAGGCCCAGCGATGGCCGAGCTTGAGCAGGCCCAGCACCCACCGCTCTCCGGCGGCCAGGACCAACAAAGCCTCCAGGGCCTCAGGGTCTTCGGGGGTGGGACGGATCAACAGGCCCTCCTGCTGCATCGCCAAGGGGAAGGCGCCAGCGGCCGCGGCGGCAGCCACGGCACTGATGCCGGGCAGCAACCGCAGCGGGCAGTCGGGATGGCGCTGCTGCAGGGCCAGCAGCACGTAGCTGCCGGTGGCGAACAGAGACACATCGCCCTCGCAGAGCAGCACCACGGCCCGGCCGGCGGCCACCTCGGCGGCGAGGCGATCAGCGGCGGCCAACCAGGCCTGACGGCGCGGTTCGGCGGCGGCCACCATCGGGAACAACAGGGGCAGCTGCTCCTGCTCGGGCCGGATCCAGGGGGCGGCGATCGTGGCGGCCATGCCGGCAGCACCCTCGCGGGCCACCGGATAGGCCACCACATCCGCTGCGCCAATCGCCCTCACGGCCGCCACGGTGAGCAGATCCGGGTCCCCGGGACCGACCCCCACCAGGGTGAGCCCTGGGCCAGGCGACAGCGGCGAGGAAGACAGCGGCGAGGAAGACAGCGGCGAAGAAGGGAGTGACAGGGTCAGGGGAGAAAGCGCCGGCGGGCGGTCGACCTGGGCCATCGTTTCTAGGCTGCCGCGAATTGCACCGGACCGGAGTTCGATGAGCCTGCTTGCCCTCTACGCCGACGACAGCGCCACTCCCAGGCTGATCAGCCAGGACCCCGAGCTGATCCAACGGGAGCTGGCCGCCCGGGGCATCGGTTTCGACCGCTGGCCCGCCCAGGCCGCTCTGGCCATCGATGCCGGCAGCGAGGAAATTCTGGCCGCCTACGCCAGCGAAATCGCCCGTGTCCAGGCCGATGGCGGCTATGGCACGGTCGATGCGATCCGCCTGGGCCCCGACCATCCCGATCGGCTGACCCTGCGCCAGAAGTTCCTGGCCGAACACACCCATGCCGAAGACGAGGTGCGCTTCTTCGTGGAGGGCCGCGGCCTGTTCTGCCTGCACCTGGGCCAGGAGGTGCTGCAGTTGATCTGCGAGCGCAACGACTGGATCAGCGTGCCGGCCGGCACCCGCCACTGGTTCGATATGGGGCCCGAGCCCAGCTTCTGCGCCCTGCGCTTCTTCAACAACGCCGAGGGCTGGGTGGCCCAGTTCAGCGGCGATGCGATCGCCGCTCGTTACCCGATGCTCGATGCCCTGCTGGCGGGCACCCCCTGAGTCCACCGGACGGCACACCTCGGCCGCCGGCAGCCGGCGCTTTTGCCGCCAGCCGGCCGTTACCGGATGCTCCGGGCCGTCCGCATGACGAGGCGATCGCCTGGACCTGGGTGAGCAAGCCGGGTCGTCAACTCCACCGGGAGGTGTTGGCACGGCTCAGAGGCGCTGGATCAGCCCGGTGGTTTCACCGCCGGGCAGGGGTTGGGCCCGAACATGCCGGTGAGCTTCTGAGTGCCCATGGTGAAAACCTGCCTGGCCTGGACGGCGCCACCGCTGGCAGCCGCTTCGCTGAGCTTGCTGGCAAACGTGGTGCAGGCCTGCTGCTGCTCAGCGCTGGGCCTGGTTGCTGGAGGAATGGCTGCCGGGGCGCCGGCCGGAGCGACCGCTGGTGCCACAACCGGGTTGGCGGCAGCTGCCGGAGCGACCGGCCGCACAACCGCCGGCGCGCCGGCGGGAGCAACAATCGCAGCAGCAGCCAGGGGCGCCGGAATCTCGGGACAGGGGTTCTCGCCGAACTTGGCCACCAGGGCCAGCACGCCCTGCTGATAAACCTGCTGGGCCAGCGCCGGATTGCCGCTGGCCTCCTTGAGCTTGCCGGCAAACGTCTCGCAGGCCTTGCGTTCCTGGTAGCGCCGCGCGATTGGTCCGGCCTGGCTCGGGGCGGGAGCCAGCCAGCTGCCCAACAGCAGCGGCAGCAGCCAGGCTCCCGTACTGCCGGCGATGGCCCTGGCGTTGCTGCCGCAGCGATTCGGGCCGTTACCGGGCTCAATCATGGGGGACTTGCTCGATGGATCCATGGAGTCTCAGTGAGCGTGAGGACGACGAAAAGACAGGAAGGGACTGATCAGCCTGGCCAGGCCAGCTCGTCGATCTGCCGCCCTCATGGCAGGGCCAATCCATAGCTCTCCTGGTCGGCGGGGTAGCGAACGCCCAGCCGCTGGCGCCATTCCTGCACAGGCCAGTCCCAACCCTCCTCCCAGCGCGCCGTGCAGAAGGGGGCAGCGGTGAAGCCGATGGTGTGGCCATGGCTGATGGCCCGGCTGACGCCCGGATAGCGCGGCAGCTGAAGCCGGTAGATCGACAACTGGGCTGCCTGGTTCAGGGAGACGTAGGGGGGGAAGCCGACCTGGGAGGCCGTGATCGCCAGCACGCCACTCTCACCCTCCCTGTTGGTGCCAAAACCACTGACGACATGGTGAATGTCATGGGTGGAAGCAATCCTCCGGAGCAGCCATTGATCGGCGACGTCGACGGGCCGTTGGCGGAAAAACTCCGGGTCGTAGTTGAAGTCCCGGATCAATTTGGCGTACTCATGACCCAGGCTGCCCGGGGCCATCCGGGCCAGGTCATCCAGGTCCGGATGAATCGGCTGATAACGCTCGTCCATCATCTCCGCCCCACCGGGCAGGGCGCGGAAACGGGCGATGCACTGCTCCATCTGGGGGGTGCCCAGAAAGCTCTCCGCCAGGTCGCCGATCTTGTCGAGGGAGCCGCCGCTGCGGCCCACGGCCGCCAAGTGGCCCAGCTGGCGCAGGGCCTGCAGCGATTGCTGGAAGCGTTCCATCAGGAGTGCAACGAGGGGTTGTGGATCAGGCTCCGGGGCCATAGGCCACCGTGCAGGCCGCGTCGAGCAGCAGAGCACGCACGCCGGTGGCCGCCAGCCCATCCACCAGGCCCATCTGGCAATCACCCGTGGCCGTCAGCGCCAGTCCAGCACTGATGTAGGTGAAGCGCACCCGGCTGTTGGGCAGGCCAGCCACGGAGGCGTAGTTGAGCTGATACGGGGTGCCGGGAACCACGATCACAACCGAAGAAGCCGCCACCGAGGCATTGACTGCCGCCGTGATCGCCGCCGTGCTGGCCACACCGGCCGCAGCGGCCCAGGCCAGCGGGGTGGCGCCATACCAGCCGTAGCCCCAGGGGCGAGCCGCCCAGTAGCCGCCACCATTCCAGCCGGGGTGATACACAGCGGCGCCATAGGCCGCGGCCGGGGCCCGGGTCAGGCCAGGGCCTGGAGCGCCCCAGCCGGCCCCCGGGCGCACACCGGCGCCGGAATAGGGACCACCGACGCCGCCGTAGCCGACACCGGGCCGGCCGACGCCAACACCGGCCCGGCCCACGCCCTCACCGGGAGCGACCCCGAGCCCGGAAGCAGGGCCGCCGATCCCGCCCGGATTGGGGCGGGCCTCAGCACCCAGGGGCCACAGAGGCAGGCAGAGCAATGCCAGCCCTGCAGGGGCAAGCCGCGACAGCAATCTGGAGATCGTCATGGGGCTTTCACGTTGGGACAGGTGGCGCCATTAAAGAAGCCAAACGGGCACAGGCCTGGTCGGCGCCAGGGGCTTCATGGAGTGCGGGAATCGGATGAGATCCAGCCGGCAGACGTTGATTTCCATCCAGCTCTTGCCACTCGCCCACTCTGGCAGCGGTGAGCGAGCGACTGGGAACATCCCCAGTCGTTCCATCCCCAGCTGGGGAGGGTTCATTCAGCAAATCCGGTACGGATTGCCGGCATTACCGCAGCACGATTCGGCAAGCCGAGGAGAAAACCCGGCCACCAGCTTGCTTTCGATGAAGAAGCAGCAAATACCAGCAAATCTCCCTGACATACTGTGACTAAAGAACAGTCAGCAAAGGCGAATGCTCAGCAACAATGCCTAGGTAAAAATCCGGCAATCAAACCGGCAATCAAACCGGCAATCAAAGCTGAGGACAAGTCCAGGTCAAAGCCAGAAGGGCACCTCGAATAATCAGCAATTTGCAGGGTCGCTGCGGGCATGAAAAAGCCGCCGAAGAGGCGGCAGAGCAGGAGAATCTTATCTCAACCATTGACGAGATCGTATGAACTATGGGAGCTTCTCCGCCAGCTTCATG
>CAIJRN010000056.1 GCA_903823115.1 uncultured cyanobacterium
CCCTCAGTAAAAATGGCCGGCAAACAAGAGTGAATTCCCCAACCCTGCAGCCGGAGACTGGGGGCCAGGGATTTCATTCATGAGCAGCAGCAGAACTTATTTGATGTACTCCTTGAGAACGCCATTGCGGTTGGGATGGCGCAGCTTGCGCAGGGCCTTGGCTTCAATCTGACGAATCCGTTCACGGGTGACGTCAAAAATCTGACCGATTTCCTCCAGGGTCTTCATCCGGCCATCATCCAGGCCGTAACGCAGGCGCAACACATCCCGCTCCCTTGGGCTGAGGGTGGCGAGGACACCTTCAAGATCTTCGCGCAGAAGATTTTTAGCCACATCCTGCTCAGGATTCTCGATGTCGGCCTCGATGAAATCACCAAGACGCGAATCTTCTTCCTTGCCGATCGGGGTCTCCAAAGAGATTGGCAACTGTGCCGATTTAGCGATGAAACGCAGTTTTTCGATCGTCATCTCCATGCTTTCGGCAATCTCCTCCTCCGTGGGCTTACGCCCAAACTCCTGCGAGAGAGTCTTGGTGGTTTTCTTGATGCGGGAGATGGTTTCGTAGAGGTGAACCGGCAGCCGGATCGTGCGGCTCTGATCAGCAATCGCCCGAGTGATCGCCTGACGGATCCACCAAGTGGCATAGGTGGAGAACTTATAACCCTTTTCATGGTCGAACTTCTCAGCCGCCCGAATCAGGCCCAGGCTTCCCTCCTGAATGAGATCCTGAAAGGAGAGGCCACGGTTCATGTATTTCTTGGCAATCGACACCACCAGACGCAGGTTCGATTGCACCATCTTTTCCTTGGCTCGCCGGCCCAGCATCAGCCGCCGCCGGAACTTGATCAGCGGCATATCGAAGATCGCCGCCCATTCCTTGGAATCGGGGAAATGCCCTTTATCGGCCTCAAACTCGGCCGCTTTCTCCTCCAGCTCCAACAGGTCGGCAATCTTGCGGGCCAGTTCAATCTCTTCATCCGGCCTCAACAGGCGGATGCGGCCGATTTCCTGGAGATACACCCGGATCGAATCCTCGGTGTACACACCCTTCGGACCCACCTTGATGCTGGCCAGGGCCTTGGTCGATTTGGCGTCCTTCTTCTCAGCCCCGTCGGCGATGGCCAACTCCAGATCATCAACCTCGCCATCGGCGCCAGCTGCGGCATTCAGCAAGTCATCGGCGGCGGCCTTCAGATCGACGGCCTCAGGCTTGGCCGCGCCCTTGGCTGCCGCAGGCTTGCGGGCCTTGGTGGTCTTCGCTGCCTTGGTGGTCTTGGCGGCCTTGGTGGCGGTTTCGGCCGGAGCGCTCTTGCGGGCCTTGGGCTTGGGGGCGGGCAACACCTCACCGTCAGCCGTCACCGTCATCATGATTTCGGGGATCACCACCTTGGCCGCGGGGGGAGTCTTGGCCGCAGGGGGAGTCTTGGCAGCCACTCCTCTCTTGCTTGCGGGACCTGCAGAGACGGAGGCATTGGCGGCCTTGACCTTGGCGGCGACGGAACTCATAGCGGATGCGCGACGAAAACAGGGATCGGTAGATGACGAAGCTTCGCTGCAACGAAGCTTGTAAGCCAGGAGCAGCAGCCAATGCCGCCAAAAAACCTGGTGGGAGAGAGACGGACCGAATCAGCGCCCGATCAAAACGATCAGGCCCGGTATCGGAATGGATGGCGGCCTGGTGAGAGGACCATCAAGACATCTGGAGAGGGCGCACCAGATGCGGGAGATTCGGGTTGGGACGACCGAAGCCGAAGCAGTGCTGTCAGGGGTGGTCGCAGACCTGATGCCGAAATGGGAGCAGGGCTCCCGGGCACTCAAAGGGTCTTCCCGCTGGACGGAACTCTGCTTGGTTCCGACGGCAGCCTGAATGGCGTGCCCAACCCATTTATTCTAGGAATCCGCTGAGACCTTTGCAAGACTGCCCCCAGCGTTCCACCCCCCCGTCCCCTCGACACCGCCCCCCTGGCTGGACATCTGGGTGGAAGCCGGCCGCGAGGGCCAGGCGTTCACCTATGCCAACCCCGACGCCCTCACGGTCGGTGTGGGTGATCTGGTGCAGGTGTCGCTCCAGGGACGTCGCCACGCCGGGCTGGTGTTGGCTTGCCATGACGCCCTCCCCGCCGGCCTGGCAGGCAAGCGCATGCAGGCGGTGCAGGCCATCCTGCAGAGCGCGGCGGTGGATGGGCACTGGCACTCCGTCGTGCAGGCGGTGGCCGCGGCCTGCCACACCAGCAGTTTCCGCACCCTCAAAAGTGCCCTGCCCAGCGGTTGGTTGGGCCAGCGACCCCGGGGCCCCGGCGGCCGACTGCTCTGCCAGATCCAGCGAATCGAGCCAGAGACGACAGCGAATGATCCGCCGGCGCTGGCCGAGCTGCCGGCGGACCTGAACTCCCGCCAGCGTGCCCTGCTGGAGCATCTCGAGGCCCATGGCGGGCGGCGCCTGCTGCGGGACCTGCTGGGCGTTGATGGTTTCGGCCGGGGTCTGATCGCGGGGCTGGAAGCGAAGGGGCTGCTGCGGCGAACGACGATTCGAGGCCTGTCCGCCACCCGGACGGGGACCCAGGGCACGGCCGCCGCCCCAGCTGAGCGGCTGGGACTGGACCCGCCCATGGCGCTCGAACAGCCCCAGGCGGCCAATGCCGCCCAGGTTGCGGCGATTGAGGCGATCGACACAGCCGCAGCCGGGACCACCCTGTTGCTGTGGGGAGTCACCGGTGCCGGCAAGACGGAGGTCTACCTGCAGGCTGCGGCCCGGCAATTGCGACAGGGGCGCAGCGTGTTGCTGCTGGCACCGGAGATCGGCCTGATTCCCCAGCTGCTGGATCGCTGCCGCGCCCGGCTCGGCCCCCAGGTGCTGGAGTACCACAGCGGCATGGGGGATGCGGAGCGGGTGGCGGTCTGGCGCCGCTGCCTGGACGCGGCGGCGGCGGCGGAACCGGTGGTGGCGATCGGCACCCGCTCGGCGATTTTCCTGCCCCTGGCCTCGCTGGGCCTGATCGTGCTCGATGAGGAACACGACAGTTCCTACAAACAGGAAAGCCCGATGCCCTGTTATCACGCCAGGGACGTGGCCCAACTCAGGGCCAGCCTGGGCGGTGCTCGCCTGCTGCTCGGCAGCGCCACCCCCTCGCTGGAAACCTGGAAGCGCGCTCGTCAGCCCCTGAGCGAAGGGGGAATCCGCCTGCTGCGACTGCCGGAGCGCATCGGCCAGCGGCCCCTGCCGCCCGTGCGCCTGGTGGACATGCGCCTGGAGCTCGCTGAAGGGCACCGGCGCCTGATCAGTCGGCCGTTGATGGGCCGGCTGGAGCAGCTTCAGGCCAAGGGCGAACAGGCGGTGGTGCTGGTGCCGCGGCGGGGTTATCGCTCCTTCCTCAGTTGCCGCAGTTGCGGGGAGGCGGTGCAGTGCCCCAACTGCGACGTGACCCTCACCGTGCATCGCAGCAGCCGGGGTGGCAGCTCCAGTGAATGGCTGCGCTGCCACTGGTGCGATCACCGCCAGGAGATCGACCAGCGCTGCGGTAAGTGCGGCTCCACCGCCTTCAAACCCTTCGGGGCCGGCACCCAGCGGGTGATGGAGCAGCTGGCGCTGGAACTGGAGGGCCTGAGGCTGCTGCGCTTCGATCAGGACACCACCCGCGGTCGCGATGGTCACCGCCGTCTGCTGGATCGCTTCGCCGCTGGCGAGGCCGATGTGCTGGTCGGCACCCAGATGCTGGCCAAGGGCATGGATCTGCCGCGGGTGACCCTGGCGGCCGTGCTCGCCGCCGATGGCCTGCTGCACCGCCCGGACCTGCGCTCCTCCGAGCACTGCCTGCAACTGTTGCTGCAACTGGCAGGGCGGGCCGGCCGGGGCGAGCTGCCGGGGGAAGTGCTGGTGCAGACCTACAGCCCCGAGCATCCGGTGATTCGCCATCTGGTCGATGGCCGCTATGAGCGCTTCCTTGAGGAGGAGCTGCAGCTGCGGCGCCAGGCCGGCCTGGTGCCGTTCAGCCGGGCCTGCCTGCTGCGGCTGGCGGGTCCCTCGGCCAGCGCCACCGCCACGGCAGCCACCAGCCTGGTGGAAACGGTGCGCGCCCAGGTGGAGGGCCAGGGCTGGATCGTGATCGGGCCTGCACCGGCGCCGGTGGCCCGGGTGGCGGGACGCAGCCGCTGGCAGGTGTTGCTGCACGGACCGGAAGCCGCAGCGATCCCCCTGCCACCGGAAGCGGAATTGAGGCGGATCCTGCCCCAGAGCGTTTCTCTGGCGATCGATCCCGATCCGCTGCAGCTCTGAAACCAGCGGGCCTCAGGCCGGCAGCTCCGGCAGGCCGAAGCCGAGACTCAGCCGCATCCGCTGCAACAGCGACACCAGCACCAGGCCAGCGGCGATGGCGCAGGAGCCCAGGCCGAGGCGACTCCAGCGCCAGCAACGCAACTCCAGGACATTGAGCTGGCCACTCTGCAGCGGCCAGAGCACCTCGGGGTCTCCCCGCCGTTGCCGCGCCAGGGAGCGCACGGGCAGGGGTTCCGCTGCCAGCACCGCCGTGGCGGAGACCGGCACCAGCTGCAGGCTCAGATCAACACCAGCCAGGGGCGGCAGCGACGTGAGATCCACCACCAGCGAAACACTCTGGCGTACGCCCACCAACCAGTTGCGCTCCCGCCACTGCAGATCGGCCGGCGGAAGGCTCACCCCCGCCAGTTCGGCGGCGGCATCAAGGCTGCGCTGCAGGGCAGCGAGCGCCTGCTCGGCGGGCAGGACCTTCGTGGAGAGCACCTGCACCCCTCCCTGCCGCTGGCTTTGGAAAGGAGCTGGACCGGCCCTGAGCGCCTCAGCGAAACTGCGCTGCCAGGGCGTCAGTTGGCCGGAGTCGCTGCGCAGACGGTGGCTCAGTTGCAGGCGACCTGGGCCCTCGAAACGCAGTTCACTGCGCACCTCCATGCAGCCAGCCAGCAAGGGCAGCAGCAGCAACAACGACAGCAACACGGCCACAAGAGCGGCAAAACCCAGCGGCGCCGGGGTCGGACCCACCGGCGGTGGCGGCTCCGGCGGCGGCCGCTGACGGCGGCGGCTGGCCAGGCTGGCGAGGCCGGCGCCATTGCCCTCAAGCAGCGCTCCCTGCTGGGCCAGATCGGGCAGGGTCATGGACCAGTTGCGAGGACGCTGCAGGGCCGGGGCCTCCAGCACCGTGAGCAGGTCGCGGGCCTGGGCGCGCAGGGTGGCGTCCCTACAGGCCTGGAGGCTGCGGCAGCAGGCGGCGGCCTGCTCGCTCTGCCCCTGACCCATATACGCCGTGACCATCAGCAGGCGCAGGCCCGCCCCGACCGGTGTCTCCGGCCCATGCGTTGATGCCAGCGGCTCCAGCAGTCGCAGGCTCAGGCCGTACTCACCGCGCTCAATCGCCTGGCGCGCCGAAAGCAGCGCCAGGCTGATCGCCGGATCCAGCGCCCGCTCAGCCATCGCCGGACCGCAGAGCTGCCATCAGTCGTCGAGGTGGGCCCGGCTGCCCACCACCATCGTGCCGATGCCGGCCTTGGTGAACACCTCCAGCAGCAGGGCATGGGGAATGCGGCCATCGACGATATGAGCGGCGGCGACTCCCTGGGCCAGGGCCCTGATGCAGCATTCGGTCTTGGGGATCATGCCGCCATTGACAATGCCCGACTGGATCAGCTCCCGGGCCTCGGCCAGGGTGAGCTGGCCCAGCAGCGAGTCGGGATCCTCACGATCGCGCAGGATGCCGCAGGTGTCGGTGAGCAGGATCAGCTTCTCGGCATCCAGGGCCGCGGCCAGTTCACCGGCCACCGTGTCGGCATTGATGTTGTGGGCCTTGCCGTGGAGGTCCGGGGCGACGCTGGAAATCACCGGGATGTAGCCGCCATCGAGCAGCGGCTTGATCACCGCACAGTTCACCACCGCCACATCCCCCACCAGACCCAGGCTGCCATCCCCGTGGGTACGGGCCTGCAGCAGGTTGCCGTCACTGCCGCAGAGCCCGACGGCCCGCCCGCCGACCTGGTTGAGGCCATTGACGATCTGCTTGTTGACCTTGCCGACCAACACCATTTCAACCACTTCCATCGTGGCCTCATCGGTGATGCGCAGGCCATCGCGAAAGCGGGCTTCGATGCCGACGCGGGAAAGCCAGTGATTGATTTCGGGTCCACCGCCATGGACCACCACCGGCTGCACCCCGACGCAGGCCAGCAAAGCGAGATCGCGGAAGACCGCGTCGCGCAGATCCTCACGCACCATGGCCGCTCCGCCGTACTTGACGACGATCGTGCGGCCGCTGAAGCGCTGAATGTAAGGAAGGGCCTCGCTGAGGACGGAGACCCGCAGGCTGTCCTCAGGACTGACGTTGGGATCAGAGCTCACGGTCTTTCAGCGGTGGGGGGGGATGGCTTCGGTGACCAGGTCCAGGCTGAAGGTTCCGGCCGAGCGCTGCATCAACTCAGCCTTCAGGCCTGGGCCAAAGAAACGGCCAAGGCGATCCTGGCGCTCCTGCCAGCGGGCAAACGGCACAGCGCCGCAGACAAAGGCCAGGCGCAGGCCATAGGAGCCGTCACAGTCAAGTTCCTGCACCGATTCCAGCTGGGGTGGTTCGTCCTCATCCCAGAGCTTGAGCGCCTCCAGCGAGGATTCCAGATGGGCCTTCTGGCCATAGCGCCAGCGGGTCACATCGGCCAGCAGCTTGCGCAGGGGCTCGCTCTCCGGCAGCTCCCGCAGGCTGCTGAAGGCCTGGGATGGACTGATCCTGGCCGCCGGCGGCAACTCGGAGGACTTGAGGGCCAGGCCACCCAGCAGGATCGGAATCCCGTAGAAGATGGTGGGCAGACTGAGATTGGCGTTGTCGCCGAGGTAGGCGATCGAGCCGATCACCGTGAGCACGGCTCCGGCCACCGTGACGAGACTGCCGGGGGAAAACAGGGCTTGCATCAACCCATCTTCCAGTAACAGGTGACCGGCAGGGGCAACGCCTGGGCCGATTCCAGCGCTGCCGCCCACCATCGCCACGCCAGCGGCTGGTTTTCAGACCTCTTTAGCCTCCCCCGCCGTGACCGTGGCCCAGCCATCCCTGCGGCACGGACACGCTGGCATCAGGCCAAGGCAGTTGTCTGGGCAAGGCAGTTGTCTGGGCAAGGGATTTGTCTGGGCAAGGCAGTGGGCCGGCTGCGGTTGGAGCCTGCCATCGGCGTTGGTGAGGTCCATGCCTGGCGGCCCATGGCTGCGGGCAGGGGCCGCGACCAGTCGCCAGGCCTGCGATGGCTTTCGGCTCAACAGCCAGCCTTTTCGGCCGCGTCAGCGTCCAGACTGGCCAGCAGGTTCTGAACTGGGGTCCCCGTCGCGAGCTTCCCATCGGGAGTTCCCGACGGGGGGCTCCTGCCCGATCCCGGGGCATGAGCTTCAGCGACGAGCGCCCGATCTCCACACCCTCCCTTCCACTGCGCCGTTGCGCGCCATCACGATGCGTTCCGAGCCATCCCAGGAGTTCTTCGCTCCAACCGATCAGAGCAATCCAACCGATCAGAGCAATCGAAGCGATCAGAGCGGTCCGATGAACCAAGCCGGCACCGCTGCAGAAACAGACATCGCCACTCTGATCGAGCAGCTGCGCCAGGATCGCCTCTGGCTCCTGCGCCAGATCGACAGTGGCCAGTGGGCCCAATGGCGCCTGGATCTGGCAGCCCTGGAACGGGAACTGGGCCAGCTCCTGGAGCAGGCCAGCGAGAGACTGATCGGCAGCTGAGCCGATCCGTGGCCCTTCAGAACGGGATATCGTCGTCGTCGGCGAACTCATCGGAGGGCACCAACGGCCCGGAGTTCCACACCGCTGGCTCCTGAGCCGGGGGCTGGGCCGCTGGCCCGGCAGCAGCTGAAGGACTCGGAGCCGAACGACGCTGGGGGCTGCCGGGCGCGGGCCGGCCGGCCGGATAGGGCGCAGCAGCCCCCTGGGGGCTCGCTGCGGCCATCGCTGCGGCAGGGACGCCCGCAAACGGGCCCGGAGTTGCCGCGGAGGACTGGGAATCCGATGGCGAAAGGGGATGGAGACGGGCGAGGGTGAGCTCGGCCCGCTTTTCCTTGACGCCGTCCTGGCGGGTGACAGTGTTCATGCGCATTCGTCCCTCGAGCACCAGGCGCTGGCCCACCCGCACCCGGTTCTGAAGATCCTGGGCCAGATTGCCCCAGCCCACCACCTTCAGCTGCCCCGGCGGATCATCGGGCCGCAGGCCATCCAGCTGCACGGTCATTTCCGCAACCGGTGTCTGGTTGTCCTGGGTGTAGCGAACCTGAGGCGCCTCCAGCACCTCAACTTCAAGCAGACAGTGATTCAAGCCCCAACCCGCCGACGGCAACCGCCATCCTGATGCACGCGCTCTCGTTTCACCAGAGCGCTGGCCCGGCCCGACCACAGGCACCCCGGCTGTGGCTGATCGCTGGCACCGGCGAGGGGCCCCAGCTGGCGGCGGCCCTGCTGCAGGCGGGCTGGCAGGTGCGCGTGAGTGTGGTCAGCAGGGCCGCCGCCAGGTCCTATGCGCCGCAGCCGGGTCTGGAGCTGGTGGTGGGAGCGATCGGTTCCACTCACGCCGAAGCCACGCCCCTGGCCGGTGTCAGGCAGGAGCTGGCTGGGGCCAGGGCTAGTCAGCAACCGTTCCGCTGGGTCATCGACGCCAGCCATCCCTTCGCCAGCCGGATCACGGCGGCCCTGGTTCAGGGCTGTGGCGAGGCCCGGGTACCGCTGTTGCGGCTCCAGCGTCCCGACCTCCCCGGTGGAACCGTGGAGATCCTGACGGATCTGGCCGATCTCGGCGGCCGGGCGCGCAGCGGTGAGCGCTGGCTGCTGGCGATCGGGGCCCGGCGCCTGGCGGAGGCCATACACCGGACGCCGGGGGCTCTGCACCATGCCCGGATCCTGCCCCGACCCCAGGCCTTGCAACAGGCCATGGCGGCGGGACTGCCGGCTGAGCGGGTGGCCTGCCTGCAGCCGCTGGCCTCCGGAGCACAGCAGGCTTCGGTGGAACAGGCTCTCTGCCGGCACTGGGACATCGAAACGGTGCTCTGCCGCCGTTCCGGCGGCCCGGGGGAGGCCCATTGGCGCGCCATCTGCAGCGCCCTCAACCTGCGGCTGCTGCTCCTGGAGCGTCCCGAAGAACCGGAAGCGTTGCTGACACTGCCGCTGCAGCGCCTGCTGGAACGGGTGGGAGTGGCGTCGCAGGCGATTGGAGAACCCTCAAACGGCCAGCCTTCTCAGGAGTTCTAGGCCTGGACAGCCTCAGGGGTACGGCTACAGCTGTCCGTCTTGTCAGGATCGGGCTGCGCGGGCCCTGAAGGCCGTGGCGACCGTTGCCTCAAGCCGGCCGGAAGCCGCTGCGGGCAGCAGTGGCGGATGGCAAGCACCCAGCTCGCGATTGGTGGGAACGCGCTAGGAGAGGGATCCTGCCAAGCCGGCCCCTCCGCCATGACCCTGCCAGCTGAGCCGACCTGCCGCCTCAGCCTGGTGCTGACCACTGAAGGCAGCCCCAAACAGGCCGACACCCTGGCCCGGGAGCTGGTACGGCGCCGACTGGTGGCCTGCGCCAGCCTCCTGCCGGTGCGTTCCCACTACCGCTGGCAAGGCCAGCTGCAGAGCAGCGACGAAGTCAAACTGCTGCTCAAGACCAGCCCCGATCAGTTGGCTGGACTGCAGGCCGCCCTGGCGGAACTGCACAGCTACCAAACGCCTGAATGGATTCACTGGGAAGCGGCCAGCGATGCTGCCTACGGCCAGTGGCTGCTGGAGCAGCTCAGCCCGGGTGCCGAGCCACCAGTTCGGCCAGAGAGCCCTGGGGACGGGGACCCAGCTGGGTGACCACCTGACCGGCACAGAGGGATCCCAGCTGACCGCAACGTTCAAGGCTGTCGCCGCGGGTGTAACCGAACAGGAACCCGGCGGCATAGAGATCGCCGGCCCCCGTGGTATCCAGCAGATCGCCCAGATGGACAGGCGGCACCACAATGGTGATCTCACCACTCAGGATCAGGGAACCCTGCTCGCTGCGGGTCAGGGCCGCCACCTTGCAGCGCCCCCGCACCTGGTCGGCGGCCTCCTCAAAACTGGCGGCCTTGTAGAGGGAGGTGATCTCCATCTCGTTGGCGAACAGCACATCGACGTGGCCATCGACCAGCTCCTGAAAGCTCTGGCGATGGCGATCGACACAGAAGGCATCGGAAAGTGACAGGGCCACCTGACCGCCGCAGGAGCGGGCCGCCTCCGCGGCGGCGATGAAGGCGCGCTTGGCTTCGTCGCTGTCCCAGAGATAGCCCTCGAGATAGAGCACCTCGGCCTGGCGCACCATCTCGAGATCGAGATCGGCCGGATCCAGGCCCACCGAGGCCCCGAGATAGGTGCACATCGTGCGCTGGGCATCAGGGGTCACCAGAATCAGGCAACGGGCCGTGGAGGCGCCGCTGCTGGCCGGTGGCGTCTCGAATCGGGCCCCCACGGAGCGGATGTCGTGGCTGAAAATTGCCCCCAGCTGGTCATCTTTGACCCGGCCGATGAAACCGGCCCTGCCCCCCAGCTGGGCGATGCCGGCGAGGGTGTTGGCCGCCGAGCCGCCGGAGGTCTCCAGCCCGGGGCCGACGCTGGCGTAGAGGCGATCAGCCTGCTGTTCGTCGACCAGGGCCATGGTGCCCTTGGTGAGGCCGTGGGCCTCGAGGAAGGCCTCATCGGCCTGCACCAGCACGTCGACAATGGCGTTGCCGATGCCGACGACATCAAGGCTCTTGGGCGCGGACTCGGAGCTGGACATCGCGGCAGGGACGGGCAAGGGGGGAAGGGAGACGGGCTGACGCGGCTGGCGATCAGCAGCCGTTGGCAGCAGAGACGAGCGCCGGGAGGCAGCAAGCGCGTTGACTCAGACCGTGGTGGATCGCCGAGACCCATCGATCGAGAGGCGTGAATCGAGGACCACTGGGCTTGACGCGCAACGGGCCAACACGGCTCAGGCGCTCAGCAGGGCCCGCTTGGGACCATGGATGGGATCCTCGACGACGATGGTCTGATCCCGCTGAGCTCCGAGGGAGACAATCGCGATCGGCACCTCCATCAGTTCCGCCAAGAAGCGCAGATAGGAGCGGGCCGTGGCCGGCAGATCATCGAGCTTGCGGCAGTCGGCAGTCGAGCACTGCCAGCCGGGCAGGGTGACGAAGATGGGGCGGCAACGGGCGAAATCCTCCGAACTGCTGGGGAAGTAATCGATGCGCTCGCCGTCGAGGTCATAGGCCACACACACCTGGATCTGATCGAGCTCGTCGAGCACATCGAGCTTGGTGATCGCCAGACAGTCGAGCCCGTTGACCTGCACCGCATAGCGGCCGATCACGCCGTCGAACCAGCCGCAGCGACGACGACGGCCCGTGGTGGTGCCGAACTCGCCGCCCCTGTCGCAGAGGTGGTCGTTGAGGCTGCCCCCCAACTCGGTGGGGAAAGGGCCCTCGCCGACCCGGGTGGTGTAGGCCTTGGCGACGCCGATCACCCGGTCGATCAGGGTGGGACCGACGCCGGCGCCGATGCAGGCCCCGCCCGAGACCGGATTGGAGGAGGTGACGAACGGGTAGGTGCCGTGGTCGAGGTCGAGCAGGGTCCCTTGGGCACCTTCGAACAGGATGTTCTTGCGGGCCCGGGCCGCCTCGTGAATCGTGCGGGTGCAATCGACCACGTGGGGAGCCAGGCGCTGGCCGTAGCCGGCGTACTCCTCGATCACCGCATCGGCGTCTAGGGGCTCAAGACCGTAGACCTTCTGCAGCAGCTCGTTCTTCTCGGCCAAGGGGCCACTGAGACGATCGCGCAGGCGGGACGCATCGAGCAGATCCAGCACCCGGATGCCGTTGCGTTCCGATTTGTCGGCATAGGTGGGGCCGATGCCACGGCCGGTGGTGCCGATGCGGCGATCGCCGCGGCGCTGCTCCATCGCCAGATCGAGCAGGCGGTGGTACGGCATGGTCACGTGGGCCGTGGAGGCCAGCTTCAGGCCCGCCACGTCGATGCCGTAGCCCAGAAGCATGTCGAGCTCCCCGAGCATCACCTTGGGATCAACCACGGTGCCGGAACCGATCAGGCAGGTGGTGTCGGCATAGAGGATGCCGGAGGGAATCAGGTGGAGCTTCAGAACCCGGTCGTCCACGACGATCGTGTGACCGGCATTAACTCCACCCTGGTAGCGGACGACAACATCAGCGGAACGGCTGAGCAGATCAGTGATCTTGCCCTTCCCTTCGTCACCCCATTGCGCACCGATGACGACGACGTTGGCCAAGGACACAGCGGCCCGGAGCCGCTTCAGAGCACAACGTGAGAGCTTCTCAGATCGAGGGCCTTTTCGTCAAAAGATCGGGATCGATCCAAGCCTCAGGCGCCCCGAACGGCACCGCTCTCGGCCATCTTCAGCTCCTTCTCCAGCCGGGCCCGCAGGGTGTCGGGCAGGGGACGGTTGGCATAGGCGCTGTAATGGGCCGCCAGGGAGTTGAGAGCCGTCTGCATCGTCGTGAACGAACCGAGGCCGTTGACGTCACGACGGGGGCGGTAGCGGGCGACGTAGTCCTTGATCAGGCTGCTGGCCTGGGTTTCAGCCTCCTGGCGGCTGGGATCGTCCTGGGCGATGGTGATGGTGCTGAGCAGGCTGTGGGCCACGCTCACGGTGTCGTCGACGTAGTTGCCGCTGAGGCTGCTGGCGCTGCTGCAGGCGGTCAGGCTGAGACTGAGGCCAAGGGCCAGAGCCAGGCAGAGCGACAGCAGGGGTCGGACGACGTTCCGGCGCAGAAAAGCAACCATGGCGAATGGAAGAAAGTGGCTTGGATCCTAGGGGTGGCTCCTGAGGCCGCTGCAAGCAGGAGAGCGAACGGGGCCTGGCCTGGCGGGCTTATGCCTGGGCCGGTACGCCGGCCCGGCCGCGAACAATCTCAGCCTCCAGCACGGCCCGTAGGGCACTGGCGGCCAGCTCGCGCTTCTCACCGCCGGCGCGCCGCACCAGCTCCACCTGGCCGGTGGCCGCACCGCGGCCCACCACCACGCGCCAGGGGATGCCGATCAGGTCGGCATCCTTGAACTTCACCCCGGCCCGCTCGGAGCGGTCATCGAGCAACACCTCAAGGCCGGCGGCGCCCAGTTCGGCATACAGGGTTTCGGCCAGCTCCACCTGAACCGCCTCCTGGGTGTTGGCGATCACCACGATCACCTCGAACGGGGCAATCGCCTCAGGCCAGCAGATGCCGTCGGCGTCATGATGCTGCTCGACAGCAGCCTGGGCCAGCCTCGAGACGCCGATGCCGTAGCAGCCCATCCAGAGGGCCTCTTCAGCGCCGCTCTCATTGGTGAAGCGAGCCTCCAAGGCTTCGGAGTACTTGCGACCGAGCTGGAAGATGTGGCCCACTTCAATGCCCCGGGCCGATTGCAGACACTGGTCGGGGTCGTGGAGGCAGCGATCACCGCTCTGGGCGGCGCGCAGATCCAGCGGCTCAGGACGCAGGCCAAGACCTGCCCAGCTGGCACCGACGCGGTGGCCGTCCCTGGCATTGGCACCGCAGACGAAGGCCGCCAGCTCGGCAGCGGTGGCATCCGTCAGGCGCAGAAAGCTGCGGACCAGCCGGGTTCCGGAAGCTGAGGGCAGGGCCCCACTCGCGCCGTCCCGGATCGACGGGTCACCGGCCAGCACCGCATCGGCCAGATCGGGACCGAGATAGCCAAAGGGGATCGCCCCGAGATCGAGGGGCAGCTTGTCGTTGCGCACCAGATCGGGCGTCAGCGGATCGATCGACAGCAGGGCGCCGTGGGATTCGGCCAGCAGGGCGGAGACCGCATTGGCCAGCTTCACCTCATTGAGTTGCTGATCCCCCCGCAGGCTGATCAGCAGGGGCTGGAGCTGGCCATCGGCGCAGCGGGCCAGCAGCAGCAACACCTTGACCAGCTGACCGGCCTCGAAGCCATGGGCGCCGCACAACTGCTCGATGCTGCTCTGGCCCGGGGTGCTGAGGGGTTCTCCCGCACCGCCGGCCCGTGCCCCTGAGGCGAGGGGCACGGCTTCAGGGGGCACCGAGACGGCCCGCTCCTGGTTGGCGGCATAGCTGCCATCGGCACTGGTGAGAATCAGATCTTCGCCGGCTTCAGCGGTGACCATGAACTCCTGACTTGCGGAACCTCCGATGGCGCCACTGTCGGCTTCCACCGCCACGGTGCGCAGGCCACATCGCTGGAAGATGCGCCGATAGGCGAGATCCATCTCGCTGTAGGTCTGGCGGAGTGAATCCTCATCCCCGTGGAAGGAATAGGCATCCTTCATGATGAACTCCCGCCCACGCATCAGGCCGAAACGAGGACGGATCTCATCGCGAAACTTGGTCTGGATCTGATAGAGATTCACCGGCAACTGGCGATAGGAGCGCAGCAGGTCGGCCGCCAGAGTGGTGATCACCTCCTCATGGGTGGGCCCCAGTCCCAGCTCTCTTCCCTGGCGGTCGGTGAGGTGAAACATGATCCCCTCCCCGGCCGTATAGCCGGCCCAGCGGCCGCTGCGTTCCCACAGCTCCGCAGGCTGGAGCTGGGGCAGAAGCGTCTCCAGGGCGCCGGTGGCATCCATCTCCTGGCGCACGATCGCCGTGATCTTCTGGAGCACGCGCCAGAGCAGCGGCAGATAGGCATAGATGCCGGAGGAGAGGCGGCGGATGTAGCCGGCCCGCAGCAGCAGTTTGTGGGAGGTGATCTCAGCCTCCGCGGGAGTTTCGCGAAGCGTCACCAGCATCAGGCGGGAGACGCGCATGGAGGTACCGGCAAACACAGGGGCGGACGCTATCACCGACTCCTGGAGCAGGCCGCGGAGGTGTCCTGGGCAAACATCGAGGCCCATGGACCTCTGCTAGCGTCCCGGCCTGATCCAACCCGTCCAACCGCTGTCTCATGCTTCCTCCCGCTGCTGCGACCCAACCCGCCCCGGTCGGCCAGACAGAAGCGAAGGACCAGGCAGGTACAGCCGAGTTGCTGGCGGGCCTGCTCAACAGCGACAGCCCGGATGTCGTCGATGCCCTGATCGCCATTGACGACGTCCAGAAATCCCTCAACCGTTCAAGGGCTTCGGTCTATCGCTATACCAACACAGATCCCCGCAATCTCAATCCCCCCTTCAACGCCCGCAAACTCAACCCTGAATACCGCAGCGACCAAAAAGAGCCCCTGCTGTTTCACCCCAATGAAGTGGCGCGCTTCGCCAGGGACGTGTTGCGCATCAAGGAGGTCACCGTCGAGGTGCTCAACTCCCCCTCCACCGCCACCCAGGAACTGCTGAGTTCGATCCTCGAAGAACTGCGGGCGATTCGCCAACGGCTGGATGGCATGGAGGCCGCTCCGACCAACATCAACATTCACCGGCAACAGCACAATCACGCCCGTCCCGCCGCCTGATCCTGCCCCAACCAGGGACCTCGGCCCGTCCTGGCTGGACTTTCAGCAGGATTTGTGTCATGATAGTTATTCTCACTTTGACTGCTTGACGAGGTGCAGCCCATGAGCGGCTCCACCAAACCATGGAGCAAGCCTTAACCCATCCCTCCCGCCCCGATTCGGGTCCTGCGGTGAGCCGTCCTTCCTTTGAGCCATTGGATCGTCACGGTCTCGCGGGCAACGCATTTTCAGGCTGGTCTCCAGCAGCCGCCACCCCAGCGGCCACCAACGTGCCCTCCAGCAGCACTGGTGGCCCAGGCTCTGTCTCCGACGGCCCTGCAGGCGGAAGCCCTGATTCCACCCCCGGCGGTAAGCCTGTTGTGCTCAGTGGCTCCGCTGTCGCCTGGGACAACGACGCCGGGGGCACTGGCACGGATGGCGTCGAGCACGAGGACGAAACGCCCGGACGAAGTCCCCTGCGCCATGGCGCGTCCAGAGACCTGGCTTTCCAGGAGCCCCTCTCACGGGAGCTGTTATCCGGCGGCAGCGATCCGCTGGGGGAGGGCCTGGGATTGCTGGCCGGCATCGCCATTGGCCTGCTCACGCTCGTGGTGCCCCTGCTGAGTGTGATCTCCGATCGCAGCCCTGGATCCGGCTTCAGCGTCAACACCAACGCCGGCAGCGGTCGCCTGCGCTGAGCTGCTGGCACCCGGCGGCAACGTGCGGCAGCGACGTCCCAGTGATGCGCCGCTCACACGCCTGAGCCTGCCTGGCCGCACCGGCCCGATGGAACGGATCGGGAACCGTGAGTCCGCCCGGCAACAGGGCCAGGCCAGTTCACTCCCGCCTCCCTGCGGGACAGCAATTCAGGCCCGCCGCTGCAGCAGGAAACCCTCCACATCGAGGGCTTTGAAAACGAGCGCCGGATCACTGAAACCGGCGGCGTTGACCAGGGCGGTGAGCCTGGCAAGCCCAATCGGATGGAAGCCCTGGCTGAGAGCATCCAGGGCCTCGGTGGCGGCCGTCAGCCCACTGGCCCGCTGGAAGCCCAGCCAGGCCTGTTCCACCTGGGCCTGGAGGGGCGATCGTTCCGAGCGCATCAGATCGACGAGCACCAACTGTCCGCCGGGGCGCAGGCTGCGCGCCAGGGCCGTCAGAAAGGCCAGCTTGGCACCGTCATCCGGCAGGGACTGCAGCACCAGGACGGAGAGGGCACCATCAAAGGCCGCCTGGGCATCGAGCTCCTCGACGCTGGACTGGCGCCAGCTGATCGCCCCGGCCGCAGCCGGCGAACCATCCAGACCCGCCTGGCCCAGCCGCTGCTGTGCCACCGCCAGCATCTCGGCAGCGGGATCGATGGCCGTGAGCTGCCAGTCCGGCCGCTGGGCACGGGCCTCCAACAATTCAGCCCCCGTGCCGCAGCCAGCCACCAGCACCGCCGAAGCGGTGGCTGAAGCCAGGGGAGATGCCGCCAACAGCGAAACAGCCAGTCGCGCCAGGCTGGCGTAGCCGGGGATCAACTGCTGGACAACCAGGTCGTAGCTGGAGTGGGTCAAGGAGCTGGCGCCACGCAATCTGAATGTTAGGCACTCCAGCCGCCGGGGCCTCCAGAACATTGAGCCCGAGGGGAATGAGGGAGGGGGGGCGCAGGTGGCGTAAGTTGGGCGGCGCCCTCTCTCCCCCGGATCGACCGTGCCCACCATTCGCTTCGAACGTGAAGGCCAGCAGGTCGGATGCATTGAGGGCGCGAATCTTCGCAAGGCCGCCCTGGACGCCGGGATCAACCCCTACACAGGCCTCAACAACTTCAACAACTGTGGTGGCATCGGCCAGTGCGGCACCTGTGTGGTTGAAGTGCTGGAAGGAGCCCGTAATCTCTCCCCCCGCAGCGATGTGGAAGAGGTTTATCTCTCTGATCGTCCGGCCAGTTATCGCCTCAGCTGCCGCACCACGGTCAACGGTGACGTGACGGTGCGCACCCGCCCCTCCAACGCCGTTGGCAAGGGTTCCAACAGTCTGCTGGGAGCCCTCAAGTCCCTGGTCGGCAAGAAGTAGGGACGTCGTCCGCCACCCCTCCCGGGGCGTGCCCAGGCCCGCCTCCGGGCCAGCTCAGCTGCTCCTGCCGTCACCACTCCCTTGTCCCAGCCCCAGGACCAGCCACGGCTCTACAGCTATGGAAGCTGCAGCACCTGCCGCAAGGCACTGGCCTGGCTGAAGCAGCAGGGCATCGAGGTCGAAGTCATCGACATCACGACCCAGACGCCCAGCCAACAGGAGCTGGAGTCGGCCCTGGAGCAGCTGGGCCGCTCCAGACTGTTCAACACCAGCGGCCAGAGCTATCGGGCCCTTGGTGCTGCGGTGGTCAAGGCCCTCAGCGATGCGGAAGCCCTGCAGGCCCTGGCCGCCGACGGCAGGCTGATCAAGCGGCCGTTCCTGGTGACGGCAGCCGGCAGGATCAGCACGGGCTTCAATCCCCAGGACTGGACGACGCTTCTGGTCCAGGCCCCTTGACCATCAGCTGATCGAGTTCGGCAATCAATCCCTCGATGCCCGAGCGATTGATCTGGCTCACATAGGTGCCCTTGAACTCCTCCAGGAACGTGCAGAGGAGCTGCTGGGAGCGTTCCAGGGCGGGCCCATTCTCCAATGCCGCAGCCAGTTCCTCCCAGAAGCGATCAATGAAGCGCTGCAGCAGCTCCAGCTGCTGATCGTCGCGGCGCCCCAGCCGCTCCCCAGTGCTGCGGGTCAGATCGATCAGGCTGTCGACCACCCCGGCAGCCAGCTGACGGCTGAACCCCTTCTCCACCTGCAGCAAGGGCTGAAGCTGGCGCAGAGGCGGCGGCACCATCGTGTTCTGCAGGCTCTGCTGCAGGGCATGGCCCAGCACCCCCTGCAGTTCCGGTGCCAGACGCGGTGCCACCTGCACCAGCAGCAGTGGAGCCCAGATGCGCACCAGCTCCACCAATTCGCGCTCGTCATGATTGACGACGGTCTGATGGCTTCGCAACGCCCGGATCCGGTTCGGCCAGCGCGGGGAGCGGATCAGCCCCTGAGCGCCATAGATCAGCTGCAGCGCCAGCACCTCGAACAGCTCCACCGCCAGCAGGGCCACGACCGCACTGCTGATGACAGCCCGCAGCGGCTCGAGATTGATCAAGGCGCTGGTCTGCAGCCGCTCCACCACCGGAGCCAGTCGCAACCAGCGCCAGAAGGGAAGCAGCAGGGGCAGGTCGATCCAGCGCCGCAGCAGGGCCTGGCCCCAGCTCAGCCCGGGCAGGCGACGGCGCAGGCGAATCACCCGCAGCAGGATGTCGAGGGCGAAGACGCTCTGGAACAGCAGCAGGTCGTAGCGCCAGAAATGATCGGTGGGCCGGCCGTTGTCATCGATCGAGCGCCAGTAGTTGGTGGCCACCAGTGGCAACACCTGCTCCCGCCAGAAGCGGCGCTCTCCGGACCAGGGCACCCTGCTCAGGCGCTGGGGATCGAGCAGATCGGCGGCGGCCTGACGGGCGGAATCACGGTTGGCCCGCTGCCGCAGACGGTTCTTGATCTTCTCGAGCGTGCCTGAGGCCCCTGTGGCCTCAAAGGGATTGCTGTCGATCATCTGACTGGTGAGCTGCACCTGGCGCTGCAACAGCTGGCCCAACGCCGGCGGCAGAGCCACGCCGACGGGCTGCTGCTGCAGGGCCGCATCGAGCTGCTCAAAGGCTCGGCGGTAGGCCTCGGTTTCGCGATGGGGCTCGATGCCCTTGATCGGATCCACCCAGGGCGTGATGTCGGGGATGGCTTGCAGCGGCAGCACCAGAGGCACCGACGGCATCGGATAGAGATTGCGCTGCAACCAGAAGGTGCGCAGCGGCACATAGGTGAGATCGAAGCCGACCCACAGCAGATTGAACGCGGCCCAGATGGCCACAAACCGATCCCAATTGCGCCCCAGGCGGTTTCCGGGCCTGGGCAAGGCCTGATGCCAACGAGGGCGTGCCATCGGGTACGCGACCGGCGGATGCGTGCCTAATCTGCCTGCCGACCACGGTCCCTGCCGCACGAGTGCCTTGAGTCCAACGGAACCCCAGAGCAACGACAAGTCAGCAAGGCCGATCAGATCCAGCAGCAGCCCGAGGGAGGAAAGCCCCTGGGTGTTCTGGCGCAGTGTGGTGATCACCCTGGCGGTGGCCCTGGGAATCCGCCAGTTCCTGCTGGAAGCCCGCTACATCCCTTCGGGCTCGATGCTGCCGGGCCTGCAGATCCAGGATCGGTTGCTGGTCGAAAAGCTCACCTACCGCGGCCGCGCGCCACGGCGCGGCGAGATCGTGGTGTTCCACGCCCCCCACCACTTCGACCCGGTGCTGATCAGTCAGGGCGGTGGCGCCAGCCCCCTGCAGTGCCTGCTGGTGAATCTGCCCCTGATCGGAGCCCTTCCCGACGTGCAGCAGCCGGCCTGTGATGCCTTCATCAAACGGGTGATCGGGGTGCCGGGTGAACACGTGGTCGTCGATCCGCTGGGCCGCGTCACGATCAACGGCCACGCCATCAAGGAGCCCTACGTCAGGAACTACTGCCCGGTCGACAGCCGCGGCATGGGCCCGTGCCGCACCCTCGATGCCATCGTGCCTCCCGGCCATGTGCTCGTGCTCGGCGACAACCGCGGCAACAGCTGGGATGGTCGCTTCTGGCCCGGGGGCCATTTCCTTCCCCAGACAGAAATCATCGGTCGGGCCTTCTGGCGCTTCTACCCGTTCAACGCCTGGGGAAGTCTGGTGCCCACCAGCCCCCAGGCCCCCTGAGGCCCGAGGCCACCAGGGCTCCCCGGCCGCTGCCGAGCTGGGGTGGCGGATTGGCCGCCAGGGAGCCGGCTCGCCAGTCAGCCACTGCCCTCGGGGCCGTGGGATCGAACAGGATCCAGCGTTGGCTCCGGGCCTGCAGGATCGGCTGATCGAGGCCCAGGAACGCCGCTGGGCCCCAGCAGAGCGCCTGCCAGAGCTGTTCGGGTCGCCAGCCGTTTTCCACCACCAGCACCTGCCAGAGCAGCGGCAACACCGGGCCATGGCCCGCCAGACCGGCTCGACGCTGATCGAGGGGCAGCAACTGCTCCTCGGCGTCGAGGGCCTGGTGATGCACGGCCACCGCCTGAATCAGTCCATCGGCGAGGGCGCCGATCAGGGCCTGCCTGTCCTCGGGGCCTCCGAGGGAGGGCACGGTGCGCCAGCCGCCATCGGCAGGATCGAGTCGACTGCTGTCAGCCACCAGATGCCACCAGTGGACACTGGCCGGCGGCGGCGCCGGCTGACGCGCCAGCCGCAGCACCGCCTCCCGGGTGGAGACATTCATCAGCCGCAGCGGCGCCGCCGGCAGCAGCTCGCTGAGCCCCAGGATCAGCTCCAGGGGCAGGCCTTCACTCGCGGCCGGATCCACAGGCCAGCCGGCCCGCAGCGCCTGCACCCGCTCGCGCACGAAGCCCTGCTGACAGAGCGAACCATCCCGGGGCGGCAGCAGCAGCGGTCGCGCACCCATCTCCGCCAGCCGCAGGCCCCGCTCCAGCAGGGACAGGGGCGGCAGCTGGTCGCCGCAGGCCAGGCCGATGGCGCCGGCAGCGATCTGATCGCCATGGCGGGCGAGTTCCTGATCAGCTCCGCCCAGGCTGAAACTGCCCCAGAGCCACAGCTGCAGCGGCGCCGGCCAGGCCAGGGCCAGCCGCTCGGGCCGATCGCGCCAGTCCGAGCCCCAGGGCAGCAGGGCGACGCTGCCGTATCCGCCGGCGCTGGCGGCGGCCGCCAGGCTTTCGAGGGTTTCCGAACGGCCCAGCAGGGGATCCTCGAGGCTGCTGTGGGGATCCACCAAAGGGGGTCCCAGCCAGAGCGTCGCCGCCTCGATCAGCACAACGGCCCCGGGGGCCAGGGCTGTTGGCAGCGCATCAGAGTTCGGCCTGGCAGCCGCGGCCTCAAGGGCCTGAATGACTGCGGCTGTCTCGGCTGAGGCGGCTGAGGCGGCTGAGGCGGCTGGATGGAGCGGCTCGGCTGGCGGCAACGACCCCGGGGGCAGGCCCGAGGAGCGGGGCGAGATCCACTCCAGAACATCACCGCGGATCAGCACATCGGCCCGTCGCGGCGGCTGGCCGGCCGCCTCGAGCAGATTCACCCCCCGCAGCAGGCGCAAAGGGGTGGCCGGGGTCACAGCGCTCCGGCGGCGGTGCGATCCAGCACGCCGCCGAGATGGGCCGTCAGGTTCATGCAGGTGAGCACCGGCCTGCTGTCGGCCCCCTGGGGGTAATCGACCACCGTGACGCCGCCATTGCCCTGCTTGATCGACCAGATCGCCTCCGGGCCCAGGCCGAGCAATGCGCAGAGAATTGTCTTGTTGACGGCGTCATGGGCCACCACCAGCGCTGTCTCGGCTGGATCGAGGCTGCGGGCGATCCTCTGCCAGGTGGTCAGGGAGCGGTCCCAGACATCCCGAACAGTCTCCCCCTCGGGCATCTGCACGGTGTGGGGCTGGCTCTTCCAGTCGGCGAGCAGCTCGGGCCAGGCGGCGCCGATCTCCTTCTCCAGCTGGCCTTCCCAGAGGCCATGACCAATCTCCAACAGGCCCGTGGTGCTGGTGAGGGGAACGCCGGGGTGGTCCACCAGGATCCGTTCGGCGGTCTGGCGAGGCCGGGCCATGGAGCTGGTGTACGCCCTCTGGATCGGCACCGGGGCCAGGAAGCGACGGGCCGCCTCCGCCTGGGCCAGGCCATTGGCATTGAGGGGGATGTCGATCTGCCCCTGGAAGCGTCCCTCCCGGTTCCAGTCCGTTTCGCCATGGCGCACCAGCAGCAGCCGCGGCCCGGCGCCCTTCTCGGGCAGGGGTTCACCGAGGTGGCTGGTGCCGTTGATCGACTCGATCTGAACCTGGATGCGGCCGCTGCCCTCGCGTTCGAGGTTGAGCACCGAAATCGAGGCGTTCTCGAGCCGCAGCCGGCGGAAGCCACTGGCCGGCAACCCCAGAGCCTGCAGCAGCAGAGCGCGCAGGATGGCGTTGTGGGCCACCACCAGCACGGTGGCCTGAGCGCCGCCAGCGAGGGCCTGGCCATGGCGCTCCAGCAGCTGATCCAGGAAGCGTTGGGCCTGCACCATCAGATCGGGCAGCGGCCGGTGGACCGTGCCGTCCTGCCGCTGCAGTTCCATGGTTTCCGGCGCCTGCCGCCAGGTCCGTTCCTGCTCTGGATAGAGCTGCCGCACCTCACGGCGCAGCAGACCGCTCCAGGGGGCGAGATCGATCTCCAGCAGGTCGTCGTCGAAGTCGATCGACAACGGCTGGCCGTGGGCTTCCAGCAGCAACCGCGTGGTGTCCCGGGCCCGGCTCAGGGGTGAGCTGTAGACAGCTGTAAGCGGCACTTCAGCCAGGGCCTGGCCGGCGGCGCGCGCCTGGCTGACTCCCTGCTCAAGCAGCGAGGACAGATCATCCCGGCCCTGAAAGCGCTGATCGAGATTGAAGCTGCTGAGCCCGTGGCGGACCAGCACGATGCGAAGGGGCACAGGCCTTGCGCCGCAGGCGGAGCCATCGTATGGGAACACGCCTGGGCCCAGACCCCTGCCGCCCAGCGGACGCGGCGAGCCGCCAGGGAGAATCGACGCCAACTCCGACCCCGATGAGGCCCCCGCTTGCGTGGCACTGACCCTCCCTCCCCAGCCCACGGGGCGGAACCTGGCTGGAAGGTGCTCCTGGCGCTGATCAGCCTCTCCCTCAGCCTGTTGCTGTGGCTCAACGGACTGGTGGACAGCCTGGCGCGGCCCTCCGTGGGCGAGGCCCTCAACCTGCGTCAGCTCGAGTTGACGGCCCTCGCCGGCGAGTTGCTGCCCCCCTCCCTGCAGGCGCCCCTGGTCGGCAAGGATCCGCGGGCCGAACTGGCCCGGGAGTTGCAGCGGCAGATCACCGCCTCGGCCTTGCCGGCGCCGGCGGTGCAGCGGCTGGAATTGGCCCTGTTGCAACGGGACAGCGAGCCGGTGGCGATGGCCAGGGAGCTGCGCGAACTCACCGGAATGGTGGAGGCTCCGCGCCGGCCCCTGCTGCAGGCCCTGAGTGAGGGAAAACGGGCCGATGCGGCTGAGCTGGAGCGCTGGCTCAAGCCCTGGCGGGCCCCGGCGCTGGTGGCCCAACTCAGCTGCGAGCAGCTCGATGCCCCCGAGAGCGCCTGCCCGGCGAGCCGCTGGCGGCAGCGCCTGTTACTGCAACTGCTGGGGGTGAGTCTGGTGCCCCTGTTCCTGCTCGTGCTCGGCAGCGGCCTGCTGCTGCGTCTGGCCTGGCTGGCCTGGCGCCAACGGCTGCCGACTGCCCCCCCCCTGATCGGCCCGCCTCTGAGCCTGGTCGATGTGACACTGCTGGTGGCCGGGGGGTTTGTGGTGCTGGGGGAAGTGATCCTGCCCCAGCTGCTCCAGGCGCGGTTGACGGCGATCGTGATGCTTGTCCCGATGGATCCGGCCCTGGCTCAGGGGGTGCAGGTCTTGGTGCTCTACCTGGCGCTGATGGCGGCACCACTGCTGATCCTGATCCTGATGCTGCGGGGCCGGGGCGAGCGACCCAGCCAGGGCTGGTTGCAATGGCGTTGGCGGCCCTGGCGCTCCAGTGCCGGGCCTGCAGCCGGCCTGGTGTTGATGGTGTTGCCCGCCGTTTCTCTGTGCGGCTGGCTGATCGATCACTTCTGGCCGGACCCGGGCGGCAGCAATCCGATGCTGGATCTGGTGCTCAGCAGCCCCGATCCCCGAGCCCTGGCCTGCTTCGCCCTGACCGCCATCGTGCTGGCCCCTTTGTTTGAGGAGGCCCTGTTCCGCGGTGTGCTCCTGCCCGTCATCGGCCATCGCTGGGGTGGGGGCGCAGCGGTGCTGATCAGTGCGGCTGTGTTTGCACTTGCCCATCTGAGCCTGAGCGAGCTGGTGCCCCTGTTCGTGCTGGGCACGGGGCTCGGCTGGCTGCGCTGGCGCAGTGGCCGACTGGGGGCATCGGTGCTGATGCATGCCCTCTGGAACAGCCTCACCTTCCTGAATCTGATTGTGCTGGGCAGCTGATCCTTCACCGGCGCTTGCGGGGCGTGGGGATGGGTGGTTCACTTGCGCCATGTTGATCCGGCAGCCTTGGTCGCCTCCATCGCCAGTCCCTCCCGCCAAGCCCAGAAGCGCCGGCAGGAATCCCGATCCCTGCAGCTGATCGAGGGATCCCTTTCCGCTCGCCGCATCGAACGTCAGTCTCCCTGGCTGGCGGGTCTGCACCGGATCAGCAGCGGCGCCCTGGCTGGACTGGGACTCTCGGTGCTCGCCCTCAGCGCCCTCACCCTGCACTGGCAGAACGAGTGGGCACACAGCTATTCGGAACTGGAAGCGGCCAAATCGCTGGAACATCGCCTGCAGGAATCGGCCGCTCTGCTGGAGCAACACCATCTCGGCGTGATGCGCAAACCCGGAGAGCTCGTGCCCACCAGCAGCACCAAACTGATTCACCTCCCCGAACCCCAGACCCTGAGCACGAACACCCCTTTGCCGGTGCTTGTCGGCATCCAGTTGCAGCAGATCCCCGCGGGGTACTGAATGTCCCGTGCGTCCACCCGACGGCATCCGCCGAGCGGCCCCCGCAAGGGAAGTGGTCCTGCCCTAACGGCTCGTGCGGCAGGCGGTCGCCGCCATGCGGTGATCGAGATCAAGCCCCTCTCCGGCCGGCGCATGCTGGCGGTGTATCTGGTGCTGGCCTCGGCGCTGGGGGGGCTGGCCCTGCGGCTGGCCTGGCTTCAGGTGGTCGATGGTCAGCGTCTGCAGGCCCGGGCCCGGGCCATTCAGACCCACTCGGTCACGCCGATGGGTCTGCGCCGCACGATCGTGGATCGGATGGGCCAACTGGTGGCCCTGGACGAAGAGCGGTTCACGCTCTGGGCCCATCCCCGCTACTTCAATCTCCCCGGCGATGATCCCCAGCTGGTGCGACCGCCTGAAGATGTGGTGGCACGCCTGGCGGTGGTGCTGGCCCGGCCCAAGGAGGAATTGCTGCGAACGATCGGCAAGCTCAGGAGCGGTGTCAAGCTCGCCACCGGTCTGGACCCGGACACCGCCCAGCACGTGCGGGATCTCGGCATCAGTGGCCTGGACCTCGAGGGCTACCCCCAGCGCATCTATCCCCAGGGGACCCTGTTCGCCAATGTGGTGGGTTTCCTCAACCTGGAGCGGGTGCCCCAGGCAGGCCTGGAACAGAGCCGCAATCGTGATCTGCTGCGCCAGGAGACCACCTTCACGATGCGGCGCGGCGCCGATGGCACCCCCCTGCCCGACGGCATCCAGGCCGGCTCTCTCTACGGCGATGATCTGCGCCTGCAGCTCACCCTCGACGCCCGCCTGCAACAGGTGGCCCAGCAGGCCCTGATCCGTCAGGTCAGGCAATGGCATGCCAAGCGCGGCGCGGCCCTGGTCATGGATGCCCGCACCGGCGAGATGCTGGCGCTCGCTTCCACCCCCAGCTACGACCCCAACCGCTTCTGGAGTTACAACCCGGGGCTGTTCCGCGAATGGTCGGTGCAGGATCTCTACGAACCCGGCTCCACCTTCAAGCCGATCAACCTGGCCATGGCCCTGCAGGAGAAGGCGATTGACCCCCACGGCACCGTCAACGATGTCGGCCAGCTCAGCATCGGTGGCTGGCCGATCTTCAACAATGACCACAGTGCCCACGGAGTGATCGATTTCCCGACCGTGCTTCAGGTTTCGAGCAACGTCGGCATGGTGCAGGCGATGAGCCGCGTCAAGCACGACCATTTCTGGAAATGGCTGCACACGATCGGCATCGATGATGTGCCCGACACCGATCTTCCCGGTGCCGTGGCCGGACAGCTCAAGACCAAAGCCGAATTCGTCGGTAGTCCGATCGAGCCAGCCACCGCCGCCTTCGGCCAGGGATTCTCACTGACACCGCTGAAGCTGCTGCAACTGCACGCGATGCTGGCCAATGGCGGCAAGTTGGTCAGTCCCCACATCACCAGCGGCCTGCGTTCCGGCGATGCCCTCAGCGGCGATCGCGATGTCCGCGGCGTCCAGCTGCTCGACCCCAAGATCACCCGCATCGTGATCAACTGGATGGAAACCGTGGTCCAGAAGGGCAGCGGCAAGGGTCTGCAGATCCCCGGCTACCGCATCGGCGGCAAGACGGGCACAGCCCAGAAGGCCCTCAATGGCGTGTACATCCCCGGTGCCCGGATCTGCAGCTTCGTGGCGGTGCTGCCGGTGGAAAACCCTCGCTATGTGGTGCTGGTGGTGGTTGACGAGCCCCAGGGCGGCAACGCCTACGGCTCCACCGTGGCGGTGCCGGTGGCCAAACAGATCGTCGAGGCCCTGCTGGTGATCGAGAAAGTCGCCCCGAGCCTGCCGATCGCGTCCAAGCCGGCCAAGCCTTCCCACTGAGGCGCTGTGCGAATTCCCACAAGCACCACCGCCCGGTCCTCGGCGGCAGCGGCAAGGCTGGCTAGCGTTCGGCCAACGACCGCTCCCAGGCGAGCTTCTGACTGATGGCCAATCTGCTCGATCAACTTGCCGCCATGACCGTGGTGGTAGCCGATACCGGCGACATCGACGCCATCCGGCAGTTCACGCCTCGCGATGCCACCACCAACCCTTCGTTGATCCTGGCTGCGGCCCAGATCCCCACCTACCAGGAGCTGATCGATCGCTCCCTGCGGGAATCGCGCCAGGCGATCGGCGACGCCGCCGGCGCTGATGCGGTGGTCAGCGAAGCCCTCGATGAAATCAGTGTCACGTTCGGCAAGGAGATTCTCAAGATCGTGCCCGGTCGGGTCTCGACCGAAGTGGATGCCCGCCTCAGCTACGACACTGCGGCCATGATCACCAAAGCCCGCAAACTGATCGGCCTCTACAACGCCGCCGGGATCGGCAACGAGCGGGTGCTGATCAAGATCGCCTCCACCTGGGAGGGCATTAAGGCTGCCGAACTCCTGGAGAAGGAAGGAATCCACTGCAATCTCACGCTGCTGTTCGGCTTCGCCCAGGCCGTGGCCTGTGCCGAGGCAGGCGTCACCCTGATCTCGCCATTTGTCGGGCGCATCCTGGATTGGTACAAGAAATCCACCGGCCGCGCCTCCTATCCCGGTCCAGAGGATCCCGGTGTGATCTCGGTCACCGAGATCTTCAACTACTTCAAGACCTACGACTACAAGACCGAGGTCATGGGGGCCAGCTTCCGCAACATCGAGGAGATCATCGAGCTGGCCGGCTGCGATCTGCTCACCATCTCGCCGGCCCTGATGGATCAGCTGCGCTCCAGCGACGGCGAACTGGATCGCAAGCTCAACGCCTTCAACCCAGACGCCACCCGGGAGCAGATCCATCTTGACCAGGAGATCTTCCAGACGATGATGGCGGCCGATGCCATGGCCAGCGAGAAACTGGACGAGGGCATCCGCGGCTTCTGTAAGGCCATTGAAACCCTCGAAGCCCAGCTGGCCCACCGGCTGGCCGAGCTCGAGGGGGGCGCCGCCTTCGGCCATGCCGTTCACGAGATCTTCCTGCTCAACGATCTCGATGGCGATGGCTGCATCACCCGCGAAGAGTGGCTGGGCAGCGACGCCGTCTTCGATGCCCTCGACACCGACAAGGATGGTCGTCTGGCCCCGGAAGATGTGCGTGGCGGCCTGGGGGCAGCCCTGGCCATCAGCCGCTGAGCCTTAACCCGCCGATCACCACCGCTGCAGACCTGATCGGCGACACTGAAGGGGCGACTGCGATGGATGTTCCATGAATGCTCTCGACACCATGCGAGCCTTGGCCAGCAAGGGTGAGGTTCAGTCCATCGCTGCGGGGCAGAGCATCTTCCACTCCGGTGAACCGGGCGACTGCATGTTCGGCCTGCTCGAGGGCGTCGTTGAGCTCAGCTGGAATGGCGATGCCGCCCACGAAACGATTCAGGCCGGTGATGTCTTCGGTGCCGGTGCTCTGGTCACCCACGATCATCGCCGCTACGGCAATGCCCGGGCCCTGACGGCTTGCCGGCTGCTGGTGATGAACCGCGAAAAATTCCTGTTCGCCGTGCAGGAATCGCCGATGTTTGCCATCGAGCTGCTCGGTTCGATCGATCAACGCCTGCGCGATCTCAAGGACTGCACCCGTACTTGATCCCGACAGGCCCTGAGCCAGCCCCAGCAATCGCTGCGCAACCAGCCGGTCCTGATGCTTGGGGTTGTCTCAGCCGCGCTGGAACATCAGCCGGCGAATCACCCGCTGGGCGATATCGCCGTAGCCCATGTCCCCCGAGAGGATCTGAGCGATGCGCTGCGGAGCGGTAGGGCGCTTGATGCCGAGCTGATAGCCCACCCTGGGCAAGCGGTAGAACACTTGGGCAATGCGCTTACCCCAGGCCATCGACTCGCCCCAGTCGGCCCGCAGCCTACGACTGTAGAGCGGCAGGGCCTCCTGCTCGCCATCAAGCCAACGGTCAAAGGCTTCAGCCGCCCGACAACCGCTCATCAGTGCCGGCCTGAGGCCCTCCGCCAGGAAGGGATCACAGAGGGAGGCGGCATCGCCCGCCACCAGCAGACCCTCGGCCGGTCCACGTCCATGCAGGGGATGATGGCCATCCCAGATGCGCAGGCGGCCGTGTTGGCGCCGGCCGGCGTCGGCAGGCAGGCCGAGGCTGGGCAACAGGGCCGCCAGCACCGCCTCCGAATCGGCCTCCTGCTGGCCGATGAACGTGCCCACACCGATGCTCCAGCCCCCCTGACGCGGGAAGGCCCAGCAGAAGCCATGGTGCACCAGGCCGAACTCAAAGCGAGCCGTGTCCGGCTGGGCGAGGCTGGCCTCCACCTCCACGGACACCGTGGCGGCGTAGCGGGGACGGGGTGAACCGAGGCCATGGGACGTGGCCAATGTGGAGCCCGAACCATCGGCGATCAGCACGGCGGTGGCGCTGAGCTCCTGGCCATCCCTGAGGCCCACCCGCCAGAGCCCCTGGCGCCGTTCCAGGCCGACGACATCGACCCCATGGCGCAGCTCAGCGCCCGCCTCGAGCGCCCGATCCGCCAGGAACTGATCCAGCACCGCCCGGCGCACGATCCAGAAGGGTGCATCCCCGGGCAGCTCCGCCACGACGGGATCCTCCAGACACCAGGTGAAGCACACCCGCCGGATCACCTGGTCGACAGCGGGGCTCAGATCAAAAGGAAACCAGCGCTGCACCGAGGCCGCCATGCCACCGCCGCAGGGTTTCGAGCGCCCGGGAGGCTGGCGCTCCAGCAGCAACACCCGCCGGCCCCGCTGGGCCAGGTGAAAGGCGGCCGAGGAACCGGCGGCCCCCGCCCCGACGACGATGACGTCGTGCTCAGGCATCGATTCGGTCATTCAACCCAGCTCAGACCTTGAGGATGTCCACTTCCTTGTCAGCCAGATGCTTGTCCAGCTCGGCGATGAAGCGATCGGTGAGCTTCTGGATCTTGTCCTGTTCGTCGCGGCTCTGATCCTCGGAGAATTCGCCGTCCTTTTCCTGCTTCTTGATCCGGTCGATGCCATCACGGCGGATGTTGCGCAGCGCCACCTTGCCCTCTTCGGCGTATCTGGCGGCGAGCTTGCAGAAATCCTTGCGACGCTCTTCCGTGAGAGGCGGGATGTTGATGCGAATCACCCTGCCGTCGTTGTTGGGAGTGAGACCGAGATCGCTCAGGGAGATCGCCTTCTCGATCAGGCCGATGGAACCGCCATCAAAAGGCTGGATCTGGATCGTCTGGGCATCGGGGGTCGAGATCGTGGCCAGGGATTTGAGCTGGGTGTCAGCGCCGTAGTACTCGACGTTGATCTTGTCCAGCAGGGAGGGGTTGGCGCGACCGGTGCGAATGGTGTTGAAGGTGCGCTGGGTGGATTCCAGCGACTTGCGCATGCTGGCTTCGATATCCATGGCGGTGACGGCGGGCGGGTGAAAAGGAAGAAGAAGGAAAAAATCAGTGTCGATTCAGCGGGACGGCACGATGCTGGTGCCGATCGGCTCGCCGAAGACGGCACGACCGATGTTGCCCTTGTCGAAAAGGTTGAACACCACAATCGGAATGGCATTGTCCTTGCACAGCGCGATGGCCGTGCTGTCCATCACCTCCAGTTCACCGCTGAGCACCTCCAGAAACGTGAGGCTCTCGTAGCGGACCGCATCGGCATGCTTGGCGGGATCCTTGTCGTAGACACCATCCACCTTGGTGGCCTTGAACACCACATCGGCACCGATTTCAGCAGCCCGCAGAGCGGCGGTGGTGTCGGTGGTGAAGAAGGGATTGCCGCAACCGGCGCCGAAAATCACCACCCGGCCCTTCTCAAGATGGCGGATGGCCTTGCGGCGGATGTAGGGCTCTGCCACCTCCTGCATCGAGATCGCACTCTGCACCCGGGTGGGGATGCCGGTCCGCTCCAGGCCGTCCTGCAGGGTGATGGCATTCATCACGGTGGCGAGCATGCCGACGTAGTCGGCTGTGGCCCGGTCCATGCCGGCAGCCGAACCCTTGAGGCCCCGGAAGATATTGCCACCACCCACCACAATCGCCAGCTGGGTGCCGCTGGCTACGACCTCAGCCACATCGGTGGCAATCGACTGAACAATGGCGGGGTCAATTCCGTAACCTTGCTCACCCATCAGCGCCTCTCCGCTGATCTTGAGTAGGACGCGCTTGTAAGCCATCATTACCTTGTATCAGGCGAACAGTAGCAAGCCCTCCCGCCGGCATCCACGCCGCTGCTGCTGAGCGCCGCTGGTGACTGGGGCGCACCGGCAGCCGCTCAGTATTCGATCCCGGCCTGGGCCCTGACCCCCTGCTCGCGGAAGGGATGGCGCACCAGCTTCATCTCGGTGACCAGATCGGCGCGCTCCAGCAGTGCCGGCGGGGCGCCACGGCCGGTGAGCGCCACATGGGTGAGCGGCGGCCTGAGGCTGAGGCCCTCCAGCACCTGGGCGGCATCGAGATAGCCGAGCTTCATCGCCACGTTCACCTCATCCAGCACCACCAGCTTGCGATCGGCGGCGGCCAGATAGGTGAGCGAGCGCTGCCAGGCCAGCTGAACGAGCTCCCGGTCACGATCGCGATCCTGGGTTTCCCAGGTGAAGCCCTCGCCGAGGGCATGCCAGTCGAGGGCGTCGCCGAACAGCTCCAGGGCCCTGGCTTCGCCCGGTTGCCAGCCCCCCTTGATGAACTGCACCACCGCCACCCGCTCGCCGTGGCCGAGGGTACGCAGCGCCAGTCCAAGAGCTGCGGTGGTCTTGCCCTTGCCATCGCCGGTGAAGACCAGCACCAGACCTTTTTCGAGATTGCGTTCCCCCACCCGCTGGCGCTGCACCTCGCGGCGGCGCTCCATGCGACGGCGATAGCCCTGCTGATCGGCCTCGGGGGCCAGGTCACCGCCCATACCGAGGTCGCTGGCGGCCTGGTCCAGGTCAGTGCCAGCCCCAGGGGCGAGGGGCTGCGGAGGAATGGCGGAACTGGGAAGCGGGCTCACTGGGGCAGCTCGGGGAGAGTCCCACTCTGGCCGCTGCTGCGCTGGTCGGCGGCGCCTTGCTCAAGCCGCTCGCATCCGGGCCAGGGCCGCATCGACGGCCTGCTGCTGGTCGCGGCGGGTGATCCAGTGGTGATAGGTGCGGGTATGGATCATCACCGAGTGGCCCATCATCCGCGCCGCCACCGTGTCGGGAAGGCCGATGTGAATCGTGCGCACCGCCCAGGCATGGCGGAGGTCGTAGGGCGTGATCGGCAGGTCATAGCGGCGGAACTGCTCCGCCACCCGTTGCCCCACCTGCTTCAGGGTGGTGCGGCGCAGATCAAGACCAACGGCAGGCAGGGCCTGGGGATCCCGGCCCAGTCGCTCCAGTTCAAAGCGCTCCACCCACTCGGGCTGAAAGGGCCAGACCTGATGCTCGCCCGTCTTGCTGGTGGGGAGCACCCGCAACACCCGATCACCCCCTGGGGCCAGGGCCGAGAAATCACAGAAAAAAACCTCGTGATTACGGAGGCCGTAGGCAGCCATCAGGCCGTAGGCCAGTCGCCAGCCGGGATTGGGAATGCGCTCCACCAGTTCGACAATGGCGTTGTCCAGCGGCAGCTGGCGGAAGCGAGCCGCGTGCTGGCCGTAGCCGCCGCTGCGCTCGCGCCAGTCCCCGGGCAGGGGAATGGCCCTGTGCTCGGCCAGGGCCGCCAGGGCGATGCCGCATTGCTGGCGGCTGCGAGTGGCCAGGGCATAGCTCTCGAGCACCTGCACCAGCAGGGCCTCAGACAGCTGGGATTGACCCACCGCCATCAGCTGCAACCGCCGCAGGTAGGGCCGGTAGGCCGCTCGCCAGGTGGAACGGCTGCCGGCGATCTGGCGGCGGCGGCGGGGATCGGCGAAGAAGGCCTGCTCAAAGCCGTCCAGCTCCGCCTGCAGGCCAAGGGGAGTGATCTCCTGGGTTGCGGGGAGGGTCGCAACGACAGCCGGCCGGCTGGCCCCCGCGCCTGGATCCGGTGGCGCCCCGGGGGATCCTGGCGCTGCCGGTGCTGGCTCAGGCCGTGGTTGCTGCCAGTCGAAACGTCCCTCGGCCAACTGCCCCTGCAGTTGCAGCAGATGCGCTTCGGCGTCGATCAGGCCGGCGGTCGTGGCCGGCAGGCCGAGGCTGAGCCGCTGGACCTTGAAGCCGGCCCTGTCCACCCGGTCGCCGCGACAGGGCAGGGGGCCCCGCAGACCCAGGCAGCCGCCGCGGCGTTCCAGGCGCAGACGCACCCCTGCCGCCGCCAGGGCGGCGTTGCGCGAACGCAACAGCTCGTCAATGTCAGCGGCGCTGACCAGGGGAGGATCCGAGCTCAGAGCCGTCGTGCAGGCACTCGGGCGGACCCTATCGAGTCCACTCGGCACTGACCAGGGTCAACGTTGGGAGGATGGTGGCGTTACGCTCAGCGTTTTTAAGGCGTTCTGGCATGGCCAGGGTCGGCGTGCTGCTGCTGAACCTCGGCGGTCCCGAGCGGATTGAGGATGTGGGGCCCTTCCTCTACAACCTGTTTGCCGATCCGGAGATCATCCGGCTGCCGATTCCTGCATTGCAGAAGCCGCTGGCCTGGTTAATCAGCAGCCTGCGCAGCGGCAAATCCAAGGCGGCCTACCGCTCGATCGGTGGCGGCTCGCCCCTGCGGCGCATCACCGAGCAGCAGGCGCGCGAACTGCAGAGCACCCTGCGCCAGCGGGGGGTGGAAGCCACCAGCTATGTGGCGATGCGCTACTGGCATCCCTTCACCGAATCGGCGGTGGCCGATATCAAGGCCGATGGCATCGAGGAGGTGGTGGTCCTGCCCCTCTATCCCCACTTCTCGATCAGCACCAGTGGATCCAGCTTCCGCGAGTTGCAACGGCTGCGCCAGGCCGATCCTGTCTTCAGCGCCATGCCGATCCGCTGCATCCGCAGCTGGTACGACCACCCCGGCTACATCGATGCCATGGCTGGCCTGATCGCCCGTCAGGTCGAGGCGGCCGAACTGCCGGAGCAGGCCCACATTTTCTTCAGCGCCCATGGGGTGCCGAAGAGCTACGTGGAGGAGGCTGGCGATCCCTACCAGCAACACATCCAGGCCTGCAGCGAGCTGATCATGCAGCGGCTGGAGCAGCGGCTGGGACATTCCAATCCCCACACCCTCGCCTACCAGAGCCGGGTGGGCCCGGTGGAATGGCTCAGGCCCTACACCGAGGACGCCCTGGAGGAGCTGGGCGCCGCCGGGGTCAACGATCTGGTGGTGGTGCCGATCAGCTTCGTCAGCGAACACATCGAGACGCTCGAGGAAATCGACATCGAATATCGGGAGATCGCCACCGAGGCCGGTGTGCGCCATTTCCTGCGGGTTCCAGCTCTCGACACCGATCCCACCTTCATCGCCGGTCTCGCCGATCTGGTGCAACAGGCCCTGGCCGGCCCGGAGGTGAACCTCGATCAGGCCGCCGAGCTGCCCACCAAGGTGAAGCTCTATCCCCAGGACAAGTGGGCCTGGGGCTGGAACAACAGCTCCGAGGTCTGGAACGGTCGCCTGGCCATGATCGGCTTTTCCGCTTTCCTGCTGGAGCTGCTCAGCGGTCGAGGCCCCCTCCATGCCCTCGGACTTCTCTGATCCGACCCCTGCGCGGATGCGCTGGCGCCGCCCACTGCTGGCCATCGGGGCTGGCCTGGTGCTGGCCCTGTCCACCCATTCCGCCAAAGCCTTCAACCATGGCAACTGGTTGAGCGGCACCTTCCCGGTGGTCAGCTTCGCCGGTTACACCAGTGGTTTCGGCATGCGTGTCCATCCCCTCGGCGGCGATCTGCGGCCCCACTACGGCGTCGACATCGCCGCGCCCCTGGGATCCGAAGTGCGCAGCTGGTGGTCAGGGCGGGTGAGTGAGGTGATCCGCGATGGTGGCTGCGGCAATGGCCTGGTGATCCGCTCCGGCGACTACGAACACATCTATTGCCACCTGGCCGGCAGTGTGGAGGGTGGCAGCTATCGCAGCGGTGCCCTCAGCCTGGTGGTCGGTCAGCCGGTGCGCAGCGGCCAGCCGATCGCCCATGTGGGCCTCACCGGCAGCAGCACCGGGCCCCATCTGCACTGGGGCATGCGCTTTCGCGGCCAGTGGCTGGATCCGGCCCGGATTCTGAGAGCCATGGCCGACAGCCGCCGCCGTCAACCGCTCGCCAGCGCCAGGGCCCCTAATGTTGGCGCATTCCGCTGAAGGGGGGTCCGCCACTCCCATCAGCCCATCGGTTCCCCTCTCACCCTCTGCAGCCGTGACGCTCACGCCCCTCACTCCTGCCCAGGCCACCGGCTTTGTCCAGGCGGCCAACGGCTCCAACCCCCAGGCGCTGCCAGCCCCCCAGCGGGTCAATGGCGCCTATGCCCTGATGGATTCCCTGCATCGCCACGGGGTGAAGCACATCTTCGGCTACCCGGGCGGCGCGATCCTGCCGATCTACGACGAGCTCTACAAGGCTGAGGAGCGGGGCTGGCTGAAGCACATCCTGGTGCGCCACGAACAGGGGGGCACCCACGCCGCCGATGCCTATGCCAGGGCCACCGGCCAGGTGGGTGTCTGCTTCGGCACCTCCGGGCCCGGGGCCACCAATCTGGTCACGGGCATCGCCACGGCCCAGATGGATTCGGTGCCGATGGTGGTGATCACCGGCCAGGTGCCACGAGCGGCGATCGGCACCGATGCCTTCCAGGAAACCGACATCTTCGGCATCACCTTGCCGATCGTGAAGCACTCCTGGGTGGTGCGCAATCCCGCCGACATCGGCAGGATCGTGGCGGAGGCGTTCCTGATCGCCGCCAGCGGCCGCCCGGGGCCCGTGTTGATCGATGTGCCCAAGGATGTCGGCACCGAAGAGTTCGATTACATCCCGGTGGAGCCCGGTACGGCTGTGCCCACCGGCTTCGGCCATTCGCCCCTGCCCCATCCCGAGGCGATCGAAAAGGCCCTGGAGCTGATCCGCCATTCCCATCGCCCCCTGCTCTACGTGGGCGGCGGCAGCATCAGCTCAGCGGCCCATGAGGCCATCAAGATCCTGGCCGAACGCTTCCGGATTCCCGTCACCACCACCTTGATGGGCAAGGGAGCCTTCGACGAGCGCCATCCCCTGGCCCTGGGCATGCTGGGCATGCACGGCACGGCCTACGCCAACTTCGCCGTCACCGAGTGCGATCTGCTGATCGCCGCCGGTGCCCGCTTCGACGATCGGGTCACGGGGAGGCTCGACAGTTTCGCCCCCCGGGCCCAGGTGATTCACATCGACATCGACGCCGCCGAGGTGGGCAAGAACCGCCTGCCGGAAGTGCCGGTGGTCGCCGATGTCCGAACGGCCCTTGAAGCACTGCTGCGGCTCTCCAGTGCCGACGATTCCGCCGGCCGCACCGAGTCCTGGCTCAAGCGCATCGAGGGCTGGAAACAGCATTACCCCCTGGTGGTGCCCGCCCCCGAAGGCGAAATCGCGCCGCAGGAGGTGGTGGTGGCCCTGCGCCAGCTGGCACCGGGGGCCTTTTACACCACCGATGTGGGTCAGCACCAGATGTGGGCGGCCCAGTTCCTCAACACCGGCCCGCGCCGCTGGATCAGCAGCGCCGGACTGGGCACCATGGGCTTCGGCATGCCCGCGGCCATGGGGGTGCAGATGGCCTTCCCCGAGGAGCAGGTGATCTGCGTCGCCGGCGATGCCAGCATCCTGATGAACATCCAGGAACTCGGCACCCTCGCCCAGTACCAGCTGCCGGTGAAGGTGGTGGTGATCAACAACGGCTGGCAGGGCATGGTGCGCCAGTGGCAGGAAAGCTTCTACGAAGAGCGCTATTCCAACTCTGAAATGACGGGTGGCATGCCCAACTTCCCCGCCCTGGCCGAATCGTTTGGGGTGCGGGGCGTTCGCATCACCGAACGGCACGATCTCCTGCCACGCCTGAGTGAGGCCCTGGCTCACCCAGGCCCAGCCTTCATCGATGTGAAGGTGCGGCGCAACGAAAACTGCTATCCGATGGTGCCCCCCGGTGCCAGCAATGCCCAGATGGTGGGCCTGCCCAGCCATCCGGAATTGGCCATCGACACCGTGCGCCACTGCAGCGCCTGTGGGGCCACCACCGCCAGCGCCCATCTCTATTGCCCCAGTTGCGGGTCCAAACTCTGAACCGCCCGATCGCCGCTCTCTTAGCCCTGGCACTGGGACTGCTTTTGGCCTGGCCCGGATCGGCTCTAGCGGCCGAGCTGCTGCAGGTACGGACGGCCACGCTGCTGCAGATCGGCGATCGCAATCGCAACTACGCCGTCGAGCTGGCGTGCATCGGTGTCGAACCGGCGGATCAGGCCGCAGCCATGGCCTGGCTGCGCCAGGAGCTGCCGCGGCGCACCCGGGTCAATCTGCGCCCCTACGGCCAGCAGGGAGGCCTGCTGCTGGCCAGGGTGAGCCGGCTTGATGGCGAGCTGGACATGGGCAACGGCCTGATTGCCGCCGGTCTGGCCCATGCCGAGAACAGCCCTCAGGCCTGCAGCGTCATGGAGGCAAGCTGATGGGACTGAACCGCACCGCCAAGGGCATCGTGCTGGTGCCCACACTGTTGCTTGGCGGCGCCTTTCTGGCCGCCGCCACCTGGGCTGATGGACCCGCCGAAAGCAACCGGGGGCTGGCAATCGGCCTGGGGGTGTTCCTGATGGCTGCCGGCCTGCTGGCCCAGCTGTTGCCGGAGCCAGCGCGGGAGGCTGAGGACGCTGATCCTGTCCCCCCGCCGGGCAGCTGAAGCTCCCCGTCGGGGGGAAACACCTGCGCTGATGACGTGGGTGTCACGGCGCCAGCGGCCAGAACGGAAGCGACGCCTCGGGATCGCCACGCCTGCCGTAAGACGTGACCAAAGACGAAGACAACTGCTGCTGCGACTCCAGCCGCAGCTATGCACACCAGGTTCTATGCCTGGCCATTGGTCACAACATCCACGCCGCAACAGCAAGCCCAGGCAGCAACAGCAGCCCTGCTGCTGCAACAGGCGGACATCATGGAGCGGTTCGGCAAGCACCCTGAGGCCCGCTGTTTGCGGCTGGAGCCCTGACCAAAGGATCCATTGATGTCGTGAACATCAACAGGCTCCGCGGTGGTCAGTCAGTTCAGAGCTTGCTCCTCACTCCTCCTCGTCAGCTGCCCCTGCAGGGATCAAGCGGATCTGCTTGCGGCCCAGCTTGAGCTCGAACTCATCGCCGGGCTCCAGACCCAGCAGGGCGGTATAGGCCTTGCCCACCAGCAGATTGCCGTTGCCCTGCACCGTGGCCACATAGCTCAAGGAGCGACCTGGCTTGCCTTTGCCGGCACCGCCATCGCCGAGATTCACGCCCTTGGCCTCCAGCAGCGCCTCATAAAACGCCGTGAAGTTCAGCCGTTCCGTCCCATCCTTCTTGCTGCTCACATAACCGCAACGGCGCACCAGCTCGGACTTGGACACATCGCCCAGCTCCTTGACCTTGGCCAGCAGTTCACTTTCTTTCAACATGGTGGATCCCCATCAGTACGCCACAGGTTACCCAATCACCGGCCCTGCATCAGTTCTAGGCAGTCGGAATGTCAGGGTCTGGTCCGTGACATTGACATCGGATCCCGTCGGGGTTGCTGACCTCGGGCTGGATTGGCGCTGAGTTGCAGTCACCCCTGAAGATCGCTCGTGCCCATGGAGGCCGCTTTGACGGCCATGGACCCAGTCGCCTGAGCCTTGGCGCCCATGGATCAAGCGTGAAGCAGATCGTGGAGCTTGCAGCGATCCCGCTTGAGCTTGGAATTCGGCTTGCCGGCCAGTTGCCGGGGCTGGTGATAGCCAAACAGCCTGATCGAGATCTCCCGATCCTCCACTCGGTCCCGATTGCACAACCTGTGGGCCGGTGGGATCGACAGGTCGGCGTTGTTGAAGAGCTGCATCGTGTCGTTGGGCCAAGATGCTGCCTTGACCGGCTGGCAGCGCCTGAGCTCCGCCAGCCGGTCCCGTGAATGGTTCAGATCATCCAGTCGGTGACGGCCCAGCCAAGCGCTGGGCAAGGGCAAGGCCAAACACTGGCCTGGCTTGGTCTAAAAGCTATTCCCGTAGCTCTCGAAACTCCCCGCATCGTTCACGCCGGCAACTCCCCTGGCAGCCGCTTGAGGTGCCACATCTCATGGCCCCGCAGTCCATCGGGTGGCGATCACGGCCATCATCCGACTCCGCAGTGGTTCACTCTGCTCGAGCTGATCCAACCAGGCCTTGATGTCGTCGTTGTGGGGGGATCAACCGTGGCGCACGGCGAACGAAGCTTGCCGGGACCTTTCTTGAGTTGATCGAGCTTTTCGCGCCGTTCTGGGTAGCAATCGTGATGTCCCGCTGAGCCAGATGGATCACCATCTGGCTGAGGCCATAAAACCGCTTGCCGTTGTATGGACGGCGGATCTGCTGACTTGTGGCGTCCGCGCGCCGCTGCTGGAGACAGGCTGGCGTGTACGGGCGGAACTTCTCCGGTTGCTCGCCGATCAGGTCCAACCCACTCTGGGCAGCCCGCTCCTGCGCCCTGAACAGCAGCCCCGCCAGATCCCTGCTGGCCTTGGCCGCCTAGAAGTCCTGCGACATTTTGCTTTTGCCGAGAAGCAGGTGGTGAAAAATGGGTCGCCTGAGATTCGAACTCAGGACCAATCGGTTAAAAGCCCCTTGAATGTGGCTGAGATCCCTTGCTATGACTAGAGGCATGTTCAAAAGGTACAGAAAAGGTACAAACATCGGCCTCCGACAGGCTAGGTCTGCATGGGACAGGATCATGTTGGTCTCGGGTCTGGACACTTTGTTTTTCATGCCTGATTTGGCAGTCTCGTGGTTGCTCAAGCGACCTACTTTCAAAATGCAGTTCCGCAAGATGGCCCTGGGCTATCGGTGGCTGACGGCTCGGGATGGACTAAGGCAGGCGGGACAATCATCAGATTGTTGATTCATCTTTGGCAGCGGCGCTCAGGCCATCCCAGGCCACGTCGGTCCGGCTGAAATGTGGTGGGGTCGGAGGAACACCCCCCTTGGAGTGCTGGCAGGGGGCAATCGGGTCGCCACCTCTGCCACTACGGAAGGCCCTGCTCCTTTGTCTATGGACCGCCACATGGTGGGAACCAACCCGCCTGCGTCCCCCTTGCAGCCAGGCATGGGCATCAGCTGGGGGCGGGTGGACGTGTCCACTCAGTCAACGAAACCCTTGCGATGCGGCATTGGATGACGAACCCCCAGCCCGTCCCTTCCGTTCGCGGTGTCGACCGGCATACTTTAAGGGTTCCCAAACGGTAACCCAGTGCAGAGCCTGCAGGACAAGCTCGATACGGCCCGAGTGCAGTTCGGCAAGTTCCTGCGGAACTGGCGCAAGAGCAATGACTGGACCGTCACCACCGCCCAGGACTGGGCCAAGGTCTGCCCCGGGTTGATCCCCTGGCCGCTGCGGGTGGCCGGCGGCCAATGGGGAAACCTTGAGAACAGCAAGGTGTTGCAGCCCCAGCCCAGCACCTTCATCCAGCTGGGGGTGCTCAACGAGTGCCTGGCGCAAAAGGAGCGGGGCACGATCAAGGACCGGTTGCTGCGCGATCGGGTGCAGCGGGCCAAGCCGGTGCTGCATGACGACGGCCGCCCCTGGGGCGCTGAGGACTGGTTCGCCTGCTACATCGGCAAGCTGGAAGGGCCCGCCGAGCTCTGGCCCTGCCAGGAGGAGATCGACGCCGAGGCCGAAACCAAGCGGCTGCGCACCCTGTTCGATCAGGTCCTGGAACAGGTCAGGGTGCGGCCGGTGTCCGCCGCGATGCAGGTGTTGCGCAAGGCGGGAGATCTGCCGATGGAGCAGGTCGTGGCGATTGAAAACGCGCTGTTTGCTGGGGAGCGGCTGGGCCCGGCCGTTGTCCCGATCGCCCGCGAGGCGTTGCATGCCTGGGTGCGGGAGGTGGCCCCGGAGCTGGAGCCCACTGAGCTGGTCAGCAATCCGATCTGAGCAAGCGTCGGAAATGCCAGAAAGCAACTGCCCTTGCCGTCGCGAGTGCTACGGAAAGACAATTTATGCGGTATCGGAATACCAAGAATCTGGGTTCCCGAATAGATGACCGCAGGGGTAGCGTTGGCGTCCTTCTTTGCAGCAAGGTGAAGAAACACGAACGAGGCTCTCCGGCTTCCCTCTCCGTGTCCCCTGATTCCAGGGGTTTGCAGCGCTCCGATCTGGAGCAGTACATCCTGATCCAGGCCTCCTTCTCTGCCGCCTTGGCTGAATGGCAGCAGCGCTGGAGGGCAATCACGACCGACTCGTTGGCGGCCCTGGCCGGCCACGGCATCGCCATCAGCTTCCGCCAGAGCGTCTGCGGGAGCTACGTGGCAACGCTGCTGCACCGCGACGGCGGCGGGATTGATTCAGGACTCTGTCCCTCGCTGATCGAGGCGCGGCGGATCGTCCTGGGCCATGGCCTGGAGGATTCCCCATGAGCAACTTCTCTCTGGCGGAGTATCACCGCCATCCCGCCTGGTCTCCCACGGCGCTCAAGGCGGCGGTGACCGGCACGATGCGGGCCTGGAGCCATCGGTTCGGACCAGGGGCAGCGCGGTTCGTTCCTTCGGCCGACATGGTCAAGGGCGATCTGGTTGATGCCCTGCTGACGCCGCCCTTCCAAATTGATGGCCGGTTCGCCGCGTACCCATCGATCGCCCGCAACACCAAGGCCGGTGCCGCCAACTGCGCAGAAGCCGAGGCCGCAGGACTCACGCCGGTGAGCATCGAGATGGTCGAGCAGGCCCAGCGCATCCGTGAGGCCCTGCGGGCCGATCCGGTGGTAGGCGAGGTACTGGCGGCGCTGGATCCGGCGCTCAGCCAGCAGCCGCACTTCTGGGAAGACGAGGCAGGGCGGCCCTGCCGCTGCCTCCCCGATGTGGTCACCAGCGACGGCCGGCTGTTTGACCTCAAAAAGACCCGCAGCTCCGTGCCGCGGAAGTTCTACTGGCAGGCCAAGGACCTGGCCTATGACCTGCAAATGGCCCACCTGGCCCTGGGACACGAAAACCGCCATGGGCAGCCGCCGGTTGAGACCGGCGTGATCGCCTTTGAGTGGCCCACCGATCCGGCCGCCCCGATCGACTGCAGCCTGCTCATTTTTGATGGGCAGGACCTGCAAAAAGGTCTGCAGCGGCGGGAGGAGGCCTTTCGGCGGATCGCCGAATGCCAGGCCAGCGGCAGCTGGCCAAGTCATGGGCGCCAGGCGTTCCGTCCTGTCTCCCAAGATTTCAGCCTTCCCGAAACCATAAGCATTGATTTGGATTCCATCGACCTCTTCTAATGAACGACTCCACCCTTTCAACCGGTGCCGATGCACCGCCTTCCTCAGCCCTGGCCCCATCGGGGGAGGCGCTGCAGGTGTTCAGCGGCATCGCCGCCTTTGACGCCGCCCAGCGCATGGCCAAAGCCCTGTGCTCCTCCACCCTGGTGCCCAGGGATTACCAGGGGCAGCAGGGCCTGGCCAACAGCCTGATCGCTCTGGAGATCGCCGGGCGCATGCGCCTTTCACCGCTGGTGGTGATGCAGAACATGACGCCGATCCACGGCCGGCCGACCTGGAGCAGCAAGTTCCTGATCGCCACCGTCAATGCCAGTGGCCGCTTCTCGCCGCTGCGCTTTGTCTTTGACGACAAGGAGAAGCCCACGTGTTGCTATGCGGTGGCCACCGATAAGGCCACCGGTGAGGTGCTGGAAGGCGAAACCATCACCCTCGAGCTGGCCCGCAAGGAGGGCTGGTGGAGCCGCAAGGACCGCAACGGCAACGAAACGAGCAAGTGGCAGACGATGACCGGCCAGATGCTGCGCTACCGCGCTGCCGCCTGGTGGTCCAACGTCTACTGCCCAGAGATCGCCCTGGGGTTGATCACCCAGGAGGAAGCGCTCGACATCGAGGCGGTCACGGTCCGAGAGGCTGGCGGGGCCGGCTTCAATGGGGCTGAAATCCAGGCCCAGCCCCAGGCTCCTGCGGCATGGAGCCAGGCCGCTGAGGAGCCGGTAGGGCCAGCCGCCCCGGCGCTGGAAAAATCCACCGCCAGGCGTCCTGCTGCCAGCTCCCGCGCTGCCGTTGTGCCCGAACTTTTACGCCATCGCGAAGACAGGGCAGCTCCGCAGGAAGCCCAGAACAGTGCCACTGAGAGCGTCGAGTCGCGCATTGGGCAGAGCGCTGAGCCTGGTGAGGAGGTCATCGACGCGGAGATTGTGGACGCCAGCAGGGCTGAATCGGAGCCGGCTACCTCAGCTGGGCAGCAAGCCGCGCAGCAGGAGGCCCTTTCGCTGCAGGCCAACGAAACCCCTGACGCAGTCACCCAGCCAGCACCGCGGCGAACCAGGAGCCAGGCCGCTGCTGCCTCGGTTCCAAGCCCAGCTCCAGCTCACGCTCCTGCCCCAGCTCCAGAGCCTGAGTTAGATCCTGTGGAGGTGGGCCTCCGCCAGATCCCACGCATCGCCACCCTGCTGGAGCTCGACAGCGCCTACGGACGAGTCAATCAGCTGCTCAGCGCGGGCCAGATCAACGACGAGAACGCTGAGCGGCTCTGGAATGCGATCTCAAGGCGCCGCCGTCAGCTCGAGGTCGGCGAGAGCGCCGAGCAAATCGCGGGGGCTGTGGCATGAGCACCACCGTCTACCTGCGCCACGCCCACCGATTGCTGGAGGCGGCGTTGATGCAGGCCCAGCAGGAGCGTGATCGCGCCGTCTTTGAGGTGGCGCGTGGTGAACGGAGCCTCCAGCAGCTGCTGCGGCTGGTGGAACGTGCAGCCCTCGTGCGGTTCCTGGCACTGCAGACCAGCGCCCTTCTCAACCCGGGCGCAGAGGCACCGGATCCACCGCACTTCCAACCCGGTGATCACTGGCGCGGCGAGGGGGGCCTCTACCGGGTCGAGGCCTGTCCGCTCATCCCGAGCTGCGTGCGGCTCGTCCCCCTCGCTGGTGAATCGAGAGCGCCGCTCTACCGCCACCCGCGCAACACCCGCCACTTCCAGAGACTGCAGCCATGAGCACCTCCCCCCAAAAACCGCGGCCACTGCGTCAGCGGATCGGCAACCACAAAAAGACCATCGCCATGAACAACGACACCTTTACGCGGGTCGATGCGTTCGCCCGCAGGCACAACATCACCTGGAGCGGAGCACTGCACGAACTGGTGCGCACCCATCCGCTCATCGGCCTGCCGTCGTTGCTGGCGGTCCAGGAGCTCGTCGAGGCCCGCAGCGGCTCGGCGCTGGAGGTGGAGGCATGAGCATCAATGTGATCGTGTTGGTCGGCCATGCCGGCAGGGATCCGGAGCTGCGCTTCTTTGAGAGCGGCAGCTGCGTCTGTGAGTTCAGCCTGGCGGTGAACCGCCCGCCCCGGGATGGGCAAAACCAGGAGCCGCTGTGGGTGAACTGCAAGGCGTGGGGCAAGACCGCCCAGGTGGCGGGGGACTACCTGCGCAAGGGCAGCAAGGTGGCGATCGTCGGGCGGCTCGAGATCGAGCAGTGGAGCGACCGCAATTCAGGTGAGGTGCGTAGCAAGACCCTGGTGGTGATCGACCGCCTGGAGCTCTGCGGTGGCCGCCGTGATGGGGAAAGCTTCGCTGCTGGCGCGGGCGGGCCTGCACCATCGGGAGGTGCTGCAGCCTTGCCGGCGTCTGCTCCCTCCGGCGCATCGGCGGCTTCCAGCCCTGTTGGTTCCAGCTCTGCTGGTTCCAGCCCTGCTGGTTCCGGCCGTGCCAATTCGCAAAGTTGGGGAAGCGACTGGACGAGCACGCCGGCAGGCGGCACTCCGCTCAGCGACGAGGAGGTGCCGTTCTGATGGAGTGTTCCACTACGAAAAGGCTCGACCTTCCGGCCTTTCCCCGCAGCAGGCCCCGGCCACCGAGGTTGGTGGCGATCAGCAGCCTGCGCGACCTGAAGTTGCTGCAGTGGGTGCTGCTGATCCTCCAGGTCTGGATCCTGGTGCTGCTGATCGCGCTCACGCTCAGGAATCCCGTCGCCTTGTGCCCTGAGCGCTTTGCCCAGGGAAGCCTGTCCTCGCTCCAAGCGTCTGGGCAGGAGTGATGGAGGCCAGAAATAGTCGCGGATGTTTGGCCGGCGTCATTGGGATCCGTTGAGCAGGCACCACCAGGAGCTGCGGTCGGCAGCGGCCGTCCTGAGCGTGCCACGGCTGCGCCGTGGCCTGCATCGGCCAGCCGCCGCCGCCCTCCGCTCCGGGGCCGGTGATGGGGGTGGCGGGCTCGGTTGCTCTCCCGCGGCTGCGGTGGCCGGGCGGCTGCCAGCCGGCGGGGTGTTGGGGTGAGGCCCAAGATTCCCTCGCGCGGCTGCGCGGGCGGTGGCTTATTAGGCTGAATCAGGCTGCATTGGTTATCAAGCTGCTTGGCCTGCTGGGGGTGGCTGCGTTTTGGGTAGATTGCTTGCCCCGCAGCCGCCCTGCTCGCTAAACAGTGCGTTTGTACTGCTAGAATAAGGGTCGCGCCAAAGGCCACGAGCCCATCGCCTGCGGCAACGAAATCCTCAGACAACTTGCCCCGTTCGTTTGCTCTGTAGCCCATGAGCTTGTCCTCTGCTGCAGTGGCCCAGGCCGCTGCATTGCATCTCCCCGGCCTTCAGCCGCCGCCGGTGCTGGCCCATCGCTCGGTCGTCATCGTCGCCGCCGGTGGCCGCGATCTCTCCTGGCCCCAGGAGCGCATCGCCTCCGCCCTGCTCCAGCGCAGTGGCGGCCGGGCCGTCCATCTGTTGCTCCATGGCGGTGCCCGTGGCGCGGATCAAACCATCGGCCGTGCTGCCCATCAGTTCGGCTGGCGGGTCCAGTCCCTTCCCGCCGAGTGGGGTCGCTATGGCCGCAGCGCCGGGCCGATCCGCAATCGCCGCATCCTCGAGCAGGCCCTGGCGGAAGCCCAGGCCCACACCTCCTCGGCATTCAGTGCCTCGGTGCTGGTGATCGCCTTTCCCGGTGGCCCCGGCACGGCCTCGCTGGTTCAGCAGGCCCGCCGTTGCTCCTCCCGTTCGCCGGTGCCGGTGGTGGTGATGGAAGTGCCGCCGCCGTTTTCGCCGGAGCCCCTCGCAGCTTGAGCGGCATACGCCGCCCCGATCTTGTTTTCACTCCTCTCCAGTTCCACCCATGTCCGTTCTCACCACCCCCGCTGCTCCTCTCTCCCCGGCTGTCCCCAATGCAGCAGGCCCTGCCTGCTCCCTGCAGCGCTCCGGTTCCCTCTGGCAGCTGGGCATCGAGGCCCAGGAGCTCACCACCACCATTAGCCAGCTGGCCGAACAACTGGAAGCCGACGACGACACCCGCGCCCAGGCCCTCGCCGAACTGGAGGCCGCACTGCTGGCCGAGGAACACAACAAAACCGCCCTGGCCGCCAAAGCCGATGCCACCTGCTGGGTGATCGAGCACCTTCGCGGCCAGGCCGCCTACCGCCAGCAGCAGGCAAAGCGGCTCACCGAGCTTTCACGCTCCGATGCCTCCCGGGCCGATGCCCTGGAGGACTCCCTCGTCCTGGTCCTCACTCGCCTGCAGCCCACCGCCAACCGCTTCTCGTTCCCGAATCACGAGCTCAGCAGCCGCAAGTCCCAGGCGGTCGAGATCGAGGACGAAGCCTCCCTGCCCTCCGAGTGGCTCGCCCACAAAACCACCAGCCACCTCGACAAGGCCGCCATCAAAGAAGCCCTCAAAGCTGGCCACCTCATCCCCGGCGCCCAACTCGTCTCCCGCCGCTCCTGGCGCATCCACTGAGGGGCCAGAGGCCCCTCACAAATGGGGTTCTGGTGGTGCAGCCAGGGCCCCTTGTTCCTGATCCCACTTCGCTCCTCTCCTCTTCTCGCTCCATCGCTTCCCATCGCCATGACCATCGCCGCTCCTCCCTCCAACGGGGCCAGCACCACCAGCCGCCCCTCGGCTCCTCGATCCATCCAGAGGCCGACATCGGCCCTGGAGCTGATCCGCACAGCTGATCGGGCCGAGGGTGCTCCACCCGCAGCCCACGAATCCGCCGCGACTCCGCACGCCCTCCCGGCTCAGCCCTCCGGCTTCTCCCCCGAGCAACTCGCTGCTCTTGCCGCCCCCCTCGATCGGGCCAACGTCCGCCAACGCGATCAGGGCCGCGGGAAGGTGGCATACCTGGAAGGCTGGCAAGTCATCGCAGAAGCGAACCGCATCTTTGGCTTTGACGGCTGGCAGCGCCAGACCATCGCCGTCCGCTGCGTTTCCCAGGCCGAGCGCCCCATAGGCAGGGACCAGAAGCCGGGCTGGGGTGTCACCTACACCGCCCGCGTTCGCGTCACCGTCACGGCCGGAGGCCGGCCTCCTTTGATCCGGGAGGGCAGCGGGGCCGGCCACGGCATCGATATGGATCTTGGCCAGGCCCATGAATCCGCTCTCAAGGAGGCCGAGACCGACGCCATGAAGCGGGCGCTGATGACCTTTGGCAACCCGTTTGGGCTTGCCCTCTATGACAAGCAGCAGCGGCAGGTCAGCACTGCCCCCGGCAGAGCGGATGGGCCACAGCAGTCAGCTGGACAGCGGCCTCCGGCCAGCCAGCCGGCGCCTGGCGGTCCCGCTCCTATCACCGCGGCCTCGGTCCAAGGCCGCACCCAGGCCACGGCCTCGACTCCACTGCCATCAGCCCCGACCGAGGCCAGCCAGGTGGCCCTCGATGCCGAGACGATCCAGCACATCCACAGCACCCTGCGGGCCCTGCCCCGACCCCTGCTGGAGAGCCTCACCCGGGCGTTCCGCAAGCGGTTCCAGGTGCCCGACACCGCAGTGACCATCGCCGATCGGATCAGCCAGAAGTCCCACCACGACTGGATCGAGGCGTTTCTGGTGTCGCACCATGAGGTGCGCTTACTAAACATGGAACAGGAGACTGGTTGCGAAAAGCCATAACCTGCCTAGAGTAAATGCCTATCGAGCAAAGGACAGATGAAGAGTTTGCCGAAGCTCGCCCTGGTACTTGCTACAACCAACATGGTCTTTGATCTCCCAGTTCTTGCGCAAGCATCTAACTGGCAGGTTGTCTATTCTGAGCCGCGAAACTTAACGTCGTCTGACCCGGACGACGTAAAGAGAGCTTTACTGGAAATTGATACGAACAGCATCCGCACTGTTTCCGGAACAACTTTTTGGGTTCTGAGGTCAACTTATTTCAGGGTTGACGGACAGCACGAACAGTACGTGAACCAATGGCAGGCCATCTGCCCCGAAAGAAAATATCGCTACCCTGGCTCTGATTTTAAACGGCTAGACGACCATCGTCGTCCCGACCTAATCATAAAGAATTCTGCCTGGAGCTGGGTTTGCTAAACTTTCTATCGCTTTTGACATGTGATTCGCTAATCACATGCCTGGTCGCTGCAGGCTGAAGCACCTCCGTACCGCGAAGTTTTCCTTTTCACTTCGGCGCAAGACACCATTTGACATTCTACCTCTGCCACGACACGATCCTTAAGGTAGAGCCTAATTTGGGTTGACCTTTAGGCTGGAGACTGCTGGGCCTAGCAATCGAAGCGTTCGCTAAACTACAAAATGTAATGCTGATTCTTATGATTAGCTGGCCCTGGCTTTAGTTAATTGTGTTGTATTCAAGCGCTTCCCGGCATCAACCTCTCGACCACGTTGCGCAGAACGTTGACGCTAGCGACTGAGCCCCTGGCGCCAAAGCCCCCCTCTGCTAGTGCAGGTGTATGGCAGCAGAAGTCGCCAGGTCTGCATGACCTGCCATTTCTTCCGCCACCACCCGGGGCCGGAGTGCATCCCGCTGCTCACCTGCCACCTGCACCAGGGCCTGATCGCCCATGGCGAGCACCTCACCCACCGCTGCAGCGGCTGGACAGAAGACCTGCACCGCCAGCGGGGCTGGGCACCTGAGGCGGCGTGAGCGGTGGGACCCGTAACCGGCCGCCGCTTTCGCCCCGCGAGGCCTGGCTTAGCGATGGCCGCCAGGTGCTCCACTTCCGGCCCAGCCGCTGGGACCGCTGGAGTCAACAGCTGGAGATCATGGTGGGGGAGTTGCTACCGGGTCTGTCAGCCGGTGCCGCTGCTGAAACGCAGGCTGGAGTTCAGCCGGGAGGAGGCTCTCAAGCTCTGGACGAAGACACGCCGTGAGGGTTGGCAGGTATGTACACCGCAGTGGGCTCTTCCAACCGAGCGGCAGCCGCGGGATGGTCGTCAGGTCACCAGCATGGGGAGATCTGCCAGCTCGCCGTGCTTCTGAACCCCTTCTGCCCGCTCACCACGGCCAAGGTGATGGCACTGAAGGCAACCGTTTTGCTGCTGCTGACGCTGCTGATCAAGGCCAGGGTGCAGATCGTGGCAGGGTCAGCCCTGGGGATTGCTCTGCTGTTGCTCAAGGTCCTGGTGTTCCTGGCCGTCAGCGGTGGTCTTGTGCTGGCGGCCGGCGGAGCCGCGCTCTACACCACGCAGCTGCGCCGGCCTGCAGTGGCCTGAGGCCGATTCATGGTGGTTGAAGTCGCCCTGGCGATGCTGCAGCGGGACGGTTGCTGGTTGATGCAGCTGCGCGACGAGATCCCCTCGATCGTCGCCCCCGGTTGCTGGGGACTCTTCGGGGGGCACCTCGATCCGGGCGAGACGCCGGAGCAGGCCCTGCGGCGCGAGTTGCTGGAAGAGATCAGCTGGCAGCCAGCCGCGCTGGAGCCTGTGATGGTGCACCACATCCATCGCCGCACGGCCCACGTGTTCCTTGCTGAGCTTTCAGTGCCGCTGGAGCAGCTACAGCTCTTGGAGGGCCAGGACATGGCACTGGTCAGAACGGAGGAACTGCTGGCCGGGTCTATCTGGAGCACCCAGCTCGGCACCCATCGCCCCCTGGCCGATGGGTTGCTGGAGGTGATAGAGCACGTGATCAGCGGACAGGGGTGAACACAACAAAGCCCGGAGTGTTAGCCCCAGGAGCTTGCCTGCTCAGCAGTGCCGCTGCCCAAAAGGGGAGCCGGGCAAAGCTGTGTGGTCAGTTGATCATTTGCAGATCAGAAGATCTTTGGTTGTGGAGCGGAGCGTTGAGAGTAGACAGCTCAAGTTAGGAATAGAATTTGTTCAAATGCAAGAGCGATATGATACTCCGCCGATCTTAGCCAACCCCGTGTAGTGGCCTTGGGAAAGAGGTGGGCTCCTATAGCCTAGAATTGAGCTTGCTGCCCGCGTCCTAGAAAACGTCGCGCCTACCTCGATCCGCTCCGCACAAGCGCCAAGGTTCATGCAATCTACTGAAATACCTTCAACAACCCCAACGTTTATGGAACTTTCTTCGATGCCAGACTCCCAGCGGATACTTTTACTTCGTGAGTACACACTATATATTTTCCAGCAGCTTGGGAAGGCCCTGGAAAACCATCAGAATGAAACAAACGGCGCAAATGCTAACTTTCAGAAAGCTCTATCTGTGATGCGAGAACGCGAACGGCAATTACGGGATGCAGAGCTTTCGCTGGCGGTCACAGCTCCAATGAAGGCTGGAAAGTCGACGATACTGAATGCCATTATCGGCGATGGCATTCTTCCTAGTCGTGCACTGGCAATGACCGTCTTGCCAACGAGAGTGCAACTCTGTCAAGATCAAGAAGATCCAAAGCTGCTTTTAAGCCAGGCCTTCTATGATGCAATGAAAGAATTCTTAGATGCCGATGAATTCAATGAAGTGAACTGGGGAAATAATGGTATTGTTACTGGTGCAGAGCAGATTCGCCAGACGCTTACAATCCTGAACGACAAGGTTCGATCATCACTTCAGCAGAGCAAGAAACTGAGAATGCCGCTCGATGGTAAGGACATTCCCGTAGTATATGCAAAGCTGCCAACATACCTTCGCAGAAGTGAAGGTGCCAGTGGCTCAATGCCCAAGGGCTCTCTGGTCTTGATAGATACTCCAGGACCTAATGAGGCCAATATTGGGGAAGCCTTGCAAGTAATTGTGAGAAGCATTCTCCAGGAAGTATCTATGGTTGCCGTAGTCCTCGACTATACGCAGCTCACCTCTGAGGCAGCAGAGCTTACGAAGAACGAAGTAAAGACAATTGCCTCTATAATTGGCAATGACAATGTTATTTACCTTGTCAACAAAGTCGACCAACGACGGCCTGGCGACCTCACCACCAAAGGGGTCGAAGATTTTATTTCACAGAGCTACGAGGATAATGCGGAGTCCGGTGACAACTTGTTTGAGATCTCTGCTTCAAAAGGCTATGCAGCTGGAGGCTTCATACGCGCAGTTACCGGAAGAAGCCTTCAGGACGAAGACATGCGTAAAATGCCAAGCGCTATAAGCCTAGCGCAAGAGCTATATGAACTGTGGGAAGATGAACTTGAAGACGCCACAGTTGACCTTTTTAACAAGAAAGCAACCCGGCTTTGGTCAAACTCTGGAATTGAACAGTTTCTTGCAGTATGCATTGAAGAATTGACAGGTCGCGCGTACGAAAAAACCGTTTATACAAGCATTGACTACCTGGGCACCTCGAATAATCAGCAATTTGCAGGGTCGCTGCGGGCATGAAAAAGCCGCCGAAGAGGCGGCAGAGCAGGAGAATCTTATCTCAACCATTGACGAGATCGTATGAACTATGGGAGCTTCTCCGCCAGCTTCATGC
>CAIJRN010000057.1 GCA_903823115.1 uncultured cyanobacterium
CCACCGCCAGAGTTGGGCTGATCGCTTTCATCTCCGGCGCATTGGCCTGTTTGGCTCCGTTGTTCGTGGGGAAGCCACCGAGGGCAGCGACGTGGATGTGTGGGTGGAGCTCGACCCCCTCACTCCCTACGCCACCGTCCATCTCAAGCAGGAGCTCGAGCAGGTGCTGCAGCGTCCAGTGGATCTGGTACGCCTGCGTGAGCGCATGAACCCGGCGCTGCGCCAGGTGATCCTCAGGGAGGGGCTCAGCGCATGAGTGACGATCTCCTGCTCGTGATTACACCCCTGCGCAAGGCGCTCGAACGCATCCAACGCAAGGCCGAACCTTTGTTGGCCACGCCGGATCTGTTGGAGACCGAGGAAGGCGAAGATCTCCTGGATGTGATCTGCATGCAGTTTCTGGCTGCAGGCGAAGCCCTCAAGCGGCTGGAAAAGCTCCGTCCCGGTCTGCTCTCTGAATCATTCCCTCAGATCGACTGGAAAGGAGCCATGGGCTTTCGTGATGTGATCGCCCACCAATACTTCGATCTGGATGCTGAGCAGGTCTTGCTGATTTGCCGGGATGCCTTACCAGGAGTTCTGGAGGCCATCCATTTCCTGGAGCAATCCATCAAGAAGGCCCGTTGACCCATGGCCAAAGCAGAAGCCACAGTAGATGAACTCGTCAGCAAGATCGAGCGCGGTGAGCTGCGGCTTCCAGAGATGCAGCGCCGCTACGTCTGGCGGTCCAGCCGGGTGCGTGATCTGCTCGATTCTCTCTACCGCGGCTATCCCTCCGGTGCCATTCTGATCTGGGAAACCGATGAGGTGGTTCCCCAACAACCGTTTGCGGTCGAGCAGCAGTCCAACCCCTACGCCAAGACCCAGCTCCTCCTCGATGGCCAACAGCGGCTCACATCCCTCTCAGCCGTGATTCGTGGCCAGCCGGTTCAGGTGAACGGTCGCGTCCGCCCGATTGAATTGCTCTTCAACTTGGAGCACCCGGATACCCTCACCTTCATCACTGAAGTCGACGACAACCGTGCCGACGCAGCCGAGTTCAGCGATGACGGGGAGGAGCCAATCGATGAGGAGGCCGATGCCACAGAAGACGAGCTGCAGAAGCGTTTCGACAAGATGACCTTCGTGGTGGCCACCCACAAGCTTGAACAGCTACCCCAGTGGGTCAAGGTGAGCGACGTCTTCGCCGGCACGCATGACAACAATTACTTCCTCAAACGAGCTGGCATCACAAGCCTCGATGATCCACGCGCCGAGCTCTATACGCAACGTCTTAACCGCCTCAAGGATATTCGTAAATACATCTACCGGATGGATGTGCTGGAAAGGAGCCTTTCCTACGACGAGGTCACCGAGATCTTCGTGCGGGTGAATTCCCTGGGTGCAAAGCTAAGAAGCTCTGATCTGGCCCTTGCCCAGATCACCGCCAAGTGGCGTGGCTCCCTGAAAGTGTTCCAGGCCTTCCAAACCGATCGCGCAAAAGATGGTTTTGAGCTCGACCTGGGCCTGCACCTCAAGAACCTGGTCGCCCATGCCACTGGCCAGTCCCGCTTCCTCACCGTTTCCAACCTCACTCTGGATGCGCTGAAGAGCGGCTGGGACGACGGTTGTCGCGGCATGGAATTCGCGACCAACTTCCTGCGCAGTAATGCGGGCATCACCAGCCCTGCCCTGCTGGCTTCGCCATTTTTGGTGATCAGCCTCGGTTTCTATGGCGCCCAGCGTGCCTACAAGCTCACGGCCGATGAAGCGCAAGGCCTGCGCCGCTGGGTGTTGCTCGCCAATGCCAAGGGCCGCTACAGCAGAGGTTCCAGCGAAACCCTGCTCGATCAAGACCTCAAGATCCTGCGCGACGGCGGGGGCTTCCAGGAGCTGCTTGATCGTTTGCGCACCCAGGTTGGTCGGCTGGATGTCACCCCTGAGGAGCTGGAAGGCCGCAATCAGCGCAGCGCATTGTTCAAGACGATGTTCCTGGCTTTTCAAGCTGCTAACGCCCGCGATTGGCGTTCCAACCTGGTCATCGCCCTCAGCCATGTGGGCAATGCCCACCAGCTGCAGTTCCACCACATCTTCCCCAAGGATGTTCTCAAGAGCACTGTCACCACACGCGAGATCGATGACATCGCCAACCTCGCCTTCATCAGCGGCAAGGCCAACCGCAAGATCAGTGCCAAGGAACCGGCTCTCTACTTCCCTGAGGTGCGATTGGCCAATGGCGAGCAGCCGTTCGAGAGCCAGTGCATCCCAACCGATCCTGATCTGCTCACCGTGGAGCGCTACAAGGCTTTCCTGGCGGAGCGCAGGAGGTTGATCGCTGCGAGGCTCAATTCGTTCCTTACGCCATGACCACGAGCTTTCAACTCGGTTACCCAGCAGTCATGGCCTGCAGATCCTTCAGTAGCACAAACAGGTGCAGAGGATCACTTGGCGAGGGGCGGAAGCCGAAATGCTCGTAGAACCCTCGCGCCCGTTCATCCTTGGCATGCACCGCCAGCGCACGGATGCCCGCGATCTCCGCCGCCGCGAGCGTCCGAGCGATGGCATCTTTCAGCAGCGCAGCGCCCAGGCCCTTGCCCTGGTGATCCATTGCCACGGCCAGCCGGGCCAGCACCATCAGCGGAATCGGATGCCGCGCCAACCCCTTGCCGATCCGTTCGGGCGCCTGGTCCGGGCTCACCTCACCCACCACCAGGGTGTGAAAGCCCACCACCCCATCCCCATCCAGCGCCACATAGGTGCGACTGGCCCTGGCTCGCTGATTCGCCAAGGCGAAGCGGATCAAGAAACGATTCAGGGCCTCGTCGCCGCAATCAAAGGCCTCCACGGCATGGCTGGCCTGCAGAGGCTCGATCCGGTACCGGCTCACCCGGCGTCACCGGCGGGCGGCGGCTCAAGAAGGTCCTGCTCCAACACGCTGGGTTCCTGTAGCAATCGCGCCAGGCGGGCGTTGGTCTGGAGCGGAGCATCCAGGGCCGCCACAAACGCTTGCCATTGCTCGGGATTCAGCTGGAACGTCTGCCTGTCAGCCAGCGTTTCGGCCGCGCTGGCCAGGGCGCTGTCCAGGACGAAATCGGTGACGCTCCGCTGGGCTGCCGCCGCTGCCCGCTGCAGGGTCTGCTTGGCCCCTGGTGTCAGCCGCAGATCCAGTTTTTCAGTCCGCAACGTCGATGATGCCATCGCTCCACCTCCAGCTCCGTCGATCCTAGACCTGCCTGCCGGACATTGTCATGACGGCAGCGGCGGGCTTGCTCGTTCTTCGCGGCAGCGCCGCCTGACAGATCTGCTGCCCTTGCCAGACTCAGCCCCATGAGCACCGCTTCCATCCCCTGCGCAGCCGCCGATTCCAACGAGGTGCGCGCTCAGCTCATCACCGCCCTGGAGCTTGACCTGATCGGTCCTACCCAGCGGGTGCTGAAAGCTCTCGGCGCCGAGGGCCAGGGAGACCAGGCCCAGGGGGCCGAATCCCATGAGCTGGAGAGCGAGGCGCTCGACCGTCTTCCCAGCAGCTGGTATCCCACTGGCTTCCTCGTTCCCACCGAAACCGACCTGTCGCTGCGCTGCGACGACACGGCCGACGACGACTTTGCCGCCGCGGATGGGGTGGATCTGCGCAAGCCGCGCGGCAACGACAAGACCTACAAGCCGGGTGGGGCCGGTGATGACGGGGGCAGCAGCGATCCGGGTCCTGTCAAGCCCCAGCTCTTTCCTTCCTCGATCGGCGTCAGTGTGTTGCTACCCCCCGGTGGTGAGCTGCGGCTGATTGCCCGCTGGGGTGACTACACCAGGCTCGCGGATGGCTCCAACCCCGACGCCGCAGTGAGCTCCACGCGCGACGAAAGCTCTTCGAGAGACCAGCAGAGGTGGCAGCGCACCCCCCGCCAGGAGGCTCTCGCCCTCACGCACAGCGAGATCACGGCCACGAAAGGGCTCGCGGATCGTCTCTGGCCCAACACTGGCACTGTCGCCCGGCTCCCACTGGCCAGGGCTATGCCGACGGCACCTTGGCCGTCACCCTGTTTTTCACCAACGAGCGCAAGAAGGCGAACACCCTGGTGGAACGCGACCAACACTCCGCCTTCCAGGCCGAGCTCGAACTGCAGTGCGTTCAGGGTTTCGTGCCGCGTCTCGATCCCCAGGCCAGCCGCGATCACGGCGACTGGGATCAGGCCGTCAATGCCCTGCAATTCCGTGATGCCCGCGAGTACGGCGTCGGCCACAACGTTGGGGTGGAGGTGGATCTCGACGCCAGCGGTGGCTGCTCGCGCTTGCGCACCACCTGGATCCCCCAGGCCACTGTGGAGAAGGTCTCTCCCCGCGAGGATGTGGGTTGCGAGCTGGGGATGGAAGCGCTCGATCGCCTGGCCAGTGAAGGCTTCCCGGCGATCCGGCAGGCCTTGATGCCGTTGGTCGAGCGCTACAGCACCTGGATTGAGCACCAGGCCGCCGTTGCTGGCCTCAAGCCCAAGCAGCAGGCCACGGCTGAACAGCTGTTGGCTAACGCCCGTACCCAGGCCCAGCGCATCGCCCGCGGCATCGAAGCCCTTGCCGAAGCCGACATCCGCGAGGCCTTCGCGATCGCCAACCGCACCATGGCTGCTGCCGCCCGCCAGCGCTATGGCGTCATGCAGGACAAGCCAGCCAACGATCCATCCGTGCGGCCCCCGGCCTGGCGCCCCTTCCAGCTGGCCTTCGTGTTGATGAATCTGGTGGGCATCGCCAGGCCGGACGATCCTGACGGCAAGCGCGATGGGGTGGATCTGCTGTTCTTCCCCACCGGAGGTGGCAAGACCGAGGCCTATCTGGGCCTGGCCGCCTTCACGCTGGTCATGCGGCGGTTGCGCCATGGCGGTTCGCTTCAGGCCGGGGGTCTGAGCGTGCTGATGCGCTACACCCTGCGCCTGCTCACCCTTGATCAGCTGGGCCGCGCCTCCACCCTGATCTGCGCCCTCGAACTCGAGCGCCAGCGCCAGAGCGAGAAGCTCGGCAGCTGGCCGTTTGAGATCGGCCTCTGGGTGGGCCAGGCCGGCACCCCCAACCGCATGGGCGGCAAGGGCAACAGCAGTGAAGCCACCGCCCGCATCCGGGTGCTCAAGTACATCGACAACAAGGACGACCGCAAGCCGATCCCGATCGACACCTGCCCCTGGTGCGGCGTGGAATTCGGCAGACGTTCGCTCGACGACCTCACGCCCTGCCGCAACCGCGGTGATGTCTTCAAGCTGCTGCGCGGCGGCAAGGTCGACAGCGAGAACCCCGATGAACTCAGAGTTGCCTGCCTCAACCGCAACTGTCACTTCCGAGGCACCCAGAACGACAACTACCTGCCGCTGGTGGCTGTCGACGACATGATCTATCGCCGGCTACCGGCCTTTCTGATCGCCACCGTCGACAAGTTCGCCTCCCTGCCCTGGGAGGGCCGCACCGGCAAGTTGTTCGGTAAGGCCACCCATGTGCTGAATGGCCAGGGCTACTACGGCCCGGCCGATGGGGAGGACGCCACCAAGGGAGTGCGGCTGGCTGATCGACTCGATCCGCCGGATCTGGTGATCCAGGACGAGCTTCACCTGATCTCCGGCCCCCTGGGTTCGATGGCCGGCCTCTATGAAGCGGTGATCGATGAGCTCTGCACGCGGAATGGCCTACGGCCCAAGATCGTCGCCTCCACCGCCACCGTGCGCCGCGCCAGTGAGCAGATGCGGGCCCTGTTCGGTCGCAACGACTCGGCGATCTTTCCCGCACCCGGCCCCGACCGCCGCGACTCATTCTTTGCGGTCACCGTGCCGACCGATCAGGTGCCAGGCCGGCTGTATGTGGGCCTCAGTGCCCCGGGCCGCAACGTCAAGGCGCTGTTGCTGCGGGCCTCCCTGGCCCTGATGAGCAGCGCCCAGCTGGCCTGGAAGACCGCCGAAAGCGGGCGCACCACCCAGCGCCGCCGCCGCGAAACGCCAGGTCCCAATCCGGCCGATCCCTACATGACGCTGCTGGGTTACTTCAACACGATCAAGGAACTGGGCATCAGCCGCCGCCTGATCGAGGAGGAACTCACCTCCCAGCTCGCCACCCACGGCGAACGCAGACGGCTGGGCGACATGGTGGAGCGAACAGCCAATCGCCGGATCAGCAACATCCCTTTGGAGCTCACCTCCCGGGTGTCCACCACGGAGGTGAGCCACACCAAGGACCGCCTGGCCCGCAGCTTCGACGACAAAGATGCCCGCGTCGATGTGGCCCTGGCCACCAACATGATCTCGGTGGGTCTGGACATCACCCGTCTGGGACTGATGCTGATGCTCGGCCAGCCCAAGACCACTGCCGAATACATCCAGGCCAGCAGCCGTGTCGGCCGCGATCAGAGCAAGCCCGGCCTGGTGGTGGTGCTGCTCAACCCCAACCGCCCCCGTGATCGCTCCCACTACGAGCACTTCGCCCACAGCCACGATGTCTTCTACCGGGATGTGGAAGCCACCAGCGTCACGCCCTTCTCGGAGCGGGCCCTGGAGCGTGGCCTGCCCGCCATCACCGTGGCCCTGGCCCGCCATCTCTGCGATGGCCTCACCCATGCCCGCAATGCCGGCGACCTCCAGGCTCTGAGCGATGCCAGGCAACCCGTCGCGGCGGCGCTCCAGCGGCGGGTGGCCACCTCACTGGTGAACCATCCGGATGCCGATGGCTATGCCAGCTGGGTGGCGGAGCAGGTGAGACACATCATCGATGACTGGTGCGCCATCGCCGAGCGCCGCGGACGCATGGAGTACGGCCGTGAAGAAGGCGATCTGCCGCCGCTGTTGCGGACGCCGCTCGATCCGGAACTGCTGGAGCTCGAAGACGTCCGCGAGCGCCAGTTCAAGGCCAACCGCAGCCTGCGCGATGTCGAGCCCTCCGCCTTGCTGCTCAAGGACCGCTACCAGACCACCACCCGAGGCTGACCGTCATGACCGCATCGCGAGGCACCAGCAATCACCCGGTCGGCGAAGTGCGCCACGGCCAGCTGATCACGACCTACGGGCCCGGCGCCATGGTCGATCTGCCCGATCGCTCCGTGGTTGTGGGCGGGCTCAACCTCTGGCACTACAGCCGCGATGACGACAGCTGCTTCATCGACGAGCAACGGCTGATCGCCAAGCTGCGCGGCCTGCTCAATGTCGGCACCTTGCTGCTCAAGCGCCCCCCCAGTGAAGATGACACCTTCGCCCAGAAGTTCAGAAGCAATAGCGGTATCCGCGCGCCGCAGTTCCCGCTCTGGTTCGTCGCCCAGCCCAGACAGGAACCCTTCCCGCCTTTTGTCGACGACGCAGGTAAGCGCTACCGCACCCGGCCTTTGATTCACAAGGACCGCCTGGTCGATGACAGCTATCCCTGGCGGCCAGCTGGTGGCAAGGTGCAGAAGCTGGATGTGGTGCCGGTGCGCTTCGTGCAGTGCTGCGCCAATGGCCATCTCAGCGACATCGACTGGGATCGCTTCGCCCATGGCGGCGCCAGAAGCCGCTGCCAGGAGGATCTCTGGCTCGATGAGGCCGGCGCCGGCAACGACTTCAACGAGATCTACGTGCGCTGCCCCCAGTGCAACAAACGCCAGGCCCTGGCCAGCACCAAGGGGGACAGTGGTGGTTCGCTACTGGGCCCCTGCCGGGGTCATCGACCCTGGCTCGGCAACTTCAGCGATGAAGCCGGCGAGTGCACCGACCGCAACACGGGCAAACCCCGTTACAACCGACTGCTGGTGCGCTCCGCCAGCAATGCCTACTTCCCGGAGATGGTGGGTGCGATCTCGATTCCGGCAGCGGAAGATCCACTGCGGCAACACCTCATGTCGCACCTGAGCTTCTTCGAGAAGATCGAAGACGAAGGCGACCTGAAAGCGGCGCTGAAATTCATGCCCGAGAAAGTCGCCGCTGCGCTGCGCGATCGGGATGGGGCCGAGGTCATGGTTGCACTCTCAGCGGTGCGCGGCAGCAGCAAGGACCCCCGCATCGAGAAGCAGCCTCCGCTCAAGCAGCAGGAGATCCAGGCCCTCTATGCCCCGGCCGGCGCGCTCGGCTCCGCGGATTCCACCTCAACGTTCCATGCTGAGATCGTGCCCCTTGCGGACAAACCCGCCTGGTTCAGCGAGCGCTTCGATCGCGTGCTCAAGGTCCATCGCCTGCGGGAAGTGATGGCGCTGATCGGTTTCACCCGGCTGGAGCCGATCGTCAAAGGCGTCAATGGCGATCCCTTGGACCAGCTCGACATCGGTGCCAAGCGGGCCGACATCAACAACAAGGAGCTCGACTGGGTGCCGGCGATCGAGAACTTCGGCGAAGGCCTGTTCCTCGGCGTCAGCGAATCGGCCTTGAAGACCTGGCATCAGGGCGATGGCGTCGTGCAGCACAGCTCCAAACACCGTGATGCCTGCAAGCTCTGGAACCGTGATCACGGCCTCAAGGCCAATGAGTTCGACTGGCCCGGCGAGGCCTACCTGATGCTGCATAGCCTGGCCCACCTACTGATCACGACGGCGGCGTTGGAGTGCGGCTACGGCGCCTCCGCCATCAAGGAGCGGATCTACAGCTTCCCGGGCCAAGGTCACGGGATCTTGCTGTACACCAGTGGCAGCGGTTCGGAAGGCACCCTGGGGGGTCTGGTGTCGCTGGCCGATCGCATCGAGCAGCTGGTGGCCGCAGCGCTGGAGCGCGGCCTGCTCTGCTCCAACGATCCCTTCTGCTCGATGCACCAGCCCGAGAACGATCTGGAGAAGCGCTACAGCCACGGCGCCGCCTGCCATGGCTGCCTGCTGATCGCCGAAACCAGCTGTGAGCAGCGCAACCAGTTTCTGGATCGCGCTTTCGTGGTGCCCACGCTCGATGTGACCGATGCCGCCTTCTTCCCTGATCGGCTGCCATGAGCCAGCCCCTGTTGGCTCTCACCACCGGCGAACTGCAGCGCCTGGCCGTCTGTTTGCGCAGCCTGCCGGCACCGCCAGGGGAAGCGCCCCTCAGCCAGCACCAGATCGCAACCGATCGGCCCCAACTCCGCCAGGCCCTTCTGCGCTGGTTGCAAAGCTGGAGTGAACGGGGTGGCAGCAACGGCAGCCTCGAACTCGCGATCGAGCTTCTGCTTGAGCAACGCCAGAGCCAGGGCGCCGGCCTGGCCGAGCTGGTCTGGTCCGGCCCCCACGGCGGCAGCGGTGACATCACCCGCGATCAGGCCGTGTTGATCCGCGAGATGGTGGAGAGCTGTCAGCAGAGACTGCTGATCACCACCTTCAACATTCGCAGGGGTGGCTTCATCACTGAACTGCTCGACCGCATTCAGACACGGCTGGAGTCATGCCCAGACCTTGAGGCGCGCATGGTGGTCAATATTCCCCGGCGCACAGGCAGCACCGTCGTGGCTGACCAGCTCCGTGCCGCCTTTGTGCAGCACACCTGGCAGCGCCTCTGGGATCAGGCCAGGCGACGTCCCGTGGGCTTTTTCGATCCCCGCTCCCTTGATCTGAACCGTGATCGGCCAACTGTCTTCCACGTGAAGTGCTGCGTGGCCGATGGCGAATTGCTTGTCACCAGCGCCAACCTGAGCGACAGCGCCCAACTCGACAACTGCGAGCTCGGCATTCATTTCCCTGACGGCAACCAATCACGTGGCAACAGTCGTGCCGATGCCGTATGGGGGCACTTTGATCGGCTGATCCATAGGCAGCCGCCAGTGCTGGTGCCGATCGAGGAGCCCCTCAGGTCTCCCTGCCCACCAGATCCCGACTGTCGATAGGGCTCGAGGGATAGGCAATCCGATCCAGGATCACCTGGATACGTTCGCCATAGTGTTCGGCCTGGCCATCCACCATCCGAGCCGCGAAGTCGGTATCGCCGCCGCTGCGCAGGGTTTTCTGCAAGATCGTCTGACAGGAGAGCTCAACAAGCTGCTCCACGCGCACCACCTGTTGCCGCAGGGCCTGCACGATCAGCTCCCGGTAGATGATGCAGTGATAGAAGCGGAACTCAGGTTCCAGCTGGCCCATCTCCTGGACGATCGAGAGGCGCAAATCTTGCAGCTGCTGATAAGCAGCGCGGACGGTTTCCAGCGCCGCCGCATCATCCACCGGAGTGTCGCTACCAGATCGCCGTAGGGCGATCTGGGTCTGAGTCTGCATCACCATCAGTTCCCTCAGCTGGGCGGACATGGCCTCCATGTCATCGCTGAGGCGATTGAGCACGGGTCCGATCGCTCCACTGAGGGAGGCAAAACGATCGTGCAGGATGGCGAGCTCCTCCCGCAGGTTGGAAAGTTCTTCGGCCTGCCGCTGGGGGACTGCATCGGTCGCCGGTGGATGGATGGCGTTCCAGCGCTCAGCCAGACCCGTACGTTCCCCCGCCAGCTGCACGAAGGAGCGTTCCACGTGGCCCAACAAGGGTTGCGACTCGATCGCGCCCAGCACTGACAGGGCCTGCTCCAGGCCGGCCTGAACAGGCGCAGGGATTGTGATCGCCGTCTCCAGAATCGTCCGCCCGCTGGTCTGCAGTTCCACCGGCATCTCGGCCAGACGCAGCACCGCCGCATGCCAGGAGAGCGCATGGAAGGCCGTATCAGCCTTGGAGTGGGAGGCGTGATGGCGATCCTGCTGGAGCTTGATGCACAGCCCCCGCGATTCCTGCAGCAAGCCGGTGAACCGCCGCAGCTCCCCAGCCCCCTCAGGTTTGAGCCGCACCTGCTCTGGCCAGTGCCGCCAGAGGTCATGAATCAGGGTGGCCGTGCGGCGCGTGCCGCGATCGGTGCTGAGCAGCACCTCCCAGCGCTCATAGAACTTGTAGGGCTCCGGTTGGATCTGTTGCAGGAGCCCCTCCAGTTCCTGGCGGGCCAAGTGCAGGTCATCAGGCTCTTCTCGCTGATGCGCCCGAAGGCTGCGTCCCTGAGCCTGCCACTGCTGCAGCGACAGCACCTTCACCGGCAAGGCCAGCTCCAACACCGCCAGCAACAGCTGTCCGGAGAGCAGCGCCAGACCCCGCTCCTTATCGAGGGGCACTGCCGCCTGCAGGCTGCCGAAGTTGCTGTGATTTGCCACTCGGCTGCTGCACCAAAGCCTCGGGCATTCTCTCTTTGCGGCTGGCTACTGGCTACTGGCTGCCCCCTCTGCCAGGAAAGATGACGCCTCTCCATTCCGACCATTTCAACCACCAGGGGGCCTGATGGAACCGACCAATGCGTCCTTACAGCGAGGCCGTCAAGGCTGATGTCCGCCGGCGGATGGGGCCTCCCCACCGCCA
>CAIJRN010000058.1 GCA_903823115.1 uncultured cyanobacterium
GCCAGCTGCAGCAGCTGGACAACCGGATCAACGAGCCCGAGCGCCGCCGGCGCCAACAGAACCGGGTATGGCAGGTGCTGCAGAACACCCTGCGGCTCTGCTTTTCCGCCCTGTTCCTGGCCCTGGGTTTTGCCGCCGCCGCCAAGGGCAAAGGCCGCCGGGTGCCGCTGTTGCAGCAATGGCTGTTCGTCTGGTTCGGCAGCGGCGAGCACCCAGATGGCGAAGCCAGAAGCGGAGTCAGCTATGGCGAAGACGCGGATTACTTCGAGCAGATCACTCCCAGGGATTGAGCCCAAGGGCCACTCGACGGGGGCACCCAGCCAGCCCCGATCCGCCACGACAAGCTGGCCTTGTGGGCTGAGTTCAGGAGCCTTCGTTGGGATCGACCGCAGCAGCTGGCATCGACCTGGATCGCCGACCCTGCACGCCAGCAACGATCAGCCAATCAAGCCCAGTACCATGCATCCAACGTGCTGCATGAATGTCGCAGTTGAGTCTCCCGACTCAGTCCGATGGCCCCGTGCCGCTGCAGACGGTGCTGCGTTCCCGCGACTTTGACGACTGGCAGGCCTCGCTGAGCGCCCTGCTGGGCGAGCACCGCAGTGAATTACTGAACAGCCGCTACGAGCAGGATCAGCTCGGCTTTCAGGCCCATCTGCGCGCCGGCCGGATCGCCGACGTGGGCGTGGTGGCCATTGAAGGGGTGGGCCGCACCCGGCTGGATCGCCAGCAGGGAGCTGAAAGCTTTGTGCTCTGGCTGCCACTCAGGGGCTGGGTGCGGGAAACGGTGAATGGCGAGGAGGTGCTGGCCGAGCCGGGCATGGCCATGCTCTGTCGCCCTGGCCAGCATCTACGCGGCGAGAGCAGCGCCCGGCTGCAGGGGCTCTCCCTGGTGCTGCCGGTGGAGCTGCTGGGGAGCCTGGGCTTCAGAACCCAGACCTCGGCGACGCCCCAGCCCAACCTGCTCGGCCCGGGCCCCGAAGCCCAGGCCGTGATCGCCCAGGCCCGGCAGCTGGCGGACCTGGTCTGCCGCCCCGCCCTGGCCGGCAGCGGACTGCAGCCGCAGGAAGAGGTGCAACGCCTCTGCGAAACCCTGCTCGACTGGCAGGCCGCCCACACGGAGAGCAGCGCCGGCCCGCTGCCGCCCAGCCGCAGCGCCGCGATCGTGGCGGAAGCCGAGACCTGGCTGCAGGAGCATCTCCAGCAGCCTCTGCGCATCGGCGATCTGGCCCGGCAGCTGGCGCTCACGCCCCGCAGCCTGCAGCTCGCCTTCCAGCGCCAGCGCGGCTGCAGCCCGATGCAGCGGCTCAAACGGCTGCGGCTGCAGGCCCTGCATCACCTGTTGCAGCGTCCCGAACTCGGCGCCCTGCCCCTGGAAGCGTTACTGGAGTCCGTGGGGTTACCCAGCTACGGCCGCACTCGCGCCGAATTCCGTCACTGGTGTGGCTCCAGCCCCCAGGAGCTGCGGCATCAGGTTCTGACCCATGCCCCCTGGCCCGCTCAACCCCGCTCCAGGATCGGCAGCACCAGGGTGACCAGCGAATACACCACCGCCGGCACGAAAAGATAGCTGTCGATGCGATCAAGGATGCCGCCATGGCCGGGGATGACATCACCCGAATCCTTGAGACCCGCATCGCGCTTCATCATCGACTCGGTGAGATCGCCGACGAGGGCGAACAGCGCCACCACCGCCCCCAGCAGCCCGCCCAGCAGCCAGCCCCAGTGCCAGCCCAGCAGCTCCCCTCCCAGCGCTCCGACCAGCAGGGCACAACCGATACCGCCGAGGGCCCCCTCGATCGTTTTGCCGGGAGAGATGGGGGAGAGCGGATGGCGGCCGAGGCGCCGACCGATCACGTAGGAGCCGATATCGGTGGCCACGATCAGGAAACAGGCCAGCAGGGTCAGGGCCAGACCGGAGGTCCAGGGCCAGTCGGTGAACGGCAACGTGCCGGAGAGGTTCGGCGCCAGGCCGGGATCGACCAGGTTGCGCAGCTTGATCCAGTGGCTGGGCAGGAATCCCAGGTAAAAGAGCCCGAACACCGAGGCGGCGATGTCGGCGATCGTGCCGGTGCTGGGCTGCAGCAACAGCCAGCCGCAGATCACGGCCCCCGAAGCCGGCAACACCGCCGCCGCCACATCCCCGGCGACCCCGGCTGGCGTGCCGCCGGCACTGACCCAATGAGCCGCCGCTGCGGCCTGGGTGGAGAGCAGCAGCAGCTGAACCGCCACCAGGGTGGTCTTGGTGGCGGGCCGGATGCCCTTGAACTGGGCCATGCGGAAGAACTCCAGCAGGCCCAGATGCACGATCAACCCCACCGCCAGGGTGAACCACCAGCCGCCGAGCAGCACCACCAGGGCACCGAAACCGCCCGCCGCCCAGCCACTGGCCAGACGGGCGATCGAGGTGGCGGCACGGGGGCGGGTCAAGGGTCAGCGTTCGGCGGCGATCACAAACAGCGGTTCTGCTGCCGCAAGCTTGGCCTGGCTGCCGCGACGCTGCATGCGATGGACCGTGGCCTGAACCACCTGCAGATCGCGGGCATCCAGCTGGGCCAGGGTGTCGGTGGCATCCACCAGCCCTTCCAGACTCACCGTGCTGATCACCAGTCGGCCCGTGGGCAAAAGCGCCTCCCAGACAGCCCGGAGCACATCCACCAGCGGCCGTCCCACCTCCAGCAGCACCCGATCAGGATGGGGGGGCAGCTGATCGAGATCGGCCGGGGCCTTGCCCTGGTGGCTGTGGAGATTGGTGATGCCGAAGCGCTGGCGATTGCGCTCCAGCAGCTCCACCGCATCGGGATCGCGCTCCAGGGTGTGCACCTGGCCTAGGGGCATCAACCGGGCGATCTCCAGGGCCAGGGCGCCGGTGCCGCCACCCACATCCCAGACCAGCGAATCGGGCCGGGGCCGCAGATGGGCCAGCAACATCACCCGCAATTCCATCGGTGTCGGGCTGAAACCGGGAGCGGCCTCAAAGGCCCCATCGGGCAGCCCGGGGGTGACGAAATCCCAGTGATAAGCCTCGTTCTGGGACGTCATGGCCGCGGGATCATTCAGCCATCCACGACCAGCACGCTAGCCGGGAGCTGGTCAGGCCAGAGCTGCCGTTGTTGCTCCAGCCACAGGGCGCGAGCCGGATCAATCCGTTCGCCCGGCACCAGCAGGGGAATCCCCGGCGGATAGGGACAGAGGGGCTCAGCGGCGATCCGGCCGGCGGCCTCGGCCAGGGGCACACGAGCACAGGCAGCGCGCCAGGCCTGACCGAGAGCCATCTCCGGCGCCGCCAGCAGCGGCAGCGGCGGCGCCGAGAACAGGGGCAGGGGCGGTCCACCCAGGGCCTGCCGCAGCGCCAGCAGCTGGCGGGGCAACAGCCGTTCGAGCGCCCGGGGCGGCTCCAGGCCGAGGCAGAAGCTGAGCGCCCCCGGTTCGGGCAGCTCGGCGACCACCCCCCGCGGCATCAGCCAGGCATCGGCCGCCAGCCCCGAGAGCCCCAGGGGAGCCGTCGCCAGCACCAGGCGCAGGGGATCGCCGTTGGCCACCAGGGGGAAAGCAAGAGCCTCCAGTCGATCGCGCAGAGCCAGGCCCCGCCGCTGAGCTTGCTGCAGCTGGCGGCGTCCCGCCGGGCTGTGGGCATGGTCGATGGCGGCGGCGCTGGCCGCCAGCAACAGGGCACTGGGGCTGGAGGTCTGCAGCCACAACAGGGCCCGCTCGATCGCCCCAGGGGCGACCCTGCCGCCCTGGGCCAGCAACACGGCGCTCTGGGCCAGGGCGGTGGCGTTCTTCTGCAGCGACAGAACCGTGAGATCGGCCCCGGCCGCCAGAGCGGCACCCGAACCATGGGCCTGATCCACCAGCACCGGCAGGCCCTGGGCATGGGCCAGGCCGATCAGGGCCGGCAGATCGGCCACCAGGCCCTGATAGGTGGGATCGAGCAGCACCAGGGCCGCCACGGGCCCCATCGCTCGGCTTGCCTCCAGGACGCGCTGCAGATGCTGGCGATCGGGCGGCAACCAGAGCCCGGTCAGCGGATCGAAGGGCAGGGTGTAGAGCAGGGGCTCGATCTGGCCGAGCACACAGGCGTGCAGCAGCGAGCGGTGCAGATTGCGCGGCAGCAGCACCCTGGAGCCCGGCGGCGCCAGGGCCAGCAGGGCTGCCTGCAACAGCCCGGAGGCGCCATTGACGCCGTACCAGCAGCGCTCGGCCCCCAGCAGCACTGCCGAGCGGGCCTGGGACTCGGCGACCGCCCCGCTGGAGATCAGGGGACCGCCGATGGCGGGAAGCTCGGGTAGATCCCAGACGCCGGGCAGCAGCCGCAGCAGCCGGCGCAGGCCGGGAGCCAGGCCGCGACCTCGCCCATGGCAAGGCAGATGCAGCGGCAGGGCAGGGGGACGTTCAGCCAGAGCACGCAGCAGCGGCTCCCCATCGACGGGGCCCATGGCGACTCGGACGAACTTTCTAGAGTCTCGGCAGCGATGAGACCCGATCTGCCCGTTTCCGAGCCGCCATCCGCCAACACCAGCTCTGCTGCCGGTTTCGCCAACCCTGTGGCCGGCGCGGCCAGCCCTGGCGACGAAGCCCCCCGCTACAACCCCCGGGCCGATCTGCGCTGGCTGGCCCTGCGACCCTGGATCTGGATCGGCCGCCTGGTGGTGGTGTTCTGGTCGCTGAGCAGCCTGGCCCTGAGCCTGGCGGTGCAGGGCAACAGTCGCGACCCCCAGGTGCAGCGACGACTGGCCCAGCGCATCCTCGCCACCCTGACCCGGCTGGGGCCCTGCTTCATCAAGGTGGGCCAGGCCCTCTCCACCCGCCCGGACCTGGTGCGGCGGGACTGGCTCGATGAGCTCACCCGACTGCAGGACGACCTGCCCCCCTTCCCCCATGCCATCGCCCTGCAGCTGATCGAAATCGAGCTCGGTGCGCCGGCCCACAGCCTGTTCGAGACCTTTCCTGACTATCCGGTGGCAGCGGCCAGCCTGGGCCAGGTGTACAAGGCCCGCCTTGACGACGGCCACTGGGTGGCTGTCAAGGTCCAGCGGCCCGAGCTGCCGTTCATCCTGCGGCGCGATCTGGTGATCATCCGCACCCTGGGCATCCTGGCGGCCCCCTTCCTGCCGCTCAACCTCGGCTTCGGCCTCGGCGCCATCATCGACGAATTCGGCTCCACCCTCTTCGAGGAGATCGACTACCGCAAGGAAGCCGCCAACGCCGAGCGGTTCGCCCGGATGTTCGCCGGCCAGCCGGAAGTGACGGTGCCGAGCGTGGAACACAGCCTCAGCGCCCGGCGGGTGCTGACCACCAGCTGGATCGAGGGCGTCAAGATGCAGAGCCGCCGTGAACTGGAGGGTCATCATCTTGATCCGGCAGCCTTGATCCGCACCGGCGTGATAGCGGGGCTGCAGCAACTGCTGGAGTTCGGTTATTTCCATGCCGATCCCCACCCCGGCAACCTGTTTGCCCTGCCCGGCCAAACCAGGGGAATGGGCCACGTGGGTTATGTCGATTTCGGCATGATGGATTCACTCAGTGATGCCGATCGCCTCACCCTCACCGGTGCTGTCGTGCATCTGATCAACCGGGACTTTGAGGCTCTGGCCAAGGATTTCATCGCCCTCGGCTTTCTCAACCCCAAGGCCGATCTGGCGCCGATTGTGCCGGCTCTGGAGGAAGTTCTCGGTGGGGCCCTGGGTGAAAACGTCGGCAATTTCAACTTCAAGGCGATCACCGATCGCTTCTCGGAGTTGATGTACGACTATCCCTTCCGGGTGCCGGCCCGCTTTGCTCTGATCATCCGAGCGGTGGTCAGCCAGGAGGGTCTGGCGATGCGCCTCGATCCCGACTTCCGCATCATCCGCGTCGCCTATCCCTACGTGGCGCGGCGGCTGCTGGCGGGAGATACGGCCGAGATGCGCGAAAAGCTGCTGGAGGTGATCTTCGATCGCCAGGGGCGGCTGCGGGTCGAACGGCTCGAAAATCTGCTGGCGGTGGTCGAAAACGACGGCCCCGCCGCCGATCTGCTGCCGGTGGCCCGCGATGGCCTGCGACTGCTGCTCGGCCCCGAGGGGGGTGGCCTGCGCCAGCGCATGCTGCTGGCGCTCGTCGCTGACGATCGCCTCAACACCGCCGATCTGCGTGCCCTGCTCAAGTTGGTGCGCAGTCGATTTTCGCCCCGCAGGCTCGCCGGTGACATGCTCTCCCGCCTCAATCCCCTGGCGGCCTGAAACCAGGCGCCAATCAGCCTCGGCTCGCCCCGTTTAACGTCGCACTCCGCCCGCATCGCCTCCGTGACCGTTCCGCCCATCGACCTGCAGGAAGCCGCCCTGGACCAGGCCACTGGCTTCTTCGGCGATCTCGATGCGGCCGAGATCCTGCTCGAATACGCGCCCTACAGCAATCCCCCCTACGTCCTGGCCGGCATCGGCCTGGCGATGGCGCTGCTCTGCGGGCTCACCTTCTCGAAGCTGGTACAGAACCGTCTCGATGGCTGGAAATTGGACCGACTCAGCCTGCTGCCCCTCGGTAACGCCGAAACGATCCTGCCCTGGATCGGCACCGTGATCGGCGTGACCCTGTTCATCGGCGGCAGCCTGCAGGTGTTCGGATTCGGCAGTGGCACCGCCCTGCTGGTGGCCTTCCTGCTTTCCGTCGCCACGGCTGGGGCCCTGTGGGTCCAACTGGAACGGCTGATGACCCAGGTGCAGGAGGGCACGTTCAAGGCCGTCGACTTCGACAATTTCGACCAGTTCTTCTGAAGTCCCGGACGTCGCAGTCTTCGACTCCACCTCCGCTGCCATGCCAGGAGCAGGCCGCACCATGATCTACAACCCTTTTCGTCCCGCCCCTGGCCCCGCCGATCTGCTGCGCGAGCGCCTGACCCACGGCAGGGGACGGCTGATGGTGATCGCGGCCACCACCGGCGTCTGGGTGATGGATCTGCTGCTGGTCAGCCATCTCAAGCATCGCCGCCTGATCGCCCCGGCCACCAACGACCTGCTGCATTCGGTCGATGCGATCAGCACCCTGGCCTTCATCGTCGTCACGATCGGGCTGACGATCAGCCTGTTCCGCGGCCACAAGCGGGGATTGTTCCGCTGGGCCCTGGCCTATCTGCTGTTCTCGATGGTTCAGGTGATCACCAATGTGCTCTCGATGGTGGCCAGCGCCGGCTTCGAACATGTCGGTGGCCTGGCGGGGTTGTGGGATGTGGCCGCCGTTTACATGGAAAGTGTGCTGGTGTTCATGTTCGTCTACATCTTCCTCGATGTCAGCACGCCAGGGGGAGCCTTCGTCTGGCCAAGTCGCGAGGGGCAGGATCCACCGGAGCCCCACATCATCGATTACCTGTTCATCTCTCTCAACGTCAATTCCACCTACGGCCCCACAACCGAAGCCGTGATGTCGCGCCGGGCCAAGTTGGTGATGTCCCTGCAGGTGTTGCTGGCGATCGTGATGCTCACCGTGCTCATCTCCCGCACCGTCAGCGCCTCCAGTTGATTGAGGGCTGCCGTTGGGATCGGGTCGGCCTCAGCGCTCCGGCTTCGGCGGCGGCGGCTCGGCAACCCCCGCCCCCACCACCAGCGTCTCCCCCTCGGGCGTGGTCACCCGGGTGACATAGGAGATCTTGCGGCTGGGTTGACCGGTGCGGGGATCGGGCCAGAGTGCGGCCGTCCAACCCGAACCATTGCGCAGGGCCAGCAACAGTTCATCGCGGATCACCTCCTTGCCCTCCGCATCCTGCAGACCGATCAGATTGCGGCCCTCCAGGGCCGGGAAGAACGGGTTGACCAGTTCCACCCCATTGGCATCGAGCACAAAGACATAGACGTCCCGGAAGACAAAACGCCCCTGGCGATCGCGCAGGGCCGGGAAAGCCGCCCGCCCGCGGCGGCTGATCAAGGCAGCGGCCTCCTTGACCTGCTCCACCACAAAGACGTTTTCAATCGGACTGTCGAGCAGCGAGCGCCCCACCAGCAGCCGACGCCCCGTGGGCGTGCGTGCCAACTCCACATAGGTGGAGCGCCAGAGCGGCGGGCTGCCGGCGGGATTGGCTAGGCGGTCATGCAGCCAGCCCCGGGCAGCCGGGGAGTCGGCGATCTCCAGCAGGCGCTGGCGGTTGGGCAGCGCCGCGCCGCCGGCGGTACCGGCCTCCAGGGGCGGGACGAGGGGTTCGCCGTCGCCAGCGAGCACGAACAGGTTGCGGGCAGCTCCGTCAGCGGCGCCGGCCGGCCCGTGGAGCTGGGCCAGGGCCGCCTCACCCCGCTGGTCGATCGCGGCGACAGCCGCCTGCACCAGAGCCACGTTCTGGCGGGTGACGGGATAGGCATAGGCCCGGATGCCAGTGGCCAGGTCGGGCACACCGCCCCAGCAGGCCGCCAGACCCGCCTGCAGATCGATGCTGGGCACGCCGTTCAGGGGCCGGGCCACCACCAGGCTGACGCCGGTGTCGAGCAGCGGATCGGGCCGCTGGCCCTGGCGCAACCAGGCGGCGGCGGCAGCGACTCCGGCCTCCCCCATGCGGCCGGGAAACTGCTGGGCCGTGGCACTCAGGTAGCCATCGGCGACGGCCCGCACCCCGAGACAGCTGCCATCAACGGTGACCACCGGAATGCGAGCCGTCAGACCGGCGGCGGCCAGGGCGGTGGCCGCTCCAGCGGCGGCTGGTTCATTGGCCGCAAACACCAGATCGACGGCGTTGCCGGCCAGACAATGCTCCATGGCGGCCTTGGCACTGACGCGATCGCCGCCGGTTTCCAGCCGGCAGACCACACCCGCCGACGAACCGCCGGCGGCGGCGGCGGCCGGACCGAAGCCGGCCAGAAACCCCTGGCGACGCTTCTCGCCGACCGCACTTCCCGCCGGCAGGTCCAGCAGGGCCAGCCGTGGCGAGCGGGTGGGATGGCCCGCCTCCCAGAGAGCCCGCCCGTAGCGGCCGGCCAGGGCACCGGCCTCCAGGTTGTCGGTGCCGATCACCGCATCGACGGCGGAGGGCGGCTCCGTGGCCCCATCCAGCGCGATCACCAGCACCCCCCGGGCCCGGGCCCGAAGGATGGCCGGCACAAGAGCCCGACTGTCCGCCGGCGTGATCAGAATCGCCTTCACCCCCGAGGCCACCAGCTTCTCGAGGGCGGCAATCTGGCCGGCGGCGCTGTCCTGGGCCTGATCGCCGCCACTGATCAGACGCACGTCCAGCCCCCGGGCGGCCTGCTCGGCGCCCCGCCGCACGGCCGCGAAATAGGGATTGGTCTGCTCGCTGCGGCTGATCAGGGCGATCACGGGCTGGGCCTGATGGGCCGGCAGGGCCTGGTCTACCGGCAGAGCCAGGTCTACCGGCAGGGCCAGGTCTACCGGCAGGGCCAAGGCTGCCGGCAGGGCCAAACCAGACCCGGCGGCCAGCAGCGCCCGGGTGGCCAGGTGGCATTGGCGGCGAAGGGGCACGATCACGGCGCAGGCTTGGGGCCACGATGGCAGCACCCGACCGATCCGACGAGGGCGGACCAAGGGCATCACAGGGAGGGGGGCGTCACTGGCAGGGGGGCAGCAGTGCCTCAAGGCGATCGGCCAGGGCCAGGGACTCGTCCATCTCCCGCCAGAGCAGCTCGCGGCGACTGCCGTGGACCGCATAGGAGCGGTGATGGAGATCCCGTGCCAGATAGCGCAGGGCGTCCCGGATGCGCCGCCAGTCCTCGGGCTCAAGGCTGATTTCCGGAGCAGGATCGGGCACGGAACCGGGCGGCGGCAAGGGCCATTGTCGGCGATCAGGCCATAGGCTGCCGCCCTGAACGCTGCTGCCATGGACAAGGATCAATTCCGCTACGAGCCCCTGGAAAAGTTCGGCGAAGGGCTGACCACCTCCCGGCCCTGGAACATCAGAGCGCTGACGGCGGTGGAACAGCTGAATGGCCGCGTCGCCATGCTGGGCTTTGTGGCGGCGATCCTGGGGGAAGTCCGCACCGGAGAGGGGATGGTGGGTCAGCTGGGCCTGTGGCTGCGCTGGTATCTGGGCTGAGCAGCCCGCTGCTGAGCAGGCCGCTGCTGAGCAGGCCGCTATCGTCCGTTTCTTGAGTCCATTCACGCCGAAGAGCACACCTCACCCAGGTCCGCGACCCCATGGCCGACTTTCGCTCCAACCACTTTGTGATCGCCCAGACCGAAGATGGCTGGATCCTGCAATCGCGGGTCGTCAAAGATGTTCAGGGGGATCTGTTGCTCAGCCACCACGAACTCGAGGAGCTGATTGAGCTGCTCTCCGAGGCCGTCAAAGTCTGAAAACCCGCCGGATCAAGGCCCTCCGGCCCCAGGCCCAGACTGCCGGCCCATCCCCGTCCATGACCCGCTTCCTGCACACCGCCGACTGGCAGATCGGCAAGCCGTATCTCTCGGTCGAAGACGATCGGAAACGCTTCCGGTTGCAGCAGGAACGGCTGCAGGTGATCGAGCGCATCGGCACGGTTGTCCAGCGCCAGGCGGCCAGCTTCGTGCTGGTGGCCGGAGACCTGTTCGACTCCCCCACCGTGCCGAATGGGGCGGTGATGGAGGTGATGGAGGCGATCGGCAGCCTTGAGGTGCCGGTGCTGGTGATTCCCGGCAACCACGACCACGGTGCCGCCGGCAGCCTCTGGTTTCGCAGCGATCTGCGGCGGCAACAGCGCCAGCGGGCCCCGAATCTGCAGGTGTTGCTGGAGCGCCGGCCCCTGGAACTCGACGAGGCCGTGCTGCTGCCCTGTCCCCTGCTGCGGCGCAGTGAGAGCAGCGACCCCAGCGCCTGGATCACGGCCCTGGACTGGTCCAGCCTGCCGCGCCACAAACCCCGCATCGTGTTGGCCCATGGCGGCGTGCAGGGCTTTGGGGGCAGGGACTATGAAACCGAGTCCCACAGCCCGGCCGGGGGCGGCAATCGGCTGGATCTGGGGCGACTGAGCGAGAGCGAAATCGACTACATCGCCCTCGGGGATTGGCACAATCTGCGACAGGTCAGCCCCAGGGCCTGGTACAGCGGCACCCCGGAACCGGATCGCTTCGACCAGGGGGAGGGCAATCAGCGGGGTCAGGTGCTCATGGTGGAGGCCAGCCGTGGCGCCCTTCCCGAGGTGACGATCGCCGCGACCGGCCGGCTTGGCTGGCACAACCTGGCCGTCCATTTCAGCCAGGACGACGATCTCGAACGCTTCTCCGCCCGGCTCGACAGCCTGCTGGAAGGTCGGGTGGCACGCGATCTGGTGCGGCTGGAGGTGAGTGGCAGCCTCAGTCTGGCCGGGCACCGCCGCTACGACGCGTTGATCGAGGAGCTCAGGGATCAGCTGTTGCGGCTGCGGCTCAAGGGGCAGTGCCAGCAGGCGCCCCAGGCCGCTGAACTCCAGGCCCTCACCGAACGGCCCGCCGATCCTCTGATCGCCACCGTCGCCAGCCAGCTGCACCAGCGGCTTGAGCGAGAGGAGGCCGCTGATCGGGAGACCGCTGATCACGAAGCCACGGATCGCGAAGCCACGGATCGCGAGGCCACAGAACGCGAAGCCGCCGTCATTCGGGCGGCGCTCTGCCAGCTGTACGCCCTCGTCGAGAGCCACGGCCCTGAAATGCCCTGCAGCGAAGCCGAGAGCCTGCGGAGCCAGAACCTCGTGAACCTGACTCCGGGGAGCGGCCCCAGCGCCGCGAGCCCCAGCCGCAACAACCCAGAGCCCACGCGTCCTGGGGTCACAGACCTGGCCATCGAGAGCCCCGCTCCTCCAGCCCCCTGAGCCCCTCCAGGGACTGGCGCGACCCTGAACATTGCATCCGCCAGCGCCGATTCCCGCCGCCTCTGCCGTTCGTCGCCCCTCCCCCAGACCCATGCGCCTGCTCGACTGCCGCCTCCAGAACCTGCGCCGGCACGGCGATCTGGCCCTGCGCTTCGGGCCGGGCCTCACCCTGATCGGCGGTCCGAACGAGACCGGTAAAAGCACCCTGGTCGAAGCCCTGCATCGGGGCCTGTTCCTCAAGGCCACAGCCAGTGGCCCCCCGGTGGAACAGCTGCGCTCCCGGCTGCACAGCGGCCATCCGGTCGTGGAGCTGGGCTTTGAAGCCCGGGGCGTTCGCTGGCGCCTGATCAAGCGCTTCTCCGGCAGCAGCGGCACCGTCACCCTGACCCCGGAGCAGGGCAATCCTCACAGCGGCGCCGAAGCCGAGGAGATCCTGGCCGGCCTGCTGGGGGTGAGCGAAATCGTCGGCAGCAAGCAGGCCGGCAACGTCCTGCCCAGCCGCTGGGCCCATCTGTGGGTGATGCAAGGCAGCTCCGGCGACGACCTGCTGGCCCGCGGTGGCAGCCACTACGACCTCAATGCCCTGATCAACCGGCTGGAGGAGGGCGGGGGCGCGGCGATGCAGTCGCCCCTCGATCAACAGGTGGTCCAGAGCCTTGAAGCGCTGCTGGCGCTGAACTTCACCGGCAAACGCGACGATGTCAGAAAGAACTCGCCGCTCTGGCAGGCCCGGCAGGCCCTGATCCACGGCGAGCGCGATCTCGAAGCGGCCCTGGCCCGACTGGCCGACTACGAGCGCTGCAGCGACGATCTGGCCAGCACCGAAGCGGAGCTGCGCGCCCTGCGCCAACAGCGTCTGCCCGCCCTGGAGGCGGAACGTCAGGGCCTGCAGGCCGCCGCCGAAGCCCTGCGGCACCTGGATGCCACCCTCGAGCTGCGCCGCAGGGATCTGATGCCGCTGCGGCTGCAACATCAGGATCTGCAGCAGGATCAGCGCGAGCTCAGTGGCCTCGAACGGGATCTGGCCAGCGGTCAGGAGCAGCAACAGTCTCTCCATGGCCAGCGCCAGCAAGCCGGCCGCGACCTGCTGTCCCTGGATCAGGAGTTGGTCAGCGCCCGTCTGGCCCTGGCAACCCTCAGCCAGCAGCTGGACGGCACCCTGCAGCGAGGCCAACTGATGCTGAAGCTGAGGGAACACGGCCGCTGCGAGGCGGAGCGGCGACGCCTGCTGCACCAGCTGGAGCAACGACGCCAGCGACAGAGCAGCCGCGACGCCCTGCAAAACCAGCTGGCCGGATTGCCACCGGTCAACGGCGAGCACCTGGCCGGACTGCGCCAACGGCAGAACACCCTGCGGGATGCCCGCACGCGGATCCAGGCCCTGGCCACGGGCGTCCAGCTGCTGCGGGCCGAACAGCCGGTGCTGATCGATGGCGAGCCCCTCAAACCGGGCGAGGAGCGGCGCCTGACCCGTGCCTTTGAACTGGAGCTGGGCGAAGCGGTCCGCCTGCGGATCAGCCCAGGCGGCGGCGAGGCGCTGGGGGATGGCGAGGCGGCCCTGGGAACGGCCGAAGCCGATCTGCGCCAGGCCCTGCAGGCCCTCGGGGTGGACAGCCTCAGCCAGGCCGAAGCGGTCGCCGGCCAGCGCCAGACGATCAGCCAACAGCTTGCGGCCCTTGAGGCCGCAGAGCTCGCCAGTGGCGAAGCCCAGTTGCAGCCGGCCCGATCTGGGCAACCGCCGCTGGACCTGGAGGAGCAGCTCACCGCCCTGAGCTCCCAGCTAACCGGGCTGGATCAGGAGCTCGCCGCCCTGGGGGAGCAGCGACAGGCGCTGGCAGCCGAGCAGCCCCTGCCGGACGACGAGGCCGGACTGGACGCGCTGCATCGCCAGCTGCAGCAGACCTACCGGCTGCAGCGCAGCAGCCGCCAACGGGCCGAGCAGGAGCTGCAGCAACTGGAATCTCGGCATCTGCAAGCCAACCGGATCGCGGCGGCAGCGGCCCAGGACCTGGCCGCCCTTGAAGCGGAACTGCGCACCCGCCAGGAGCGCCAGCACGCCCTGCTGAGCCGGCGCGGCAGTGCCCTGGCCCTGGCTGAGGCCCTGCAGGCGATCGAAAGCCAGCGGCTCCAGGCGGAAGCGGAGCTGGCGGAGCTGCAGCGCCAGCGGCAGGCCCTGCCAGCCGGCGGCGGCGAAGCGCGGCTGCAGGCGATCGCGGTGGAGATCGAGCAGCTCCAGCAGCAGCTCTCCCAGCTGGGAGAAAATCTCGGCGCCGCCCGGGAGCGCTGCGAGAGCATCAGCGCCGAGGCCCCTCACGCCGCCGTGGAAAGGGCACAGGTGGCTCGGGACGCGGCGGCGGCAGATCAGCTTGCCCTTGAACGCCGCATCGAAGCCCAGAAACTATTGGCCCAGTTGTTCGCCGAGGCCCGCTCCGACCTCTCCTCGCGCTACAGCCTGCCCCTGGCCCGCTCGATCGAGCGCTTCCTGCGGCCCCTGCTGCCGGAGGGCCCCAACTGCCAGCTGCAGTTCGACCAGGCCAGGGGGTTCGTGAAGCTGCAGCTGCGTCGCGGCGGCGAGTACTACCCCTTCAGCCAACTGAGCGGCGGCATGCGCGAGCAGCTGGCGGCAGCTCTGCGGCTGGCGATGGCCGATGTGCTCAAAGGCGGCCATGACGGCTGCCTGCCCCTGATCTTCGATGACGCCTTCACCAACAGCGACCTTGAACGACTGGACGGCCTCAAGGGCATGCTCCAGGAAGCGGTGCGGGGCGGACTTCAGCTGATCCTGCTCACCTGTCATCCCGAGCGCTACAGGGACCTGGAAGCCACGGCGGTCGATCTGGCAGCAGGAGAGCTTTCAGCCGCCGCTTTCACAGATCCGATCTCATGATTGGAGGCCTCAATTCAACCGATTTCAAAGCGCAGCGAATCATGGGTGATTTGTCACACCCTGATGTGTCGTTGGCACCGCGGCTGCTAACCAAAGCTGAGCTGTGGCCGCAATCCCATGCTGTCGATGACCGTGGTTCTGCTGCTCTGTCTCCCGGCTCTTTCGCTGCTGCTCTGGATCCTTGTGCTTCCGTTGTGGCTCTGGGAACGAAGTTCCAAGCAGCAGCAGCGGCTGACTCTGCTGGAAGGGACTGACCGGGAGCTGCGCCAGGCCATCACCTCCCTGGAGTTACGGCTGGCCAACCAGGAAGGCAACCGCGTCGCCCAGCCCAGCCCAAGCCAGGCGCCAGCGGCAGCAGCAGCGGCCGCCGCAGCCACTCCGTCCAACGCCAGCCATGAGCTCCTGGCGCCGTCAGCTCCTGAGCCGGAAGGACTTGAGGGAGCCGTGCTGCAGCACCCGCATCCAAGCGAGCCGGATCGGCAACGGCCTGATCCACAACGACAGGCTGGAACGCCAGCGGCAGCCGCTGGGCCGAACAGTGGGCGATCGAAACCTCTGACACCAGCCCGCCAGCCAACGCGGCCCCCGGCAGCAACCGAGCTCCAACCCCCTGTCACCACCGAAAGCCCGGCACCGGCGCTGCTCCGATCGTCAACCCGATCAGCGGCCTGGCCGCGGCTGGAGCGGCTCCTGATCGAACACTGGACCGGCATCGTCGGGGTGCTGGTGGTGGTGGCCGGAATCACCTTCCTGGCCATCAACCTGGCCCTGCGCCTGCAGCCCTTCGACCGTTTCCTGCTGCTGCTGGCGGCGGCAGCGTTGCTGGCGGCCCCGTCGCTGCTGGCAGGACGGTGGCCAGCCTGGAAAGCCCTGGCCGATTGGATGCGCAGCGGTGCTGGAGCCCTGGTGCTGTTCGACTGCGCCGCCAGCAGCGGCATGCCAGGACTGGGGCTGCAGTGGCTCGATCAACCGCTGCCGGCCCTGGCGCTGTTGAGTGTGGCCATCGGGGTGAACCTGGCTCTGGCCGCCGCCGCCAGCAGCGAGACCCTGGCCGCGCTGCATGTCATTTTGAACCTGCTGCCGCTGGCGATCGTGCCGGCGTCGAGCTTCAGCCTGCTGCTGGCCAGCGGCGTCACCCTGATCGGCCAGTTGCTGCCCCGCAAGCGGCCCTGGTACGGCGAACGGCTGGGGATCGGCCTGACGTTCGGCCTGTTCTTCTGGAACTGGTGCAATGTCCTCGGCAGCGCAGCCGAGGAGCCAGGCCAGCGGACCCTGGCCATCGGGATCGCTCTGGTGGTGTTCGGCGCCGGCGCCCTGCTGCCGCTGCGACAGCAGGCGGGGGACACTGGCGATTCCCCACTGGCCTGGCTGGTGCAGCTCCTCAACTGGGGCGGCCTGGCCCTGGTGTTGCTGCTGCTGCCCCAGCAGCTGTTCGTGCGCGTGCTGGGGCTGGCGTTGGCGGCCCTGGCGGCCCTGCTGCTGGGTCTGCGGGCCCGGCGTCTCGGCTGGATCGCTCTGGGCCGCAGCCAGCAGCTGATCGCCCAGAGCCTGATCCTGGCCTCCATGCAAAGCCTCGATCCGCTGCTGCCGGACGCCCTGCTGCTGGCCTTGGCGGTGCTGGTGGAAAGCGCCCTGTTCCTGCGGCTGGCGATCCGTCAGTCCGACCCACTGCTGCGCCGTATCGGCTGGGCTCTGGCGGCCGGCAGCGGCGGCTGGCTGCTGCTGGCGGGCCTTGAGGCCGGCAGCAGCCTGCAGGCCTCAAGCGTGATGCTGATCGCCGGGGGAGCCTCCCTCAAGCTGGAGCGGGATCTGATCGACGCGAAGATCCCCCAGCCCTTGCCCGGGCTGTTCAGCTGGTGGGCGGCTCTGCAGTTTCTGGTCGGGTCCATGGTCTGCGGGCCTGGGGAGATGGGCGGCTGGCTCGCCCTGGGCACTCTCGGCACCTTGATCAGCCGCAGCCGACCGCCGCTACCGCTGGCCCAGCCGCAGGCCACCGCCACCGCCGTGCTGCTCGCCCATCTGATCACCTGGGGAAAGCTTCTGGTGAATCTGGGGGCCAGTGCCGGTGCGCCCCTGCCGGCGGCGATGGTGCTGGTCCAGCTGACACCCCTGCTGCTGCTGGCCTCCACCCTGGTGATCAGCGGCAGCGTCCTGCCTCTGGGCATCCACCTGATCGGCGGTTCCCTGCTGCTGGCGGCCTTGCTGCTGCTGGGGCCGATCGCCGCGCCACTGCCAGGGATCGCCTGGCTGCTGTTGGCGCTGCTGGCGCTGGAACTGGCCCGTCGGCTGCCCCGGGCTTTCGCCATGCCCTTGCTGCTGCAGGGCATCCTGGCCCTGGGCCTCGGTCTGATCGCGACGACCCTGCCGATCACCCTCTTACCCATGAACAGCCACCATGGGGCGCAGCTCGTCAGCGAAGTGCTGTCCATCGGCGTGCTGCTGCGCTGGTGGTTCGTCGCCCCGGGGGATGGGCTCAGCCAACTGCCGCTCTGGCAGCGATTTCACCCCTATCTGATCGAGCTGATCCTGCTGCAGGCTGCCGTCACCCTGGGGCGGGAGCTGGTGGAGCCCCTGTCGATGCCGAGCTGGTGGATGCTGCTGGCCCTGGCCTTGCTGAGTCCGCAGGCCGGGATGTGGTTCGACCGGCGGCTGCAGGTCTGGTCGGTGATCGCGATGTGGCTCGGCACTGCCGTCCTGATGCTGCCGAGCCATGCCATGCCGTGGCTGGCGATCAGCCTGGCGATCGCCTACGTGGTGCTCAGCCATCGCTGGTTGCGGCTTGAGGCTGCCGAACGCTCTCGCGCCCCCTGGGGCCTGGGCCTGCTCGATCAGCTGGCGGCGGCCGTGGACCGGGCCACCGAACCGCTGCTCTATTACCCCCTGTTCCTGGCGATCGCGGTGGTCCTGGCCAACCACTTCGACCATTCACTGCTGACCCTGTTGTGGGCGGCGGAGGCGTTCGCGATCTACGTGCTCAGTGTGATCCTGCGCGATGGCCAATTCCGGGCCGTGGCCTTGATGGCCCTGGGTACCTGCCTCTGGCGGCTGGTGGCGGTGGACATGGTCCAGGCGGATCTGACCACCCGCGGCCTGGTGTTCGTGGGCGTGGGGCTGCTGATGCTGGCGATGAACGCGATCGCCAGCCGTTTCCGCTCCCGCTTCGGCTGAGGGGCAGCCCCCCCGGCTCAAGCCACCAGATAGCCCTCAAGGGCCAGGGAGTGATGGCGGATGCCTTCGAGAGCCCGGCGCTCGAGATTGCGGGTCTTGTCGCGGCTCATGCCCAGGCAGCGGGCGATGCCGGTGAGGCTCATCGGCTCCTCGCCGTTGATGCCGTAGCGCATCTTCAGCACCTTCCCCTGCAGCTCCGGCAGCTGCTCCAGCAAGGCCCGCAGATCCCCCTTGAGGCATTCGCCATCCACCACCTCCGACGGCAGCACGCCATCGCCGGCCAGCAGATCCAGCAGTTCGGTGTCCTCGCCATCGCCCAC
>CAIJRN010000059.1 GCA_903823115.1 uncultured cyanobacterium
CCGGGCCAGTTTCCCCTGCTGCTCTGCCTCACCGACGAGAACGTCTGGATCGTGCTGCCCTGTGCGGCGGTGGTGAGCCTGCATGCCGAACTCAGCTGCCTGCAGGTGGAGCAGCTCGATCCGCCCGACATGCACCACCCCGGGGAACTCCGGCATGGCAACAACGTCAGCGGCGGCCTGGCCCTGGCCGTGGCCTCCATGGCCCGCCGCCACGACATGCATACCCCCCGCTACGACCTGGCCGGCGAGGTGCTGCACCAGGCCGAACTGGTGCACCAATTGGAGGAGGAGCTCGAGCTGCATTCGGCCCATCGCTTCGGCGATCGCAAGCAGCTCAAGAAGCACCGCCGCCGCATGGAGGAGCTGGAGCTGGAGATCGATGAGCGGCGGCGCCTCCTGCATCACCGGGCCAATCGCCACTGGGACACCTTCCTGCACCTGATCGAGATCCTCGGCTTCTTCGGAGCCATGGACGGCGAGGACGGCTTGCAGCCCACCGAGGTGGGGCGCACCGTCGCCTCCCTGCGCGGTGACAACGAGCTGTGGCTGGGCCTGGCCCTGATGAGCGGCCATCTCGATGGCCTGGATCCGGCCGAACTGGCGGCCGTGCTCGAGGCGATCTCCACCGAGGTCAATCGCCCCGATCTCTGGTGCGGCTGGCCGCCGCCGCCGCTGGTGGAGGAGGCCCTGCACGATCTGCGCGGTCTGCGGCGCGAGCTGCAGCGCCAGCAGGAGCGGCGCTCGGTGGTGGTGCCGGTGTGGTGGGAGCCGGAACTCACCGGCCTGGTCCATGCCTGGGCCAAGGGAGCCAGCTGGAGCGATCTGATCGCCAACACCTCCCTCGATGAGGGCGATGTGGTGCGGATCCTGCGCCGCACCGTCGATCTGCTGGCCCAGGTGCCCTATGGCGAGGCGATCAGCGAGCAGCTGCGCACCAATTCGCGCAAGGCCCTCAAGGCGATCAATCGCTTTCCGGTCTGCGAGATCGAGGATCTGCTGGCGGGTTCGGCCCGGGCGGCTGGCGCTGATCCGGCTGCGGCCCTGATCCGGCCGCCGGCGGTCTGAGCACCAGGGCGACGATCAGCAGCAGGCCGCTGATGCTGAGCACCGCCTCGATGCCGTCGGCGTAGGGGGTCCAGGGCATGGTCCCTAGGATCCCACCTGGTGGCACCGATGGCTGTGGCGATGAAGCTGAATCTGGGCTGCGGGCCGCGGCCGATCGCCGGCTACCTGAACATCGATTCGGTGGCCAGCTTCGCGCCCGACCGGGTGATCGATCTGGAGCGCACCCCCTGGGATCTGCCCACGGACGGCGCGGAGGAGGTGCTGCTCAACCATGTGCTCGAGCACCTGGGGGCCAGCACCGACACCTTCCTGGCGGTGATGACGGAGCTGTACCGGGTCTGCGCCGACGGCGCCCGCATCCAGATCAACGTGCCCCATCCCCTGCACGAGCACTTCCGCACCGATCCCAGCCATGTGCGCCGGGTCACGCCCCAGACGCTGTCGATGTTCTCGCGGCACGAATGTGATCAGGCGGCGGCGGTGTCCTCGCCGATGACCCCCTGGGCCCACATCCTGAACGTGGATTTCGAGCTGGCTTCGGTGCAGTACGTGGCCGATGCCCACACCCGCCAGCTGCTGGAAGCCAAGGGGCTGCTGGCACCGGAGGATCGCCTCGAAGATTTCGCCGAGATCTACAACAACCTGATCGAGGAGATTCGCATCGAGCTGCTCGTGCACAAGTAGGCCCAGGCCCGGCGGCCGGGCCCAGACGCAGACTCCCAGTCGCCGGGCTCAGATGCCCAGTCGCTGCCAGATCACATCCAGATGGGCCCGGTGCAGGTCGGTGGCGAAACACTCGGCCAGCTCCTCAGCGGAGAGCAGGGCGGTCACCTCGGCATCGCCCTCGAGATTGGCGCGGAAGTCGCCACCTTCGCGGTTCCAGGCGCTGTGGGCGTGGACCTGCACGATCCGGTAGGCCTCTTCGCGGCTGAGGCCCGCCGCCACCAGGGCCAGCAACACCCGCTGGCTGAACACCACGCCGCCGTAGACGTTGAGGTTGCGGGCCATGTTCTCGGGGTAGACCCCCAAGCCCTTCACCACCTCGGTCATCTCCCGCAGCATGAAGTGCAGGGTGACCGAGCAGTCCGGCAGCATCATCCGCTCCACCGAGCTGTGGCTGATGTCCCGTTCGTGCCAGAGGGCGACGTTCTCCAGGGCGGCCACGGTGTAGCTGCGCAGCACCCGCGCCAGGCCGGAGATGCGCTCGCTGCGGATCGGATTGCGCTTGTGGGGCATGGCCGAGCTGCCCTTCTGACCCTTGGCGAAGTTCTCCTCCACCTCCAGCACATCGGTGCGCTGCAGGTTGCGGATCTCGGTCGAGAAGCGCTCCAGGGAGGCGCCGACCAACGCCAGGGTCTGGACATATTCGGCATGGCGATCGCGGGAGATCACCTGGGTGCTGGCCGCATCGGGCTCCAGGCCCAGGATGCGGCAGGTGATCGCCTCCACCTCGGGATCGGTGTTGGCATAGGTGCCCATGGCGCCGCTGATCTGTCCGACGGACACCACCCGCTCCAGGCGCTCCAGCCGTTCACGGTTGCGTTCGGTCTCGGCCAGCCAGCCGGCCACCTTGAAGCCGAAGGTGATCGGCTCGCCATGGATGGCGTGGGAGCGACCGATCATCACCGTGTCCTTGTGGGCCCGGGCCAGCTGCCGCAGGGCCTCGGCCAGCTGGTCGAGTTCACTGCGCAGCACGGCCACCGAGCGCTTCAGCTGCAGTGCCAGGCCCGTGTCCAGCACATCGGAGCTGGTCATGCCGACGTGGATGTAGCGCCCGGCGTCACCGACGTGTTCGTTGACGTTGGTCAGGAAGGCGATCACGTCGTGGCGCACTTCGGCCTCGATCTCCAGGATGCGGCTCACCTCAAAGGCGGCCTTCTCGCGGATCGTGGCGAGGGCCTCAGGCGGCACCCGTCCCAGCTCGCACTGGGCGGCGGTGGCGGCGATCTCCACATCCAGCCAGCTCTGGAATTTGGCTTCCTCACTCCAGAGGCCGCCCATCTCGGGCAGGGTGTAACGCTCGATCAAGGGCCAGCGCGTGGCAACAGCTCCCCCAACCTATCGGGCGACCTTCAGGCCAGGCCTGCCCAGCCGATGCTCCGGCCAGGCGTGCACCGTTGACCGTCAGCCCAGGGCTTCCCCGCTGACCTTCAGGCGAAGCCTGCTCAGGCGACCCTGGTCAGCTGGCGATGGGCGACTTCCCACTGCACCAGCTGGCCCCAGCTCTGCTGGCGCACCCAGCAGCGACCACCTCGGCACTGGATCAGCTGGAAGGGGGGAAGGTCGTCGGGCTGGTTGCGCAGCCGCACAAAGCTGCCTGGCCTGAGCAGCTCGAACACATTGGTGGCCAGAGGCCCCTGGCGATGGCCGAGGCTGCTGCTGAGGCTGCTTCGGTTGCTGCTTCGGAGGTTGCTTCCGTGGCTGCTCGCGGCCATCTCCACTGCGCTCAGGGTGCTGGAACGGGATGGGCCCATGGAAGGCTCTCACCTGCGGCTGGAGCCATCTTCTGGTGGTTCGGCCGGAACGGGGTTGAGCCTTGGATTTTGTTCCGTTTCCGGTGTGGTTCCATAACCGAATCAATACCAGGCCGATCCGGCCAGGACGGGACGACTCCCATGGCCCGCAGGCAGCGGCTCGATCTGGAACTGGTCACCCGGGGGCTCGCCGTCAGCCGCCAGCAGGCCCAGCAACTGATTCGCAGTGGTCGGGTGCGCAGCGGCGATCGGGTGCTGGACAAGCCCGGCGTCGATGTGGCCGCCGAGCTGGATCTGCAGGTGGAGCAGCCCCCCCGCTTCGTCTCCCGCGGCGGTGAAAAGCTGGTGGCGGCCCTGGAGCAATTGCCGATCCAGGTGGCCGGCCGCGTCTGCCTGGATGGCGGCATCTCCACCGGCGGCTTCACCGACTGCCTGCTGCAGCACGGGGCCAGCCGCGTCTATGGCATCGATGTGGGCTATGGCCAGACGGCCTGGAGTCTGCGCACCGATCCCCGCGTGGTGTTGCGGGAGCGCACCAACCTGCGGCACCTCAGCCCGGAGGATCTCTACGGCCCGGAGGATCCCTGGCCGGATCTGGCTGTCGCCGATGTCTCCTTCATTTCGCTCACCCGGGTGCTGCCGGCCCTGGGGGCGTTGCTGCGGCCGGCGATCACCGCGCTCGACGGCCCTGAGCCTGCCGGCAGCGGCGTTGAAGCTCTGCTGCTGGTCAAACCCCAGTTCGAGGTGGGGCGGGCCCGGGTGGGCAAGGGGGGCGTGGTGCGCGATCCGGCCGCGCACGTGGATGCGATTGAAACGGTGCTGGCGGCGGCGTTGGCCCAGGGCTGGCAGGCGGCCGGCCTGCTGGCCTCACCGCTCACCGGACCGGCCGGCAACCATGAATATCTGCTCTGGCTGCGCCGGCCCCTGGCCAGCTCTGGATCTCAGATCCCCGCCGACAAAGCCGCCACCGCCACTGCTGCTGCTGCCATTGGCAGTGCTGCCGCTGGCACTGCCGCCACTCCAGCCGATGGAGCTCCGGCAGCCGCAGCCAGCCCCAGCGATCAGACGCCGTCCTGCGGCGAGCCGGGGGCACCGGCCCCGGTCAGGGGGCCGGTGGATGGCAGCACCATTCGCGATCTGGTGCGGCGCACCCTGAACGGCAGTTGAAACGGCCGGCACTCCAGCCGTGGCAACCCAGGCCCTGGGGCCTGGCTGGGGCGATCGCCCCAGCGGATGCGGACGATGCAATCAGGCGATGATCGCCAACCTCCCTCCCCAGCTCCTACTGGTCTGAGTGAGGGGAATCGGCAGGGAGGATCGGGATCGGTCGCCGTGCCCGGTTCAGATGGCGCTGCTGTCGCGATCGCCGGTGCGGATGCGGATGACGGAGTCGATCGTGCTGATGAAGATCTTGCCGTCGCCGATCTCACCGGTGCGGGCGGCATCCTGAATGGCCGTCACCACCGTGTCGATGCGATCGTCATCGACGACGATCTCCAGCTTCAGCTTCTGCAGGAACTCAACGGTGAATTCCGAACCCCGGTAGCGCTCCACCTGGCCCTTCTGGCGCCCAAAGCCGCGCACCTCGCTCACCGTCATGCCGACAATGCCTGCATTCACGAGCGCGATCTTGACGTCCTCAAGTTTGAACGGACGGATGATGGCCTCGATTTTCTTCATGGATGCGGCGGGGGGTCAAGGTGAGCTCTGAACATGGATCCTGACGGATGATGGCGTCCGCAGGGGTCGCCGACAGCCGATTGGGATGGGTCGAACCTGTTGCACCGAGCCAGTCTGCCTGGCTTGGCCAGTCTGGCTGATTCGGTTTGCAGGGATTGAACCACTCAGCATGGCGCATCCAGCTCGGCTGATTCCTGTTGATCCCGCTGGGCCGGGTCAGGTTCTCTGACACGATCGCGTTGGAACCAGGCTGAGCGGACATCAGGGTTGCTGACCATCAGACTGGCTGACCGTCAGGCTCTCTGACCATCAGCGTGACTGAAATTCAGTCGTCCTGGGTTCAGTCGTGCTGGGGGCTGATCTGCTGAGCTCCGCTTGGCTGGGGCCGGCTTGGCTGGGTCGGTTGGGCCGTTCCAGTCCGCCGGCACAGTTTCGCAGAGATCCGTGTGGGCTGGCGGCCCTGTCATTAGGCCCGAGTCCAGCGGCAGCTGTCGTAACGATGGCTACGACTCCTGCGGCCCCGCCTGGATCCAGTACCTTCAACCCTTGCGAACCTGCCGCCAGTCCATGGTCCTTGGTGCCACCGATCCGAGCGAACGCACCCAGTCGCCGAGCTACGGCGAGCGGGCGATTGCCGACGCCGAGCTGATCTGCTTCGACAACCCTCGCCCGGGCCGTCCCTATGAGGTGTCGATCGAGCTGCCGGAGTTCACCTGCAAGTGCCCGTTCTCGGGCTACCCCGATTTCGCCGTGTTGCGGTTGCTCTACCAGCCGGGCCCCCGGGTGCTGGAGCTCAAGGCGCTCAAGCTCTATGTGAATGGCTACCGGGAACGCACCATCTCCCACGAGGAGGTGGCCAACCTGATCCTCGACGACTTCGTGGCCGCCTGTGAGCCGGTCTGGATGGAGCTGCTGGCCGATTTCAATCCCCGTGGCAACGTACACACCCTCGTGCGGGTCAGCCATGGCCAGCGCCAGCCCTGTTGAGCTTCAGGCCTCCTCGGCTGCTGGACTCGCCGACACCCGGCCGAGCAGGGCCGGCAGTTCGGCGGCGAAGGCCGTGAGGTCGCGATTGCAGAGGCCGGCCACGTGCAGGCGTCCGGCCTCGGCTTCGCTGATCGCCCACAGCTGGCGGGTGGCCACCAGGCTGAGTCCGCCGCCGAGCAGGGCGATCGCAAAGCCGCTGTACACGAGGGGCACGCCTGGATCCCGCTTGAGCAGAATGCCGCTCGCCGGCAGCACGGAGAGCACGCGGATCGGCAGGCTGCGCACCTCCACCGCCTCGCCGCCGGGCTGAATTCGGGCCAGTTGCTCACCGTCGGGGCCAAAGATCTCTGCCGGTCCCTGTTCGCTGCGCAGGCTCAGAAACACCGGCTCGCTGCCATCGGGGCGGGTGGGCAGCACCAGGCCCCAGACCTGTTCACCCAGTTCGGGATAGGTCTGCAGCGGCAACTGCAACACGGGGCTGCGGCCCAGCTGGATGTTGACCGCCGCCAGCCCCCAGTCCGCCTGATAGAGGGTCATGCCCCGGTGGCGCAGGGGATGGTTGACGCTGATCACCGCCCGCAGCGTTTCGCCCGCCATGGCTGTTGTGCCTGTGGAGCCAACGGCCTGCTCCTTCTCAGCGGCTGTGGTTTGGCTGCCGGGCTCTGGTGCGCTGGATGCGGCGGGCTCGGCACTGGAACCAAGCCGGCTGGGCGCTGGCACGGCACTGTCCCTTGGGGAGGTGGTCTCCCTCCCCCTGGGTGGCGGAATCAACCGCAGGCTGGAGCTGAACTGTTCCGGCCGGCCGGCGGGATCGCGTTGGATCTGGAAATCGTCAAGGGCCAGGGTCAGCTGGGTGTGGCCGCGGCTGTCGAGCAGTTCCAGCTCCCGACCTGGAGCGAGGAAGCGCTCCAGCCTCTGGCCCGCCACAGCCCCCCAGGCCGATCCCACCATCAGCACCACCAGCCCGGCATGGACCAGCAACGGTCCGACCCTGCCGAGCACGCCCCGACGGGCGGCCAGGCGATCGGGCTGGCGCTGCACCTGCCAGCCACCGGCCCGCAGTTCCCGTTCCAAGCGATCCAGGCAGGGGCCGGGCTCGGAGCTGAGCATGGTTTCGGCCACACTCAACTTGCTGAGCTGGCGTGGGGAGCGGTAGTCGATCCAGCGCAGGGAGGCCTGCAGAGCCGGCCACTGGCGCCGCCAGCTGCACAGCACCAGGGCCAACCCGAGCCAGGCCAGCAGGGCCAGGAACCAGCCGCTGGAATAGACGTGGTCGAGTTGCAGTCGCAGGATCCCTTCGCCATCGACCAGGCCCAGCCAGGGGGCTGGGTCGTAGCGCTGGTGGTAAAAGAGCTCGCTTTCTTTCTGGGGAATGGCGGTGCCGACACCACTGGCGAGGGCGATGACCAGCAGCAGCGTGATCGCCAGGCGCAGATCGGCCAGCCAGCCGATCGAGCGCTGAAGCCGGCGCCAGATGCTCGAGGAGGGGGCCGCCGTCATGGCAACTGGGAGAGCAGGGTGAGTCCGCCTGTGGTCAGCAACACCACGCCGCTGATCGGCGGGATCCACTGGCCCAGCTGACGCAGCTTCAGCAGATCGGGCAGGCTGGCGGCGGCGGTGCCGACCAGCAGCAGGGGCAGCACCTGGCCAGCGCCAAAGCAGGTGAGCAGCACCATGCCCTCGAGGGGCCGGCCGTTCTGGGCCATCCAGGCCAGCAACACGGCCAACACCGGTGTGGTGCAGGGGGTGGACGCCAGACCGAAGGCGAGTCCGGCGGCCAGCGGAGCCAGTGGTGCCGGCACCCGGCGGCGCCATGCCTCGGGATCGGGGCCGGCCGGGAGGGGGAAGCGCAGCAGGCCCAGCAGATTCAGACCCATCACCACCGCCACCACCGCCACCAGCAGCGGGATCTGGCTGGGCAGGCTGCCGTACAGGCGACCCAGCAGACCACTGGCCAGACCCAGGACGACCAGGGCCAGGACGATGCCTGCGGCGAAGCTGATGCTGCGCTGCCAGGGTGGCTGGCGTGGGATCGCCGCTTGGGACTGGGCCCTGGGGCCATCGGCAGCGAAGCCGGCCAGATAGGCCAGGGTCACGGGCAACAAGGAAAGCGAACAGGGGCCAAGGCTGGTCAGCACACCACCGGCAAACATCGCGCCCAGCGTGAGCGGTCCAGGATGGGCAAGGGAACTCTGCAGCAGATTTTCGCTGCTGCGGGCCCAGTCGGCGAGCAGCAGCGCGAGGCTGGTCATGGCCAGAGGATAAAGGCCGCTGAGCTCAGCCTATCGGGGCAGGTGGCTGGCGCCGCCGGCGCGGCCGGGGTGTTTCCAGCCCAGTGGTTTCCAGGGAGCAGCGGATCAGCAGGCCGGCGATCAACAGGCTGCTGAGCAGGGAGTTGCCGCCGTAGCTGATCATCGGCAGCGGCAGGCCGGTGGTGGGCATGGCGCCGCTGGCGACGGCGATGTTGAGGATCGACTGGCCGACCAGCAGGGTGGTGCAGCCCATGGCCACCAGGCGATGTTGGTTGCTGCGGCAGCTGAGGGCCACCCTCAGTCCGACGAAGCCGAAGATCAACAGAAACAGCAACAGCATCACCGAACCGACGTAGCCGAACTCCTCGGCAAACACCGCGAAGATGAAATCGGTGGTCTGGATCGGCAGATACTGCAGTTTCTGGGTCGAGAGCCCGAAGCCCTCGCCGAGAATGCCGCCTGAACCGATCGCCAGCAGGCTCTGCACCAGCTGATAGCCATCGCCCTGGGCGTCGCGCCAGGGATTGAGAAAGGAGGTGACCCGCAGTCGCTGGTAGGTGTTGATCATGATGCTGGCGCTTCCCAGCAGTCCTCCGGCCCCCGCCGCTCCGATCAACAGGGGGAGGGAGAGGCCACCGGCCAGGGCCATCAACCAGAGCAACAGCCCCATCAGGGCCGCAGTGCTGAGGTTGGGCTGTTTGAGGATCAGCAGGATCACCCCCCCGAAGATCGCCAGCCAGAGCAGTTTCTGGTCGTTGCCGATGCGGCGCCAATGGGAGAAGAGCACGGCTCCCTGCAGCACCACGAACGGTTTCACCAGTTCGGTGGGCTGGATCTGAATCGGCCCCAGCACCAGCCAGCGACTGGCGCCGTTCACGGTGCTGCCGATCACCAGGGTGGCGGCGATCAGCACCGCTGAGATCACCAGGGCCGTTCCCGCCAGGTGCAGCCAGCGGCGCAGGCTGGTGCGGATGGCCAGCAGCAACAGCCCCCAGCTGGCCAGCAGCCAGATCGCCTGGCGTTTGAGGTAGTAGGCGGCATCGCCCATCTCCCGGTCGGCGACGAACCAGCTGGCGGAGGTGAGGATCAGCAGGCCAACGATGCTCCAGAGCGCCACCAGGCTGATCAGCAGCCTGGCCTCGGCGGGCCAGAGATCCCAGGGAATGGGCAACAGGCCCTTGCCTGCCGGGCTGGGGCTGGAGTTTTGGGCGGCATTGCGGCCGGGCGATCGAGAAGGGGTCTGGGTCAAGGCTGGAGCCACGAAGATCGCCAATGGCCCATTGAGCCGTGATTGGTCTGGACTTGTCGAGTCCTGGGAGCTCGAAAAACGGCCCCGGACTTGATGGAGCAGTCTGGACCAGTTGAGCAGCCCCGCCGGCTCGACCGATCGTGGTTGATCGACAGGCCCGCAAGGAGTGGTGTCCGTGATGCGATGGCGAGGGGCCTCAGTGCGGGTGTGCCGCAAAACCGAAACCCAGGCCTTTCTTCGGAAAGACCTGGGTTACCTCGTCCATCAGCTGATGGCGAGCTTGGGCCATGAAACCTGAACAAGACGCCAGAGCGACATCGTCAGGATGTTCAGCCCTGGAGTGGGAGAAGAACGATCAGAGGGTGAAAGCAGGGATCTGGATCTGGGCAGAATTCAGAAGCCAATCCCCGTGATTGATGGACTGCAAACCAGATCAGGCGATCAAAGCGAGATCAAGGATTCAGTGCCCTGATTTGGGTAGAAGGGACAGCTGCGCCCAGGAGGAACAGCTGCTCAGGCTGGCCTTCAGTTGCCGCAGCTTTGCTGGCGGCGTCCGGAGACCAATTCCACTTTCAGGATCTTGCCACCCTGCTTCATGATGCGCTGCTGTTCCGCGAACCAGCTGGAATAGGGCACCCACTTGGTGAAGTAGGTGTTTTGCAATTCACGCTGGCTTCGCGCCTTTTCAGGGCAGGGAATGCAGGCTGTGATCTTGAACAGGCGCATGGGGGCTCCGCGTCGGGACGACTGTGACAGGGATCAGGCGAGGCCCGAGCTGATGTAGTCGAAGTAGACGCCCATCTCACGACCGGCATCGGGGCCGACCAGGGAGGCGGTGGCTTCCTTCATGGCCTGGATGGACTGAACGGTGGCGCCGATGGGCACGCCGAGGGAGTTGTAGGTCTCCTTGAGGCCGTTCAGAACGCGCTCGTCGAGGATCGAGGTGTCACCAGCCAGCATGGCGTAGGTGGCGTAGCGCAGGTAGTAATCCAGGTCGCGGATGCAAGCTGCATAGCGACGGGTGGTGTACATGTTGCCGCCCGGACGGGTGATGTCCGAGTACAGCAGAGCTTTGGCGACGGCTTCTTTGATGATGGCCGAAGCGTTGGCGCTGATGGTGGCGGCAGCACGGACGCGCAGCTCACCACTGGCGAAGTACTGCTCAAGCCTGCCGATGGAGCCGCCGTCAAGGTAAAGACCTTGGACGTCGGACTGGTTGATGACGTTGGTGATGGCGTCTTGCATGGATCCTGAGAGGAGTGGCGATGAACGGGGAGGGAAGAGACCTCAGGAGAGGGCGCCGACGACGTAGTCGAAGTAGAAGCCGGCTTCCTCGGCATCGCTGCCGGTGAGGATGCCGGTGGCCACCGACTTCATTTCGCGCACGGCTTCCGCCATCGCTTCCAGGGGAGTGCCAAGGGCTCGGTACATTTCCCGCGCGCCGATGATGCCGATCTCTTCGATCGGTGTCACATCGCCGGCGACAACGCCGTAGGTGACCAGGCGCAGGTAGTAATCCATGTCCCGCAGGCAGCTCGCGGTCATCTCTTCACCGTAGGCATTGCCTCCGGGTGAGATGACATCAGGGCGCTTCTGGAAAAGCTGGCCACCGGCCTGCTTGACGATGCGCTCGCGGCTTTCTGCCAGGACTTGGGCGACGCGGAGGCGACGCTGACCACTAGCCACAAACGACTTGATCTGGTCGAGTTCGCCAGGGCTGAGGTAGCGGGCTTCGGCGTCCGCGTTGATGATCGAGTTGGAGACGATGCTCATGCAGTTCTGCCTCGAAACAAGCGGCCGCCGTTGAAGGAGGCCGGTATCCGGTGGGTAAGGGTTGAGGCCGACAACGTCGACCACCGAATCATTCTGTGGCAACGCTCCTCTGGGGCCCGGGTGCCGGTAACAGATCTTCACGGCTGAATTGTGGTTGAGATCCCTTGGGCCGCAAAGGTTCTGGTGCCAGTTGGTGACAGCAGTCGACCGCAGCAATTGTCAATCACTTTCTGCTGTGACCCCAGGTCGAAGAACGCGAACATTTGTCCAATCTTGGCGTTGGATCGGTTCTTGAAATCAACAGAAGAATGCATAAAGCAACCCCCCGGAGTTTGGTCCCGGGAGGTTGCTGTCAGCGGTTGCTCGGCGTTCTGGCCTCTGGGGCCGGATCCGCCCCTGGGCGCCGCGGTCTCAGATGGCTCCGCTCAGCGGCGGATTGAGGCCGGCATTGCCGCCGTAGAGGTTGGCTGTGCGGTTGACCGTGCTCAAGGGCAGGCCATCGGTGGTGTTCAACCCCGTGAGATAGGGCACGGTGTCGCGGCCGAAGCTGCTGGCGTAGTCCGAGCCGGAGAGCACGGCTTCGATCGCTGCCCGCTGACCTTGGCTGGAGCGGGTGGCGAGGAAGCGACTCACCTCCGCAGGCTGGGCGGCGCGACCCAGCAGGGCCAGATAGACCGCCGAGGCTCCTCGCAGCGGTGCCATACGTTGGATGCGTTGCTGGAACAGGTCGCTGAGCGCGATCTGGCCGACGAAATCAGCCACTGTCAGCACACCGTTGCGGAACTGGGATTCGGCATCGCTGAGCCGCTCGGCCGCCAGTGGTGTGCGATTGAGCAGTTGGCGATAGCTCGCTTCGATCGCCTCGCTCAGTTGGCTCGCGCTGGGGGCGCTGGGCAGCTGTACGGGGCGTCCCAGGCTCTGGCGGCGTCTCAGGCCCTGGGGAGAGCCCGGCCGCAGCGCCTTCGCCATGGCGGCGCCAGGTTGTTCTGCCAGTGTTGATCCGTAGCCACTGGTCTGGGCGGCGCGCCAGTTGCCGGTGCCCAGCAGCGCTGTTGGCGCCAGTGGGGCGGGAGCGCCCGGAGCGGCTGCTCGCCTCGGCAGCGAGGGGGCCAGCCCTGGCTGCCAGCGGGGTTGGCTCCAGCTGCGGCTGGGCAGGGGGGGCTGCTTGATGCTCTGGGGGCCAGCGATGCTGGCAGCGGCTGGGCCGCCGCTCTGGCCGCCGCTGATCGCGGCCGTCCAGCTGCCCCGGATGACGCGATTGCGATCGGGCAGATTGCGCAAAACCGTGTCGGCGACGGTTCGCAACTGCTGAGGGCGCGGCACATCAGGTCGACTGACCGGTGTGAGGTCGGCCACGGCGTTGCCATTGAAGGGACGACGCAGGGCCGGAACCTTGCGGGCGTTGCGGTCGTTGGCGGTGATGAAGCGTTCGTAGGGGACGGTGTCCTCGCCGAAGGTTTCGTTGTATTCGGGGCTGTTGATCATGGCGTCGACGACGCCATAGAAACCGCTGCGGGCCGCGGTGTCGAAGTAGCTGTCGATCTCCCAGCGGCCGAAGGTGGGGCGCCCCAGGATGCGGCGATGCATCACCTCGATCGCCTTGCAGATATAGAGGCCACTCCAGTAGCGACGACGGAAGGCCTTGGAGCGAGCCACCTGGCGGATGAACTCCCGCAGGCTGATGTCACCGTTTTCGAGCTTGATCTCTTCGACGGTGTTGTGCTCACCGGCATAGCCGGTGTTGCCCAGAATCTGGACATAGACGCCGCGGATCACCGCCTGGGTGGCCGCTTCGGTGCCGCGGATGCTGGGCTGGCCCCCGCGCCTGGGTACGGAGTTGCCGCCGGTGGCGATCTGTTGCAGCCGGATCACCTTGGGGCCGACCCGGCGCGGGCTGGACTTGCGGAACTGGGCGCTGTCCATCGGGCCCGGCTGGCGCATGCCATTGCCGATCAGGATCCGGCGGCTGTCGTAGCTGAACGGCGCCGGCCGAGTGGACACTGAGGCGGTGCCTGAGGGGAAGATGGCGCCGTAATTGAGGCCGATCGGGTCGTTGCCGCCGCCGTAGGGATGCTGGTCGGCGAAGGGTTGCCTGTAGGAGGCGTAGAGGGTGATGTACTGGGGTGCCCCTTCGAACGGAGCGCTGTAGCGGAACAGCTTGCGGTTCGAGCCCCAGCCGGCGCTTTCCTGGGCCTCTTCGCCGAGGTCACGCAGGTAGGGAACGGTTTCTTCGCCGAAGACACGGGCATATTCCAGGCCGTTGACCAGGGCATCCACCAGGCCGCCGAGTCCCTTGTTGCTGACGATGGCGAAGTACTGGCGGAATTCCTCGATCGAGCTGACGCCGCGACCCAGGAAGTGGCGGAAGGCCAGCTCGACGACGCGGCTGTTGGAGAAGCGCCCGTAGAACTGACGCTGGTATTCCTTGCTGCGTCCCAGGGCGCGGATGAACTCGCGCATCGACAGCTGGCCCTGGCGCAGCTGGGTGGCCTCGACCGGGCAGACCACCTGGGAGTAGGCCTTGGTGATGTCGCGTTCGAACACCTGGCGATAGGCGGCCCTGATCACCTCGGCCTTTTCGCTGCCGGACAGACGCCGGCGCATGATGAAGCGCTGGGCCCCCTCGGCCGCCAGGGCGTAGATGGCGGGCAGTTGCAGGCCCTGGTTGACAGGGCTGCCCAGCCGGGCGCGGCTGGAGGGGGTGGGCACCTCCAGCTCCTTGAGCAGCACGTTGAAGTAGTCGATGACCAGGTTTCGGGCCTGGGGCTCGCCCTGGAACAGGCCGGCGCCGGCGGCCCGCATCTCCTGCAGGGCCACGTTGGTGGCGGCCAGGGAGCAGGCCTTCTCGAGCACATCCCGCAGGCCACGGGTGTTGACGGCCAGGATGCTGGGGTCGCCGGCGACGATGGCGTAGCTGACGTAGCGCAGGAACCAGGCGAGGTCGCGGATCGACTTCTTCATCCGCTCGGTGCCATAGCGCCCGACGCTGATGGGAGTGAAACCGGTGGGCAGGATCACCCGCACATCGGCGTCGCCACCGGCACCTTCGAGCAGCCGGCTCAGCAGGTTGCCGCGGCTGGCGGCAGCGCCGGTGAAGGTCTCCACCGAGCGCTGGAAGGCCGCCTGGTCAGCGGCGAGCGGTTCTCCGGCGGCACCGAGGCCACCGGGGAGAGGGGAGTCGAGATAGGAGAGCGGTGTGCCCCCCGAGAAAATGCGATTGGCAGCCTTGGCCACGATCGCAGCGGCATTGGCCGACAGGCGCTGGGCGACCGTCACCCTGATCTGGCCACTCTGGAAAAAGGTGGTCAGGGCGTCGAGCTCGCCGCCGTCGGGGAAGCGATCCTGCTGCTCCGCCTGACGGACGCTGGAAAGCGGCAGGGTGTCGTAGCGCTGGGGGGTGACCCTGGTGCTGCCGCTGCTGGCGGTCACGGTCATGAACGAGAGCGAGCCGGGCTTGGGAACGTTACGGCTGGCCCTCCTACCCTCCGGCCGGCCATGAACAAATGTTTGCAGCCCTCGGCGCTCAGCACCCCGCCGCCGTGAAATGCTCGCCCAGCGGCCCAGCTTCTTGCCGATGAGCTCCAGTCCCAGGGATGCCGCCACACCGGTGGTGAGCGCTTTTTACGATCGTTTCCCCTATCCCGGAGATCCCCTCCAGGACGGGCCACCGCCTGGTTACAACTGGCGGTGGTGTGTTGACAGTGCCAGGGCCGCGGCCCTCGGAAGCCTGCCGCCAGCGCCGCCCTCCGGGACCCGGACCTGGCGGATTCTCGATGCCGGCTGCGGCACCGGCGTCAGCACCGACTACCTCTGCCATCTCAATCCCGGTTCCCAGGTTCTGGCGGTGGATATCAGCGCCGGCACGCTTGAGGTGGCCCGGGAGCGTCTGCGCCGTTCCGGGGCGGCCCGTCAGGTGCTGGAGCTGCGCATCGAACAGCGCAGCCTGCTGGATCTGGAGGCGGAGGGCGAGTTCGACTACATCAACTCCGTGGGGGTGCTTCATCACCTGCGCGAGCCTGAGCAGGGACTGTGGGCCCTCGCCCGTCAGCTGCGACCCGGTGGGGTGCTGCATCTGTTCCTGTACGCCGATGGCGGCCGCTGGGAGATTCACCGCAGCCAGCGGGCCCTTTCCCTGCTGGCGGTGGGTACGGGGGGCGAGGGCCTGCGGTTGGGGCGCCAGTTGCTGCGGGAGCTGCCGCCGACCAATCGGCTGCGGCGCCATCACGAGCAGCGCTGGGCCCTGGATACGGCCGCCGATGCCAACTTCGCCGACATGTACCTGCACCCGCAGGAAACCAGCTACGACCTTGAGCGGCTGCTGCGCTTCGTCGAACAGGCGGATCTCAGCTTCGCCGGCTTCTCCAACCCCGAGGTGTGGGATCCGGCGCGGCTGCTTCAGGGGGAGCTTCTGGAGCGGGCCCGGGCTCTGCCGAAGCGGCAGCAATGGGCCCTGGTGGAGGCCCTCGATCCTGACATCAGTCACTTTGAGTTCTTTCTCAGCAAGGGGGCGATCGAGCCGCCCCAGTGGACCGATGCGGCGCTCCTGGCCCATGGCGGCCAGCCCAATCGCTGCCTCTGGGGCTGGCCGTCCACGTGCCTGATGGGACCCGATCTCCAGCCGCTCTCGATCACGGTGGCGGATCTGGAGCTGTTGCAGGCCTTTGAGGCGGCCCCCGCCGGGACGCCCCTCAGCCAGCTCAGCCTCGCCATGGACCAAGTCGAGCGACTGGAGCGGGCCCGGCAGCTGATCGCCGACCGCCTGCTGCTGCCGGTGAGGCCCTGACTGGCAGCAGCCGGGGCTTTCGACAACGGTGCCGTAACCCTGCGTGATAACCTCCGACCGCCCAGTCGGAACCACGACGGTTGCAGGCTGCCTTCACCACTCCGGTGCCCCCCTCCCCCAGCGGGGAGTCGTTGCCCGAAGCGAGCGATGCGCCCGTGACCAGCGATTCCTCCAGCGATGCCAGCGCCGGTGATCTCCTCACCGACCTGCATCACCCGCAACCATCTCCAGCGTCCGAACCGGCCAACGGTTCAGACAACGGCCCAGCGTCTTTGAACGGCTCTGATCAGGGCCAGCAATCTGCTGAGAGTTCGGTGCACGGCCCGGGACCTGTCCAAGGGTCAATCACCGGTTCGGATAACGGCATGGATGGTTATCACCGACTTCAACGCCGCCTGATTCTGGCGACGCTGGTGGCCACCGCTCTGGCGGTGCCGGTCACGGCTCTCTGCTTCGACATCCCGACCGCTGTCAGTCTTCTGATCGGAGCCCTTGCGGGTCTCCTATACATCAGGCTTCTGGCCCGCAGCGTCTCCCGCCTCGGCGGCGAGCGCAAATCGGTGGGGAAAGTGCAGCTCGTGGTTCCCATCGTCCTGGTGCTCGCGGCCGCCAGGATTCCCCAGCTTGAGATCGTTCCTGCCCTGGTGGGATTCCTTCTCTACAAGCCCGCTCTGATCGTTCAGGCCGTCCTCGACTCCTGAGCCACCAAGCTCTGGGCCAGCGAGCCGTCGGCCCCGTTCGGGCCGGGCCCTCCCTGCCCCCAGGCCGCCCCTGGTTCCACCAGGACCTTCTCCCACAGGACCTCCCTCCAGGACAGTCATTCCGATGGTTCCGTTGCCCTTCGCCCTTCCCCTTGCCGAACTGGAGGTGGGTCAGCATCTCTACTGGCAGCTCGGCAATCTCAAGATTCACGGCCAGGTCTTCATCAGTTCCTGGATCGTCATCGGCGCTCTGCTTGCCGTCGTGGTGATCGGCACCCGCAAGCTGGAGCGCGATCCTGGCGGTGTGCAGAACCTGCTGGAGTTTCTCTGGGATTACATCCGCGATCTCTCCCGCGAACAGATCGGTGAGAAGGCCTATCGCGACTGGCTGCCGTTCATCGGCACCCTGTTCCTGTTCATCTTCGTCAGCAACTGGGGTGGGGCCCTGATTCCCTGGAAGCTGATCCATCTGCCGAGCGGTGAACTCGGTGCTCCCACCGCCGATATCAACACCACCATCGCCCTGGCGTTGCTGGTGTCGCTGGCTTACTTCTATGCGGGTCTGAGTCGTAAGGGCTTCCGGTACTTCGAGTACTACGTCGAGCCGACTCCGATCATGCTCCCCTTCAAGATCGTCGAGGATTTCACCAAGCCTCTCTCCCTCTCCTTCCGTCTTTTCGGCAACATTCTTGCCGATGAGCTGGTGGTGGCGGTGCTGGCCTTCCTGGTGCCCTTGGTGGTACCCCTGCCGGCCATGTTCCTGGGGCTGTTCACCAGTGCCATCCAGGCGTTGATCTTCGCCACTCTCGCCGCCTATTACATCGGTGAGGCTGTCCACGAGGAGCACCACTAGGCCTCCTCGCCGGCCCGGTTCGCCGGTCTGGCAAACTCGCGCAGGTCCGGCTTGATCCGGGCCCGTCCCCCAGCGATCGCCCGGGGGATGTCCCAGGCGCGGAGTTCAAACCCCGGTTCGTTTCGCGCTTCAATCGCGCCCCTCATCCCTTTCCCACCATGGATTCGCTTACTTCCGCCGCGTCTGTTGTGGCTGCTGGTCTTGCCGTCGGTCTCGGCGCCATCGGTCCTGGCATCGGCCAGGGCACCGCTGCCGGCGGCGCTGTCGAAGGTATTGCCCGTCAGCCCGAAGCTGAAGGCAAGATCCGCGGCACCCTGCTGCTCTCGCTGGCCTTCATGGAGGCCCTCACCATCTACGGCCTGGTCGTCGCGCTGGTGCTGCTGTTCGCCAACCCGTTCGCCTGAAGTCTGCCGGGGGGGCAGGAGCCGGTACCGGATCTGAAGCGGTCCGGCTCCTTCGCCTTTCTGGTGTCATCGTCCTGGCCGGGAACTCAAGCCTGGCCTGGATGGCAAACCCGGCGCGGCCCAACCGCGTCTGATCGCTTCATTCACTCCCGCACCACCGCACGCCAACCCGTCCCATGACCAGCTGGCTTCTGCTTGCCGAGGCAGGCGCTAAGGAGGGAGGTCTCTTTGACCTCGACGCCACCCTGCCGCTGATGGCGTTGCAGGTGGTGATTCTCACCTTCGTTCTCAACGCCCTGTTCTTCCGTCCCGTCGGCAAAGCCGTCGAGGATCGCGAGGGCTATATCGCCACCAGTCGCGCCGATGCCAAGGCCAAGCTGGCCCAGGCTGAACGCCTTGAAGCTGATCTGCGTGAGCAGCTCAAGGAGGCTCGTCTGCAGTCTCAGAAGTTGATTGTCGAAGCTGAACAGGAATCCGAGCGTCTCTACCGGGAAGCCATGGCTCTGGCTCAGGCCGATTCCAACGGCAGCCGCGAGCAGGCCCGCCGAGACATTGATTCCCAGCGCAGCACCGCCCTAGAACAGCTCAAGGGTGATGCGAACCAACTTGCCGATCTGATCGTCGATCGCCTCCTTGCCGCCTCTTGACCATGGCCATCCCCTTGCTTCTGGGCTCCCACGGTGGTGGGTTCGGCCTGAATCTCGACCTCTTCGACACCAACATCATCAACCTGGCGATTGTGATCGCCGGTTTGGTGTGGTTCCTCAGGGGCTTTCTCGGCGGCATTCTCGAACGCCGCCGAGCCACCATCCTGGCTGATCTCAAGGACGCCGAGGATCGCCTTGCCGCCGCCGCCGCCGCTCTGGCCGACGTGCAGCAGGGGCTGAGCCAGTCCCAGGCCAAGGCCGAGAAGATCCGCGCTGATGGTGTCATTCGCGCCCAGGCCATCCGCCTGGACAGCGAGCGGCGCACCGTTGAAGAGATGGCCCGCATCAAGCTGGATTCGGCGTCCAATCTCGATGCCGAGGCGGCCCGGGTGACAGCCCAGTTGCGTCGTGAGGCTGCCCGCCTGGCGATTGAAAAGGCCCTGGCGGTCCTGCCCGCCCGGCTTGACAAGGCAGCTCAGGCCCGGCTGATCGACCAGTCCATCCAATCCCTGGGGAACGCCTGATGCCGCTGCTCAATACCATTACCAATCCCTGGGCTGAAGCCTTTCTCCAGGTGAGTGAAGCCAACGGGGACACCGATCAGGTGATCGACCAGGCCAAGGACGTCCTCTCCCTGTGGGAGCAATCCTCGGAATTGCGCGCGGCGATGGCCTCTCCCGTGCTCGAAGTGACAGCCAAGAAGGCGGCTCTGGTCAGCCTGTTCGGCGAGCAGGTGTCGCCCTCCTTTTTGAATCTGCTCAAGCTGCTCGCCGATCGTCAGCGGATCGGCTACCTCGATGCGGTGCTGGGACGGGTGCTGGAGCTCTACCGCCAGCAGAACGGCATCGCTCTCGCCACGGTCACCTCGGCCACGGCTCTGAGCGAGGACCAGCAGGCCCTGCTCACCGAAAAGGTCAAGACCGTCGCTGGCACTGACAAGGTGGAGATCAACCTGCTGGTTGATCCCGCTCTGATCGGTGGTTTCGTGCTCAGCGTCGGCTCCCAGGTGATCGATGCCAGCCTGGCCGGTCAGGTGCGTCGACTCGGTCTGGAGCTGGCCAAGGTGAGTTAGCGCTCTCGCCAGCGTCAGCAGCGGCATTGGCTGCGACGTCTTTCCTTCTCTCCCCTCACCCCCTCCTTCATCGCCTCCCCCTCCGGGGACTTCCACCCATGGTTTCCATCCGCCCCGACGAGATCAGCGCCATTCTCAAGCAGCAGATCGCCGACTACGACAAGTCGGTTTCGGTCAGCAATGTCGGAACCGTGCTCCAGATCGGCGACGGCATCGCCCGCGTCTACGGCCTGGAGCAGGTGATGGCCGGTGAACTGGTGCAGTTCGAGGACGGCACCGAAGGCATCGCCCTCAACCTGGAGGAGGACAACGTCGGCGCCGTGCTGATGGGCGAGGGCCGGGGCATCCGCGAAGGCAGCACCGTCAAAGCCACCGGCAAGATCGCCGCTGTGCCCGTTGGCGACGCCATGCTGGGCCGCGTGATCAATGCGCTCGGCCAGCCGATCGACGGCAAAGGTGAGATCGCCACCACCGAGACCCGGCTGATCGAGTCGATGGCTCCCGGCATCATTCAGCGCAAGTCGGTGCATGAACCGATGCAGACCGGCATCACCGCCATCGACGCGATGATCCCCATCGGTCGCGGCCAGCGCGAGCTGATCATCGGCGACCGCCAGACCGGCAAGACCGCGATCGCGATCGACACGATCATCAACCAGAAGGGTGAGGACGTCGTCTGCGTCTACGTGGCTGTCGGCCAGAAGGCCGCCTCGGTGGCCAACGTGGTGGAAGTGCTGCGTGAGCGTGGCGCCCTCGAGTACACCGTGATCGTTGCCGCCAGCGCTTCAGAAGCCGCAGCCCTGCAATACCTGGCTCCTTACACCGGCGCGGCGATTGCCGAGTCGTTCATGTACAAGGGCAAGGCCACCCTGGTCGTGTACGACGACCTCACCAAGCAGGCCCAGGCCTATCGCCAGATGTCGCTGCTCCTGCGCCGTCCCCCCGGTCGTGAGGCCTATCCCGGCGACGTCTTCTACTGCCACAGCCGCCTGCTCGAGCGCGCCGCCAAGCTTTCCGATGCCATGGGCAAAGGTTCGATGACCGCCCTGCCGATCATCGAAACCCAGGCCGGCGACGTGAGTGCCTACATCCCCACCAACGTGATTTCGATCACCGATGGCCAGGTGTTCCTGAGCTCCGACCTGTTCAACTCCGGCCTGCGCCCCGCCATCAACGTGGGGATCTCGGTGAGCCGGGTGGGTGGTGCCGCCCAGACCAAGGCCATCAAGAAGATCGCCGGCACCCTGAAGCTGGAGCTGGCCCAGTTCGACGAACTGGCCGCCTTCTCCCAGTTCGCCTCCGATCTCGATGCCGCCACCCAGGCCCAGCTCGGTCGTGGCAAGCGCCTGCGTGAGCTGCTCAAGCAGCCTCAGTTCAGCCCGCTCAACCTGGCGGAGCAGGTGGCTGTGGTCTATGCCGGCGTCAAGGGCCTGATCGATGATGTGCCCGTGGATCAGGTGGTGCTGTTCGCCCGCGAACTGCGTGAGTACCTCAAGAGCAACAAGCCCGAGTTCATCACCAAGGTGATGAGCGAAAAGCAGCTCAGCGACGAAGCCGAGGCCATGCTGAAAGATGCCATCAAGGAGGTTTCCTCCTCGATGCTCGCGGCAGCCTGAGGAATCTGAGTCATGGCCAATCTCAAGGACATCCGCGACCGCATCAGTTCGGTCAAGAACACGCGCAAGATCACTGAGGCCATGCGCCTGGTGGCTGCCGCCAAGGTGCGGCGCGCCCAGGAGCAGGTGCTGCGCAGCCGCCCCTTCGCCGATCGTCTCGCCCGCGTGCTGCAGAACCTGCAGACCCGCATGGGTTTTGAGGGCGCCGACGCGCCCCTGCTCGCCCAGCGGGACGTGGGCACCATCACCCTGTTGTCGGTGACCGGCGACCGGGGCCTTTGCGGCGGTTACAACGCCAACATCATCAAGCGCACCGAGCAGCGCTTCGCCGAACTCAAGGCCCAGGGCTACGAGGTGGATCTGGTGCTGATGGGCCGCAAGGCGATCACCTATTTCCAGAACCGCGCCTCCCAGTACAAGATCCGCGCCACCTTCACCGGTCTGGAGCAGGTGCCCACGGCCGATGAGGCCAACGGCATCGCCAATGAGGTGCTGGCCGAGTTCCTCTCCGGCAGCACCGATCGGGTGGAGATCATCTTCACCAAGTTCATCAACCTGGTGAGCTCCAAGCCTGTTCTGCAGACCTTGCTGCCGCTCGATCCCCAGGGTATTGCCGTTGCGGATGATGAGATCTTCCGGTTGATCACCCGCGAAGGACGTCTTGGCGTTGAGGTGTCCAAGCTGGACAACGTCCAGGCGCCGTTGCAGTCTGACTTCCTGTTTGAGCAGGAGCCGGACCTGTTGCTCAATGCCCTGCTGCCGCTCTATCTGTCCAACCAGCTGCTGCGCTCCCTGCAGGAAGCCGCCGCCAGTGAGCTGGCCAGCCGGATGACAGCCATGAACAACGCCAGTGACAACGCCAAGGCCCTGGCCAAGTCGTTGACCCTGGATTACAACAAGGCCCGCCAGGCCGCCATCACCCAGGAAATCCTGGAAGTGGTGGGTGGTTCCTCGGCGATGTGAACCAGCACCCGGTTCCCCTGCCGGGATAACCCAATCCAGGTCGGTGGCTCCTTTGGCCGTCTTCTGGTTTTGCTGGTCTGGCTTGCTCCTGCTGGTTTCTTGTTGCGGCACATCCCGCAGCCTCGAAGCCGGCGGGGGTTTTTGTTTTCGGCCGATCTGGTCGCGTCAGCGATGCTTCGCTGCAGGTCAGACACCGCAAGGGCCGGCCAGCTCGGATGGGGCTGCAACCCGTGCCGCAACGTCGCCCGAGTCAACGGCACCCGAGTCAATCTCGCTTCGGTCCTTGAGCCACTGGTGCATCCAGGATGATCAAGGATCTTCGCCGTGCGCCCCCGCACGGGCGGCCCGTTCACCCGCCGGTCATGGTCCCTTCCGTTCCCCTTGCGCCCAGCCTGACGCTGCAGCCCCTCTTCCCTCTTGCCCTGGGGATGGTTCAACTGGCGAGCGATCCCCTCGACACGGCTCTGCAGATGCAGGCGATCCGCCAGCTGCAGGCTGGGCAGGAGTCCAACCCGGACCCTGGCTGCGCCTGGACCGGCGATCTCAATGGCGTCTGGCAGCTGCAGCGCCATCCGACTTTTGTGTCATTGATCAAGCTCCTGATGGGCCATGCCGGTGCCTACCTGGAGGGGCTGGGCTTCGAGCGCAGCCGGGTGGCCCTGCATCTCCAGCGCTGCTGGCCGGTGGTGAGCGAAGCGGGCCAGGTGGTGGGACGCCATCACCATCCCAATGCCCATCTCAGCGCCGTGTATTACCTCAACGGCGACGGCAGCGGCCGCAGCGGTTGCCTGCGTTTTTTCCCACCGCGCCAGAGCAATGAACTGGTGCCGGGTCTGGCGGTGGGCCACGACGGTCCGATCCGGCCAGAGTCTGCCGCCGCCGCTCAGTGGAATGCCCCCTGGTTCGATCTGGCGCCCCGGGCGGGCCTGCTGGTGCTGTTTCCGTCCAGCGTTGAGCACGCCGTGCTCGAGAACGACGACCCGGACGACAGCCGGTTTTCGATCAGCCTGGATCTGGCGCTGACGGCGCCGAAGGCAGCCAATGGCGAGCCGCCGGAATACCTGGCGCCCCATCCGGGGGATTGGCAGGAGGTGGAGCTGGGGGCAGAGCTTGGCTGATGACAGCATCCTGAAGCTGGCTCCTGGGGTGGGCGACTGACGCCGTCGCCTCCCGATCGGTCACCCCCTTCAGGGAAGATGGAGCCCAACAAAGGCAACTCGGTGACTGAAACCCCCAGCTTCTTGATCACGGCCAGCCTCAAGGGCACCAGCCACGCCTTCCCCTGCCGCCCCGACCAGACCGTGCTGGCGGCAGCTGAGGCGGCGGGCGTGCCGTTGCCCAGTTCCTGCTGTTCGGGGGTGTGCACCACCTGTGCGGCGAAACTGGTGAGCGGCACGGTGCATCAGCCCGATGCCATGGGCGTCAGGGCGGAACTGCGGGAGCAGGGCTATGCGCTCCTGTGCGTGTCCTATCCCCGCAGCGATCTGGAGCTGCTGGCCGGCCAGGAGGATGCCCTCTACGAAGCCCAGTTCGGCCAGTATCAGAAGTGAGGCGGAAGTGGAGGAGATGGCGGTGCTGAGCCCCGGGTCTGCCGAGTCCGATCGGGCGAACGATCCGCTCTCGATGGTGATGGTGCCCTTTTGTTTCTGGCTGCCTCGCCCCGTCGGCGTTTCCCCGCCGGGCGATTCAGCCACTCCCTCCGCCTTGCTCAGCGCCATCGGTGCCCATCTGTCCAGCCTGGGCTGGCCCGAGGCCGAACCGCTTCGTTGGGCGATCACCGCCGTGGATCCGATCCAGGGCCTGCAGGTTGAGGGGCTGGCGATCCGTGATCAACAGGCGCCTCTGGGGCGCCGATGAGTGACACCCCTGCGCTGCCCACCCTGCTGGTGATCCCCACCGGCATCGGCTGCCAGCAGGGCGGCTACGCCGGCGATGGCCTGCCGGCAGCCAGGCTGCTCGCGGCGGCCAGCGGCTGCCTGATCACCCATCCCAATGTGATGAACGGCGCCTCCCTCTACTGGAGCGATCGCCGCATCCACTACGTGGAGGGCTGGGCCCTGGATCGCTTCGCGGCGGGCGCGCTGGCCCTAGCGCCTGTGGCCGCTCGGCGCGTCGGCCTGCTGCTGGATGCGGGCATTGAGCCGGAGCTGCGCGCCCGCCAGATTCAGGCGGCCGAGGCCTGCCGCGCCACCTTGGGCCTGGCGATCGGCCCGGTGCTGACCACCGAGGTTCCCCTGGGGGTGGGCCTGAATCTGGGCCCCAGCGGCACCAGCTGGGGAACCCTGGAGCATCCCGATGCTCTGCTGCGCGCCGGCGAGCAGCTGGTGGCGGCAGGCGCCACCGCCATCGCCGTGGTGGCCCGTTTCCCCGAAGACCCCGAAAGCGAGGCGTTGGCGGCCTATCGCGCCGGATCTGGGGTGGATGCTCTGGCTGGAGCCGAAGCGGTGATCAGCCACCTGCTGGTGCGCCACCTGGGCATCCCCTGTGCCCATGCGCCGGCCCTGGCGCCGTTGCCCCTGGATCCGGATCTCGATCCCCGCGCCGCGGCCGAGGAACTGGGACACACCTTTCTGCCCTGCGTGCTGGTGGGCCTGAGCCGGGCACCGGATCTGGTGCCGCTGGGCGCTGGGTTCGCTCCTGGCGCGGCGGCGACGGGTCGGCTGGCCCAGCCCAGAGGGTACCGGTCAAGTCCGCAGTCGAACGGAGCAGGCTTTCTGCAGAGCGGAACCCTGCTGAGCGCCTCCGCCCTCGGGGCTGTGGTGGCCCCAGCGGGGGCCCTCGGCGGTGAGGCCGTGCTGGCCTGCGCCGAACGGGGCGTACCCGTGATCGCGGTGCATAACCCTTGTTTGCTGCACGTCAGTGGCGAAGCCCTGGGCCTGGAGGTGCTGCCGGCGGCGAGCTATGCCGAGGCCGCCGGCTTGGTGCTGGCGTTGCGCGAGGGGATCGATCCGGCGGTGTTGCAGAGGCCGATTCCGGCCCTGGCCGAACTGTCACAGGCTTCAGCAGGCCTCAGCGCCCCAGCAGGGCCCACTGCACCAGCGGCAGGGTGAGAAAGGAGGCGGCGGTACTGAACAGGATCGCCAGGGCGAGTTGCTCTCCGTTCAGCCCGGCACGCTCGGCGATCACCAGCGTGAGCAACTGGCTCGGCATCGCCCCCTCCATCACCACCGCCTCCAGATAGGGCGGCGCCAGCTGCACCCAGCGTGCGATCACCAGGATCAGCAGCGGCGAGATCAGCAGCTTCAAGGTGGCAGCGAGCAGCAGGGGAGCTGGACGCGTCAGGGCCGTGAAGCGCAGGCCCAATCCCAGGCTCAGCATCATCAGGCCTGAGACAGCCTGGCCCAGCAGGTTGGAGGCCTGCAGCAGGAAGCCGGGCACCGCCAGCCCACTGCTGCGCCAGAGCAGGCCGATCAGCAGGGCCCACAGCGCCGGCATCTGCACTATGGCGCGGATCATCCGCCGGGCCAGGGCCAAGGGCCCATCGGCTGCAGATGGGGCGGGATCAGCGGCGGCGGCATAGCGGGCGCCGGTGCTCAGCCCCACACTCAGGTTCAAGGGCGTGGTGGTCACCTCACACAGCACCGCCACCTTGGCCGCCTGCAGCCCCAGGGCTGGAAACAGGCCCTGCAGCAATGGCAGGCCCAGGTAGGTGACGTTGCCAAAACTGCTGGCCAGCACCAGGGTGCCCTTTTGCTTCGGCGCCAGGGGCAGGAGGCTGAACACGGCCATCGCCAGCCCCAGGGTGGCCAGCGTCCCCAGCAACATCGTCAGCGGGATGCGCCACAGCTCGTCACCCGATGGCACCTGCACCGTCACGCGAAACACCAGGGCGGGCAGCAGCACCTGCAGCACCAACAGCCCGATGATCCGGCGGGCCGTGGCGCTGTCGGTCTCGCCCAGCGACAGGCGCAACAGCGCGCCGATGCCGATGATCAGCGCCAGGGAGAGAAAGACGGATGTCATGGGCAACCTTGCGGCGACAACGCCGCCCTGGGGCCCGGGTCCTGGGCAATCTCCCCATCGTGCCCCCTCGAGGCAGGCCTCTGGTCAGGACCAGAACTCAGCGCAGGCAGGCCATCGGATGCCTGGGCGCCACCCCCAGCGCCTTGGCCACCCCTGGATGGCAGACGGAGCCGTCCACCGTGTTGAGGCCGGAGAGCAGCTCGGGCCGGTCGGTGACGGCTTCGATCAGGCCGCGGCCGGCCATGCCGACGATGTAGGGCAGGGTGACGCTGACCAGGGCCTCGGTGGAGGTGAAGGGCACGGCGCCGGGCATGTTGCCCACGGCGTAGTGCTGCACCCCGTGGATCGTCACCACAGGATCGGTGTGGGTGGTTTCGCGGCTGGTGGCGATGCAGCCCCCCTGATCGATCGCCACATCGACGATCACCGAGCCCGGTCGCATCCGCTGCACCAGGTCCTCCTCCACCAGCACCGGCGCCCGACCGCCGGGCAGCAGCACCGCGCCGATCAGCAGATCGGCCTCCGGCACCAGCCGCTCGATCAGGCCGCGGCTGCTGACCAGGCTGGTCATGCGGCCGCGGCGATCCGATTCCAGCCCCCGCAGGCGCTGAGGAGAGCGATCCAGCAGGAACACCTCCGCATCCATGGCGGCGGCGATGCGGGCCGCATTCCAGCCGACGGTGCCGGCCCCCAGCACCACCACCCGGGCCGGCCGCACGCCGGTGCAGCCCCCCATCAGCACGCCGCGGCCGCCATGGGGCTTCTCCAGCAGATGGGCTCCCACCTGGGCCGCCAGACGGCCGGCCACCTCGCTCATCGGTGCCAGCAACGGCAGGCTGCCATCCTCCAGTTGCACCGTTTCGTAGGCCAGAGCGGTGGTGCCCGCCTCCAGCAGCGCCCGTCCCACCTCGGGATAGGCGGCCAGGTGCAGGTAGGTGAACAGCACCAGATCGGGGCGCAGAAAGTCGAACTCCTCGGGTTGGGGTTCCTTCACCTTCACCACCAGATGGCAGGCCCAGGCCTCCTGGCGATCGACGATGCGGGCGCCGCAGGCCCGGTAGTCGTCGTCGCGGATGCCGGCTCCGAGGCCCGCCCCTGCCTGGATCCGCACCTCCATCCCCTGGGAGACGAGCTCCCGCACCCCATCGGGGGTGAGGGCCACCCGCTGTTCGTCGCGTTTGATCTCGGTGGGGACCCCGATGCTGGCCATGGGGGATGCCAGGGGTGTGCTCTGGCCCATAACTGCCATGACCGGAGGGGAGCTGGAGCGTGGCAGTCAACCCTAGGTGCCGCCGGGGGTTTCAGGCCGCCGCAATCGGCATCCGCCACCCCCCCCCGAAGGAGCGGCTGCTCACCTTCAGCACCGGTGCCGCCTGCCGGCGTTTGAATTCGGAGCGGCGCAGCAGTTGGTAGACCCGCTGGGCCAGATCGGGGTCGCTGCCGCCGGCGATCAGGTGTTCCGGGCTGGCCAGCCCTTCGATATAGGACTTCAGCAGCGGATCGAGCACGTTGTAATCAGGCAGCGAATCACTGTCTTTTTGTTCGGGCCGCAGCTCGGCGCTGGGGGGTTTGTGGCGGATGGCGGCTCCGATCAGTTCTCCTTGGGCTGGTAGTCCCAGTTCGGTTCGGCAAGGCTCGGATTCGGGACTGTCGATCCAGTCGCAGAGCCCAAAGACGGTGGTCTTGTAGAGATCGCCGATCGCCGCCAGGCCACCGTTCATGTCGCCGTAGAGGGTGCAGTAGCCCACGGCCAGCTCCGATTTGTTGCCGGTGGAGAGCAGCAGCTTGCCTTGCTGGTTGGCCAGCGCCATCAGCAGGGTGCCGCGGATGCGCGATTGCAGATTCTCCGCCGTCACGCCGGTTGGTGCGGCGCCCAGGGCCGGGGTGAGGGCTCGATCGAAGCTCTGCATCAGGTCCTCGATCGGAACGGTGTGCAGGCCCAGCCGCAGGCGATCGGCCAGGGCCTGGGCATCGTCCAGGGATCCCGTTGAACTCCAGGGCGAGGGCATCCGCAGCGCCGTCACGTTCCTGGCGCCAAAGGCGGCGCTGGCGATCACCACCACCAGGGCTGAATCGATGCCGCCGCTCAGGCCCAGCAAGGCACCGCTGAAGCCGCACTTGCGGGCGTAATCGCGCACTCCCAGCACCAGGGCCCGCAGCATCTGCTCCTGTTCGCCTGGCACCGCTGATGCGGTTGCGGTGTTGGATCCGGCAGCGAACGTCGCCGTTTTGTTTCCTGCTGAGAGAAGGCCGCTGGCTTCAGGTTCCAGGGCTGAAGTCTCACCGTTGTGAGCCGCACGTTCGTGCTCGCGTTGCGCCGTTGCCCCAGGGCTGCTCACGTCCCGCGCCCGCTGAAGATCCAGTTCCACACAGCCCAGGCGCGGCTGCTCCGTATCCCAGAGCGTCAGCTGTTCGCGGCCGCAGGCTCCCTGCCAGAGGGGCTGGCCATCGCCAGCGACGATGAAGCTGGCGCCATCGAACACCAGCTCGTCGTTGCCGCCCACCTGGTTCACATAGAGCACCGGGGCGGCCACCCTGGCGGCGGCCCTGGCGGCCAACTGATGCCGCAGCTGCAGCTTGCCGCGGCCAAAGGGGGAGGCCGAGAGATTGAGCAGCAGATCGACCCCCGACGCCGCCAGCTCAGCGATCGGATCCACCCCCGCCAGGCGCTGCTGCTGCAGCTCCTGCTCCACCCACAGGTCTTCGCAGATGCTCAGACCCAGCCGCCACAGCCGATCGCCCTGCTTCCATTCCAGTACGGCCCCACCTTGCCCCGGCAGGAAGTAGCGCGTCTCATCAAACACGTCGTAGCTGGGCAGCAGCCGCTTATGGGCCACCACCTGCCAGCCGCCATCCCGCACCAGGGCCAGGGCATTCCAGAGCTCGGGGGTCTGCTGCGTGCCCGGCACCGGATCGGCCATACCCACCAGCACCCCAATCCCTGGCGGCAGGGAGCGGGCCAGTCGGTCGAGCTGCGGCTGTTGCTGCTGCACCAAGGCCGGCCTCAGCAGCAGATCCCGCGGCGGATAGCCCCACAGCGACAGCTCCGGCGTCAGCACCAGATCGGCTCCGGCCTTGGCGGCCTGAATGCTGGCGGCCAGGATCCGCTCGCCATTGCCCTCCAGATCACCGATCAGGGGGTTGAGCTGGGCGAGGGCGATGCGCATCAGGGCGTCAGCAATCCGTAGGGATCATGGCGGCGCAGCAGGGGCCAGAGTTCTTCGGGCACCTGCTGCGGATCGGGGCGGGCCCTGATGCCGGAGCTGGCGCTGGCGGGCACCTGCAGCGTCAGACGCTCCGGCCGTGCCCCCAGAGCCCGCAGTCGCTCCAGCTGTTCCGGCGCCAGCTGCCAGCCCTGCCGGGGCGCGATCGCCAGGCGGCACCCCGGCAGCCATTCGGCTGCTCGGCGCCAGCGCGGCAGCTGCTCCACCAGATCGCTGCCGATCACGAACACCGGTTCGGCCTGCGGCCAGCGCCTGCGAACCCGCTCCAGGGTCTCGATCGTCCAGGGGCTGCTGAGCTCCTGCTCCAGGCTCAGCCTGGGATCGCCGATCGACTCCACCAAGGCTGCCAGCAGGGCGGTGCGCAGCGCCAGGGGTGCCGTGTGTTGCTTGAGGGGGTTGTCGCTGGCCCAGGTGGCCACCTGGGGGTAGTGCGTCAGCAGCCCCTCCAGCAGCGCCCGATGGCCGTGGGTGGGGGGATCGGCGCTGGTGCCGAACAGGGCGATGGCGGTTGGCGGGGCGGAGAGCGTCACAGGGTGTTTCAGGGCAGCAGGCCCCGACCGACGGGGCCAGAACCCAGGGGATCGCGACCCCAGGGTCCAAGACCCCGGCTGCCACGACCCATGGGGCCACGACCCATAGGGCCCAGACCCATGGAGCCGAGACCCAGAGGCCCATGATCCTGAGGCTCAGAACCCTGGGGGCCAGCGTCACCCGCGCCATCGGCGCCGCTGCTGGGCGTCAGCGGCCGCCAGTCCCCCAGCCAGCGCCGGGTGTCCGGATCCTGTTCCGCCAGGCGACGCAGCAGGGCCCCCGGCTGACCGGCCGCCATCGTGCTGCGCAACAGCTCGGCCGCCGCCAGCCGGCCCGTGCGGCGGGTGGTGACCACTGCCAGAGCCGCCTGGGCCACGGCCACCGGCGCTGCCGGGGCCAGGCTGAGGCCACCGCTGAAGGGGGCCGCCAGCACCAGCACCTGGCGCAGGCCGCCGAGCATCAGTTGCAGGCCCAGCTGGGCTCCGGCGAGCAGGGCGTTCTGGCTTGACAGCCGCCCCAGCAGCTGGCGGGCGCTGCTGCGGGTCATCGGCAGGCCATAGAGCTGGCAGAGCTGCAGCACCAGGGCGCTGTCGCAGGCCAGGCCGCCGGCCAGATCCAGCAGCAGCAGCGGGTTGGCGGCGACGCCGGTGGCCTTGAGGGCGGCAAAGCGGCCGATCAGGCCCTGGGCCTGGCGGCGGCCCTGGCGCAGGCGCTGTTGATGCAGGCCCTGGCTGAAGCGATCGGCGGCCCGCAGGGCATTGAGGGCCAGCAGGCGCTCGCCGTGCTGGTTCAGCACCGCATCCAGCTGCTCCGTCAGCGGCTCGATGCGCGCGGCTTCGAGGCGGCTGCGCACGCGTCCATCGCTCAGCAGCTGGGCCCGCCGAGGCGCCGCCGCCACGGCAATCGGTTCAAGGTGGCGGGCCGCGGCCGGCAGGCGCCTGCGGATGCTGGCCTTGAGGGCCTCAAGCTCGGCGGCGGGCCAGCAGTCGCAGCGGTTGAGCACGAGCAGCAGGGGCTTGCCGCTGGCCACCAGGGAGTCCAGGGCTTCCAGTTCGCTCTGGCTGAGATCGCTGTCAATCACCAGCAGCACCAGATCGGCGCCGAGGGCGACCCGGGCGGCCAGGCGGGCGCGGGCCGCTGCGGCGATCTCATCGATGCCGGGGGTGTCGACCAGATCGACCGAGGCCAGGCCCCGGATCGGCCGCGTCCAGGGGTGCTCCTGCTGGCGCCGGGTGCAGCCATGGGCCACGTCGGTGGCGAAGTGTTCTTCCCCCAGCAGCGCATTGAGCAGGCTCGACTTACCCACCCCCACCCGTCCGAAGACGGCCACCCGGACCCGTTGCTGCTCCAGGCGCTGCAGCTGGCGATCAAGGCCCTGGAGTTCCGGCCCCAGCAGGCTGAGTTCCCGGGGGCTGAGCTGCAGCTCGCCACGCCAGCGGCGCAGCAGCAACCGGCAGCGCTCGGGCATGGCAGGGGTGGGTGGGGGCCTCATGGCGGTGGGGCTTCGCCCGCCCCAGGGGGTTTGCGCCACCAGCCCGCCAACACCGCCAGCACCGCCTCCGGGCCGATCACGCCCACAAAGCCGCCGAACTCATCGACGACCACGCGCACACCGGAACCATGGCGGCGGAAACTGGTCAGCAGGCGATCAGCCCGGATCATCTCCGGCACGAATTCCACGGGTTCGCAGAGGGCCACCACATCGGTCTGCCCCTGGCCCTGCACCAGGGCCGTCAGCAGCCGGTCACGGCTGGCGACGCCGAGCACCTCATCCACCTCCTCGCCGAGCACCACCCACCAGGGTGCGTGGCTGCGCAACAGGATGGCGCGCTGGCTCTCGAGGCTGCCATTGCCATCGATCGTCGGTGCCGAGACCCGCGGCATCATCAGATCGCGGGCCGTGAGGTCGTTGAGCTGGAACACCTTGGCGATCATCGCCGCCTCATCCGCTTCGATCTGACCCCTCTGGGATCCCAGCCGCGCCAGCAGGCGGATCTCCTCCTCGTCGGTGCTGATTTCGTTTTCGGCGGTGATCGCCGGCATCAACTGCTCCAGCAGCAGCACCAGGGGCAGCATCAGCTTCTGAAACACCCCCACCGCCGGGGCACTGGCCAGCGACACCGGCAGGGCCAGTTTGCTGCCGATCGCCTTGGGCAGGATCTCGCCCAGCAGGATCACCAGCACGGTCAGGCCGACTGAAAACAAGGGCAGGGCAGGGCCAGTGATGCCCCGCCTGTGGAACACATCGGCGGCGAAGCCCCCGACCATCAGGCTGCCGAAGATGTTGAAGACGTTGTTGGCGATCACCAGCACCGCCAGGGTGCGGCCCAGCTTCTGGCGCAGTTGCTCCAGGCGCCTTGCCCCCCGCACCGGTCGCTCCCGGCTGGCCAGCTCATGCACCTTCACCGGGTTGACGGTGAGCAGAGCAGCTTCGATGCCCGAACAGACGAAGGAACCGGCCAGCATCACGGCGACGACCAAGGCCAGCAGCACGAAGTCGTTCATGGCTGGGGCCGCAGCAGCTGGCGCGGCGTTGGGTTCAGGCGGGCGGGACGGCCGATGGAGGTGATGGTGTTAGGGCGATGCTGCCCATGGATGATCCACCGCATTCAAGCGGCTGTGCCATCTTCTCGCTGTACATCCATCGCCTCAGAGATGCCTGAGCCCCTGAATGATCCGCTGCTCCTGGCCGAACGGCGGGGGCGTTTCCTGCGCCAGCTCGGCGGTGTGGCGGCGGTGATTCCGGCGGCCCCCCTGGTGACCCATCACGCCGATGTGGAGCACGCCTTCCGCCAGAACAGTGATTTCTGGTATCTCACCGGCTTCGACGAACCCGGTGCGGTGGCCCTGTTTCTGCCGCATCGCAGCGAGAACCCGTTCGTGCTGTTCGTCGAGCCGAAGGATGCCGGCGCCGAGGTCTGGAATGGATTCCGCTGGGGTTGTGAGGGGGCCGTCGCCCACTTCGGCGCCGATCTGGCCCACCCCCGCAGCGAGCTCGGCGAGCGGCTCGGAGGCTATCTGGAGGGAGCCGAGGGCATCGCGTTCCGGGTGGGACGCCATCCGGAGGTGGAGCCGCTGGTGTTGAAGGCCTGGGCCCGTCAGCTGGATCGGGCGCCCCGCAGTGGCCATGCCGCCCTGGGCCTGGTGGCGCCCTGCCCGATGTTGCATGAGCTGCGGCTGCGCAAGAGCCCCGAGGAGCTGGTGCGGCTGCGGGAGGCGGCCCGCATCTCCGCCGAGGCCCACGAGCTGGCCCGGCAGGTGGTGCGCCCCGGACTGAAGGAACGCCAGATCCAGGCGGTGATCGAGCAGCACTTCCTGGAACAGGGGGCCCGCGGGCCGGCCTATGGCTCGATCGTGGCCGGTGGCGATAACGCCTGCGTGCTGCATTACACCGCCAACAGCGCCCCGCTACGCGACGGCGATCTGCTGTTGATCGACGCCGGCTGCTCCCTCGGCGACTACTACAACGGTGACATCACCCGCACCTTCCCGATCAACGGCCGCTTCAGCGGCGAACAGCGGGCTCTCTATGAGCTGGTGTTGGCGGCCCAGGAGGCGGCCGTGGCCGCGGTGGCGCCCGGCCAGACGGCCGAGCAGGTGCATGACACGGCCGTGCGGGTGCTGGTGGCAGGGTTGCTGGAGCTGGGCCTGCTGGTCGGCTCGATCGATGGCGTGATCGAACAGGGGGCCTTCCGCCATCTGTACATGCATCGCACCGGCCACTGGCTGGGCCTCGATGTGCACGATGTTGGCGCCTATCGGCTGGGAGAACACCATGTGGCGCTGGAGCCGGGCATGGTGCTCACCGTTGAGCCGGGCCTCTACGTGAGCGATCGGCTGGCGGTGCCGGAGGGGCAGCCGGAGATTGATGAGCGCTGGAAAGGCATCGGCATCCGCATCGAAGACGATGTGGTCGTCAGCGAGCACGGCCATGAGAACCTCACGGCCGCTGCCCTCAAGGCGCCGGTGGCGATGGAGCGCTGAAGAGCGGACCGGCGTGGCTTGACCTGGTTGTCGGCGCTGGCTGGCTTCAGCCCAGCAGGGCTTGCAGGGCGGCAGCGGCCTGGTCACTGCTGGTCAGGATCCGGTCGGCACCGGCGGCTTGCAGCTGCTGCTCGTAGGCGCGGCGCTGCTCCTGTTGGCCCGGCCCGTGCAGGTGCGGCGGTGAGACCGCCAGGCTGAGGAACCGCTGGGCCGGCATCTGTTCGCGGGCGCGCAGCACCGTCTGCACGTCGGCGACGGTGTCACCCACATAGGCCACCGCCGGGGCGTCCGGCCCCAGGTTGGTGCCACGGGCTGCCAGCAGGGCCTCGGCCAGCCGCAGCAGGCCGGTGGGATCGGGTTTGTCGGGGGCATCGCCCATGGCGATGAAGGGGGGATCCTGCAGACCGAGGCGCCTTTGCAGCACGTAGCGCACCGAGGGTGGCTCGGCGCCACTGACGAAGCCCCAGAGGATGTCGGCTGCACTCAATCCGGTAAAGAACTCTGGCCCCACCAACAGCGGTTCCTGGCGGATGAAGCCGCACCACAGGGCCGGATCGCCTTCCGGATCACCGCCGAAGTAGTGATCGCAGAAGGCGGCCACCACCGATTCGAAGCTCGGCAGCTCCGCCCGGGCGCTGCTCTGGCGATGGCGCCGCAGCAGCTCCAGGGAGGCCTCCCAGTCGTTGTTCCAGCAGCCCTCGCTCTTGAGGGCGTCGATCTGGGCCGGCTCGGGCCGCCAGCCACTGAACTGCTGCACGGTTTCGACGATCGCCCGCCGGTAGCTGGCCGCCACGTCGCGGATGACGCCGTCGATGTCGAACAGCAGGACGGCGCGAACGGGCAGGGGAGGCAGGGCGGTGACTCGGACTGGTAAGTTACTTCTTTGCTTGCATACCTTGGGCAACGAGACCATGACAGCACCCGAGGGCGCCGTGGACGCGACCAGCAGCCCCGCTGATGTGGTCGACGCTGCCGTACCCGCCATTCCTGCGACCACCGAAGGTCGTCCGGTGATGCGCGGCGGCAGCGCCGCCCTCGCCACCGCCACCATCGACGAAGACGGTGTTCCCTCCGGCTACACCCCCAAGGCCGATGAGGGTCGTTTCCTGCTCAAGATTCTCTGGCTTCCCGACAACGTCGCTCTGGCTGTCGATCAGATCGTCGGTGGCGGCCCCAGCCCCCTCACCGCCTATTTCTTCTGGCCCCGGGAAGATGCCTGGGAAACCCTCAAGGGTGAGCTTGAGGCCAAGAGCTGGATCACGGACAACGAGCGCGTCGAGATCCTCAACAAGGCCACCGAGGTGATCAACTACTGGCAGGAAGAAGGTCGTGGCAAGGCCCTTGAGGAAGCCAAGGCCAAGTTCCCGGATGTCACCTTCTGCGGTACCGCCTGATTCGGCGCCCGCCAACGTTGTTCGCGGCCGGATGAGCATGGGGAGCGGTTCCACCCGCCCCCCGAGCCCCGTTGATCCATCCTTCAGGCGCCCGTCATGGGCGCTTTTTTGTTGGCGGCAACCTGGCCGATCGGCAGCGGCCTTGCGATCGGCAGAGGCCTTGGGATCGAGGACACATCGCGCCAAGCTCGCTTTCCCAGGCCCGCCCCGTTTGCACTCTTCAGCCCAGTCGATCGCCGTGATGGCTGGATCGGCAGCCAGGGGGCGGAGCCTCCCCTGGGCTCAGCCCCCTGGCCTGGCCTTGAAGGCGGCCTGGGCCAGATCAGAGCCCCAGGTCAGCAGTCCCCAGCTGAGTCCCAGCAGCGTGCCCCACCACCAGGTGCTGCACCAGAGGCGCTCGATCGGTCGGCTTTGATCTTGGCGACTGGCGCGCGGCAACTGCCAGCCGAGTTGCAGCGCCCCGTAGACCACCAGCAGCACCCAGGCGGGGATCGTTTCGGGGCCGACCGGGAAGCCCAGGACCTTCCAGCGCAGCAGGCTGAGGATGGCCGCCAGGCTGATCAGGGCGGCGATCGCCCCCGAAGCCCCGCACCATTGCCGCTCTGTCACCCCCAGCCGACGGGCCAACAGGGCGGCCAGGCCGCAGGTGGCCAGGCTGATCAGTCCGTAGCGCAGCACCACATCCGCCAGCGACAGGGGCGACGGGCCGAGCAGCACCAGCAGGATCAACACATTGACCATCGCTTCAGCGTGGCGGCCGTGGATCCAGGGGGAACTGATCCAGCACCAGGCCCGGCGCGGATCAGCGCAGCTGCGCTCATCCAGCAGGCCCCGACGTCGCAGGCGCCGCAGGGGACCGAGGCTCAGGGCCTGGGCCAGAGCCAGGCTCAGGGCCAGCACCACGCCGCCGCTCCAGCGCCAGCCATCGAAGACGGCCTGATCGAGTTCGCCCGCCGCCCAGGCCAGCACCAGGCTGAAGCTGGCCGCGAGGGCGAATCCCGCCCCCAGGGCCTTGACGTCACTGCCCAGGCCCGGCCCGAAGACGGCCTGGCTCGTGCGCCTGGCCGGGGCGATCGGGCCCTGATCGGCCGGCTCCGCTGCCTGATCAGCGCCCGGGGACGGCTGGCTGGCGGCTGTGGGCGCCGAGATGCCGGTGGCGGCCTCGATCAGGTCGTGCAGTTCGGCCAGGACGCCAGGTGTGTAGGTGCGTGCCAGGTGGTTGGAGAGAGCCTCGATCGCCATGCCACTGTGCTCATCCCGCCGCTGCAGCAACTGGCGCAACAGCGGTTGGCTGGCAAGATCGCGCACGGGTCCCTTGAGGCTCTCCTCCGCCCCGAGGGCATCGATGAGCCGATTGGCGAGGCCCTGGCCATTGTCCAGGCTCAGGCTACCGCTCTCAATCCAGCCCCGAAGCTGCAGGCCCAGTTCCCGCCCCGTTCCCATCCCACCGACCGTTGTCGTGTGAGCTTAGGAAGTGGCGAAGCCGGCATCGGCTTCAAAGCGCAGGGCATCGGCGGCGGTGGCCTCACATCCGAACAATCCAGCGGCGATGGCCGGACTGATGGTGAAGGTGGAGAGGCCTTCGGCCGCCAGCCGCCCCAGATCAGCCGGTTGCCGGACGCTGGCCACGAGCAGCCTGACGCTGGAGCCAAGACCGTCCAGGCTGCGCTGCATGCCCACCAGTTCGGCCTGGCCATCGCGCCCCTGATCGCTGATGCGACCGAGATAGGGCGCGATGTAGGCGGCACCGAGGGCCGCGGCGATCAGCACCTGGGGGACCTCGTAGCAGGCGGTGAAGGTCACCGGTACGTCGTCAGCGATCAGTGCCCGGGCGGCCGTGGTTCCGGCCCGGGTCACCGGCAGCTTGACGACAATGGGGCCGAGGGCGAGGGAGGCCAACTGGCGGCCACAGCTCAGGTAGCTGGCGGCGTCGCCGCCCCAGGCCTGCAGATGCAGCTCCCTGCAGCCGAGATCCAGGGCCTGCTGACTGAGCTGGCGCAGGTGCTCCAGGCGGCAGGGCTGGCCGGCCTGCTTCAGCAGGGTGGGGTTGGTGGTGATGCCATGGAACAGTCCCGAGGGCAGCCACTGGCTCCAGGCCTGGGGATCGGCCGAATCGAGAAACAGACGCAGACGCATGGGGTAAGAGCGCTGGGCACCAGTCTCACCGCCAGCCTGCAGCCTGAACGCAGGAGCCGCATTCACTGGCTGGAGCTATCAGGGCCAGGGCGTTCCGAACAGCCTTGTTGGAGCCACTACCAGCGAATGGACTGAGAGATCTGCGATCTGGTGCGAATGCAGGGATGCGGCTTTGTAGTTTCGATTCCCCTTGCATCACCAGCCCTGATCGACAACGTCCACGGGAAGGTCAAGGTGATTTTGGCGCTTTTGCTGAGACTAAATAGCGGGCAAGCCGAAATATTTAGAGCCTCAAAATAGTGCCATTGGCTTCGTGCTTGTGGGTTCTTATCGTCAATGTCCTGTTGATTTGCGCATTGAAATGACCAGCCGCAGGGTGCCGATCAAGGTGAATCTGGAGATTGTTTCCAGGTGACTTGGGCCTGATGATCACGGTCGGCCCCTGCACGGATCTTCCCCGGCCCTGATTCCTGTGTGATGGGCAGAGGCGGACTCCAACCAAAAGCCGTCCAATCCCTGGCTCAGCAGGGACTGGACGGCTTCGGGCCACGGATTCCAACAACTATTCAAGAACCCTGTTGTCGGTGTCGTGAAACCTGCTGTCAGGCGTCAGTATCCGCTCAGCTGGCCCGCACTGCCGCCAACCTTGCCTTGGCCTGGGCCAGGGTCTGCTGGGCTTTCACCTTGGCAGGACTTGCGGCCTGGCCTTCAAGAGCCGCTACGGCTTGCTGGGCGGCTTCAAAGGCTTTCTCGGCGGCGACGGGGTCGATGTTGCTGGCGAGTTCGGCCGAATTCACCAACACGGTGACTTCGTTGGCCTCGACTTCGGCAAAGCCACCCATCAGGGCGATGGAACTCCAGGTGGAGCCCTCTCGCACCCGCAGCACACCGCTGTCCAGGGCGGTGAGCAAAGAGACGTGGCCGGTGAGGATGCCCACCTGGCCGGAGATGCTGGGAAGAATCACTTCGTCGGCGGTGCCGTCGAAGACACTCTGGTCGGGAGCGAGAACGCGCAGGGTGAGGGTCATCAGATCAACCCTTGGCTTCGGAGAGGATCTTGGCGGCCTTGGCCCTCACCTGGTCGATGTTGCCCACCAGGTAGAAGGCGGCTTCGGGCAGATTGTCGAGCTCGCCGGCGAGAATCTGGTTGAAGCCTTTGATGGTGTCGTCGAGTTTGACGTATTCACCCTTCTGGCCGGTGAAGATCTCCGCCACAAAGAAGGGTTGGGAGAGGAACTTCTCGATCTTGCGGGCGCGATCCACCGTGCGGCGGTCATCTTCAGAGAGTTCATCCAGGCCCAGGATCGCGATGATGTCCTGAAGTTCCTTGTAACGCTGCAGGGTGGACTGCACAGCGCGGGCGGTGCGGTAGTGCTCATCACCGACAACGGCTGGCTGCAGCATGGTGCTGGTGGAGTCGAGGGGATCCACAGCCGGGTAGATGCCTTTGGAGGCGAGGCCGCGGCTCAGCACCGTGGTGGCGTCGAGGTGGGCGAAGGTGGTGGCCGGGGCGGGATCGGTCAGGTCGTCGGCGGGCACGTAGACGGCCTGGATGGAGGTGATCGAGCCTTCCATGGTCGAAGTGATGCGCTCCTGCAGCTCACCCACGTCGGTGCCGAGGGTGGGCTGGTAGCCCACGGCCGAAGGCATGCGGCCCAGCAGGGCGCTCACTTCCGAGCCGGCCTGCACGAAGCGGAAGATGTTGTCAACGAACAGCAGCACGTCCTGCTTGTTCACATCACGGAAGTGCTCAGCCATGGTGAGAGCCGAGAGGCCCACTCGCATGCGGGCACCGGGGGGCTCATTCATCTGGCCGTAGCAGAGAGCCACTTTGGACTTCGAAAGATCCTCGGAGTTGATCACCCCGGATTCCTTGAATTCTTCGTAGAGATCATTGCCCTCGCGGGTGCGTTCGCCCACACCGGCAAACACCGACACACCGCCGTGTTCCTTGGCAATGTTGTTGATCAGTTCCTGGATCAGCACCGTTTTGCCTACACCGGCACCGCCGAACAGACCGACCTTGCCGCCCTGGCGGTAGGGGGCCAGCAGGTCGATCACCTTGATGCCGGTCTCGAACACCTTGGGCTTGGTCTCAAGGTCGGTGAGCTTGGGAGCCGGGCGGTGAATCGGCGACGTGAGGGTGCTGCTGACAGGACCCTTCTCGTCCACCGGTTCACCCAGCACGTTGAAGATGCGGCCCAGCGTGCATTCACCAACAGGCACCGAAATCGGTGCGCCGGTGTCGACGGCCACCATGCCGCGAACCAGGCCGTCGGTCGTGCTCATGGCCACGGCACGGATGCGGTGGTCGCCGAGCAGCTGCTGCACTTCGGCGGTCAGCGCCACGGTCTGGCCGGCGGGATTCTTGGCTTCGATCCGCAGGGCGTTGTAAATGCGGGGCAGCTTGCCGGCGGGGAATTCCACGTCGAGCACCGGGCCGATGACCTGCTTGACGATTCCTTGGGTGCCGGTCGCGGCGGGAGCAGCAGCTGCCATGGGGTGATGAGAGGGTGGCGGGGAGGCCCAGCGGGATCCGTCCCGCATGAAGCGGCGCAACCTTACCACTGCGTCAGACCCCTGTGACGGCCGTGGCCGGCGAGGCTCACGGGAGGCCCAGGCAGCCTCGCCTCGTTGGCTGCACGACGGTCCTGGGGAGCAATCAGGGGGCCGGCATCAAGGCAAGGGTGAGGCGGCCTGTTCGGTCACCCGAACTGGCGTGGAAGCTGCCTTGGCGCATAAGTTGGCAGTCGAAGGGCGCGAGTGCTAGCGCGTCCTCATCGGTGGCTTCAGCCCCCCTCCCGTCGGACTTTTCGATGCGAGGACCCAGGCCCGCCGCTGGCTCCGCGTTCACCCTTTCGCGATCACTCAACTTCCTATCCATGGCAGCTGTTACCCTCAGCGTCTCCACGGTCAAACCGCTCGGAGATCGCATTTTCATCAAGGTGTCCGAGTCGGAGGAAAAGACCTCCGGTGGCATCCTTCTGCCTGACACCGCCAAGGAAAAGCCCCAGGTGGGTGAGGTCGTCCAGGTCGGCCCCGGCCGTCGCAACGACGATGGCTCCCGCACCGCCCCTGAAGTGAGCATCGGCGACAAAGTGCTCTACAGCAAGTACGCCGGCACCGACATCAAGCTCGGTACGGATGAATACGTGCTGCTGTCCGAGAAGGACATTCTCGCCGTCGTCAGCTGAAAGCGGCTTTGTTCCTGAACAAGCTCCCACCGTTCAGCCACTGAGCTTTGTAACTGAGCTTTGGTCGACAACCCTGAGAACCTTCTCGGAAACGAACGCTTCAGCGTTTGTCCCATGGAGTAAGGATTCTTCAACAGTTGTTTTCCCTGTTGATGATCGCTCTGAATTGGATGTCTGCCAAAGCTTCTCTGTAGGGGTCTGTTCGGAAACCATGCTTGTCTGCTGTCTATTCAAAAGCTGATCAAATCAGCTCATTCACCGTTTCACCCTATCCCGTAGCCCCATGGCCAAACGCATTATTTATAACGAGCAAGCCCGTCGGGCCCTCGAGCGCGGTATCGACATTCTGGCCGAAGCTGTCGCCGTCACCCTCGGTCCCAAGGGCCGCAACGTGGTGCTGGAGAAGAAGTTCGGTGCCCCTCAGATCGTTAACGATGGTGTCACCATCGCCAAGGAGATCGAGCTCGAAGATCACATCGAGAATACCGGTGTCGCCCTGATTCGTCAGGCCGCCAGCAAGACCAACGACGCTGCCGGTGACGGCACCACCACCGCCACCGTCCTGGCTCACGCCATGGTCAAGGCTGGTCTGCGCAATGTGGCTGCCGGCGCCAATGCCATCACCCTCAAGCGTGGCATCGAAAAGGCTTCCGAGTTCCTGGTCAAGAAGATCGAGGAGCACGCCAAGCCGATCAGCGACAGCAACGCCATCGCCCAGGTCGGCACCATCTCCGCCGGCAACGACGAGGAAGTGGGCCGCATGATCGCCGATGCGATGGACAAAGTCGGCAAGGAGGGCGTGATCTCCCTCGAGGAAGGCAAGTCGATGACCACCGAACTGGAGGTCACCGAAGGCATGCGTTTCGACAAGGGTTACATCTCCCCTTACTTCGCCACCGACACCGAGCGCATGGAGGCGGTGCTCGAAGAGCCCTACATCCTGCTCACCGACAAGAAGATCGGCCTGGTCCAGGACCTGGTGCCCGTGCTCGAGCAGATCGCCCGCACCGGCAAGCCCCTGCTGATCATTGCCGAGGACATCGAGAAGGAAGCCCTCGCCACCCTGGTGGTGAACCGTCTGCGCGGTGTGCTCAACGTGGCCGCCGTCAAGGCTCCTGGCTTCGGTGATCGCCGCAAGGCCATGCTCGAGGACATCGCCGTTCTCACCAACGGTCAGTTGATCACCGAGGATGCCGGCCTCAAGCTGGAGAACACCAAGCTGGAGATGCTGGGCACGGCCCGTCGCATCACCATCAACAAGGACACCACCACGATCGTCGCCGAAGGCAACGAAGTGGCCGTCAAGGCTCGCTGCGAGCAGATCCGCAAGCAGATGGACGAAACCGACTCCTCCTACGACAAGGAGAAGCTGCAGGAGCGTCTGGCCAAGCTGAGCGGCGGTGTCGCCGTGATCAAGGTGGGTGCCGCCACCGAGACCGAGATGAAGGACAAGAAGCTGCGCCTGGAAGATGCCATCAACGCCACCAAGGCGGCTGTTGAAGAAGGCATCGTCCCTGGTGGTGGCACCACCCTGGCTCACCTCGCCCCGGTGCTCGAGGAGTGGGCGGCCGCCAACCTCTCCGGTGAGGAGTTGATCGGCGCCACCATCGTCGCCTCGGCCCTCACCGCCCCGCTCAAGCGGATCGCTGAGAACGCCGGTGCCAACGGCGCCGTCGTCGCCGAGCATGTGCGCAACAAGCCCTTCAACGAGGGTTACAACGCAGCCACCGGCGAATACGTCGACATGCTGGAAGCCGGCATTGTCGATCCCGCCAAGGTGACCCGTTCTGGCCTGCAGAACGCCGCTTCGATCGCCGGCATGGTGCTCACCACCGAGTGCATCGTGGCTGATCTGCCCGAGAAGAAGGAAGCGGCTGCTGCCGGCGGCGGCATGGGCGGCGGCGACTTCGACTACTGATCGCAGCAGAGTCAAACTCCCTCAGTTTTCTGAGGGACTCAGCAGATCGCGCCCCTTCGGGGGCGCTTTTTTGTGGTTTGATTCAATATGTTCAGTCAATCGAGTGCAGCCTGTGGTCGGTTACCTGAGCCAGGGGGCGTTCGCGGATCCGCCTGCCAGCTGCAGATCCAGGGGACTCAGGCAGAGTTCCTACTGGCCTGAGGCACCGGACCTTCTTCTTGTTTAGGTCAGGAGCAGTCTGCGAACCCGCATAGCTGCCAACTCGACAATCTCTCCTTTGCCTCATGGCTGTATATTTAACATCAAGCGCAGTAAAGAACGGTTTCCGTCAAGATGGGCGCATGCTGGGAGAGGAAGAATGAATATCCAGGATTTAAGTTGTAAATCAGCAATGGAATCTCCCACAGATCGCTGGGCTTATGGTATATGGATATGGCCAGTGCTGGACGATGTTCCTTGATTATTTCGCTGGCTCCCTTTAAGGCCTCTATCTCAGCGCCTTCGATGTCCATCTTGATGAACGAGACTGGTGCTCCTTGGCAATGATCTGAGTGGAATTCATTGAGTGTGATCTGAGCTGGTCTGGCTTTTCTGGACAGGGTCCATCGTTAACCTCTGAGGCGGGGCACCGCCCCTTGAAGGGGGCTCCCACCCATGAGCAAGCGCCGAACCCATAGTCCCGAGTTCAAGGCCAAGGTCGCCATGGAGGCGA